>CAYYWX010000040.1:0-36062 GCA_964475405.1 uncultured Verrucomicrobiota bacterium
AAATTAATTCCGTGCTTGCACTAACAATCTTCTGTTTTATGCCTGCTGACTTCTGCCTGCCACTGACCTCTGACTTCTGCCCGCCCGCCTGCCCGAGCGTCGGCCAGGGACTTCTAGTGTAATGTAACTGAATTAAATGAATTTATAAGACTGAAAAACGCTAGAAAAATCACGGGATTGTCATTCCGAGCGTGCGAGGAATCTCGTTATGATGGAGATGCTTCGCTACGCTCAGCATGACAACCTATAAATACACGTCTGCGTGATACACTCCTCTAGCCTCTTCCTTCCACTGACCGCTGACTACTGACCTCTTCCTTTTACCGGCTTCTGACCTCTTTCCTTAATACTCCTCTTCGCCCATTCCTCCATGATCGCCTTCCGGTCGCCGCACTGGACCATGTAGTAACAAATATCAAATTCAGAGAGCAGGTTGATGATGACGTCATCACAGGTCACGTCGGCCCCTTCAAGATGACACGAGGTCGCCGCGTTGATCCCGAGCGGCTTCAGATCACCGGCGCTGTGCCGGACGTTTATGCCGACGCCTACCACGACAAATTCCAGCATACCGCGGCTGACCCTGGGTTCAACCAGGACACCGCCGATTTTTTTGCCGTTGATCAGCAGATCATTCGGCCATTTCAGTTTCACGTCGCCGACATTAAACCGGTCAAGGGTTCGCGCCGCCGCCAATGCCGCGAAAAATGCGATATAAGGCGCCTCGGTCGCCGGCCAGTGCGGACGCAAAAGCAGCGAGAGATAAACCCCCTTGCCGGGGACAGACAGCCAGCGTTTCCCGCGCCGGCCGCGGCCGGCGGTCTGGGCGCCGGCGATGACGACGCAACCCTCCGGCGCGCCCTCGGCCGCCTTTTCCCGGAGGACGTCATTGGTCGAGGTAACCTCGTCAAAATAATAAAGCGGTTTTCCCAGGCGCGTATTGACCAACCCCGCCCCTATCCTGCGCACGCGTTGTGATACCTGGCGGTTAATTTTTCACCTTCCTTCGCCCCGTAACGGGCACAGGGGGAAATGATGATAAGCCAAGCCCGTTTTTAAAGCCCGAACGGCGGCGGAGGCCCGCCGCCCTCCATAAAACATAAGCGTTTCCCACATGGAGGGCGGGCGGCCTGTCCTGAGCTTTGTCGAAGGGCCCCGACCGCTGCACACTTATCTTAGCGCCATTCGGCTCAATCTCGACCTCCAGCGACAGATCGGCCGCGAGGGCGGAATGGGTCAGGGCGCCGATTGAAATCGCGTCAACGCCGGTCGCGGCAATTTTGCCGATATTTTTCAAGGTGATGCCGCCGGAGGATTCCAGCCGGGTGCGGCCGCCGCGCAGCGCCACGCACTTTTTCATCATCGTCACCGGCATGTTATCGAGCATTATCCATTCCGGCGCCGCCGAAAGGGCGTCCTTGAACTGGGCGACGGATTCAACCTCCACCTCCACCGGCTTATCGGGATATTTTTCCCGCGCCGTCATGACGGCCTCGCGCAAAGAATAACATTCCTGCCAGAGGGAACGATGATTGTCCTTGATCAGGACCATGTCGTAAAGTCCAAGGCGATGATTATGCCCGCCGCCGCACCGCACGGCGTATTTTTCAAGGAGCCGCATGTTCGGCGTCGTCTTGCGCGTGTCCAGGATATTTGTCCGCCAATGCTTGACCGCGGCCACATATCGCGCGGTCAGGGAGGCGATGCCGGTCAGGCGCTGGAAAAAATTAAGCGCCGTGCGCTCGGCGGCCAGGATGGACCGCGCCGGGCCGGAGAGCAGGATGATTGACTTTCCGGCGCCCGCCTTTTTGCCGTCCGGGATCAATACCCGGCAGGCGATCCTGCGGTCCACGAGCCGGCAGACGAGCCGGACAATCTCAGTCCCGGCGACGACGTAACCGCGCCGCGCGATGATTTCCGCCGTGATTGAACGCGAGGGATCAAGCAGCGCGCGAGAGGTAATGTCGCCCGGGCCGATATCCTCCTCAAGCGCCCGGCGCACAAAATCGCGCACAACCGGGTCGCGCCAGGGCTTTTGAACGGATAATTTGCAATAATTTTGTTTCATAAAGCACAATCGCAGTTCCGCATCCAGACGGGACACAAGCGAAACCAACGTAATGCCTCAGTTATGTGGGTAGGTTGTGAACTTCAATACTGTCATTCCCGCGAAAGCGGGAATCCAGTATTGCTTTTTCTGGATTCCCGATCAAGTCGGGAATGACAATTAGCCCTTATAACTGAGGCATTACAACCAAATATATATAACAATTGACATTTCGTCGAGAATAGGTTTCATTATTAATGAAAGGAGCACAAAACATGTCAAATGGGATCAAGACACTCGTGGAAAGGATGATTAATATTTCCCGCGAACTCGGCGGGGCGGTTACGATCGAGGAATCCCTGCACATCATCCTTGAGAACATAAAGAACCATTGTCCGCACCAGACGCTCGCCGCCCTCGTGGTGGATGAAAACACCAACAATCTCGTCATCCGGAACTCGCGCAACCTTAGCTATTCCTTCATAAAGCATTTCAGCCGCATCGCGCGCGGCAACATCACCGACCGCCTCCTGATGAAGCACGAATATGTTTTTTTCAACAACCTGGATCCTTCCGACCCGGCCTATGCCGAGCTGAAGCTTGAGACTGATTTCAAGCATGTCTGCGTCGTGCCGATCATCCAGAACCAGCGCGCGGTCGGGTACCTGCACTGCGACCGTGTCAAGGAACCGCTCTTCACCGAGGATGAAGCCCGGGAACTGCTGGTGGTGGCGTACCTGATCGGCCAGCAGATATCCAAGCACGAGCTTCTTTTCCTGACGCGCAACCTGGCGCGGATTGACGAGGCCAGCAAGGCCCTCAAATACCACGCCTTCCTCGACCAATACCATCGCGAGATTGCCCGCGCAAAAACGTATGGCACCCCGCTCTCGTTGATGCTATTCAGCGTTGACAACTACACCCAATACGTTACGGGCTGCGGCATAGCCGCGGGTCACGCCCTGCTTGAGGAAGTGTTCCACCTGATCCACTCGGGCGTGCGCGATATTGACGTGGTGGGCCGGTTTGCCGCCAACGAATTCATCATCTGCCTGGGGGGGATGAATGCCGCGGATGCCGCCAAAACGATGGAAAACATCCGCAACGTGGTCCAGCAACAAACTTCCTTCTTTTCCGGCTGCCCCATCCTGATCAGCGGGGCGGGAATGACTTTTGAACGGAAAGAGGACTTGAATATCTCCCTGGAACAAATCTTCTCCAAGCTCGGCAGCGGACTGATCATGGCGCGCAAGCAGGGCCACAACCAGGTCGTTACCGTCAGCCCGCATGTTTCATAAGGGGAGATTACTGCCCGCGGAACACGCGGAAATTGGAATGATTTTCCACCGATGCCGGAGAAGTCAAGTCTCGGAGTAGCAAAAGAGATTACTGCCCGCGGAACACGCGGAAATTATTGTCCATCCAGCCGGCCGAGCAGGCGCAGCAAGCCATCCAGGATAGTCCAGGGATGAGGCGGGCATCCGGGAATGAACAAATCCACGTCAAGCAGGCCGCTCGCTCCCGGATGACATTCCTCATGCCCGGCATAAATACCGCCGGAAATGGCGCATGCGCCGACGGCAATGACAAATTTCGGTCCCGGGACGGCGGCATAGGTCTTTTGCAGGGCAAGCTCCATGTTCTTTGTGACCGGCCCCGTGATCAGGAGTCCATCGGCATGGCGGGGCGAGGCGACAAACTGGATCCCGAACCTTCCCAGGTCAAAGACAACCGTATTGAGCACGTTCACATCCGCCTCACAGGCGTTGCATCCGCCGGCGCTTACCTGGCGCAATTTCAACGAATGGCCGAACAGTTTCAGCGCTTTTTTGTCCAACGCTTCCGCCAGCTTCGGCCCCTGTCCGGTTAAAATCAAATCGTTGCGCCGCCGCGCCGCAAGCGAGTGTTCCCGGGAAAATTTTATCGCCCCCACCCCTTCTTCCGAGCAAACCTTTTCGCACCGCCCGCAGAAAATGCATAATCCCATGTCGAGCCGCAATTTCCGGTCAGCTCCGGCGCCGAGCGCTCCGGTCGGACACGATTGAAGAATCCGTTCCGGATCCTTCACCGGCTGCCCGTCAAGGACCGGACGGCCGCGGAACTTTGCCGGCAAAACCGGTTTCTGCCGCGGATAATCAACGGTCCTGTATTTCTGCCTTGCCCTCGCCGAAAAAACACGCCACATTTTTGATCCTTATTTAAAATGTTGTTTAGTCTATAAACTGAAGACTGTCAGATTTTCAATTTTCAATTTTCGATTTCCGATTTTCGATTATTTTCCCTGAAATCGGCAATTCAAAATCTCTTAAACTCTTCCTTCAGTCTTCAGTCTATCCACCTTATATCCTGCTCAAAACTCACAAATCATGCCCGCAATACGAAAGGTTGAAACTCTTATTGCACAATGGGAAATCGGATATCTGCTGTCCGCGCATCGCCATCGCCAGGCCGGACCAGTTATGGAACGAGGGATCCACGATCTTGTAGCAATCAAAACGCCCTTCCGCGTCCGTCAAGGCCACATGGCACACCTCGCCCCGCCAGCCCTCAACCAGGGAAACGGCCATGGCGTCCGGCTCGAGCGGATTGATATTCCCCCGCGCCTCGCCGCCCCCGGGCAAGATCAACTGCTCGCGGATGAAAGCGATCGAACGTTGAATCTCCAGCCAGCGGACAAAGGCCCTCGCGAAAACATCGCCGCTCTGCCAGGTGGAAACCGGAATTTGCGCGTAACGGAAAATACCCGAGGGAAAATCCTGGCGAGCGTCGCGCGCCATGCCGCAGGCGCGGGCCGCCGGCCCGACCAGTCCCAGCGCGCCGGCCGTCCCGGAATCCAACCGCCCGGTGTCCTCAAAACGGGCCATGACGGAGCCGGACTGCCAGAGCAACTCGACGGCATTGGCCGTATCGCGTTCGGCGGCGTCGAGCCTGGCGTTCAGTTCCTTGACATCGTTTTCGTCCGGATCATAATCCGTCCCGCCGGGACGGACCAGGCCGCGCCCGAAACGGTTGCCGCACAGGACCGCGGTCATATTGAGCCAGTCGCCCCGGATCCGGCCGCAATAGGAGGCGGTCGGCAGAAACCCGATGTCGCCGGCCAGGGCCCCGAGGTCGCCGGTGTGGTTTGCGAGGCGTTCCAGTTCAAGCGCGATGCCGCGCAATACCTGCGAGCGGGCGTTGACCCGCGCCGCGCCCAGGGTTTCCATGTTATGGCAGCAGGCCATGGCGTGCGCGATCGTGCTGTCGCCCGCGGCGGTTTCAATGTAATGCATGGTCTTTTTATCCGGCCCATTCAGCAGATGCCTTTCAACGCCCCGATGCTGGTAACCAAGCTCTATTTCAAGGTGGAAAACGTTCTCGCCGTGGCATTGGAAACGGAAGTGCCCCGGCTCGATTATGCCGGCATGGACCGGGCCGACGGCGACCTCATGGACTTCCTCGCCTTCCACGCGGAAATAATCGGCAATGCCCGGCCCGGAAATCCCGCCCGGATTTTTCCGGAAACATGATTCCCGGTCGGCAAGATATGGCGCGTGAAACCGGATCGGTTTCAACCAGGGATGGTTGACCGGGGTCACGGCCCATTGCTCGGCGATCTCGCGCTCAAACCAATGGGCCTGCGGGCATTCCGGAGTAAGGGCCGGGTATTTTCCGTTTTCCCCGACAACAAAAGCGGCCGTCGCGAGCGAGCCTTGCGCGTCATCGGCCAGGACCGCGATAATTTCAACCCGTCCATCCCGCAAAGGATGACCGAAAAGGGAAACTATCCGCTCCCCGCGCCCGACGGCCCCGATCACCGCCGCGCGAAAATTTTCGGCCGCCAGCCTGGGAATATCCGACCGCTGGACAATCACGCCATGGATGACCGGCAGAAAAGTGTTTTCGCTCATGGCTGCCCCCCGCAGACTATGCCGGCGGCCATGTCAAGAGCGGTCCTGAAAAATGACGGCATCCAGACGCCGAGGACCAGAAGAACCGCGAGGGGCGCGATGATGATTATTTTATCGATTAAACCGGCGCCGGATGGGGCAATCTCGTCCGGTTTCGCGCCCCAGGCCATGCCGATCGCGTGCCGGAGCGCGCCCACGAACACGGCGCCGACCCCGAGCAGGAACAAGGCAATCGTGAAATAGCCGCGCGCATCCGCCGCGGCCTTGAGAATCATCAGCTCGCTCATGAAGACCGCGAACGGCGCCACGCCGATCAGGACAAGGATGCTCGCGAAGAGCCCCCACCCCCAGGCCGGATTGGCGCGCAACGATCCGGTGATTTTGCGCATGTCATGCGAGGCGTAAATCTGCCCGAGGCGGCCGGCGCCGAAAAAGCCCAACGTCTTGCAGAGGGAATGATTCAGCGTGTGAAAGAGCGCGGCGAAGACGCCGAGCGGACCAAGCCCCAGGCCGAGCATGATGATCCCGAGATGCTCGACGCTGCAATACGCCAGGAATCTTTTCAGGTCATGCTGGGAAAGGATGAAAACCGACGCGATCAGCACCGAGAAGAGCCCGAAGAAAACCAGCAGGGAATTTGTCCAGGCATCGCTCCCGAGGGCGGCGGTGACAATCGGCAGGTGGCGCATGAGGCAGTAGAGCGCCATATTCAGCATGAAGCCGGAAAAAATCGCCGAGACCGGCGCCGGGGCCTGGCTGTGGGCGTCCGGCAGCCAGCTGTGCATGGGCGCAATCCCGGCCTTGGTGCCGTAACCGATCAATAAAAATACAAAGGAGAGCTTGACAAGCCGCGGGTCCAGCACCCCGGCCAGGCCGCGCAGATAAGTCCATTGCAGGACGGGCGCGCCGGGAACCGGCGCCCCGACCGAGGCGGCGAGCAGCAAAACGCCCATGAAGGCGAAGGCGACCCCGACCGAGCAGACGATCAGGTATTTCCAGGTGGCCTCGAGCGAGACGGCGGACATATGCAGGCAGATCAGGAAAGCCGTCAGGAGCGTCGTGGCTTCCACGCCGACCCACATGATCGCGATGTTATTGGAAATCAGGACAAGGGTCATGGCGGCCAGGGCGCCATGCCAGAGGGCCGCGAAGCGCCGCGCGGAACGGAGATTGAGCCGCATGTCTTCCGGCTCATTCCTGAAATATGAAACGGCAAAGAAGGAGCTTAAAAGGAAGACGATCATCATGATCGCGATGTGATAAGCCGAGAGGGCGTCAATCCGGAACCAGTCGCCGTTGGAAGCCAGCGGCCCGCCTGTGAAGACCGCGACCACCGCCCATATATCCATCCCGGCGCTGAGGAGCATGCCCGCCGCGGTCGCGCCCAGGACCAGCCGCGCGGAAGGCAGAAGGAGACTGACCAACCCGATCAGGACCGGCAGGACCGCCAGCAACCAGAGATTGTTTTCAATAAAAATCACTTCATCACCCTTTCAACGTGCTCAACTGGTCGGCGTCAATGTGGTCAAACTCGCGGCTGATGTGATAGATCATGATCGCCATGACGAATATCGCCACAAAAGCGTCGAGCAGAATTCCGAGCTCAATCAGCAACGGTATTTCCGAGACCACCGCCAGGCCGAAGGCGGCAATGCCGTTTTCCATCACCAGGTAACCGAGCACCTGCGTCACGGCCTTGCGCCGGCTTACAATCAAAAACAGCCCGGTGAAAATCGTCGCGATCGCCCCCGGCAGGACAAGGCTCATCCCGGCCGCGGATGACGGCAGCGGCAGCCTGGCCCCCAGCCAGAATGAAACCACGGTCAAGGCGGTGCCGATCACAAGCGAGAAGCCGTAGCCGATAAACGGCTCCACCTCGCGCCGGACGGAGGCGTTGCGGATGGCGTTCGCCAGCAGGCGCGGGAAAACCAGGCCCTTCAGGACCACCACAAAGCCGGCCAGGAAAAATCCGCGCGGCGTAAAACCCGCCGGCGAAAAGAAAGGCAAAAGTCCCAGGACAATGCCCTGCAAGGCAACCAGGTTTATGCAGCCGGCCAGCCGGCTGCTGGCCATCAGCGCCAGGTTGACCAGCAGGAGAACCGCCATTATATTTTCCGTCATGCCGTGCATAATCACCTCAAAACAAGAATAAGCGCCAGGATTGAAAAGGCGCAGGCCGCGACAAGCAGTTGCGGCGCGCGCAGCAATCTTATCCGCGCGCGGGTTGACTCAATCACTCCGACCACGACCGCCAGCAGCAGCATGCCGGCGAACATCGCGCCAAAATCAAGCAGCGCGTAGCCGGTGCGGAACGGGACGAACAGGTTCACGAGCAAAGCGCCGAGGATCCAGATCTTGAGCGCCGCGCTGTAAAGGATGAAGGCAAAATCCGGGCCGCCGTGGTCCAGGACCATGACCTCGTGGATCATGGTCAATTCAAGGTGCGTGTTCGGATCGTCAAACGGGATCCGGGCGTTTTCCACGAGGAAGACCAGGAACCAGGCCATGAACAGGAGAATCACGGCCGGGCTCGATTCGGCCGTCATGACCGAGGAGAGCGATCCCAGGCCGGCCGCCAGCGACAGGCAGCCGGTCAGGCGGATAAGGACGAGCATGCCGAGCAACAAAGCCGGCTCGGCAATCGCCGAAAACTGGACCTCGCGGCTGGCGCCCATGCCCTCGAAACTCGAGCCGGTATCGAGCGCGGAGGCCACGGTGCAAAAGCGCATCACGCCGAGCAGATAGGCCACGAGCAGGAAGTCGCCGTTGAATGAAAGCAGGGCGTGAACGCCGTCGAGCGGGATGAACATCAGCGCGAGCAGGGCCGCGGCCAAGCCGGCAACCGGCCCGGCCTTGAAGACCCAGGTGGTGGTGCGGCTGTAAACGGCGTCCTTCCTCAGGAGCTTGGCAATGTCGCGATAAGCCTGGAAAAGCGGCTGGCCGCGGCGGCCGGCAAAGAAAGCCTTGGTGCGGTTGATCACGCCGAGCAGGAGCGGCGAGGCGATCAGCACCAGCAGATATGCGCAAATATTCTCAATTTCCATGGTTTATTCCCGGAGCGCGAAGAGCAACAGGACCAACAGGGTCACGGTGATATAAAGCACATAAACCTGGACGCGGCCTTCCTGGATCCAGCGCAGCCAGCCCATGGCCCGGTCAACGGAACGGAAAAGCGGGTCGAAAAAATAGCGCCGGGCCGCGTCCCCGGCATGCGTGCCGAACGAGGCGTTTTCAGGGAACAAGCCCGCCGGCAGGCTGCCCCGGGTCTTGATGTCCAGCGCGCGGCGGAACATGTTAGTGATCGGCTGGGCGAACGAGGAAGCCGTATACTGCATCCGGGGCGAAGGGGCGGCAAACCCGCAATCCCAGGTAAGGGTTTTTCCCGGGACCCGGCCCCGGAAGAGCATCAGCCTTAAGAACGCCAGCAACAATATTAAATTCAAAAGCATCAACGATCCCATGCTGATCCACATCAGGACCGCTTTCAACCAGACAAGGCTGGCCAGCTCGAATTCAAGAGGCGCGAAAGTGATATCCCCGATCGCGGCAAAAAGCATCGGTAAAATGAAGGGCGCCAGGAGCGCCACGACCAGGCAGGCCAGGGAAAGGACGATCATCGGCAGGCGCATCTTCCATCCGCATTCATGCGCGCCGGCCATCTGCGCAGAGCGCGCTTCGCCGAGAAAAACCACCCCGAAGGCCTTTGTGAAACATGCCGCGGCCAGGCCGCCGATCAGGGCCAGCGCACCGACCACCGCGACGCCCGGAAGGACCGCTCCGACCTGGTTCTGCAGGACGCAGGCCACGGCCGCGGTGTAAATTAAAAACTCGCTCACAAAGCCGTTGAGCGGCGGCAGGCCGCAGATCGCGGCTGATCCGGTGAAAAACGCCGCGCCGGTCACGGGCATGCTTTTCAAGAGGCCGCCCATCTTTTCCATCTCGCGGCAATCGGTGGCATGCACGACCGACCCGGCCGAAAGGAAGAGAAGCCCCTTGAAGAGCGCGTGATTGATAACATGCAAAAGTCCGCCGGCGAATCCGGCGATCATGATGAAGGCGTTGTCATAACTCCACCCGAGGAGACCCAGGCCGATTCCCAGGGCGATGATGCCGATATTCTCGACACTGTGGTAAGCCAGGAGGCGTTTCAAATCATGCTGGGCGAGCGCGAGGACTACGCCAAGCACCCCGGAAACCGCGCCGATCGCGACAAGCAGCCAGCCCCACCAGGGCGGCGGCGGCCCCAGGATGGAAACGAGGCGAATCAGGGCGTAAATGCCGGTTTTTATCATGACCCCCGACATCAGGGCGGAAACATGGCTGGGCGCCGCCGGATGGGCCTCGGGCAACCAGACGTGCAACGGATACAATCCCGCCTTGGCGCCGAACCCGACCAGGGCCAATATAAAAAGCAGGTTGATAAACGCCGGGTGCTGCCCCTGCAGCGCGGCGAAAGACTCATACTCAAACGAACCGGACACGGCGCCCATCAGGACAAACATGACCAGGAGAAAAGCCGAGCCGAGGTGGGTGGCGACCAGGTATGTCCAGGCGGCGCGGCATACTTTTTCGCTGTTATTCTCGAATGCCACCAGCAGGAACGAGGAAAGCGACATCAGTTCCCAGGCCAGCAGGAAAAGGACCGCGTCGCGCGCGATCACGACCAGCGCCATGGCAGCCGTCAGCAGACTGAGCCAGAGCCAGGCGCACCGGTCGCCGGGATTTTTACCGGATGGAGAGTTATAACCCCATCCGTAAAGGGCGCAGAGGATTGCCAGGAAGAAAATCGCGCAAAGAAACAAGGCGGACAACGAGTCAATGCCGACCGAAAACGAGCCGAGCGGCAGCAACCATTCCAATTTCAGGCTGAGCGGCTGGGCGTCGATCAAAACCACGACCGCCGTCGCCACGGCGCCGAGCGAGCCGGCGATGATCCCGAGCGCACCGATGGCGGCGGATAATTTATCACTGCCCCGCCGGCCGACAACGCAGGAAAAGACGCCCGCCGCGACCATGAGCAGGAGATTAAATAAAATGATGTTCATCGCGCCTTCTTTGCGTCCGGCGCGAATGTGGATTCAACCCTCGCCAATTCGCGGAAAATTTCGTCGCCTTGCGCCTGACGGCGGACGGCATCGCGAAACCCGGCGTCCTGCAGGGCAAAGGCAAGGCGCGAAAGTAAATGCAGATGGATGCGGACCGTCGGCGTGATCATCGTGAAGAGCGCGAAAACCGGCTTGCCGTCCAGGGCCTGGAAATCAACCGGGGTCCGGAGAAAACCCAGCGCGATTTGCGGCTCGGTGACGTGCAACACGAGCGGATTGCGCGCGTGCGGCACGGCGATGCCCTCGCCGATGCTGGTGGATTCCATCGCTTCCCGCGCCAGGAGCATTTTCAACAACAACTCGCGGTCGGCATCCGGGGGCAGATGCAAGACGGCCACGAGCGAACGCAAGGCTGTTTTTTTGTCGGCGCCCGCCAGCTGATAAAAAATACCGCCCGACTTCAACGCGCTTGACAATGCCGCGTCGGGAAATTTTTCCTCGTTTTTGAAAAACTCGGGGGAAAGGGCCTTATGGTTCTCCATCGCCCAATCAAGGAGCTCGGTCCGGTTGAACCGGTACTGGTTAAAGACCTTTTGCGCCGGAATTTCACCGCGGTCAATCATCCGATAAAGATTTTTTTCGGAGATGTCCAGGAACCGCGCCACATTTTGAACCGATAATTGCATTTAATGCCTTATGTTGGAATAAACGGAAGGGGACATTAATAACCGGGGGGATAAGTGTCAATAGGAGAAACAACCGGAATTCAGCGCTGGGAATTAATTCGCCCATTTGCGCCCGTAGCGCTCGATCAACGCGTCCGCCGCGGACGGCCCGCGGCTGAGGAACGGATACGGATCGGGCCTGATCTGCCGGGCGTCAATGTCGTGCAGGACCGGCGTGAAGACATCCCAGAGCGCCCCGAGTTCCGGCGTGCTGACGAACATGGTCTTGTCGCCCTCGAGCACGTCCATCAGGAGACATTCGTAAGCATCGGGAATCTCCTGGCCGAATACGGCGGAATACTGCATGTCCAGCATGGACTGTCCGAGCGAGACATGCAGGCCGGGCACCTTGTTGATTATTTTAAAGTAAATCGCCTCGTCCGGCTGGATGCGGATGACAAGCTCGTCCGGCAGGCGGCTGTTATCGTACCGGCTGAAAATATTGGCCGGGGTCTGCTTGAAACAAAGGCGCACCTCGCATAATTTCGTCTCGAGCGCCTTGCCCGCCCGCATAAAGAACGGAACGCCGTCCCAGCGCCAGTTGTTGACGCGCAGGACCGCCGCGGCGTAAGTGGAGGTCCGGGAGCCGGCCGGCATGTTGGACTCTTCCAGGTACGCGCGCTGGCGCCCCGCGGCGGTCACGGCCGAGGTGTATTGCCCCAATACCAGGTCTTCCAGGCGCAAGGGCGGGACATCGCGCAGCAATTCGACGGTCTTGCCGCGGATGGAAGCGGCATCCGGGCGGCTGGGCGGCTCCATGGCGGCGAGGGCCATTATTTGCAGGAGATGGTTCTGCATGACGTCGCGGATGATGCCATAGTTGTCATAATAACCGCCGCGATCGCCCACGCCGATGTTTTCCTTCCAGGTGATCTGGACATGGTCAATGTAGTTCCGGTTCCAGATCGGCTCGAAGGTCACGTTCGCGAAACGCAGGATCAAGAGGTTGTGGATCAATTCCTTGCCGAGATAATGGTCAATCCGGTAAGTCTGCTCCTCGGTGAAGACGGCGACCATGTCGCGCACCAGCTGGTCGGAAGACTCGCGGTCTGACCCGAACGGTTTCTCGACCACGACGCGCGTCCAGCGGGCGTCAACCGGCCGGGCCAGGCCGCTCTGGCCGATCGCGCGCGCCACGTCCAGGAAGACCGCCGGGGGAATGGCCAGATAGAACATGCGGTTCGCGCCCGCGCGCCCCTCGAGCCGCTCAAGGACATTCACGAGGCGCCGGTATGATTCACCCGCCTCGTAGGAACCCTGGCAATAGGAGCAACAGGCGAGGAACTCGTCGCTGCGGTCAACGTTGTCACCCGTGCAGCGGCATTTGAGATTCTCGGCAATTTTCCGGCGAAAAGCTTCGTCGCTGAATTCGCTGCGGGCGTACCCGACTACGCGCAATTTTTGCGGCAAATGGCCCTGGCAATAGAGCGAGTAAAGGGCCGGGATGATTTTTGTCCGCGCCAAATCGCCGGAAGCGCCCATGATAACCACGGTTAACGGTTCCGAAAGATGCGCGTTTGATCCCGACGTGTTTTTCCAACCCATTTTTCCCAGCCTGCAGACTACCCGGACTGTCCGCCTTTGCGTTAGATTAACGATCCCTGACGGTTTAAAGGCTGCAACCCCATGCGCGCGTAGCACAATTCCGTGGCCTGGCGCCCCTGCGGGGTCCTTTTCATGTAGCCCTCCTGGATTAGATAGGGCTCATAGACCTCCTCGATCGTATCCGGCTCCTCGCCGACCGACACGGCCAGCGAATTTAACCCGACCGGCCCGCCGGCAAACTTATGGACGATGGCGGCCATGATGCGCTTATCCATGTCGTCCAGGCCGTACTTGTCAATGTCCAACATCTCCAGGGCCCGGTCGGCGATCGCCTTGACAATCTTGTTATCGGCCTTCACCTGGGCGTAATCCCGCACGCGCCGCAGGAGGTTGTTGGCGATGCGCGGCGTGCCCCGGGCCCGCGCGGCAATTTCAGAGGCGCCGCCCTCGTCAACATCAACCTTGAGAATGCCGGCCGATCTTTTTAAAATAATTTTCAAATCATCGGCATGGTAATAATCCAGGCGACAGGTCAGGCCGAACCGGGAGCGCAGCGGGGAAGACAGGAGCCCGCTGCGGGTTGTCGCGCCGACCAGGGTGAATTTCGGGAGGGAAAGCCGGACCGAGCGGGCGTTCGGCCCCTGGTCGATCATGATGTCAATCGCGAAGTCCTCCATCGCCGAGTAAAGGTATTCCTCCACCGATTTCTGCATCCGGTGGATTTCGTCTATAAAGACAACGTCGCCCGCCTCGACGCTCGTCAGGAGCCCGGCCAGGTCGGCCGGCTTGTCGATGATCGGCCCGGAGGTGGACTTGATGTTGACGCCCATGGCGTCGGCCAGGATATAGGCCAGGGTTGTCTTTCCCAGGCCGGGCGGCCCGGAGAGGAGGACATGGTCAAGGACGTCCTTCCGGCCGGTCGCGGCCTGGACGGCAAGCTCCAGGCGCTCCTTGACTTTCTGCTGGCCGACAAAATCGCCGAATTTACGCGGACGCAATCCCTGCTCAAACTCCTTGTCCGGCTTGTTTAATTCGGCCGAGTAATTTTCTTTCATAAGGGAACTTTTACCACCCGCCGGATGAAATTACAATCCAAAACAAAGCGAAGGCACCGGAGCGGGCGGATCAGTTGTTTACCCGCTTTTTCCATTCCGGCCCGGCGACCAGCTGTTCCAGGAATTTATACAATTCCGCGGCGATTCGATTCAAACCGGGCTGGCTTTCCGGCAAAAGCATCGTGGCGAGGCGGTCTTCGCGGGCAAACTGGTCAAAATGAATGGCATCGGAGGCAAAATATATGTCGCATTCCGGCCCCTTGAAAATTTCCTCGAGATCAAAAAGCGGCGCTCCCGTCTTTTTCGCCACATCGCGCGTGATATTGATGTATTGCCGATGAACCTGATCGCCCTGCTCTTTTGAACGGATGCGTTTTTTGCCGACATCGTCGTCCGTCAATGGACGGCAGGCGGCGGTAATCAGCACCGGGACGGCGCCCGACTGGCGTATCTCGGCCACAAGCTGCTTTAGCAATTCCTCGTATCGTTTGGGCGGGACCCTGAAGACGCGTTTGTTGACATCGCGCGTCTGGCGATGAGTGGAGTTCATGAGCCAATGCAGCGCCATGAATATCCGTCTTTCGCGAAGCTGGTCGAATATTTTCCCGACAACCGGGTTGACGCGCACGGCCAGCAGCATATCGTCGCTCTGGGCCTCCAGCCAATGATCGTTCCAGCCGAAATAAACCGTGACAATATCGGGCTTCAGTTGACGGACCTGGCGGCGAAACAGGATCAAGCCCTGCCGGATAGTGTAGCCGTGAACGGCCATATTGAACGCTTCCCAGGGCTGAGGAGTGGGAGGCTTGGCCGCCAACAGGCCGTTTAAATATTCCGAATAGCCCGGCAATCCCTGGGCGGTCACCGAATCCCCCATGCAAATCACCCGGATTGAACCTTCCTTCTTGACGGGGTTCACTTCCCTTTCGCGGAACCCCATGGCGTTAATCCGCCGTCCGGCAAAAACATCGCCCGGCTTGAAGCGGTAAAGGAGCTCGGTGTCGGGAATGGTTTCGCTGATTTTAATGCCGTCAAAATCGTCCTTGCCAGTAAAGACAATCGCCGGCATTTCATATTTGAAATCAACCGCAACGAGGATGGCTTCAATGGCGGCAAAAAAAACTATGACCGCGGCGAGCGAGAAAAGAGCCCGGCGGAACCAGCCAAATGCCCATAAACCGCGCGACTGCACATGCAAATGGCGGCTTGCGAAACGCCTTAATCCGGCCCGGATCAGCGGCAGCAGCATGACAATCAGGACCGGCTTAAGTCCCCAATGGGAAGTAAAATGAGCCGGCCCCCATCTGAATTCAACCGGATCACAAAGCCAGACAAGAAACAGAAAGACGGCGCCGAGAATCCAGGCGATATCGAGGGCAGAAAGCAAAGCGCCGACCACAAACTCCGGACGGCGGCGGGTGTTATTTTTTATTTCCTCAGCGGACATCCGGTCTTCTTCTCAAATTTCCGCGCAAATGACAAGCTCCATTCTCGGTTTTGTTCAGCCCGATTTGCGCGCCAGCCGGGACAAAATCGGCCGGGCTAACCCGCATATCTCACAGGGAAAACCGCCTGCGAGATATGCGCTTTTGCCGCAATCCTTTGCGGCAAAAGTTTCGGCCTCCGCCACTGGCGGATTGCTCCCCTCGGCCTGAGCTCGGGACGAAGGCAAGATAATAATTGCATTGATTCCGTAAAAGCCTCTGCTATCGTAACCGGGTATGAGCATCGCAGTGCCGGTTACATTCCAATTTTATCCGTTTTTGATTATTCTCACGGCGGGCTATCTGGCCGCGCTGATCCTCATCGGTCTTATGCCGTTGTCAAGGGCCTCCAAAATCGGGTTGCTGGGAATATCCCACCTTGGTGTCCTGATCGGACTTTGCGAATACCTGAAGCGTTTCGCCCTTCCTGGATTAAAACTTCCGATCAACGCGGTTGAACTGCTCCTGGCGGCCTGGCTGAGCGTCCACCTGGTCGTGAACCTTTATATCGGCCAATTCCTCGTGCAAAGCCGGAAGGTTGTCGTCAGCACCATCGTGCGCGACACGATCAAGCTCGTGATCATCGGCCTGTTCGTCATGCTGTTCCTGCGAAGCGTCCTGCACTGGAACCTGGCGGCAATCCTCACGCCCTCGGCGATCCTCACGGCGATTATCGGCCTGGCGATGCAGGACACGATCGGCAATTTTATCGCCGGGCTGCTGATCCAGGTTGAAAAACCGTTTGACATCAACGACTGGATAGAAATTGAAGGACAGCAGGGGCAGGTGCGCGAGCTGAACTGGCGCTATACAAAGATCGAGACCCTTGACCGCTATTACATGGTCATCCCGAACAGCAAAATCGCCACGCAGAAAGTGGTCAACTACAGCAAGCCCACTCCCGTAGTGAACGAGTTTTTGTCCATCGGCATCAGTTATGACGTGCCGCCCATCAAGGTCAAGCGCGCGATTGAAGCCATCCTTAAATCAAATCCCAACGTTGTTCAAAACAGCAGCGAGGGAGTTTTCCTGCACGAATACGCCGATTCCAGCATTATCTACAAGATCAAATACGCCATCCGCGACTTCTCCATCCACCGCCAAATCAGGGATGAAGTCTTCTCCGCCATCTGGTACCAGTTCAAGAAACAAAAGATTGAAATCCCCTATCCGATCCGCACGGTCGTCATGCAAAGTCCGGCCGCCCCGCAAGCCGATTCCAATTTTGTCGGCGTCTTAAGCGCCATGCCTTTTTTCAGCGGAGTGAACAAAGACGACGTCGCCGACCTGCTCCGTTACGGGCTGATCCGCGATTATGAACCGGAAAAGGCGGTCATTGAAAATGACGCGGAAGGCGACTCAATGTTCTTTATCCTCGCGGGTGAATTCCATGTCGTGCGCGACGGCCGGACAGTCACCACCCTCGGCGCGGGCGATTTCTTCGGCGAGATGAGCCTGTTGACCGGCGACAAGCGCAACGCGCGCGTCGCCGCCAGGACGCACGGCACGCTGCTGGAAATCGACCGGGATGCCTTCAAGACGCTCCTGGACAGCGACCCGGTCATGCTGCGCCAGATTGAAAATGTGTTCAACCAGCGGGCGATGGCCAACAAGGAGGCGGCGCAGGACAGCGCCATGCGCGATGAAATCAAACAGACGCTATGGTCCCGTTTCAAACGACTCTTCGGGCGTTCCTGACTTTTTACATTAGCTTTAAAGATCATTTTGGTTGGACAAAGATTAATCCGAAGGTAGAATCCATCGCGTTATCTCTATTTCTCAATAAAGCGGGCTATCCTACAACCAAAATTGCGTAGGAGCCTCGCCCCGCCGAGGCGATTTTTTCGCGCCAACGGTGTGGCGCTCCTACAATTACCGGTTTTATTAATTATTTTTTCTTGTTTTTCATTGCGGGTTTGATTGTATCAGGCACTCACTAATCAATAAAAAGAAAGGCCAGGCAAAAAATGGAACAGAAAATCAGGACGAAACTTGAAGAACTGCGCAAAATGCTCCAGGCCGACGGCGGCGACCTTGAAATCGTCGCGATTAAAGACACCAATGTCCAACTCCGCCTGACCGGCGCCTGCGGGTGCTGTCCGCACGCCACGATGACGATCAAGCAGGGAATCGAACGGATGCTCAAGGACGAGATTGACCAGAATATAGTCGTCGAACAGGTCAAGTAGTTGCCTCAAACGAGGATTGAGAATAATGAAAGACAAGATCATCCGGGTCGGCATCGCCGGCCAGGGACGCAGCGGTTACAGCATCCACGCCGCGTGTCTCAGGAACAAAACCGACAAATACAAGATCACGGCGGCGGCGGACCAGTTGGCCGAACGCCGGCGTGACGCCGAACGGGAATTCGGCGCGCGAACATACGCCGATTATTCCGACCTGATCCGGGCCGGCGGGTTTGATCTTTTCATCAACGCCCTGCCTTCCCCCTTGCACGTTCCGGCCACGATCATGGCGCTGAAGGCCGGATATCCGGTCGTGTGCGAAAAACCGATGGCAAAAAGCGTCACCGAATTCGACAAAATGACATCGGCCGCGAAGAAAGCCGGGCTTCTCCTCGCGCCCTTCCAGAACAACCGCCTGCAGCCTTTTTTTGACAAGATACTTGAAGTTGTCAATTCCGGCGTCCTGGGTGAAATCATTTATGTCCGGAGCAACTGGTCGCATTTCTGCCGCCGCTGGGACTGGCAGACATTCCAGAAAAACATGGGCGGCACGCTCTTCAATACCGGCCCGCACGCGATTGACCAGGCCCTGATGCTGTTTCCCTCCGGCGTCAAGCCGAGGGTTTTCTGCCGCATGGCCTGCAACAACAGGCTCGGCGGCGACGCGGAGGACTTTTGCGCCCTGACAATATACGGCCCCGGGGCGCCGACGATTGAAATTAATATTTCCCAGTACCTCGCCTATCCCAGCGAAGAACGATACGTTATTTCCGGGACGCTGGGCGGCCTGTCCGGGGGCGAGACGGAATTGCGCTGGAAATATTATGACCCCCGCAAGGCGCCAAGGCAGAAATTATGGAAAAAATGGTCCGTGAACCGCCGGTATCCGCGTGAAATCCTGCCCTGGGTGGAAAAGACCTGGAAATTTAATCCCGACGAAGCGAAAAAATCAGTCGGATACACGATGCAATCATTCCCGATCGGTCCGGAACGTTTTTACAACAATGTTTACAACGTTCTCCTGGGAAGGGAAAAACCGCTTATCACCTTGCCCCAGGTCAGGCGCCAGATCGCGATTCATGAAGAAGCCCATCGGCAGAACAAACTGGCAAGAAAAAAATAGATATCAGGTCACCAATCACACCGCCGAACGGCGGCGGAGGCCCGCCGCCCTCCATAAAACACAAGCGTTTCCCCTTGGAGGGCGAGCGGCCTGTCCTGAGCTTTGTCGAAGGGCCACGACCGCCGCAAACTTATCTTAACGTCATTCATGTTCAGGGCATGAAGAATGAGGCAGGAACGCCGCGCGCCTGGTCCTCGCGCAGGGCCATCATGGCCATCACGCGCGGAACATATTTCCGCGTCTCGAGGGGCAGATGCGGGGCAACCTCGCGGAAAGTGCGGGCATTGTGCGACTTCATCGTCCGGCTGACACGTCCTTCGCCGGCATTATAGGCCGCGAGGGCAAGGGCCCATTCACCGAACTCCTGGTGCAACTGGCGCAAATAGCAGGCGGCCGCCCGCGCGCTCTTGTCGGGTGTTTTCCGGTCATCCACCGGGGACAATTGCAGCCCGAAGCGCTCGGCCGTGGCCGGCATGAATTGAAAAAGTCCGACGGCCCCTGCATGGCTCTCGGCATTGGGATTCATGGAAGATTCCACCTCGGCCAGCCAGACCAGGCTATGGGGCACGCCTTCATCCCTGAAAATCTCCTTTAAAACCGGGATCAATTCGCTTTGTTCCGCCTTGACGTCCGACATGTAGCCGCTCTCAATCCGCCCGGGATCATTCATCAGATTGCTCACATAAAACAAAGGTAAATTCAATTTAGCCGGATAAGAGGCGGAAACCAAAGCAGGCCATTCATTGCCCGGCTGACCGGACGCTACAACGCGCCAGTTCGGCGCGAGGTTGTCCTGTGGCGGACCATACAGATAAACCATCGTTAATGCTATAATTACAGCATGCATAAATAAGAGCGCATAATATCCCCCGCCACATGACGGCGCAATCGTAAAATGCAAAAAATCTGATGATGGGGCTACCGGGGTAAACCGTAGTTTTAGAAATGATACCTGGCGCTGGCGCTCAAGGTGACCGCGTCGTAATACTGGATCGCGCCGCCGACTGAAAGGTTGGATGCAATGTAAAGATCCGCGCCGCCGACAATGCCGACGAGATGCTCTTCGTTGAAATCAACCTTTTGGATGGCGTTCTGGTTGGCGTAATAATCGCCCGACAACCATGACAACGCCGGGCCGACGAAGAACGACAGGCTGTAAGGATACTTGTCGTAATCATCCTTCCTTGCGGTAAACACCTCGTAATTCACCAGCAGGGCGGCAAAGGTTTCATTCCAGTTGACTTTTTCGGCGCCGGAGCCTGAATTTTGCATTGAGAATTCAATGTGAGTCTTAATGCTTAAATCGCCTTCCATGAACTCCGGATCCTTGACGCTGAAACGCCACCAATTGACGTCAAACCCGGCCGACCATTTAAAACCGGCTTTATTATAAGATCCGCCATCGCCGACCATGGCCGACGAACCGCCGAAGGTCGCAAAAATCATCAGCCACTTGTAGGGATCAACACCGATATATCCATCCACCGTCTGCGCTTTCAAGCGCATCTTCCCCTGCGAAGACGTGCTGACATCGCGCTGCTGATTCTGGTAATCGGCGCCGATCGTGAGGAAATTAAGATATTCCTGCTCAATCAGCGTCTCGCGTGTTCCCGTGCCAGACACCGCCGCGCCGAACGCCGGCAATGAGGCAGCCATAAGAACAATCATAACCGATATTTTTAATAATGATTTCATATTCTCCCTCCCTTCTTCGTCAAACCTTGTCCAACCGACCTGAGCGGCGGGACAGGCTGTCCTGCCCTACCTTTTGAAATTCCTAAACTTCAAGACGCCCCATCCGGGGCTTCACTTCTGCCTTCTGCCTATGTGCCTTTGTGCCTCTCTCTGCCTACCTCGCCAGGCCCCAGTTGGACGACATCGGCCAATACACAAAAAAAGCCGGGCCGACCAGGTTCCGGCTCGGGACCGGCCCCCAGTACCTGCTGTCCATGCTGTTGCGCTGGTTGTCACCGCAGGCAAAATACTGATCCTTGCCAAGTTTAACCGCACTCACGCCGACGGTCATAAAATCACCAGTTTGAATATAGCCGTTATAGCCATCCCGGCAAGCCTGAATCTCGTCCATCTTGGGAATGCCCCGGACAACCTTGCCGTTGATATAAAGGTCAGGAGTCGCGATCCCCAGCGTTTCACCCGGCAGGCCTACCATGCGCTTGACGTAATGCTCGTTCTGGATAATGTGCGCATACTTGATGCCGTCAGTCTTGAACACCATTATCTCGCCGCGTTCCGGCGGCATGAAATTCCACTTGACCTTGTTGACAAATATATGGTCGCCCGCGACCTTCATCCCCGAGGCCAAAACCTGGCCGCGCAACACGGTGTCATTCTGGCCGACCCGCAGTCTCATGTTCGGATAGAGCTTATGGTCTATGCCCGCGACATTGATCA
Source organism: uncultured Verrucomicrobiota bacterium (assembly GCA_964475405.1). GTDB lineage: Bacteria > Verrucomicrobiota > Kiritimatiellia > JAAZAB01 > JAAZAB01 > JAQUQV01. Next base: position 21,513 of record CAYYWX010000040.1, read on the forward strand.
CGATGCCGTCCTTGGTCTGCGAGATGGTCGCCGCCCCGCTCGCCTGCGACTTGACCTCAAAATAGGTCTGGCCGAACACCGCCCATTTTACGAACTTGAACGGAATGTTATCAAAAAACGTCTTTCGGTCGCTTTCAAGGTAGCGGATGCCGGCCAAGGTCGGATACATGGACGAGGTCGGGATTTTAAAGGGCTGGATAATATAGGTCCGGAAAGCCATGGCCACGGCCAGGGCCACGACGATCACCTCGATATTTTCCCTCAGGACCGAATACGGACGCCCCGGATTGATTTTGCGCATCAGCCCGGCCAATTGATCGGAAATTGTTTCCAGGGCCGGGTAGTTTTCCGCCCGGAACTGGGCGGAGAGCGACGCCATGAGCTCCACCAGGCGCCTGGCGTCCGCCGGGGAGGCGATATCCCCGCGCAGGTCAAGGACGTGCCGCGCAGCCCTTAAAAGATGCTCAACCTGCTTGCGGACCCGGCGGCGGCCGAAAAAAGACTTTGAATTAACAACATTCATAAGGGCGCGATCATTTCCAAAGCGGGCTATGCCAGCAACCAAAGTTCGCCGCACGCCGTGCGGCGCTACAGTTGTAGTGCGTCACAGTGTGACGCATTGTTTTCTTGTTTTGCTTCGCTGTTCCCGATGGTTACGACACTATTCCTGAATTTTAACTGAAAAAAGACTTATACATCATTGTTCGTTTTCTGTCAGCAATTTAACCAGATTTTCCATGGCGGTGACCGAGGCGATTTCATAACCGTGGGTATTGTCGGTCGGGAAGCCAAGGCAGGCCGCCTGCCCGGCCAGGCCGTACCGGAGGACAAAACTGGCTTCGCTGCCGAACGAAGACGCGACCATCGCCTGGCAACCGAACCCCAGTTTTTTTCCCAGGCGGCAAAAGCGGTCGGCCATTTTTTTGCTGTAAACGTTCACCGCGTCCTTGTAGAAGACAACCGGTTGAGCGCAATTTTTCGTCCCGTATTCGCCGTGAACCGGCGCGATCTCGATCGCGACCGTTTCGTCCCCCGGCAGTTTCCGGGCGGCATAGGCGCCGCCGCTGACCCCGGTTTCCTCGGATGAAGTCACGACGAAATAAACGTCCCGTTTCAACAAAGTTATTCTTTTCGCCAGCTTTTCGGCCGCGCCCAGCATTACGCGACGCCGACTTTATCATCCAGGCCCCATCCGCAGATATAATCGCCCAGCAGCAAAGGCTCCTTGCGGCTGCGGCTAACCACGACGCGCGTTCCCGCGTGGACGCCCTTTTTGACCAGGATTTCCCGGCCGAGTTTCGTGTCAACCCGCACCATGTCCCACTCAAGGGGTTTGCTGAGCGCGCGCGCGATGTCAGCCGCCTCCGGCGAGGTATGGCCGGAACCGACGCTCAGGATCCCGGTCAGGATCCCGGAATCGGCCAGGATATCCACCGGCCCCTCCCCGTACCGCCAGGGCGCCGACCCGCCGAGCGCCTCCACCCGGAGCCGGCCGTCGTCCTCAATGCGTTTCACGATCATCCCGATTTCATCCTTGTGGGCCATGATCCGGAGCGGATTCATCCGGCTACTGCCCCTGATCAGCCCGACAACATTGTCGGCGGCATCCAGCCAGACCCGGTCGCACCATTTGGACAATTCCTTTTTAACCCTGGTCTCCATCTCCGCCTCGTTCCCGCAGGGCGAATGAGTCAGGAGGAGATCGCGCAACAAGGCCAGGAAAGCGCCGCGATCCATGGAACGTTTTTCAGCGCGTCTTATTTTTTTCATAAGCCCTGATCCTCCCGTGATGATTAAGCGCTCATTCTAACCGGACATATTTCAAGAGCCGGTTTTCAAAATCTTGATGAAAGCTTCCTGGGGCACGTTCACCTTGCCGACCTGCTTCATCCGTTTTTTGCCTTCCTTCTGCCGGTCCAGCAACTTCCTTTTCCGCGAGATGTCGCCGCCGTAACACTTGGCGGTGACGTCCTTGCGCAGGGCGCGGATGGTCTCGCGGGCGATGATCGTCTTGCCGATCGCGGCCTGGATCGGGATGGTGAAGAGGTGCGGCGGAATGACGTCCCTCAGCGCGGCGCACATCTGGCGGCCCCGGCTTTCGGCCTTTGAGCGGTGGATCAGGCAGGAGAAGGCGTCCACCTGCTCGCCGTTCAGCAAAATATCCAGCCGCACCAGGTCGCTCTCCATGAAGCAGCTGTGCTCATAATCCATGGAGGCGTAGCCGTGGCTGATGCTCTTGAGGCAATCGTAAAAATCAACCAGGATCTCGTTCAACGGCAGGGTGCAGGTCAGCATGACGCGCCGCGTGTCGAGCGAATCGGTCTTGTCCAGCGTCCCGCGCCGGTCCATGATGAGCTTCATCAGGTCGCTGATCTGCTCGTTGCGGCAGATGATAAAAGCCTTGATGATCGGCTCCTCTATCCTGTCGATCGCGGTCTGGTCGGGCATGTGATTCGGGTTGTCAATCTTGACCACGCTGCCGTCGCTGAGATGGACGTTGTAGACCACGGCCGGATAGGTGCTGATGATGTCGATGTCGTATTCCCGCCGCAGACGTTCCTGGACGATTTCCAGGTGCAGCAACCCGAGAAATCCGCAGCGGAACCCGAAGCCGAGCGCAACCGAGGACTCGGCCTGGTAGGAAAACGAACTGTCGTTCAAGGCCAGCCGGTCGAGGCTTAACTTCAGTTTTTCATAGTCGGCCGTGTTGACCGGATAAATCCCGCTGAAAACCATCGGCTGGATGTTTTTAAATCCCGGCAGGGGGGCCGGGGAAGGATGGACGGAGGTGGTGACCGTGTCGCCGACGCGGATATCGCGCGGCGTCTTGATGGTCCCGACAATATAGCCCACCTGCCCCGCCCGCAAGACATTGACCGGCGTCATTTTCGGCGTGAATATGCCGACCTCTTTCAATTCCGAAGTGCAACCGGTGCCCATCAGAAGAACGCGGTCCTTTATCTTGACTTCGCCCTCGAAAACCCGCACATAGGGCACCACCCCGCGGTAAGCGTCGTAAACCGAGTCAAAGATCAGGGCTTTCGTGCAATTTGAATCCTGCTTCACGACCGGCGCGGGAATCTTGGCGACAATCAATTCCATCATCTCGCGTACGCCGTCGCCGGTCTTGGCGCTGACCATGCACCCTTCGTCGATGCTGACCCCGAGCAATTCTTCAATCTGCCTGGACACCTCCTCAATGTTCGCGGTCGGCAGATCAATCTTATTGAGGACCGGGATGATTTTCAGGTTGTTCTCAATCGCCAGGAAAGCGTTCGCGACCGTCTGGGCCTCCACGCCCTGCGCCGCGTCAACGAGGAGAATGGCGCCCTCGCAGGCCGCCATGCTGCGCGAAACCTCGTAAGTGAAATCCACGTGGCCGGGCGTGTCCAGCAGGTTGAATTCATAGCGTCGGCCGTCGGCCGCCTGGTAATGCATCGAGACCGGATGGCACTTGATCGTTATCCCGCGTTCGCGTTCCAGGTCCATGCTGTCGAGCATCTGGTCCTGGAAATCACGCGCCTCGATGGTCTTGGTCATCTGGAGCATACGGTCGGCCAGGGTGGATTTGCCGTGATCAATGTGCGCGATGATGCAGAAATTACGGATTAAGGAAGAATAATGTTCCATGATGTAATCCCAAGATAGTGGCAAAGGGGCAAAGGCACATAGGCACAAAGTGACAGAAAACAAGATATGAATAAAAAAAACATCAGAACATTCTTCATTCTACATTTGGCATTTTTCATTTCGCACCCAGGGCCTTCTGAGCCTTCTCCCGCATCAGGCGCAGATCGGCGGCCATGTCCTTTGCCTTGTAAAGCGCGCTGCCGGCCACGATCGCGTTGGCCCCCGCCCCGGCCGCCGCCACGACCGTTTCCAGATTAATCCCGCCATCCACGGCAATGTTTTTTATTTTTCGCCCGCCGCGTTTGAGCGATAAATCGGCGATAACTTTGCGCAGGGCGCGGATTTTCGGCAGGACTTCCGGCATGAAGCTTTGTCCCCCGAACCCGGGATGGACCGTCATGCAAAGCACCTCATCCACCTCGCTTAAAAACGGGAGAATCGCCTTGAGCGGCGTTTCCGGGTTCAGGACGATGCCGGGCTTCACGCCGAGCGCGCGGATATGCCGGAGCGTTTTTAAAATGTCGCAGGAAGATTCGACCTGGATCAAGAGCGTGTCCGCCCCGGCAGCAACGAAACTCTTCACGTACAAATCAGGCCTGATTATCATCAGGTGCACGTTCAGGGGCATCTTCACCGTGCGCCGCGCCATGCTGACCACGTCCGGCCCCATGCTGATATTTGGGACAAAAACGCCGTCCATGATATCCAGGTGCAGCGCGTCTGCGCCGGAGAGCTCGGCCTTCCTGGCGGAAGAGGCCAGATTGCCGAAATCACCCGCGAGAAGCGACGGCATCATGATTACCCTGGGAACGTGTTTCTTCATTGAATCGCTGAAATTAGCAAAATGACGCCCGTGACGCAACAGGCGAATGCCGTTTTGACAAGGCATGGTTTTTCGCGAAATATTCCAATATGCGATATAACTTGACTTCGTAAAGGAATCATGGACAATAATATGAAAATCGCATGGAGTAATACTTATGAAAATTGAAAAATGCCGGGTCGCGATCGCTGATGATGAGGCCATGATCCGTTACGCCCTGAAAAGCATTGTCAAGAGCCTCGACATGGACTGCGTCGGGGAAGCGGACAACGGGCAGGAGGCGGTCGCCCTGTATGAAAAACAAAAGCCGGACATAATGTTCCTGGACATCAACATGCCCATCAAGAACGGCGACGTGGCGCTCAAGGATATCCGCGCCGAATTTCCGGACGCCAAGATCGTGATGCTGACCTCGGTGGCGGAAGCAAAAATAGTGAAAGAATGCATTCAAAACGGCGCTTTGAATTATATTCTTAAAACCAACCCCCTGGACAAGATCAAGGGCATGATTGAAGAAATGGTAAAGAACCTGGGTGAAATATGAAAAAAATAAAATACAACCTCAATGAAATGCTGGCGGAGGCCGATAAAGACGAGGCCGCGACCAAACCGGTCCGCCGTATAATCAACCAGGACTCAATCTCGGAAATGCTCAGGAAAACCAAGCCGCCTCCAAAAGAAGCCAAGCAGAATGGACCATGACACTTCATCCCCCTTGAATCGAACCGGGAATTTGAACCCCGCCCCGCCGGGATTCACGATCCTTGAAGTGGTCTACGCCTCCGCAATTACCGGCCTGGCCGTCCTGGCGCTTTTTTCCATGATCATGATCGGCTACGCGATGATCTGTTCCAATCAACAGCGCCTGGACGCCGAGGCGCTCGCCTTTGACAAGACACTTGAAATATTCAACACCTGGGACTTCGGCGCCACGGTCCTGGCCACCAGCCTCCCGCCCGCCTACCCCCCGGCCGCCAGCCTGCTTCCGAGCAACTCGGAAATCCGGGTGATGATCACGCCGAATATCGGCACGCCTTACAAATGGGACGTGGAAGTGCGGGTCAAGCGCAATCGTTTCTGGCCGGGCGGCAAAACAGTCGCCTTGACCAACGACCTGATTTACCGCGTCACCCGCTACGCCGTCAAACGCAACTGATGAAAAAATGAAAAAAGGAAACCATGCCCCCGGCTTCACCCTGAGCGAAGTGCTCGTGGCGTCCGCCTTGAGCGGCCTGGTGCTGGCGATCTTCATGACATTGCTGCTAAAAAGCCTGGGACTATGGCGCGACGGAATGGCGCGCCTGCAATTGAGCGAGCACAGCCGCGTCACCCGCGAGCGCATCTTGCACGGGATCAACGGCCAATTCGGCCTGCGCAATGCCAGCCGCGCGCAAGTAGTTTATTCCACCAACCGGATTAATTTCACTGAACTTTCGACCGGCGCCACCAACACCTTTACCGTGCTTTTGAACGCCAATCAGCCGGCCGCCTATTCGAACGCCGCCGGCCGGTATCTCCTGGTCCAGGGCCGCACTTTCGTGGACCAGGCGAGCATCGCCGGCAACAGCAACACATTGAACATTGACCTGACCCTGGCGGTTACGAACGGCTGGAAGAAATACACCCAACCCCAGCAGATCAAGGTTTATCTTTTGAATGACTGAACAGGTTTAAATTGGAAATTGGAAACTCGGTGTTTAATGGAGATGAAGAATCATACCATGATGAAAAATCCGGAGGGCGCGGCGGGGTTTGTGCTTTACGCGGCCCTGTTGACCATCCTGACCGCCGGGATGATCGGCGGATTTTTCCTCTACTCGGCCTACAATCACAGCCAGGCCGCGCGCCGCTGGCATGACGCCGACCAATGCCTGCTGGACGCCCAATCGGCCCTGGAACAGGTCAAATACGAAATAATCCAGGCCTACGGGTCCAACGCGCAGTCCTCGGCGGCCTGGTTCCAGAACTGGTCCTCCAATGCCATCGGCGCCACACCGCGTTATTATATTCCTTCGCCGCTCACGGCGAATGGAACGCCCGTGTTCGTGACTCTTTCGGGTGTCACAGTCATCACCAATGCGGGCGCCACTCTCGTCAACCTCACCCTGGCGGCGGACGCCCGCAAGAACATTCCTTCCCTGACGCGCCGCATGATACTCGAACAGATGCAGATGAGCATTAGCACCGGCACGGGCGGGGCGCCGATCTTCGCCGTCAGCGCGCTTGGCATGTACGGCACCAACGACGCGCTGAGCGCCAGCGGCACAGTCATCATCGACGGCCATAACTGGAACCTGCCCGCCTCATTCAACAGCGGCGAAGGAACCTTAAACACAGCCTCCACGAACGATCTGCCGGGCTTGACATACGACGCAACCGGCACCCCCCTCACGGCGACCGGCAAGATTTCGATCAATGGCAATCCGCCGGCAAGCAAGGCCGCCGGCGAATATGACGCCGCATACTGGGACCAATTTATGCGCAACATTGCGCCGGCCGCGGCGGTCTGGGCAGGCGGAGGTGACACAATAGGCACCCGCGCCGCCCCAATCATAAAAATTTTTCAAAAAGGCGCGACTACCGTCGCCAGCGCCAGGAGCGGCGCGGGAATCATGATTATCCCGTCCGGCGCGACGGTAAAATTCAATCAAAATTTTTACTACGAGGGACTGGTCATCGTCGGGGCCAGCGACGCCAACCCGAATGTCTCCATTACGATCAACAACACCGCCACGATTTATGGCGCCATGATCTGCCTCGGCAATTCCGGCCCGATGAACATCAGCGTCCCGGGAACCCTCAAGGTTTTTTACAGCCAGCAATCCCTGGCCAATTTGCCGAACATAACAAACCTGCCTTTCGCATCGACAGGCAGCAACGCAGTACCCTATACTTACCATTGGAGGGAAATACACTAACATGCAAAATTATACAGTATTTAAAATCCACATCTTATTTTTGTGCCTGTCATTGTCATTGCTAGCGCTGCCCCAAACCGTCCGGGCCATCAAATCCTCCGACGAACAGATCACGGCCAACCGGCCGGTCCTGGAACAACAACTCGCGGCCAAGCAGGCGGCCGTGGCGGAGATCGAGGCGCCCCTGCCCGCCGTGCGGGCGGAAGACGCGGGCACACAAACCCAAAGCTCCGGCAACGGCCTGCAAATCGTGATCATTATCCTGTTAATATTGCTGATCATAACCGGCGTTGTACTGATTTTCAGGCTTCCCGGGTCGCTGATGAGCGTGGAAATTCCACTGATCCAGGACACCCCTGAAACCGACCGGCAGCCCACTGCTGCCAAATCGGAAGATTCCGCGCTGCGGATCGCCAACCCGCGTTTCCTGGAGCTGGCGGTCGAGAATCACCTGATTACCCCGGCCGAGGGCGCGGAAACGGCAACCCGTTTTCGCGGCAATGATTTTGCCGCCCTGCTGAATCTGGCCTCGGAACGCCCGCATTTGAAGGAAGCGCTCGGCAAGGCATGGGGCGATTCAATCGGCGCCAGCTATGTCAACCTGGAAACAACCGCCATCCAGCCGGAAGCGTTGCGCCAGATCCCGCGTGAATTTGCCGAAGCAAACCAGATCGTGCCCATTTATTCCTTCGGCGGATCGCTTTCAATCGCGGCGGCCAATCCCAAGGACCGGGAGCTGGAAGAACACGTCGCAAACAAATTCAACGTCGTTCCCAGTTTCCTCTTTTCATTCCCGGATGAGATCGCCGACACCATCCCGGTTGCCTACCAATCGGCCGACAACCTGAAGATAATCGTCACGGAATTAAGGGCGGAAAGCAAAGCCAAGGCGGCCGATCCGGCAGCGGCCCCCACCACGCAGGAGCTCGTCAAACGGGCCAACAGCAATTCCATCATTGAACTGGTCAACGGGTTGATTCTCCTGGCAATGAACGAGATGGCAAGCGACATTCACATCGAGCCGGATGAGACATCCGTGCGCTTCAGATTCAGGATTGACGGGATATTGCAGGAAAAATTCATCCTGGAAAAATCGCTCGTGCTGGGAATTGTCAGCCGCCTGAAACTGATGGCCGGCTGCGACATCGCCGAAAGGCGACTGCCCCAGGACGGGCGGATAAAATTCACGCTTGGCCGCCGCAAGATTGACATCCGGTTTTCAACCGTGCCGACGCTTTTCGGCGAAAAAGTCGTGCTGCGCCTGCTCGGCTCCACCTTCCTGCGCGGCATCCCCAACATCACGGACATGGATTTTTCCGCGTCCATCCTGGATTCAATTAAACGCGTCTCCCGGGCGCCGAACGGCGTATTTTTCATTACCGGCCCGACCGGCTCGGGCAAGACCACCACGCTCTATTCCATCCTCAAGCACATCAACACGCCCAATATCAATATCATGACGGTCGAGGATCCCGTGGAATACCGCCTGCCCGGCATCAACCAGGTCCAGGTCAATACCGGCATCGACCTGGATTTTGTGCGCGTGCTGCGCTCTTTCCTCCGCCAGGACCCGAACGTGATCCTGATCGGCGAGGTCCGCGATATTGAATCCGCGCGCATCGCATCGCAGGCGGCCCTGACCGGCCATCTCGTCTTCGCGACCATGCATACCAATAACGCCCTGCAGGCCGTGAACCGCATGATTGATATCGGCGTGGAGCCGTTCCTCGTCGCCCCTTCGCTGATCGCCCTCATGGCCCAGCGCCTCGTGCGGAGGATTTGTCCCGGCTGCAAGGAAAAATACGCCGCGCCAAAGGACGTGCTGGACGATAATTTTGAATGGGACGGCGTTTCCGAGGTATATTTTTTCAAGGGCAAAGGATGCCCCCAATGCCATGGCACCGGCTACCTGGGCCGCCTGGCCATACACGAAATGTTCATCCTGAACAGCGAAACGCGCGAAAAAATCGCCCAGAACGCCTCCATCCTGACGGTGGAAGCGATCGCCCTCAAATCAGGCTTCAAGCCGCTGCGCCATGACGGCCTGAAAAAAGTCCTGCGCGGCCTGACAACGATCGAAGAAATTGACCGGGTGACATATCAAGATATTGAATAGGCAATCGGAAATAAGGCATTTAGACTGCAGAAAGACTTTATGAAATCCATGCGCCCCGGAGGTACCCTGCTATGAATAAATCTCTTCAATTTACAGCGTTTGCCCCGGCCGAACGGGCCGACAGGGAAGTACTCCGCCGGGAGGCCGGGGAACTCCTGAAATCATCACTGCTCCAGAAGCTTTACGAAGCGCTGGAGATTATCGTCCTCATCCTCAACCAGCAAAGGCAGATCGTGTTCGCCAACCGGCGGCTGCTTGAGTTTGTCGGCCTTGACAGCCATGAAACGGTGGTTGGACAAAGGTTCGGCGAACTGATTGACTGCGTGCATGCCTTTGAGGAAAAAGGCGGCTGCGGCACGACGGAATCCTGCTCGCAATGCGGCGCGGTTAACGCCATCCTCAAAAGCCAACGCGAAGGGCGAAAGATTGTCCAGGAATGCCATATCCTGAGAAAAGGCGAAAAAGAGCCCCTGGACGTCAAAATCAGCTCCAGCCCTTTTGAGATCGGGGGCCAGACTTACACGATCTTTGCGATCGAGGATATCAGCGACAAAAAACGCCGGCGGGTGCTGGAACGGCTTTTTTTCCACGACGTCATGAATTCCGCGGTAGGCGTGCGCGCGCTTTCGGAGCTTCTGCCCAATGTGCCCGAAACGGACGTGCCCGAGGTCGGCCGGATGATCAATACCGGCGCCAACGCCCTGGTCATGGAAATAGACGGCCAGAAGGAATTGACCGCGATCGAAAGCAACGAGCTGATCCCGAAGTTCGCGCCGGTTAAAATTTCAGAATTATTCCAGACCATCGAGGCTATTTACAAAAACCACGCCGCCGCCAGGGGCAAAAAATTAATCATTCGCCCGGTTGACCCCCAGGAATCCATCAACACCGACCCGGCATTGCTTGGCAGGGTCCTGGGCAACATGACCAAGAACGCCTGGGAGGCTTCCGCCCCGGGCGAGACGATAACGATCGGATTTGAACGACTGGACGGCAAGGAAGCCCGTTTCTTTGTCCATAACCCGGCCGTGATACCGCGCGAGGTCCAGCTGCAAATTTTCCAGCGCTCATTTTCCACCAAGGGCGAGGGGCGCGGGCTTGGCACCTACAGCATAAAACTCATCACCGAGCGCTACCTGAAAGGCCGCGCCTATTTCACTTCCAAAGACGGAGAAGGAACATTCTTTTACGTCAGCCTGCCGCTGACCACGACGCCAATGGCATAAACGGCATAGTTACCATTATCAAAGCAAAAAACTTGACTTTATTTTGTCCAAATTAGATAGTTTTGTAATTACAAAATGTCGTTTCAAAACATATCATATCATCTGGCAATCCTGGCTTTGCTTGCCCTGTTTCCGGCCGGGTGCGGGCAAAAAACGCAGGAACCGAAACTTGCCGGCATAAACATCGCTTTCCAGGACTGGGTTGGTTACGGCCTCTTTTACCTGGCCCGGGAAAAGGGATTTTGCCGGGAAGAAGGCATAGAACTCGTCATTGTTGACGAGCAGCTGGACTCGGCGCGGCGCGACGCATTCAAGCAGGGCATGCTGGACTGCGAGGCCGGGACCATTGACCTGCTCGTCTCCAAGGCCGCCCAGGACACCCCGATCGCGGCGGTCATGGAGCTTGACCATTCCTTCGGCAGCGACGGGATTGTCGCCGCTGAAAACATAAAAAAGCCCGAAGATTTATTAAACAAAAAGGTGGCCTTTGCGAGGGACGATGTCGGCGAAACGTTCCTGTCATATTTTCTTCAAAAAAACAGCTTATTTTTAACCAACTTGACCATAGTGACCACGCGGCCGGAGGAAGCGGCCAGGGCCTTTTTGGACGGCAAGGCCGACGCGTGCGCGACCTGGGAGCCGCATTTATCCCGGGCGCTCCAGAGACCCGGCGCGCATCTTCTGGCCAGCACCCGGGAACACCCGAATATAATCATTGATACGCTGAACGTGAGGAAAGATTTGATGGAACGCGACCCGGGACCCGTAAAGGGCCTGATGCGCGCCTGGTTCAAGGCCCTCAAGTATTACCGGGAACACCCGGCAGAAGGAGCCGAAATCATCGCAAAGTATTACAATATTTCCCCGGAACAATACGCACAACAGGTCGCGGGACTTAAATGGGACGACTACCGGGAACAGCAAACCGCCACCGAATGTAAAGAATGGGGTGAGATCTTCAATACTGTTGCCGGGCTCAAACTGGCAAACGGCAGAATCCTTAAAAAGCCCGAAGCGGATAAATTCCTGAACCATGGGCTCCTGGAAACACTTTATGAAAATAGCCAGTAAAATCAGCATTTCTTTTTTTACCATTACCTTTGCCTGCACGATCATCGCGCTGCTATTGCTGTATTTTAGCGCCAAAAACGAATTAGTGCGCTCGGAAAAGGAAAGCCTGGACTTGGCGGCGCTCGCGCACACCGCGCACATAGAAACCTACCTTGGAATGCTGAAGATTTCTGTCGGACAATTATCCAGGAGCCTGACCCTGGCCGATTTATTGAAAAAGGCCGGCTCTGAAAATCTCCAGCAGAGCAAGGAATTTGGACTTGCCATGTCCAGGCTGAAAAACACAAAAGAAGCCAATCCTGCCCTCTATGAATTTTTACTGCTGGACAAAAACGGCAAAATTATCGCCTCAAGCAACGAGAAGAACATCGGAATGGATAAATCCACGGACGCTATTTTCATCGGCGGGCAGAAAGAAATTTACATCAAGGATGCCTATTACCTTGAGCCGACCCAAGAGCCTTTGATTGCCGTGTCCGCGCCGATGTCCGACGGCCTGAACGGCGAGCTCCTGGGCGTGCTTGTGGCAAGGGTAAAACTGGATGATTTATGGAAAATTATCACCGTGCGAGCCGGCCTGGGCAAGACCGGCGAAATTTATATTGTCAACAAATACGGCTTTATGATCACGCCCTCGCGATTCACAAAAGACACCTTTTTAAAGCAGGCGGTGGATACGGAGAACGCCAGGAGACTCCGGCTGCACAAAGACCGCACGCATGTGTTATCCGATAAAAAAATGGCCAGTGTTTTTGTTAATTACCGCGGAGTCCCGGTCATGGGCGCGCATGAATACATTCCCCAGATGCGCTGGGGTGTCTTTGCCGAGATCGACGCGAAAGAAGTATTCGCGCCCCTGAATAAACTGCGCCTCTTTTTTATCGAAATTTTATTCGTAATTTCCCTGGCAGCCTGGTTTTTAAGCCGGGTCGTCGCCAGGCTCATCGCCCGCCCGATCAACAAACTGCAAGAGGGAACCGAAATAATCGGGCGCGGTAATTTTGATCACAAGGTCGGCACCGCGACGAACGACGAGGTGGGCCAGCTTTCGCGGGCATTTGACGCGATGACCGCGAACCTGAAAGCAACGACGACCTCCGTCGAAAATCTCAACCGGGAAATTGCCGAACGCAAGCAGACGGAAGAAAAACTGCGCAAGCGCAGCGCAGAATTGTTCGAGCGCGAGGAAGACCTTTCCATCACCCTGCGCTCGATCGGCGACGCGATGATCGCCACCGACCTTGACGGCAAAATAACGCGGATGAACCCGGTGGCCGAACAACTGACCGGCTGGCCGCTGGCCGAGGCGGCCGGGAAGCCGCTGGAAAATATCTTTCATATCATCAACGCCCAGACGCGCGCGCCGGCCCAGAATCCGATTTCGAAGGTGCTGGCCAGCGGACAGGTGGTCGGACTGGCCAACCATACCGCCCTGATCGCCCGCGACGGAACAGTGCGTCAGATTGCCGACAGCGCCGCGCCGATCCGTGAGGCGTCAGGAAAGATCCGCGGCGCGGTGCTGGTCTTCCACGACGTGACCGCCGAATACCAGATCAAGGAAGCGTTGCGCGAAAGCGAGGAACAGCTTAAGAATGTTTTTGATTCCGTGAAAGCCGGCATCATCGTCATCGAGAGCGGCAATCAACATGTGCTTGAAGTAAACAAAACGGCTTCTGAAATGATCGGCCTGCCAAAGAACGAAATTGTCGGCAAAATCTGCCATCGCTTTATCTGCCCGGCCGAGGAGGGAAAATGTCCCGTCAAGCATCTTGGCCAGAAAGTTGATAATTCCGAACGCGTGCTTCTCACGGGCAACGGGAGCGCCATGCCTGTTTTGAAAACCGTGGTCCCCATTACCTTCAGGGGGAAAAAGTGTTTTCTGGAGAGTTTTGTGGACATCACCGCACGCAAACTGGCGGAAGACAAGGTCCGGCAGGCAAAGGAAGACTGGGAGCTGACGTTTGACGCCGTGCCGGACTTGATCTGCCTGATTGACGCGAACCATACCATCACGCGCGTCAACCGCGCCATGGCCGACCTCCTCGGGATCAAGCCGGAGGAAGCAGTCGGCCGGAAATGTTACACCTGCATTCACGGGACCGATCAACCGCCCGCTTTCTGCCCGCATATTCAACTCCTGGGCGACGGCCGTGAACACCAGGCCGAAATCAAGGAGGAAAACCTCGGCCAGTGGCTCCAAGTGACCGTTTCTCCGTTGCGCGACAAGGAAGGCAACGTCATCGGCGCGGTGCATGTCGCCCGCGACATTACCAAGCGCAAAGAGGCGGAAGAGGCGCTGCGGCAGTCCAAGTCCGACCTCGAAACGGCCTACAATCAATTGCAAAATTCATTTCAACTGGAGAGCGAACTCACTATCCAGGCCCAGGCTGCCAACGCCGCCAAGAGCCAGTTTGTCGCCAATATCAGCCACGAAATCCGCACGCCCCTGAACGGCATCATCGGCATCTGCGAGCTTCTGCTTGAGACCAAGATGACCGGCGAACAGATGGAATACGCCCAGATCATCAATTCCAGCGCGGCCGCGCTTCTTAATGTAATCACGTCCACGCTTGATTTTTCCAAAATTGACGCCGGCAAGATTGAACTGGAATATATTGACTTCAATCTCAGCAGCATGCTGGAAAACATCATCAGCGTGATGGGCGTGGACGCCGCCCGGAAGAAACTTGGACTCGTTAATATCATTGAACCCGATGTGCCCCTCAACCTGAAGGGCGATCCCGGACGCCTGCGCCAGATTTTCTT
>CAYYWX010000040.1:36072-36292 GCA_964475405.1 uncultured Verrucomicrobiota bacterium
CCGCCGATAAAATTGAAATGCTTTTCAAGGCTTTCATCCAGGTGGACGCTTCCATGTCGCGCAAGTTCGGCGGAACCGGCCTGGGGCTGGCAATATCCAAGGGCCTCGTGGAACGGATGGGCGGCACAATCGGAATTAAAAGCGCCCCGGGTCAGGGCTCGACATTCTGGTTCATTATTCCGTTTTTGAAACAGGGGTCAAACTCCAGCTTTTCCGCGCC
>CAYYWX010000041.1:0-36151 GCA_964475405.1 uncultured Verrucomicrobiota bacterium
CGCGGACGCTGAAATTCTCCCAGCCTGTAGGCGGATCTTCTCCTCCCCGCTACGTCACCTTGATTTCGCGTGCAAATAAGCCGTTTGCCATTACCGAAGTGACTCCGCCTTGTCCTGACATGCGTTTCCAGGTCCAGACAAATGGTCCTGCCCGTTACCGGATTGAGTTTTCAGGCGGAACGATCTCGTCAAATCTGAATGGGGCCGCTATCCAGGTCACAACCGACCGTTCCGGGCTTAACCCGATCACAATCCCTGTGGAGTTTTAGCCAACCAAAGTTCACAGTTCAGGGTTCACCGTTCATGGTTCCCTTCGTTCCACTCGGGGCAAATCAGGACGCTATCGGCCGGACGGTCTGTGCGGACGTTCGAACGGCAGAAGCGCGGCGGGGCCGGCGGCCCACGCCCTACCTTTAAAACAATTGCCGCATCTGGCGGGCCTGATTTATTATTTTTTTATATGCAGGAAGAATAGGAATTAATAATGAGTATTCGGAACGGCATTCGTAAAGCCACCTTTTTGGGGATGGTTTTTATCATTGGTGTCGGGCTTTTGATTGGAACATGTTCCAGCGCCAATGCTTCGGATATTTCCCCTTCAGCGCCGTTGGTGATTGAATATTTCTTTGAGCCGGGTTGTGATGACTGCGCACGGGTGAATGGTAAGATTTTACCAGAGGTGGACGCTTATTACCCCGGACTATGCGAAATCCGCCGGTTTGATATCACGCAATCCACAAACTACCTGCATCTGGCGCAATATCAAATCAGCCTGAACAAGGAGGTCAACGCGCCGGTCAGTATGGTGGTGAATGGGAAGCATCTGCTGGCCGATATTGACGAGATCCAAGGGCAGTTATTGAAGGTGCTGGACGAGGCCATTGCTTCCGGAGAGATCCCGGCAATTACATCCCAATCGCCGGAGGCCGGGATGAACCTGCTGGAAACCCGTGTGCAAAAATTCACGGTTATTGGCGTCATGGCCGCCGGATTGGTGGATGGAATCAATCCCTGCGCTATTTCCACCCTGATTTTCTTTATGAGCATTTTGGCGATGTTACATGTCCGGGGCCGAAAACTCCTGCTGGCCGGCGGTGCATTTTGCGTTGCCAGTTATAGCCGATCAGATTTGTTCCGACGGGTTGATCGGCAGTTATTTCAGTGTGCAGATCAAATCAGGGCTACAATGGTAGTGGCACAGAACGCTTTTAAGCAGGCTCTTGATAGTGTTCAGTTTAAAACGGAGAGTACTGAATGAAGCATATTATTTCACATCCGCTGTCAGGGGCAAAAATATTAAAAGACCCGCTTGTTAAGCCTGATATTACCTGGGAACGATATTTAAGTCTTTTAAGGGCAGAGGCAGTTAAGCGTAAGTACAAGTTTGAATTGGCTATGGATCAGTTAACTCAATGGGTTAGCGAAGATTATGAACTTTCTGCCACAACGGTAATTAATGAGGAATATCTTGAGGACTTACGGGCCAAATTGAAAGCAGGACAAAAGCTTGGATTAAAAGGCAAATCACTTTCGCTAGAAACCATTCACGATACAATGACTTGTCTGCGCATCTTACACAACAGGGTATATCAGGCTGATCAGGAGCAGAACATACTGTTAAGACCGTTTATTGATGCCCGACTGGTAGGGCGTTTCTCGTATTTTAATTCTTTGACCGAGCAAACGCAAAAAGCATTAATTCATTTCGAGCAAAACGGGAAAAAAGCTCCTGACGATAAACAGCTATTAACAGGACTTACAAGAACGAGAGTTATTGGAGATGTTTTAACGCTTCTTCATCTGCTTGACGTAAAAGGTCTGGAATTAATCACTACGGAACAAATCGCCAATCTCATTAAAAATCCAGACGCAAACGATAAACAATACCGAAGATATGCCCGCATGTTGCATACCATTTCGTGTATCTATAGATTTAGCATGAGAGAAGGTTTATTGCCCCATAATCCGATCACTAGGGTTGACAATCGGACATTTGCAAACCATGCCTGTAGGGACTTCCTCCCGCCTTTGGAGTTGGAACGTCTATTAGATATCCACGGGCAAAAGAACATAATCTCGATAGACTTAAAAAATAAACAATCCGTATATGAGCGGCTGGTTCCGTTAATGTATGTTGATTTGGGCCTACGACGCAATGAATTGGCCGGTCTTTCCTGGGATAATGTATTGTATAATTCCGATAAAGATGGATTTCAAATTCGGCTTATGCCAGAGAATCAAAAAATGAGTAATAAAATCACCGTTGTACTTCCGGTTCTGTATCCTGCCACTACGGAGCTTATAGAACGGCATGCAGCGTTAAATGGCATCAAGATAGGCAATGCTAATGGAATCCCGCTTTTCTGTGATAAACATGGCAAGCAAATCAGCGGCGACACACTTTCTAAAATTGTTCATACGGTCTGTTCTAATTTGGGTGTGCGGACTAATTATCAATCAGTTCCATCGTGTCATTCATTAAGAAGAACATTTGCTACCTGTAACATGAAACCCCTGGGGCTTGCGATGGATATTCAAGAAATTGCTGAACGGCTTCGTACTGATATTAATATAATATACAAGCATTACTCTGTTCAGAATCCACTTATTCAGGAAGCCAAAGCCAAGATACACAGAGACAAGCTTAAACCTAAGGATACAGATCAATGCATATTTGAGAAAATTCAGGAACTGGAACACATTGGACATAATGATCAAACAATAATAAAATTATTAAAAGACAGGGTTGCGCAGAGGATCCAGGCAAAAACAGAAGCTATTGTGTTGAAACACACACCGGATTGGATTTCTGAGCAAGACGGTATATTGATGTTGCAAAAACAGTGGAATCATTCCCCAACCAAACGGGCACTGCGGCGATTCATGCAGGAGAAACAAGCATTAAAACATCTGGGTAAGCATTGGACAGTTTATTATGATGCCGTGTTTATAAAAGGGCTGGTGGAGCAATATGAACCGGTAGCCGATCATATTGACTTGCAGGACAGGTCGCTACAGCAGCTATTGCGTGATTATCAACTTGAAAGTATAGGATGCGTAAAATTAATCAAACAAACCGAATTAGTTGCCCTATTAAAAGTCATCCGTAATCAAGACCAGAAACTGACTGATGTGAAAACCTGCAAAGGTTACTTGTTAAAACCTGCAAAGGTTAAACTCCACGCCCATGTGGCATAAATGAAAACATGTCTTAAATGCCTGCTAATAAAGGAGGATGTTAATAAAGTGGAGCGGGAGATGGGAGTCGAACCCACGACGTTCAGCTTGGGAAGCTGACATTCTGCCACTGAATTACTCCCGCTTGAGAAGTAAAGAGAGAATAGCCTATGAACCCTCAACTTGTCCAGAACGTTTCAAAATTGATTGACTCTGTAAAAAACGTTTCGCTCCGCGTTTTTTAATTCCAATTTCCAACTGCCGGGCTTGATCTATATTCATTGCTTCGGAACTATACACCATTTCCCAGTCATCAGTTCTCTGGGTCCAAAAGTTTTCCCCGCGAAGGTGCTGTTTGATACGCCGCCGGATTTTTTGCGTCATGCCAACATAATATCGGCGAAGAGAAGAGGAATGGAGAATATAAACAAACCAATTCATGAACAATGATTCTCTTCCCGATCACGCTTTAAGGCGTGACAAGCGTTCAGCCCTGTCACGCCCTTGGGCGTGATTGGGAAGCTGACATTCTGCCACTGAATTACTCCCGCTTGAGAAGTAGATGAAGAATAGCCTATCTTGCTCTATCCGTCCAGAGTCTTTATGAGTCAAACTACCCATTGACACAGAACGTGTGAATTACAAAGACGCGCGATCCATTCGCAACCTCAGGACAGGCGGGACAGGCCACGCCGACGCTCTGGCAGGCCGATCGTCACCGTCCTGAGATTACGGCACACTAAAGGCATACGGGCCGCCGCGTACCAGATATTGGGAGCTGGAGAACCAGACATACCAGTTGGTGCCCGTAACGCTGATAATGTCGGCCAGGCCGTCGCCATCCACATCCCCGGTGACTGGTGTCCCGGAAATATTGAACACATAGGGTCCGCCACGGACCAGATATTGGGCGGTGGAGAACCAGACATACCAGTTGGTGTCCGTAACGCTGATAATGTCGGCCAGGCCGTCGCCATCCACATCGCCGGTGACGGGTGTCCCGGAAATATTGAACACATAGGGTCCGCCGCGGACCAGATATTGGGAGCTGGAGAACCAGACATACCAGTTGGTGCCCGTGACGCTGATAATGTCGGCCAGGCCGTCGCCGTCAATATCGCCGGTGACTGGTGTCCCGGATATATTGAACACATATGGGCCGCCGCGGACCAGATATTGGGCGGTGGAGAACCAGACATACCAGTTGGTGCCGGTGACGCTGATAATGTCGGCCAGACCGTCCCCGTCAATGTCGCCGGTGACCGGAACCATGCTTCCCGCTGTTGAAAAACCAACGGCATAAATTGAAAAATGCGGAACCATGCACACAATATTGTCGACAGTTATCTGCGAGTCCACCCTGTCCCATGTTCCGGTCTGCCCGTCATGGCCATCCGGGTTATAGACATAAACAATTCTTTCGGAGCCCAGATCGGGGGGAGTTACTAAAGAACCGGGAATCGTTATCTGGGCGTTCGTCATGAGGGTAAGCGCGTTCGAGACGCCTGAAAAGCTGAACTCGCGCGCATAACCGGAGAACTCGCCGATGAAATTATTGGTGTCCACCGAAGGCGGAGAGACGATACTGAAGGTCGTATTGGAAGAGATGGCGCCCCCGGGCAGATGCACGGTGGTATAACTCGCATCGGTCATAATGTTCGTGACCACCGCCCCGGTGACGACAACGTTATCAAACTGCAGGGGAATTATATAGATCTTGTGATTTACCGTAAATGCCGCCTTCATGCCGTCGGGAGAAATACACAACCATTGTTGCTGCTCGCCGGAAATACTGGAAGGCACCTCGAATTTAACCGCGGGGTTTGTGGGGCTGCTCGATTGTTTTGAATAAATATCGAACGCGGGCGGGTCGGGCGGCCTGTTATCGCCCATCCGGCCATACATCAGATATTTGCCGTCAAATGTCCAGCTGACCTGCGAGTTCGCCAGCAGGTTTGTCTCGACAACCATAAAATGCGGATCGGCCAGGCTGGTCGGCGCCTTGGAAGGATCGGCAATGATCTCTTGAACGTTGTTTAAAATAACTATCCGATTTGTCTCGTCATTTAAGGCGGACCCGCCATAAGTAACCATCATTTCAAGCCGATTGCATATGGGCTGATAATTTGTTCCAAGTTCAGGGCACCATTTCGCGGAATTAATCGGCAAATTAGAGTTAAAGCGGGTCAACTGCACGCGGTCAGCCCAATCAGGAACGCCGCCGGGGGCATAGGTAACCGTGAAAAGATTCAGCCTCGTGGCCGGATCGGGATCCAACGGGTTGGGGCCCGTGGAAACCAGGCAAAGAAGTCTTTCCTTTCCGGCTGCCTGGTCATAAATAACACTGGGTGAAAAGACATTGTTCGTCGGAGGCCCATTCTGAGGATCGGACTGAAGGAACGCTGCCACATTGAGCGCTCCCGTAGCGGCACAACTCATCAGCCGGCATTTACCCGGCGGCGGAGGCGGATTGCCCGGCGGCTGCGGCTGCCAGCCGAACAGGACCCGGTCATCATTCCAGGTCCAATCCGTAATATTGGCAAAAACAGGATTATTGGACGCCGAAGTGCGCGCGCCCAAAGTCTGAACGGCAGCGAGATTATGCACATCCAGGAGGCAAATATATTTAGGCGACCCAGGTCCGGTTATATTCGGATCGGTGCGGTCAACGGCCAGCATCCTGCCGCTGTGCGACCAGACCAGGTTGTCATCGCCGGCATTGTCCGGATTGTCGGTAATCCGGAACATCATATTGCTGGGCGGCGGCCTGATTTGATAATTTCCGCCGGCATCCAAGCGGTTGGTGTCCCCCGGACCCTGCCCCATGGCCGTGACGGTAAAAATAGAAAACGCAACCAGGGTGGACGAAAAAATTACAAATGAATTACCTTCTCTTTTTTTCATTATAATACCCCCTGTTTTTTAACAGACCGCGGATAACGTTGATAATAATATATTGGAGTTATAGACATTTTATTAATGACAAATTGTTAGTCAAGATATTTTTACTAATCGATATTCTTTTGTCCAATAAATTGTTCAACGTTTCTGCTTTTACACAAAAACGCTTTGCGTGGTTTGAATTTTTCCAGACAATCCCCGCCTTGGGACAAGATGTTGTTACAAGGACCACCGGCGGGATAAAATATTTGCTATAACTGTTGCGGGGCGCCCGACGTGCGTAAGTAATTTGGGTTTGACTGGGCACGGAATATGCTTTGGAGCACGCAGCTTACCAATCATGGCGCGCCAGGCGGAAACTATTTAATAATACCGGCATGATGTGCCATTCCGTTTCTGCAGTGTTTGGTCAGAGGGGTTTATTCCTCTTCAGCAGGTCCCGGATTTCAGCCAGCAGTTTTTCTTCGGCTGAAGGCGCCGGCGGGGGCGGGGGCGCCGCTTTCGCCTCTTCGTTGCGGCGCATGACGTTGATGCCCTTTACCATCAGGAAAATGGCGAACGCCACGATAATGAAATCAATAACCGTGTTGATAAAAATGCCGTAGTTGAGCGTGGCGACCCCGGCCGCCTTGGCCGCCGCGAGGGACGGGTACGACCCTGACCCCAGCACGACGTACAGGTTGGAGAAATCCACGTTCCCCATCAATTTCCCGATCGGCGGCATCAAAATGTCCGCGACCAGCGAGGAAACGATCTTGCCGAAAGCGGCCCCGATGATTATGCCGACCGCCATGTCCACCACGTTGCCGCGTATCGCAAATTGCTTGAATTCTTTAATCCAGTTCAGTGCGTCCTCCTTTATCGTGGCAACAATTTCATCAAAGAGCTTCAGCGCCGTTAACCATTAAGCCCGACACCCGGGGAAATAAAGCTCCCCAGGCTGTGTTATTTCTTTGCGTTTTTATCGGCTTTCTTGTCGGCGCTTGTATTGCTTTTTGACGTTATTGTTTTAGCGGTCATCGTGTAAGTGATGGTTGCCTTTTCGCCGACCTTGAGTTCTCCCTCGCTTTTTGTGTCGGCGGAACGATCCAGTTCCCACTTGTCGCCGTCAGCTTTCTCAACAACGATTTTGGTGTCGGTTAGCTCCGTTATTTTACCGGTTACCTGGTATGATTTTGCCGAAGGTCCGGCCATGCTGATCATCACGCTACAGGCAACCGCCGCAATACAGAGCCCGATCGTTTTAACGTTACGCATATTCAACCTCCTTGCATTTGTTTTGTCCCCGCTGGTCGCACAACCGGTTAGCCAGATTGTTTGTGTTTGAGTTTTGCATTGATTACACGAATCGCGCCGGAAAGCAAGTCTATTCCTATTTAGGAGCCTATCCGAAAAACTATTTGAATCATGGCGCAAACTAGGTTTCCGGATAGGTTCTAAACGTTTTCACCTGCCACGGCTTTGTCGCCTTGACATCCATAAGTTCCCCCGATAAACCATTCCGGTCGCCCCCGGGCTGAAGCCGCTTGCCCGGTCAGGATATCTCGCCGTATTTCCAGGCTTCATCGTACATGGCGATGATGTTTTCCACGGGGGTGTTCACCTGCAGATTATGGCAGGGCGCGAGGATGTAGCCCGTGCCGTCGCTTGCCAGCGAATCTATGCAGTGCCGCACCTCGGCGCGGACTTCCGCCGGCGTTCCAAACGGCAATATCCGCTGGTTTTCAACCGCGCCATGAAAACAAATCCGTTTCCCGAATTCCGCTTTCAGTCCCGCCATGTCCATTCCCGGACAGGTCCACTGGATGGGATTGAGGATGTCTATCCTCATCTCCACCAGCAGGGGCAGGAACGGCCGGCAACTCCCGTCGTCATGATGAAACACCTTGATCCCGAACTCGCGGCACAGGTCAATGAAACGCTTGTGATGGGGGGCGTAGAATTCCCGGTATAACTCCATGCCGATCAGGGGGCCGGTTTGGCTGCCGAGGTCGTCGGTGACCTGGGAGACGTCAATGAGCCCCTTGCACGCCTCGAACATCCGGCGGTGATGGTCATAGAAAAAGTCCGAAATCCGCCCGACAAGGAAATGGGTGAATTCCGGGTCAAGGAGCGGGTCAACCAGGGACTGTTCCAGTCCGCGAAGTTTGTTATGGTAGTAAAAGGGCGCCATGTATCCGCACATTACGGCCTGGTTTTTGCCGGCTTCCCTGGCCTTGGCCCGCATCCCGGAGTAGTCAAACCAGCCCGCGTCCGGCCATGCGTACGCTTTCAGGTCGTCAATTGTCGCGGCGCCGGCGAGCGGACAAAAGTATTGCTCGTCATAGGCTCCGCCCTCATGCGGCACGAGCCTGGTGCGCATGCCCCACATGTTAATTGTCTCATTTTGGGCCGCTTGCGGAAGCGCAGGGCCGGTGTATTCCGGCGCCACTCCCGCAAAAGCGTCAATATGGAGTTCCGCGGCAATGTCAGCGCTTTCACCGAAGTGATTGCGCAGTTTTGTCCAGACCTCCGCCGTCGCCCAGATATCGGTGGGCACGCGGTCGATCGGTTTACGGTTTATCGCGGCAAGCATTCGTTCTTTTGAGTTCATATTTGAATTCCGGCGGTATTCATTTGAACAAAAGCGGCGCTTAACATCTGCATTTTTTTTATAAATCCTAGATTATCGCCAGATGGAATGTCAAGCATTCACCACGCGCTTTTGCAGTGCGGATAGGAACGAATTCTTTCGTCCGAAGTGATGATCGTCGCGTTTTCTTCACGGGCCGTCGCGACTATGATCTGGTCCGCGGGATCGTCGTGAAATGGTGGCGGAAGAATCGTTGAACGATAAGCCACAACCGGGGAAAGCGGCACAAGACGGAGTTTTGGCATTTCCAAGGCCTGATAAATCCATTCTCCGGGGTCGCAGGAAATGGCGAGACAACGTTTTTCCAGGAGCTTGGAAAATTCCCAGGGTGAAATGGCCGAAAGCAGCAATTCGTCATATTTGGCCGGCAGGGAGATCAGCGAGCTGACCCGCCGCGACAGTTTCTGAGGATGCATATTCCACCAGACCCACACGTGGGTATCCAGCAGATATTTCATCGGAGCGCCTCCCATATCTCCTTTTTTAGGGGCGAAACAATATCCTTCTCAAACACCAGCGCATCCGACAGTTTTCCCGGAACAGGAGCATTGGCAGCCGGTTGATAGGGAACAACCCGGGCAAGAGGTTTACCCCGCTTGGTAATGACGATAAACTCACGCGAACTGGCAACCCGGTCCACAACTTGCAGGGCATGAGCCTTGAACATGCTAATGGCCATCGTTTTCATAATCCACCTCCGTTCTGATCGCTAATATAGTCATCTGAAATGGTCATGTCAAGGAATGCGCGTTGTTTTTTATCAATCATTGTTCCTGCTGATGGCGCGGCGGGGAAAATATATACCACGCCATTCATTTCAAATTCAACGCACCCGGAAAGAAATACTTGGGGATTGAGAGTTTTGCGGCAATCCGATATTTTCTTAATCAATTTCCGCGCACTTGGGTAAAAGATAATTCGAGGATTATGCCATGCCGCATCGCGATCCAGAAAATTACCGCCTGGCCATTGTCGGTGCGGGACCGGCCGGCCTGATGGCGGCCATTGTCGCCGCCGGGGCAGGGGCGCGGGTGGTTGTTTTTGAACAACTCCCGGAGGCGGGGACCAGGTTATTGGCGACCGGAGGCGGACGCTGTAACTTCACGAACACCCTTCCGGCGGATGATTTTATCCGGCGGTTTGGCGATAAAAGCCGCTTTGTGGCGCCGGCGCTCAAGGCCCTGGACGGAAACCGGCTGCGCCGCTTTTTTGAGGAGTTGGGAGAAACTTCCCACAGCCCGGATGGGTTTCATGTTTTACCGGTGTCCGGTTCCGCGGTTTCGATGAGAAACGCCCTCCTGCGGGAGTGCAAAAACTTACGCGTGGAATTCCGCTTCAATAGCCGCGTGAAAGGCCTGCAAACGGAACGCGACCGGGTGACAGGTCTCCTCACGGAGCTCGCGTTCGAACCAGTTTCACGCGTTATTCTGGCCGCCGGAGGGGCCAGTTACCCGGACCTCGGGGGCGGGGAAAGCGGCTTCAACCTGGCGCGCATGGCGGGGCATGCGATTGTTCCTCCGTGTCCCGCGCTTGTCCCGCTGGTGACCAACGAGGCTTGGCCGAAAACCCTGGCCGGGGTGACGCTTCCGCGGGTTTCAATTACCCCGGCAAATCAAAGCAGTCCCCGCAGCGTTGAACCCGGAAGCCTGCTGTTCACCCACCGGGGCGTTTCCGGTCCGGCGGCGCTTGATGTCTCCGGTCTGGTTGCCTCAATGCTGATGACAAAAAAGCCTGTTCCGGTCACGCTGGATCTTGCCCCTGATCGGACGGCTGAAGCGTGGAGAAAAGAGATTGAACGCTGGCGGACGGAACACGGCGCAAGGACGGTCCTTTCAATGCTGGGCTCCATCCTCCCCTCCGCCCTGGCGAAAATTGTCCTCGGGCTTGCGGATATTCCCGCCGACACAAGAGTCTCGCGCCTGGCGCGCGGGCAGAGTCACAGGATAATGATGTTGATAAAAAATCTGCCGCTGACCATCCCGGGGACAGAAGGATTTTCCAGGGCCATGGCGACCCGCGGCGGTGTCGCCCGGGATGAAGTCTTTTCCAGGACACTGGAAAGCAAGATTGTCCGCGGGCTGTTTTTTGCCGGAGAAGTATTGGATGTTGACGGGCCTTGCGGCGGTTTCAA
Source organism: uncultured Verrucomicrobiota bacterium (assembly GCA_964475405.1). GTDB lineage: Bacteria > Verrucomicrobiota > Kiritimatiellia > JAAZAB01 > JAAZAB01 > JAQUQV01. The sequence continues at coordinate 10,842 of CAYYWX010000041.1, forward strand.
CCTGCAATGGGCCTTTTCCAGCGGAAGGCTTGCTTCCTTGTCGGTTTTGGATACCCGCACATAAGACCGCATATACGGCGTGCTATGGCAGTCGGTGACCGGGTTGCGTGCAGATGGGGTTAACGCCGATAGTGTTCAACTTGTAACTTCCTCCGGCAGGACAGATCACTCCCTGTGAATGCTTCAGATACGGTGCCAGGTCCTTCATCGTCACAGCGGCGCCGTTGGTCTTGCCGGCTTCAATCGCCAATTGATCCTTGGCGGATTCCAGCACGCGCAAATTGTTTATGCAGGCGTTTTGTTGCGAGGTCGTCCGCGCTTTCATGAAGCTGGGGATGGCGATGGCCGCCATCATGCCCACGGGCGCCATGCACATTTGCAAGACCAGCATCTTGCCATCCGTGGAACTGGAGCCCGTGGTCAGAATTCCCTGCTCGGTGTTGACCGTGACAAAGGAGCACGTCGGCACGTTGTTCAACCGGGTCAGACTGCGCATAAAGGCCTGAGTTATTCCATCTGTTGCAGACTCGCCGGGCGTTGCCGTCGCCGCGGTCGCCATAATGCCACGTTGAAGATCGTTTACAAAGGCGACAAACCGGGGACTGTAATAGACCAGGCCGTTGTTTGTCATGGAAAGTCCTTCAAAGGCCTTGGCGAATTCCGGGGTGGCGAGCAATCCATTATGTTGTTTAAAGGCAGTCATGGCGTCAGTTACCGCTTTTTCACTGGATCCCAGCAGCAGGTGGCCGGCGTGCATAGTGTAGGTTGGTTGCACGGCGATGGGTGTCGGCAGGGAAACTGACATGGAGTGCAAAGAAGCCTCCCCAACCTGTTTTGTGACGATCGGCATGCCCGCCTTGGCCAGTTGCGCGTCCAGCAGTTTCAAGATCGTGTCGTCCTTGACCGCCAGGGCGATCAGCAAGGAGGGCTCGGCAATGGCCAGCGGTTTTGATCCAAGCGGCAAATTGACAGTGTTGTTCCGGGATAACTGGACCGACACAAAGCCGCCCTCGCCCAGCGACTGAAAAACGCGATTGATTTCAACCCCGGTTTGCATGCTCATTGCGGCCATGAGCATTTGGAATGATGCGGCGATATCAGGCGCCGCGATGTCGGATACGCCGGACTCAATGAGTCGCCAAAGCTGGCTCATATCCTCCGAGCCCGCATTAACCATCACCGTGTCTGCCGGCAAAAAATAAAGGCTGTTGTGCACGGATGGTTTTCCGCCCACAAGACAGCGCCAGAGCGGCAGATCGGCGGCGGCCGGATCGCGCGCCAGGAATAATTTGACGGCGTTTACTTCCTTGGTCCGCGGCACTACACTCAAACCGTAACCGCGCGCCGCGTAAAATCCGTTTTTCTGCAGGAAAGCATTGACCCGCTTGGCTGTGTCGGCGGCGGGTTGAGTTCGTCGATCGGCCGCGGCGATCGAGGCCAGGTCCTGGCTGACCGTTTCAACGCACTGTTGCAAAATTCCTTCCAAGTTTGCCACGACCAGCAAGTCGCCGCCGCTATCCACGTTGGACATGATCCGCTGAAAAGACGTGTCGGGCGGCGGAGGAGGGGCCGCCGGCTTGCGCCCGCATCCGGAACACCATCCAATCATTGCCATCGCAGCCAGTGACATGAACATGAATCTAACGAGACGAGCGTAACACATGGCACCCTCCTTCTCTAAATATTCTATCGCTTGATAGCTGCAAAATCATAGCGCTACCCGTTGCCAAGAGCAACAAAATTACACCTCAAGTTGGAAATCCGAATTGACTCACATTAGAACCTATCTCGAAATTAACGTGGAGCATGATGCGAACGTCGTATGCCACTGGAATAGAGCGCGTTTCGTGCCTGCCGGCGTCGAGCGCGCAGGTTAACGCCGATTGCGAAGTAATTGTTGGTTTTTTATAATTCCTTCGGTAACATTTTGTCATGAGTCAATGGGCGGGCATAATGAAAGCGCGGGAAAGAAAAATACAATGGAACCGGGCGTAATCAGCCAAATAATCCGCACGAGGCGCAGGACGCTGGCGCTGCAGATCGCGCCGGACGCGCGGCTTATTGTCCGCGCCCCCCGCGGGGCTTCGGAGGAAAAAATCCGGAAGGCGGTCCGTGACAAAATGTCCTGGATCCTGGAAAAACAGCGTCTGGCGCGGGAGAGATTCCGTCCCCCGGTTAAATTCGCCGACGGTGAACAATTATTATACCTTGGGAAATGGCATAAACTGCTGGTGGTTCCCGGCGCAAGCGTTCCGCTTGTTTTTAATGAAACGGAATTTTTGCTTTCAGAAAAATATTTGCCGGAAGCGCGGCCATTGTTTGAAAAATGGTACCGGGGAAAAGCGATCGAGGTGATCGGCGCCCGTGCCAGGCAATATGCCGAGGCAACCGGGTTAAAATACGCCAATTTCTCCGTGACCGGCGCGAAGAAACGCTGGGGCTCGTGCAGCGTGAAGGGGAGTCTCAATTTCAGCTGGCGCCTGGTCATGGCCCCGCCGGAGGTGGTGGATTACGTGATTATCCACGAGCTGGTGCATCTTGACGAGCATAACCATTCCTCCGATTTCTGGCGGAAGGTGCGCGGTTTTTTCCCGGATTATTCGCACACCAGGCGATGGTTGCGGAATAATCACCAGCTCTTGACCTTGTAAAGCTTTTGATTCAATCACCACCCCCGCACTGTTTTTGCCGCCACAAACCGCCGCGCCCGGCGGAATGGCGCCGCGGATGCCCGCATATGGGCGCGCTGGTAGAGCGGATAGCCGGTAAGCGCCTTGTCCCGCGGCGCAATGTCAACAAGCGTGCTGCCGCGGAACTCGCAAGCGTATTGCTGCTCCTGCGGGGACCGCGCGTTGACGGTGTAAGTTGACGTCTGCACCGGGACCGGGAATGTAAGCGTGATCGCCGCCCCGGGCCGGGGGCTTTCAAAGACGAGGTGCCGTCCAACCCAGTACGGCTCATTCGCAAGCTGGCCGTCTTCGGAACGCAACGCCCGTTTGTCAACCCATGACGGCGCGCGGACGGCGAGGCGGCCGGCGGTTTTGTTGCGTATGACGACTTTGCCTTCGTAGGGCAGGTAGCTTTCCACGTCCACCAGCCGCCCGGCCCGGTTGAGGAGCAGGTTCACGACGGCCTTGTCGCCTGTCTCGCGCAGTGTTCCTTCCCACGCATAATAAAGTCCCTGGGTGGCGTTCCCGGTGCAGCAGTGCATGACCCACGGTTTCGGGATGCTGGTTGGCAGGGAAGTGCCGCCGAAGGTTCCCAGGCTGCGCGCGATGATGTTGTCAAAACAGAACTTGCCGGGCATTTTGTCATCCCTGGTAGGGTCTGCCTCGTTTTTAAACTGCGCCGCCACGTTTTCAAGCAGGTCCGCCCGGATGAGTTGCTGTTCAGCCAGCTGGTTGCGGACAACGGCATCAACGTCGTCCCAGTAGTCGCCCAGCCCGGCGTCGGAGAGCCGCACTCCCAGCGCCACCATGTCCCCCAGCGCGCAGCCTTCCATCTGGTTCAGGGCGCCGGGATAGCAGTTGATCCAGCCCATGCGGGGAATTCCCTGGCTCAAGGTAAATTCGTAAGCCCGCCGGACGAATTCCAGCACGCGCTGGTTGGCCGTGGCCCGGCCGTAGGCGAGCAGGCCGCGCAGGGCAATCGCCCGCGCGTGGAAATGGGAATACCAGTGGCCCTGCTCGGCGCCGGCGATGAAAGGCGGGTCGGGCTGGCACGGCGCGACGTGTCCGGGCAGGCCCTCGCGCTTGGCGCTCGGGTCGGGGATTCCGCCCCAGAACCGGGGCAGCAGGCAGTAGTTGGCCAGCTTGGCGGCGAGGTCCAGCGCGACGGGGCTGCCGCTCTGCTCATACCAGTGGGCCGCGCCGTAGAGCTGGTGGCCGTGCATGCAGGTGACGGAGCCTTCGCCGCCCTCCGCCTCGCTCCTGGCCTCATCCGTGTTGAGCCAGCCGGACCGCGGGTATGCGCATGGTTCGCCCCATCCGCCTTTCTCGGGGTAATAACCGTAATCGCCCCTGACCACGAGGATCCGCCTCAGGCCGCCGCAAAGTTCATCGAGCAGCCGGTCGCAATCCGTACCTCCATCCAGCTCGCGCCAGACCAGGAGCGCCCGCAGAAGCCGCCCGGCGCCGGGCAAGGTGCAGAAATCCTCTTCCCGTCCTTTGCCGTAGCACCATTCCGAGTACGAATTCCGCCACGGCCGGCGCGGGTTCACGCGGTCCCAATAGAGTCCTTCGTCCACGCGGCCGAGGATGGAATCGCGGAAACCGCGCTCCAGGTCGGCGTATTGATCGCTGCCCGACATGACGCGCATCAGCGGGAAGGACTCGGCGAATTTCGGGTCGCATAATGTCTCGGCCGAAGCCCAATGGGAGAAATATGGACGCGGGGCGCAGAAGTGAATCAGGCCGTACATCGTCATCAGTTCGGGGTCAATGTTGCCGCCGAGCCCGTTCAGCGCCAGCCGGGCGCGATCGGCGAGATCCAGCGTGTCCGGGACTTCAGCCTCGCTTGACGTGCCGCTCAGCGATGTGCTCACGGTATCATTCATTTTTTTTCCTCCAATATGGTTTAAGTTTTACAATATAATTGAGCCGCCCGCGGTCAGCTGTTCGCGCAACTGTCGCGGGTTGACGGCGCTTAGGGCGGAGTTTTCCCGGATGGCGAGGGCGCAGGCCACCCCGGCGGCCTCGCCGGTCTGGTTGGTATTCACCATCACGCGCGCCGCGCTGAAAGCGACCTTGTCGGCGTCAAGCATTCGCCCGGCCGTGACAAGGTTTGCAACTCTGGTTTGGACAAGGCACCGGAACGGGACCTGGTAGAAGGTCGGGTTTTCCGGTAACGGCTCGCGCCAGCGGCCAATGCGTTCCGGCATGCCGCGTTCCGGGACGACCACCTCCGTGCCGTCAAGATAGCGGAAGGTGATGCCCGGCCCGTCGGCATGATGGATGTCCACCCGGTATGATCCGTTGGCGATGGCGTCGTCAAAACGGCGCCCGTAAAGAACGTCATCGCCGGTCAGGCGGTAAAGAGCGGCGATGCGGCGCGTCTCCCGCGCGCCGATGACGGCCGGCAGGTCCAGCAGGGTAAGGGCCGACCCGGGCGGAGCGTATTTGCGGATCACGTCCATGATTGCGCGCACCTGGCGGCGGCCTTCCATCTCGGCCCGGGAAAGTTGTTCGGCGTCCGAGGTGTCGGCCCCGAAGACATGCGTGTCGGCGCGCAGTTGTGCGTCGGGAATTCCCGGGACGGCGCTGCCCCAGCCCCAGTCGGCGGCCAACCCGAATTCATGGCCATGCTCGCGGACCGCGGCCTGCCAGTCAAAGTTTCCCAGCGTGCTGAATCCATGGATCCTGGCGCAGGTGGTTGGCGGCTGGAGGGATTCCGGTTCGTAGGCGGGCAAACCCAGGTCAAGCGCCAGGTCGGCGTCGCCGGTCGCGTCCACGAACATTCGCGCGCGGATGGCCTGCCGGCCGTTCTTGTTTTCCATTATTACGGCCTGCAGTTTATCCCCTTCCGCCAGGGGGGCGGCGTAGAAGGTGTGGAGGAAAGGTTTGATTTTGTGTTCAAGGACAAGCTCATCCAGTTCAATTTTCAATTCCTCGGTGTTGAGCGTGTAGGCCCCGGTCGGACTTTCCGGCAGGAGGACGGCGTCGCGTTTTTTCAGCCGCTCGATGACTTCAAGCGTAAGCCCGGCGACGATCGGGCGCCGGCCTTCGGTGTCGTTCAGGCTGTGCCAGATGTTGACAATCCCCGCGGTCGCGACGCCCCCGAAGCAGTTCTGTTTTTCAATGACGGCGACCCGCAGCCCGAGGCGCGCGGCGCGGACCGCGGCAAACACCCCGGTGCAACTGCCGCCCACCACGCAGACATCCGTTTCGTGGACCACGGGCACCGCCCGTTCCGGCTCTTTGATTGTTTTCAATTTTTTGTTCCTTTTATCAATCAGTGCGTGCAACCGGCTTTGTCCGGATACCGGGAAAAAATTCAATCTGCCAATTCTTTCGCGAGGACTTCAACGATGGCTTTGTCCTTCAGAAAAGCGTCCGGCCCGGCGATCATGATTCCCCGGACGCCCGATTTCTTAATTGTCTGGATTTCGTTCCTGATCTGATCGGGCGTTTTGCCGTTCTTTTCGTCCGTTTCAATTTCCTGTCATATCGCGGTTTTCATGAGTTGCGCGAAATTTTTTTCCAGAAACACCAGCCGTTCCGCGGGTGTCTGACCTTCAAGGATCACTTCGTAATTGAGCGGTCCTGAAAACCCGGCGGCTTTCAGCGCGGCGAGGAAGGCCGCCCAGTCAATTACACCGCGCAGGGGCGCCCAGTGCTTCTCGTCAATCCCGTCGTAGTCGGAGCAATGCAGGGCAAGCAGGCGCGGCCCCAGGTTGCGGACTATGTCCGGGAGCGCGGCGAATTTATCCATGAGATGATTAGTGTCCAGGCAGACGCCAACCGTCCCGGCGTCCAGGCCTTCCAGGAGCGCGAACAGTTCCGCGACCGACCGCCCCAGGCAGGTCCGCGGCAGCAGCTCAATCGCCACCTTGCGGCCGGAGTCGCGCGCCATGGCCGTGATGATTCCGATGCTGTGTTTGGCGTGCTTTATCCGCGCTGCGCGCTCGGCGTCGGCGATCGGCTCGGCGCTTGGGTGCACGACCACCATGCGGGCGTCCATTCCCGCGGCGAGCTTGAGCGCCTTGCCGAAGGACTGGATCCCGGCCGAGCGGATGGCGGCGTCGGGCGAGGAAAGATCCAATTCGCCGCTGAAGTTGGCGTGGACCGTCCGGGGTTCAACGCCGGCCAGGTCAAAGGCCCGGCGGGCCTTGCGGACATGGTCATCGTCTTTATTGAATGTCGGTTCCCACAGTTCCGCCTTTTTCACCGCCGAGCCGCCGAGGAGGGCTATCGTGTCGAGTTTCTGTTCGATGTCCAGGGTGCGCAATGAGACACCCAGTTGAAACTGCGCGTCATTCGATATTGTCATGATTTCCTTCCTGTTCCTTTTCCGTTCAGCCTAATATCATTCATTAGTACCTTATGTATGAGAAACTGCAATAAAAAACAAGAATGTTAACCACGGATGGCACGGATAGCGCTGATGCTGACCGTCGACCGTCAACGGTCTGAGCATATCCGTGTTATCAGTGCTCGCCTCGGCGAAGCCTCTGGCGGAGCCTGGGTAATCAGTGGTTGATTTTTTTTGGGTTGTGGGTAAAGCCCACGTTAGATCAAAATCAGGTCGCGAGGGAAAGAGGGATTGTTCAAGTATGCAGAAAACAAACTCTATTCGCCTTCGCCAGAATACCCCGCGGCCCTAGTCGCCTATGGCGCCGCCGCGGGGAGCTTCATTTTCTGTCCGGGAAACGCTTGACGTAAGCATGGCAATAGGGGGTGGAGTTTTTCCGGTTGTAATAATCCTGGTGGTAATCCTCCGCCGGCCAGAATCTTCCGGCCGGTTTCACGCTGGTGACAACGGCAAGGTCGTTATCTCGCAGTATTCCGATGAGTTTTTCCGCGGTTTGTTTCTGGGCATCGTCCAGGTAGAAAATTGCCGAGCGATATTGGGCGCCCTGGTCCGGTCCCTGGCGGTTCAACTGGGTCGGGTCATGGATTTCAAAGAAAAGACGCGCCAGGGTTTCGTAATCAACTTTTCGGCGGTCAAAGATCACCTCGACCGCCTCGGCGTGGCCGGTTTTGCCGGAACAGACTTCCCGGTAGGTCGGATATTCCTTCCTGCCGCCGGTGTAGCCCGATGTGACCGTCAGCACGCCGGGAGTTTTTTTCATCCAGTATTCAACACCCCAGAAGCAGCCGCCGGCAAAGATTGCCCTCCCGATTTTTTTGGAATTTTCGGGTTCAAAACTCATTGAAATGGAATTTACGCACTGCCGCGTGTTTTTCGGCGTCAGTTTTTCCCCCTTGAAGACATGCCCCAGGTGGGCGCCGCAACGCGCGCAGAGAATTTCAATCCGCTTGCCGTCCGGGTCGGCGACCTTTTTGATTGCTCCCGGCAGTTCGTCGTCAAACCCCGGCCAGCCGCAATCCGTCTTGAATTTGTCGTCGGACCGGTATAAAGGGGCGTCGCACTGGCGGCAGATGTAAAGGCCGCGCGAGAATTCATCGTTATATTTGCCGCTGAAGGGTTTTTCCGTGCCCTTGTCACGGATGACGCGTTTTTCTGCGGGGGTCAGTTCGTTAAGTTTCACATTACCAGCGGCTGTTTCCTCGTCGGCCATGATTTTCCCTCCTTTTCCGCCCGATAGCAGCAGTGCCACCGCAATAAAAAGCATTATTCGTGTTTTCATGGTTTCCTCCAATATTCGCCGCATGGCAGTTAGATGGATATTGGGGGCCTTTGTGTGTCTTTATAGCATTTGCCGGCCAGGCTATCAAATTCCTTTTAAATTGCTTCTTCGCCTCTGAAGGGGCGGTGGGGGAAAGGGTCGTTTTTTATGCTTGACTGACAGAAAATTTTAATTAAAGTTTCTATTTGCTGGGCGGGTGTAATTTAACCCCAGATATATTGCAAAATACTCACAAAATGGCTGTTTGGCTCAAGTTTTATAGGGATTATTCAAATGAACGGGAATACCGCCATTTCCAGCGAGCGGTCGGAGGAAAAATATTCCAAGGTATTCCAGCTCAGCAGCGACCTGCTTTCCATTTCCACGTTCAAGGACGGGCGGTTTCTGGAGGTCAACAACGCCTTGTTGAAGACCCTCGGGTTCGCGCGCGAGGAAATAATCGGGAAAACCGCGTTGGAGCTCGGACTGTATGTCAACCCGGCTGACCGGCAGAAGCTCCTGGAAGCGGCTGAAAAAAACAAGCCACCCTGGAATGTTGAGATCCAATTTCGCGTCCGGGACGGTACGGTTCATGACGGTTTATTTTCGGCGGCGAAACTATCAATCAACAACGAAGACTGCTGGCTGGTGTCCATAACCGATGTCAGCGCGCTCAAGTTAGCGGAGCGCGAGCTCCGGAACGTTGCGTCCCGGTACCGGTACATAGTCGAGGACCAGTCCGAGCTTATCTGCCGTTATAAACCGGACGGCAAGCTCTCCTTTGTCAACGAGGCCTACGCGCGCTATTTCGGAAAAAACCGCGCGGAACTCATCGGCCGGAATTACATTCCCCACATTCCCGAGCCGGACCTGGCGCTGATAGCCCGGCAGCTCGCCCGCATCAGCCGGGATAATCCGAGAGTCACTTTTGAACACCGGGTCATAATGCCGGGCGGCGAGGTGCGCTGGCAACACTGGAATCATGTCGGCATCTATGCCGATGGCGGCAAACTCCTTGAATACCAGGCGGTCGGCAGGGACATCACTGATCAAAAGAAGGTTGAAAAAGCGTTACGGGAGAGCGAGGCGCGGTTCCTGGAGCTTTTCAACCGGATGACCAGCGGAGTTGCCGTGTATGAAGCCATTGATAACGGAGCGGATTTTATATTCAGGGATTTCAATCCCGCCGCGGAGAAGATAGAAAAAATCAACAGGAAAGAAATCCTCGGCAAACGTGTTTCCGAGGTGTTTCCCGGGGTAAAAACATTTGGAATTTTCAAGGCGTTCCAGAGAGTGTGGCAGACCGGGAAACCGGAATATTTCCCGGAGAATATTTATATTGACGATAAAAATCCCGGAAGCTGGCGGGAAAACTGGGTCTTCAAATTGCCCGATGGAGAGATAGTCGCGATCTACAATGACATCACCGAGCGCAAACGGGCGGAGCGGGTGTTGATTGAGGCCGTCGAGGATAAATTTAGAACCATTTTTGATCATGCGCAAGACGGAATATTGGTGGCAGATTTGGAAAAAAAGGCGTTTTCCATGGCCAATAACGAGATCTGCCGGATGCTCGGTTACAGCCTGGAAGAAATTACCCGCCTGGGAGTCGTGGATATCCATCCTGAAAAAGATCTCCCCTATGTTCTTGGTCAATTTGAAAGGCAGACCAGGGGGGAATTGAGCCTGGCCAGGGATATGCCGGTCAAAAGGAAAGACGGCAGCGTTTTCTATGCCGATATTAATGCCGCCGTTGTCACAATTTCCGGAAAGAAATGTCTGCTGGGGTTTTTCCGTGACATCACCGAGCGCAAACGGGCGGAGGCGGAATTGCGTGAAAGCGAGGGGCGCTACCGGGCTTTGCTTGAGGCATCGTCCGACCTGATCTATGTCATTGACCGGGAGGATAAAGTCCAATATGTCAATCCCGCGGCCTTGAAAGTTCTCCGGCGCACTGTCGTGGAAGTGGTCGGCAAACCCCGGGCCGCGTTTTTTCCGCAGGCGGTCGCCGCCAGGCAGAAACTGTCGCTTGACAAGGTCTTTGCCACCGGGGGAGCCGTTGTTTGTGGAGCAGGAAACAGAAATAGCGGGAATCATCCAGTGGCAGGACACCCACCTGTTCCCGCTCAGGAGTCCGGGCGGAAGCGTGGACGCGGTTCTCGGTATCTCCCGCGATATTACCGAAAGCAAGCTGGCGGAAGCGGAGCTGGCTCATGCGCATAAACAGTTAAAAAACATTATTGACGCGGCCTCGCAGGTCTCCATCATCGCCACCGATCTTTCCGGCAGGATCCTGACATTCAACAGCGGCGCGGAACGAATGCTGGGATACTCCGCGCAGGAAATGGTCGGCAAACAGACGCCGATCATAATTCACCTGGAATCGGAAGTGCTGGCGCACGGCCGGGAGTTGAGCAGTGAACTGGGTTATCCGGTGGAGGGTTTTGAGGTCTTCGTGGCCTATGCCAAGCAGGGCAAATACGACGAGCGTGAATGGACTTACGTCAAAAAAGACGGCGGGCATATAACCGTTGACCTGATCGTGACGGCTGTCAGGGATGAGTCCGGGAAAATCACCGGGTTTCTCGGCATCGCCATTGACGTTACCGCCCGTCAGCTTGTGTCGGAGGCCCGGGCCGCGAGCGCCGCCAAGAGCCAGTTTGTCGCCAATATCAGCCACGAAATCCGCACGCCCTTGAACGCGATTATCGGCGTCTGCGAGCTGCTCCTTCAAACCAGGATGTCAGATGAGCAGACGGAATACGCGCAAATCATTGATTCCAGCGCCGAAACTCTCCTGAAGCTTATCAATGAGACGCTTGATTTTTCAAAAATCGAGGCCGGCAAGATGGAACTGGAACACATTAATTTCAATCTCAGGGATATTGTGGAGGATATCGGCAGCGCGCTTGCCGTCAACGCCTCCAATAAAAAACTTGAGCTGATTGATTTTATTGAACCCGATGTGCCCGTCAATCTCAACGGCGATCCCGGCCGTTTGCGCCAGGTTCTTTTCAACCTGGTCGGCAATGCCGTAAAATTCACTTCCAAAGGCGAGATCGCCGTCAAGGTTGAGCTGGTTGAGGAAATGGATGACCGGGCGGTTTTACGTTTTTCCGTGCACGATACCGGCATTGGAATACCGGACGAAAAAATAAAAATTGTTTTTGACGCCTTTGCCCAGGCCGATGTCTCCCTGGCGCGCAAGTTCGGGGGGACGGGACTGGGCCTGACAATTGCCAAGGGCCTTGTTGAACAGATGGGCGGCACGATCGGGGTTGAAAGCGATCACGGTAAGGGTTCAAATTTCTGGTTTACCGTTCCTTTCTTTAAGCAGAAGCCGGAACTTGCGCCGCCCGCCGAACCCGGCATTCATTTTGAGGGCGCAAGAATCCTTGTAGTTGATGACAATGAGACCAACCGCATGGTGCTTGCCCGGCAATTGCAGTCATGGAAAATCAGCGTGGAGACGGCGGCCAACGGCAAAGAAGCGCTTGCCAAAATGCGCTCGGCCGTCAGGAATAAAAACCCATTCGCGGCGGCCATTATTGACCAGCGCATGCCCGATACGGACGGAGTCAAGCTCGGCCGGGACATCAAGGCTAACCCGATGTTCAGGAAAATGGTCTTGATTTTGATGAGTTCCATAAGCCTGTCACCGGAAATATTAGCCCGAAACAAGCATAATTTTGTCGCCATGATTCTCAAGCCGATACGGCAGAAGCATCTCTTTTACAGCCTGCTCGTTGCCTTGAAAGGCAAAAAAATGAGCACCCGGGAAAATAAATGGGCGGCCGAATTCCGGAAGCACGAGCGCTACCGTATCGGCAAACGGCTGCATATCCTTGTTGCCGAGGACAATCTCGCCAACCAGGAAGTCACCTTGAGCATCCTGAGGAAAATGGGGCATATTGCCAACGCCGTGGCCAATGGCCGGGAAACAATCAAGGCGCTGGAAACCATTCCCTATGACCTGGTGTTGATGGATATCCAGATGCCGGGGATGGACGGGTTGGAGGCCGCCGCGATAATCCGCGATCCCACATCGCAGGTGCTGGACCATCAAATTCCCATCCTGGCGCTCACGGCGTATGCCATGGAAGGCGACCGCGAAAGATGCCTGGCCAGCGGGATGAACGGTTACGTCACCAAGCCGCTCAGCATAAGGACGATAGCCGATGCCGTTACCGATCTTTCAGCCTCAATCAACACCGGCGCATCTCCTGAGGCAACGATCCAAAAAGACGTTCCGGCGGATGTGTTTGATGCCAAGGACTTTTCCGACCGCTTGGGCGGCAACGCCGCGCCAATGAGCAAGATCATAAACATTACCATCAGGGAAACGCCGAAATTAATGCGCCGGTTTGAACAAGCCGTCAAAAAACACCAGCCGGAGGCCGTTGAGCGGCTGGCCCATAACATCAAGGGCAGCGCCGCCAATGTCAACGGCCATAAATTCCGCGCCGTTGCGGCTGAGATAGAAAACGCTTACAGCTCGGGCGCCTGGCGTGAAGCGGAGAATCTTCTGCCGGAATTAAAACGGCAGTTTAAAATCCTGGTGCGGGCCATGCGCGAGTTTAAGAAAACATTAAAGTAACAGAAAGGCAGAAGGCACAAAGGCAGCAGGCAGAAGTTAAGAAGAAAGGCATAAACAAGAATGAAAAAGCAAAATTCTCTGAAAATTTCGTTTTTTCAGTCACTTTGTGCCTTCTGCCTACTGCCTTCTGCCTGGATATAAACCCATGAAAATATTAATTGCCGAAGATAACCTGGCCTCGCAAATCATGCTCAAGACGGCCTTTGAACAATTGGGCCATGACCTGGTCATGACCGGCGACGGCCGCACGGCCTGTGAAATCATGCTCAAGCCGGACGCGCCGCGGCTGGCCATCCTGGACTGGATGATGCCCGGCCTGGACGGGTTGGAAGTCTGCCGCAAGATCCGGGCGACGAAATTATCCGACCCAGCCTATCTTATCATCCTGACCGTGCGCGACAAGACCGAGGATATTGTCAGGGGCCTGAAAGCCGGCGCCAACGATTATATCGTCAAACCTTATAATGTCGAGGAGTTGCAGGTGCGCGTCGGGGTAGGCTGCCGGGTCGTGGAGATGCAGGCCGCCATGGCCAGGCAAATCAAGGAATTACAGGCCGCCGCGACGCAAATCAAAACCCTGCGGGGGTTGCTGCCAATGTGCATGTATTGCAAGAAAATACGCGATGACAAGGAATACTGGCAGCAGGTTGATAGTTATATCATTGCTCACAGCGAAGCCAGGTTGAGCCACGGGATCTGTCCGGACTGCTATAAAAAACATATCCAGCCGAAAGCGGGTAAAATTGAAAACGAAAGGGGGAAGTCATGAAAGCCGCCAACGTTACGGATCCGATCAAAACCCTGTTAATCGAGGATAATCCGGGTGATAGGCAAATTGTGAAGGCATTGCTGGAAGAGTTCAAAGAAATCAGCGTTGATCACGCCGACACCCTTGAAAAAGGCATGAAACTTCTGGAGAACGGCGATTACAATTCTGTCCTGCTGGACTTGAACCTGCCCGACAGCAGCGGCGTCAACACGCTCGTGTCAATCCTGGTAAAATTTCCAGAATACCCGGTTGTTGTCCTGACCGCCCACGACGAGGTTGAATTGGGCATTTTGTCCGTCCAGAGCGGCGCCCAGGATTACTTGAATAAACAATACCTGAACGGCCGCCTGATCATGCATTGCATCCGCTACGCCATTGAGCGGCATAAACTCATAAACCGGCTGAAGCAAAGCTTGCGTGAAATTGACCGCCTGCGGGGGTTGCTGCCGATTTGCATGAATTGCAAAAAAATCAGGGATGACAAGGGTTACTGGAAGCAGATTGAACAATATATCAGCGACCGGAGCAGCGTCCGTTTCACCCACGGCCTCTGTCCGGAATGTTTTAAAAAATATACCGAAAAGATCAGCGCGTAATAATATTTTGCGCGCTGCCAAAAATTTAACTTCAGTTATGTGTGTGTGTGGGCAAAACGATAGTAGTCTTCAATGTTGTCATTCCCGCGAAAGCGGGAATCCAGTATCAGTATTTTCGTCACGGATGGACTCGTGTTCGTAGCGAAGCCTGACTTCGCAGAGTAGCATCTGCCTATGACGTGAGAATATTTCTGGATTCCTGATCAGGTCGGGAATGACAGAAAACATTCAGCACCCCACATAACTGTGACCTTGCCAAAAATCAGGTTTCATTCTTCATGTTTTTATCCTATCATCCGGCCCCATGACCGATTTCCCAGCAACCGTGGTGGCCGACAGCCGGGGAAGGATTACCGACCGGCCGGAATTGGCCGCCGCGGGCCGGAACGGACGTTTTATCCGCGCGCTTAACCCGGCACAACTCATTCCCCTCCCGGCAACCAGCCGGCTTTACCTGCTTCCCGACCGGCGCGCCCTCGGGTTCAACGCGCAGGGAATTATTCAATTGGCTCCTCGTGAGCAGGTCGCCGTCGCCGCCTTCCTGCCCCCCGGTTATGTCGCCCTTTCCCTGGCCGCCTTTGAGGCGGGGCGCGGGGCGCCGCCGCTTCCGCTCTATTGCTACTGCGCCGTCTGCTGGCACCGCGGCAAGTTTCATGTCCCGGCTTTCCGCGTGGATCGTGATCCCAGGCATGATCTTTCATACCTTGACATGCGGAAGGTTGACCGCGCTATCCGCCGCTGGACCCGGGAATTGCCCGGGAACCGGCTGGTGAGGCATCATGGCCTGGTCTGCGTGAAAAAATATGGTTGTCCCAACGCCGTCAATCTCTTCCTGCAGCGCTGGGAAGCGCCGGTCGCCGTCTCCGGCGGCTGCAACGCCGCCTGCCGGGGATGCATTTCCAGGCAGGACTCCAATTCAATCCAGGCCCCGCAGGCGCGGATTGGGTTTGTGCCGACCGTGGAGGAAATAATTGAAATCGCGGTCCCGCACCTGGAAAAGGCGCCGCGCGCGATGATCAGCTTCGGGCAGGGTTGCGAGGGCGAGCCGCTCCTCAAGGGCGACTTGATAGAAGAAGCCATCCGCGCGATCCGCAAGAGGACAAAACGCGGCATGATCCATCTTAACACCAACGGAAGCATGCCCGGCGTTGTAAAACGGCTGGCGGCCGCGGGCCTCAACAGCATCCGCATTTCGCTCAACAGCGCCCGGCCGGCGCTTTATGCCGCATATTACCGTTGCAAGGGTTATTCGTTTGACGATGTCCTGGAAACATTCCGTGTTTCTCGCCGGGCGGGCTTGTGGATTTCCATCAACTACCTGACGTTCCCCGGCGTGACCGATGACCCGGCCGAATGCCGGGCTTTCTGCCGGCTGCTTGCCAAAACCACGCCTGACATGATCCAGTGGCGTAACCTGAACATTGACCCGGACCAATACCTGGCCACGGCTGAAAAGGCCTGCCCTGAGCGCGGTCGAAGGGCGTGCCCCGCCGACTTGTCCGCCATAGCCCAAAGGGCGACGGCGGAAGCCTCTTGGCGAAGGGGGGAGCGTACCTGTGGTGAGCATGGTCGAACCAGTCGAAGGGCC
This sequence comes from uncultured Verrucomicrobiota bacterium, assembly GCA_964475405.1. Taxonomy (GTDB): domain Bacteria; phylum Verrucomicrobiota; class Kiritimatiellia; order JAAZAB01; family JAAZAB01; genus JAQUQV01. The sequence continues at coordinate 26,679 of CAYYWX010000041.1, forward strand.
TGCCCTCGCAAATCTTCGGAACCGATGGGCCTGATGACATTAATGGAGCGCATTCACGCTCAGTTCCCCAAAATCAGGTTTGGCTATTTCAATTTTTACCGGCCGGGTTGAGTCGCGCTACTTTTTTTTCCAGTTTGGCCCTGAAGTCATTTCCATAGACCAGCCCGATCGCATCGCCCAGGGCGGGGGAGAGACGGCGTGACCGACTCCGTTGCCGGGTAATGCATTTGAACGCAAGCGCGTCATTGGCGAGCGACAGGAATTCATCCCGATCCGAGAAACTCAGCGGCCAGAGCAGGCAGGCTTTTGGTTTTACCTTTTCCAGCGGCAGTCCCCTGGCCAGGGCAAGCGCGTGCAGGGAACACCGGATGATGTTTTTTGACCGGAACGCGAAGACGCAAAGGCCGTCCTCGGTCGTGTCCAGGGCGTGGAGCCCGGGCTCCACCTCCTCAAACACGTTGTCGTATCCCCGCGCGGCTTTGAGGCGCGGACAGAACTTGGCCGCCTCGGGCATGACCTGGATTATCCTGTTAAGTTCGCGGGTGGTAACGCAGACCTCGTATCTCGCGCAACAGCACGTCGCCGGGCGCGCGCATCCCCGGCAGGCGTGATCAACGGAGAGGAGCGCGGCGAGGTCGGTTCGCATGGGTGTTCGGCGCCCGGCTGGATGTTTTGATTTTATCCGTTTTATCCGTGGCTGATTCATTATTTACGCCATAGATATGATTCTTTTCAATGAATGTCAACACAAAGGATAACTCTAAGGATAAATCAGCGCAACATGCGCTTTGACGAAAGGCAAACAAGATGATAACAAGTTGCCAGGAACATCATTTGAACGCGAATAAGGGAACGATATGAACGGTGAACACATCCTCTTCCGCCCGCCCGGCGAAGCCGGCAGCCTCATCATCCGCGTTGCCGAAGGCTGCCCGTGGAACCGTTGCGCCTTCTGCGGCATGTACAAGGGCGTGAAATACAGTTTTCCGGGACTTGAAAAGGTCGCGGCGGAAATCAGACGCCTCGGCCGCGATTCCGGCGGAAATCATTTCATTTCCCGGATATTGTCGCGGGAGGAAGCGCAACCCGATGCGCGGCGTATTTTTCTCGCGGATGGCGACGTCATGCATCTCGACTTCCGGGAATTGGAAGAAATACTCCTGATGCTGAATGAACAATTCAAAAACATCGCGCGCGTCAGCGTGTATGCCAACGGCGCATCCATCCTCGCCAAGACCGACGACCAGCTGCGGCGGCTGAGGGAGCTTAAACTCCACACCCTCTACATGGGGCTGGAAAGCGGCGACGACCGGACGCTCAGGGAAGTCAACAAGCGGGAAACGGCCGGGGAAATGATCCTGGCCGGCGAGCGCGCGCAGGCTGCCGGCTTGCGAATGTCGGTCATGGTGCTGGTTGGATTGGCCGGCAAGGAACGGTCGCTGCCGCACGCGCGCGCCACGGCCGAAGCGTTCAACCGGATGCAGCCGCGCCTGCTTTCGGCCTTGCGCCTGATTGTGACGCCGAATACGCCGCTGGCCGTGAACGGGTTTCAAATGCTCACCGAGCATGAGGCCGTGGAAGAGACCAGGGAAATGATCGCCGGGTTGGAGCTCAATCAGACGGTTTTCCGCGCCGACCATTCGTCCAATATCGTCCCGCTTGAAGCCCGTTTCCCGCGGGACAAGGAGCGCCTGCTTGGCGAGCTGGATGCGCTCCTTTCCTCCGGCCGGCTTGACAGGGAATCGCCCGGGGATTTGCCGTTCTGGTTGTGAGCGAAAATCAGGTTCAGGCGGATTTATCGCCCAGCCTGACAACTGCGTAAATTAAGGCGCCCGGAAGCCCCGTCAGCAAAGTCACCACGATCCATATTCCGGAGCCCGCGTTCCGCCGCCGGATGTCCTCGTAGACCCAGACTGAGAGCAGGATATGCACGACGGAGCAGAACAACATAAGCCCCAATAAATACCTCATCATGAAATGCCGGCCATGCCCGCCGCATTGGCCCGGACAGGATCTCTGTTCAGGGCCTCGCATCATCTGCTGCTGGCGATTAAGCTCAAGGTGTTTTTGGTCCAGCTGGATATCGCGCATTTTATTTTCAAAGTTCAGTTCCGCCCGGCGCTGTTCAAGTCCGAGCTGTTTATGCTGAACCTCGATGGCCGCCGCGGGATTCTCCGGGGGCGGCGCCGGTATTCTTTCCTGCGCTCCGGCCAGTTGCCCCATGCCCAGAACCACGGCCATCAATCCGATCGCGGTAATTCTTGTTCTCATCATGAACCTCCCAATGTTAAGGTTTCCTTTATTGTTTTTATTTTACCGGTAGGGGCTCGTTTTTTCAAGGTCTATTATTTCCGTGCACCCGGGGCCATGGAGCGCATATAAGCCATCGCCATTTTTTCAAATTTTCGGGCCGCAACAGATGCTTTTTTCAAGAATTCCGATTCGGCGCCATCGTGTTCCTGATAATATTTTACTTCAGTGGTAATGCATCCATTGTATGTCGAGCCGGCCAACCATCGAGCGAGTCCGTCCCAGTCCATGGTTCCCGTCAAAATCATATGATGCTGGTCATCTTTGCCGTTATTTCCGTCAAGATGGAGGACGAGAATCCTATCCTTGATTCCGTTCAATTCATCGCGGCCGAGCTTGCTGATATTTGCATGTCCTGAATCCAGGCAGATTCCAAGGAAGGACGAGGGATAATCGTCAAGCAAGCTGAAAGTAAAATTATTAATTACATTGTTTTCAGGAAGGTTTTCAAGGGCGATTTTTACTCCGAGCTTGCGCGAGACCGGAGCGAGCTCGTCAAGCGAACGTTTCAGCTGTTGCCGGTATTTCTTGAATAAAGCCGGGTTATGCGAATGTCCGGGATGAAGCACGATTGCCGTGCCGCCAACTTCCGAACATAGTTCCATCCTGTTGATGACAAGTTCCAGGCCCGCTTTTCTTGAATATTCCTTTTCAGAATACCATGTCTTTTCCCGTCCGGCAGAGGCATGCAGGTCCTGCATCTTCAAATCATAGGTCTTATACCATCGTTTGATCTGCTTGATTTCGTGGGATGAATAGATGAAATCCGTATTCCAGTGATGGCACCAGTGGACATAAGGGATTCCAGCCCGGGATATATTTTCCAAGTATGGCTCCGGATCGCCCGTGTTCGCGAAATAATCCGAATTGATGGCTATCATTTTAACGACTCGCATTATTATCAGGGCGGCAAGCGGCCTTGATGAGGGTAAATGTTACATGGTTTATATGTTTATTTGAATTTTGAAATTATCATGGTTTGGTATCTGAATCAAGCCTGAAGGCGTCAACGGCGATGGAAGATGCCGAAGCTTCACGCGTTGTGGCCAACGCGTTTGATTGCACGATAATATTTGACAGAATCACCCTGCAGGATAAACTCTTTTTATCGGGAAAAAACTGGTTTAAACCGGCAAATAAGGAGAAAACATAATGAATTACAGAAAGTCCATCGGGATTATCGTTGCCGGCATAATTCTGCTTGGCGTGTCCGGGGCAAACGCGCAGTGGGTTTTCGTGGCCCGCAAGGCGCTTGGCAGGATTGAGCAGATGACCCAGCCGGAAACAAAAGACAAGCCAAGTTACGATCTGGCCACGGTGGTCATTGAAGGCGATGCCGACAAGGCCTACGCCACCGCGATCAAGGCCATTCAAAAAGCGCCAAATCTCAGCATTACGCGCCAGGATCCGGCGAAACGCATTGTTGACTTTACCAACGGGACGATCTCGGCCGGCCTGAAGATATCCCAGGTGAACGACACGGTTGTTCATATCCTTGTTGTATCGGCGGTCCAACCGGACCAGACCAGCGCCACCTCGCTCGTCCTTTCCGGAATCGTCCGCGTTTGCAAGGAAATGGGCGTAGCTTACAGTATCGTGAAATAATGTCCTGAGTGGTTACCCTGGTCACCCCGGGTCGTTGTATTCCATTGGGAAAGAGTATCTTCTACGATATTTGGCGTTTTGCCAGTCTCCCCCTCTTGACAAAGGCAGGCATATTTGATCTTATACCCCGGTTTATTGAAAGCCTAAACCCGGCTTCCTTCCTGATGCCGGGTGCGGGGGAACCAATTCCCCGGTGAAAAGCCGGGGACGGGGCGAATGGGGCCGGGCAACCGGTTTCCAAGGCTACTTCTGAGGCCAAGCCCGACAGCTAACCTCGCCGGTTAAATTTGGAAGGGCAATCCTCTAGGCCTCGCATCGGCGACACCCATGATTCACCCTGCTTCGCCCTGTAGTCAAGCGAAGCGCATACTACAGGGCTACGTAGGGCAGGCCCTACTTCGCTGAGGCAGCTACGTAGGGCGGGCCCTATTTCGTTGAGACAGTTACGCAGGGCGGGCCCTACTTCGCTGAAGCAGCTACGTAGGGCAGGAGCGAATTATGAATAACAACAATTGGCTTGGATGGCTCAAGACCATTATTATTGGTCAGGCGCGTGACCTCTCGGATAAAAAACTTTTCCACAAAGTCGCGCTGATCGCCTTGTTCGCCTGGGTGGGGCTGGGCGCGGACGGATTGTCGTCTTCATGCTACGGCCCGGAGGAAAGTTTCAAGGCATTGGGCGTGCACGTGGCGCTGTCGCCCCTCGTGGCGCTGGCTTGCCTGACGACCATTGCCGTGATTTGCGCGAGCTATTCGCAAATCATAGAACTGTTTCCGAGCGGCGGCGGCGGTTACCTGGTTGCCAGCAAGCTGCTCTCGCCGGCCGTCGGGGTAGTGTCGGGTTGCGCGTTATTGGTGGATTACGTGTTGACCATCGCCCTTTCCATCTCAAGCGGAACGGACGCGTTATTTTCAATCCTGCCCCCGGCCTGGCATCCGTGGAAACTCGCGTTTGCCTCCGCGGGCATAGCGTTCCTGACGTTATTGAATCTGCGCGGGGTCAAGGAATCCGTCCTTATTTTCGTGCCGATTTTCTTTATATTTCTTGCCACGCACGCCCTTGGCATTATCGTTGCCTTGGCGACCCACCTCGGCGATTTGCCGACCGTCGCAAAAAACATTACCGCTGACTTGGGAACTGCGCATACACAACTCGGGTGGGCCGGCATCTTTTTCCTCCTTGTGCGGGCCTACAGCATGGGCGCGGGCACCTATACCGGCATAGAAGCCGTGAGCAACGGACTTCCCATCCTGCGCGAGCCGCGCGTTGCCACCGGCAAAAGAACCATGCTCTATATCGGCGTTTCGCTCGGGTTGACCGTGACCGGGCTGATGATAGCCTATCTGCTTTACAACGTGCAGCCGCAGAACGCAAAAACACTCAATGCCGTCCTGTTTGAAAAAATCACCGCGACCTGGCCTTCCGGGTGGGGCTCAACTTTTGTGTCCGGCGCGATGCTGTCGGCCACGGCATTGCTGTTCATTGCCGCCCAGGCCGGCTTTCTTGACGGGCCGCGCGTGATGGCGAGCATGGCGCTTGACCGCTGGTTCCCGCAGCGTTTTGCCACCCTTAGCGACCGGCTCGTGGCGCAAAACGGCATCCTGCTGATGGGCGGCGCGGCATTATTTGTCCTGCTTGCCGCGCATGGATCGGTGGCGCTGCTGGTTGTGCTCTACAGCATCAACGTCTTCATCACCTTCACCCTCTCCCAGCTCGGGATGATACGCCATTGGTGGACCAATCGCGCGACCGCTTCGGCCTGGAAACGCAAACTGACCGTTAACAGCATAGGATTTTGCCTGACGGCCTTTATCCTGACGACCTTGAGCGTGGTAAAATTCCTGGAAGGCGGCTGGGTAACGCTCCTCGTGACGGGGGTCCTGGTCGGCACGGCTTTCCTGACCAGGCGCCATTATAACAGCACCATGCGCCGGCTTGTCCGGCTGGATGACCTGGTCTGGGCGTTTGAAAATGATGCCGGCAAGAAGTCATCTTCAACGGACACGCCCGCGCCGGTCTGTGATCTTAAGGCCAAGACGGCCGTCATACTGGTCAATGGGTTTAACGGCCTGGGCGTGCATACGCTCCTGGCCATCCGGCGCATGTTCCCCGGCGTGTTCCATAATTTTATCTTTTTGCAGGCCGGCGTGGTGGATGCCGGTGTCTTCAAGGGCGCCGCGGAAATTGAAAACTTGCGCAGGCATGTCACACAGGAGGCCGGGCGTTATGCCGTGCAAATGCAAAAACTCGGCTTTTATGCCGAGACGGCCACGGACGTCGGGACCGACCTGATTGATACCGCGGGCGAGATTGCCGAAGGGGTTAGGAAACGATTCCCGCAGGCCGTCTTCTTCGGCGGCCAGCTTGTTTTTGCCAACGAATCATGGCTTTCCAAGCTGTTGCACAACTTTGTTGTTTTTGCCCTGCAGCGGCGGCTGTTCCACCAGGGAACCCCGTTCCTGATCCTGCCGATCCGCGTTTGAAATATCAGACTTCCTGACCTCGTGTGAGTCTTAAAGTGATTTTCGAATAAAGTCCGGACAATGATTTTCCGCCATAGGCGGATCTGCCTAAGGCATGAGGCACATTATATAGAGGGCGGGCGGCCTCGACCGCCGGGATCGCGGCGATGGTGGCCCATCGCCCTCCATGGAACCGATTAAAATGTGCCATTTTATTTTCCGCCGGGATCAGGATTTCTGAATATATAAATAATCCCGGGAGCCGGGATATAATCAGGCGGCGGAATGTTACCCGCCGGTTTTATTTTCCCGGTTTTCCCGCCATTGCCGCCATATTTCATAAACGATGGGAAGCACCGAGATTACAATGATCGCGGCGATCACCAGCGAAAAGTAGCGTTTCACGATCGGCAGGTTGCCGAACAGGCGCCCGGCCGTCACGAAGAGGCCGACCCAGAGGCAGCCGCCGGTGACATTGTAAATCGCGAACTCTACATATCTCATCTTTCCCAGCCCGGCGACGAACGGCGCAAAGGTCCGCACGATCGGCACAAAGCGCGCGAGGATGATCGTCATCTTGCCGTGCTTTTCATAAAATTCATGGGTCTGGTCCAGGTATTTCTGCTTGATCAGCCTGGTCTTGATCAGTTTCTCGCCGACGTAGTAGCCGATCAGATAGTTGACCGCGTCGCCCGCGATGGCCGCGACACAGAGCAGGATAAGCAACCACATGAAGTTCAGCGACGTGGTGGCCGTCAGGGCGCCCGCGGCAAAAAGCAGCGAATCGCCCGGCAGGAACGGCATTATAACCAGCCCGGTTTCGCAGAAAATTATGGCGAAAAGAATGCCGTATGTCCACAAGCCGCAGGCGCTGATGATTTGCCCGAGATACCGGTCAAGGTGCAGGAAATAATCAATTATCTGTTTAATCGTTTCCATCATTTCTCCCGGGTTGTTTTATCCCTGTTGGTCTTTCGGAATTACGCGATTGTCCGCCGGCGCATGCTGTCAATAAAGTGCGCGACAATATAATGAGAAGAAGTTCCAGGGTCAATGAAATTAAAAAATGCGGCCGGGATCAGGATGGAAGACAAATTCTTTTATTTTCCATGCGGCAAGCACTCAGGCCACGATCTTGAACACCTTGTCGTGTTCGCGCGCCTTGCCGGGGATCTTGGTGCCGACGCTCTGGCCCTTGACGGCGTTGGTGAGTTTATCCTTCTCTATTTGCAGGGACTCAACCTTCGTGGTCACGTCCGTGGTATGACCCTTGATGTGGATCGTGTCGCCGATCGCCAGGTCGCCCGCGGTCAACTCAAGCAACACCACGCTGATTTTGTCAAAATAATGCCGGACAACGCCGATTTCAATTTCATTCATGAGTCATTCCTCCTTATTATAAGTTCAAATTTCAGCCACGATTGTTTGGAGTTTTACAGTCTTATCGCCGGAATGCAAGACTTTTATATCTTTTTAGGCATCGAAATGTAGACGTCACTATTGGCTTGAAATAAATCATGCAAAAGATAGATTACCATGGAAGAAACGGAAATTTAACCCGGATATTTCAAACACATCATCAGGAGAAAATAAAACATGAAATTCATGACAGCAATCGGAATGGCGTTCATCGTGCTGGCATTGTCCGGCTGCGTGGAAAAGCGGGAATTTACCGCGTTGGAAAAAAAGAACGATGCCCTCGCTAACGAGGTGGCGTTTCTTGACAAGCGGATGAAGGCGGTTGAGGAAATCTGCCTGCAGTTGAATACGCGCCTGGTGGGCGCCGAGACCCGCGTCCGGACAACGGAATCGGCCGCGGCGGCCAAGTCTGATTCAGGCCTCCCTGGCCAGGACAAGAAGGACGCGGTTGAATCCAAGTCGGACCTGTTCACCCGGCAGACCCGCGCCACATTCAGCAAGCACATGGTCGGGATGTCGCTTGCGGACACGCTGGCCTCCCTCGGCAAGCCCGCCAAGGTCACCGAAGAAGGCGGGGTCCAGAACTGGGTTTATGACGGCGTTGTGCTGAGCGGGGAAAACGGCAAAGTTGACACGAGCCCGGCCCTGGTTGTGTTTGAAAATGGCGCCGTATCGCGCGCCGTCCTGATGGAAAGCGTTGAATATTCTTCGCAGCCGAAGGAAGGCGAGCCGACAACCAACACGGCGGTCAAGGCCGATAAATAAACCGGTTATTTTGTTTTCTTCGTTTTCCCCGCTTTTCCGGCGGACGCTTTCGGCGAGAGGGCGATCAGCGGGTTGGCCGCGGAAACCGTGACGGTCGCGGTCGACAGCTCCAGCTCCTTCTTCAGGTCCCGGACCGTGCCGTCAAACGAGGCCTTGCTGCCGGGCTTGATCTCCTTGATATCGGTCGGCAGGCCGATCTTGTCAAGGATGGCGATGAACGGCTCGGGATCCAGTTCCTCAATATTGACCATGGTCTTCGGGTCCCAGACGCCCTTGGCCACAAGCATCGCCGCCGCGACCGGCGGAACGCCGGCGGTGTAACTGATGCCCTGCGATTCAACTTCCCGGTAGCATTTCTTGTGATCCGAGACCTGGTAGATCAGGATCTCCCTTTTCTTTCCGCCCTTCCATCCCTTGACAAAGTTGCCGATGCAGGTCTTGCCGGTGTAGCCGGGCGCGAGCGTCTTCGGGTCGGGCAGGAGCGCCTTGACGACCTTGAGCGGCACGACTTTCTGGCCGGTGGTCAGGGTCACGGGCAGGTGCGAGAGAAACCCGAGCGTGCGCAGGACGGTAAAGACATTGATGTAATGGTTGCCGAAACCCATCCAGAAACGGATGCTGTTCGCATTAATGTTCTTGGAGAGCGAGTGCAGTTCGTCGTGGCCGTTCAGGTAGATCGGGCAGAGACCGGCAACTGGGAAATTGTAGACGCGCTTGACGGAATGCGTCGGATACTCCTTCCACTGGCGGTCAATCCAGGTCCAGACCTTGATGAACTCGCGGAAATTGATTTCCGGGTCGAAGTTCGTGGCAAAATACTTGCCGTGCCTGCCGGCGTTGACGTCCATGATGTCAATGGTATCAATCTTGTCGAAATAGCGCTTAACCGCGAGCGCGCAGTAGGCGTTGAC
>CAYYWX010000042.1:0-35820 GCA_964475405.1 uncultured Verrucomicrobiota bacterium
CCGCCGGTATCATGGTCAGCATGTACACGGCTTTGGTCGTGACGCGGATGCTTTTCAACCTGATCGTGAAGCATACCTCCATGCAAAGCCTGAAAATGATGAATTGGATCAGGCCGACCAATATTGATTTCATCGGCCTGCGGAAAATCGCGATCACGATTTCCATCCTGGTGATTGTTTTGTCCTGCGGTTACGCGGTCAAGCGCGGGCTGGATAATCCCGGCAACGTGTTCGGGACCGATTTCACCGGCGGCTCGGTGGCAACCTTCCGTTTTGACCAGAAACAGGAGGTTGACAAAATCAGGAGCGTCCTTGACGCGGCGGGAGTTTCCCAGGCGCACATCCAATATCAGAGTTCATTGGATAAAAAACAGGAACTGCTCCAGGTCAAGGTGCCGTTTGACGCGGCCCAGAAGACCAAGGAAACGCTGCTTTCCTCTTTCAGCCAGGCGGGCTTCAAGGTCCTCAGCGAAGACACGGTCGGGCCGCAGGTGGGGCGCGAGATGACCACCCGGGCCGTCTATGCGCTCTTGTGGGCCATGCTCGGCATTATCGTCTATATATCGGTGCGCTTTAAGTTCGCCTATGCGGTCGGGGCGGTGATCGCCCTGGCGCACGACGTGCTGATCAGCGCCGGTCTTTATTGCGTGCTGGGACGGCAGATTGACATGACGATTATCGCCGGTCTCTTGACGATCATCGGTTATTCGGTCAACGACACGATCGTCATCTTTGACCGGATCCGCGAAAAGAACAAGTCGCTTGTGAACAAATCGTTCCTTGAAATCTGCAATATCAGCATCAACGAGACCCTGGCGCGGACGATTCTTACTTCCACCACCGTTTTCCTGGCGGTGCTGATGCTCCTGGTGTTCGGCGGCGGCGCGATTAACGATTTTGCGCTGCTCTTCTTCATCGGTATCATCACCGGGACCTATTCCACGGTCTTCATCGCCACGCCGGTCATGATGCTTTTGCGCCGGGAGAAGAAAAGTTGATCATCTTGTGATTTCGTTTATAAGATCACGCAGCGCTGCCAGCGCGATGGCGGTGCGGTGGTCGGAAAACGCGTAGGGGATGACAAGATTGCTGGCGTGAACCAGCGAGCCGCATGAGTAAACGACGTTCGGAACGTATCCTGAGCGGTTCTTGTCATCCCAGCGGATAAACGGCTCGCGCAGCCGGCCGAGTATGCGCGAGGGATCCGCCCGGTCAAGCAGCGCCGCGCCGATTGAATATTGGCGCAAAGGCCCGACGCCGTGCGTGAGCAGCAGCCAGCCGCGTTCGGTCTCAATCGCCGACCCGCAGTTCCCGATTTGCACGCATTCCCATGGATATAGGGGTTTCATGAAGGGAACGGCCGTATGCCAGAAGTGCAGGTTGTCGGAATACATGATAAAGAGATTGTCGTTGTCGTTGCGGGATATCATGGCGTATTGCCCGTTTATCTTCCGGGGGAATAAGGCCATGCCCTTGTTGACCGCCGCCGGCCCGTTGAGGGTAATCATCTTGAAATGAACAAAGTCTTCCGTTTCCATTATCTGGGGCAGGATAACCCGGCCGTCATACGCCGTATAGGTGGCGTAGTATTTTTTGCTTCCGTCATCGTCCGTGAAAAGCACAAACCGCGCGTCTTCAATGCCGTTCTGCTCGCTGGGCGAGAGGGGGAATAAAACGCGCTCGGAAAGGGGCAGGCGCGGGTCGAAAGCGGCCTCGTAATTGCACTGGGCAAGCCAGAGGATCTTGTTGCAGGTGAGCTTGTCCGGGTTGGCGGGCGGCTGATGGCCGGCGATCCACTCCGCAACCTTGCCCTGCAATCCCGTCATTGTAAATTCACCCGGCAGCTGCTCCGTGATGGTTTTTGAGCACTCGTTCTCCAGCCCCATTTCGTATAATTTTCTGACAAAGCAGGCCTTGTCGTAAGGGGCGTCCAGCTTCGGGGTGGCCGGGCAGGCAAAATCGGAAGTTTTATCAATGGCGATGCGCCCTTCCCGGTCAACGGTCCCGGAACGGAATGTCAGCGAGGAGACGTGGCCTTCGCCGATTGCCCGCAGTGAGATAATAAAGCGCAGCGAGCCCGCGGAAACTCCGGATTGATCGGGATGGGCGATGATGGAGGGGTTGAAGAGCGCGCTTGATTCATACGAATATTCTGAAAGGAAGTATGACCCGATGAGAAGTTTTTGCGCCCGGGAAGGCGGCGACACGTCGGAAGACATCCCCGCGCGCACGGTTTCGAACTGGCGTTCAAGAAAAGCCTCAAAATGATGGTGGCGGGCGGAAAAAGAGTCCAGGATTTTTACCAGTTCATTTTCTGCCGCCTCTTCGCCCAGCGCCATGACCCGCGCGATGATTTCTCCGATTCGCGCCTGGTTGGCCGGGATGCATGGCCTGAGCAGGACCCGCCTGCTGTCCGGACTCAGCAATATCCCGCTGTTCCTGACCATCGGCGAGGATGTGATGCCCTGGATCATCCCGCCACCGGCTCTTTGAGACTCTCAAGGACGTTTTCCATCTGCGTCATCTCGGTCAGGGCGAGGAGAAATGCAAGCGTGGATTCGGCGCCCTGGTTGCGGTTCGCCCGGTCAATGTGAAGGCCGTCGTAGCATCCCCCCGACACCGGGTCGTAGAGCGAAATGCCGAGGTCGTTGCTGCCGAGAAACCACTGAAAAGCCCTTAAGGCCTCGTCATACCATGCCTTGTTCTTCGTGGCGCGATAGGCTTCCAGGCAGGCCGATACCGTGGCGTGGGCTTCAACCGGTTGCTGGTCAAACAAAGGCTTGGTGCCGCCGCGCTTGAATGTGCCCTCGGTGCCTACCGGCTGAAAATGATGGCGGGGCGAAGTTTGCACCTTTGTGAGCCACTTTAACGCTTCCATGCCCGCTTTCAGGATCTCCTCGTTGCCCAGGTCGTTGCCGCTTACGATGAGCGCGTGCGGCAGCTTGGCGTTGCAATATGTCAGGGATGATTCAAACCATTGCCATTCTGCGTCCCGGTTTGCCTTGTAAAGCTCATGAAGCCGCGCGGCAAACGTCTGCAGGCAGTTGCGGACCAGCCGGTCCCCGCTGAAACGCTGCAGGTATTCGTGGATTCCCAGCAGGATGAAGGCCCAGGCGCGCGGCGACGTGAAGGACAGCGAAGGCTCAAGGATCTGCTCGAAAAGTTCCACGGCCATCTGGGTAAACCCGTCGTTCTTGGATCGTCCGATGCAGGTCCCGAAGGCCCAGACCGCCCGCCCGTGGCAATCCTCGGTTGCCCCTTCTTCCTTCCAGTTGCGCTGGAAGGTGAGGAAATTCCTGAATCGGCGCTTCGGGGCGTCCCAGGCATACCTGATGAATCCAAGGTAGCGGGTCGCCAGGTCGCTGATCCGGAGCGGATTCACGGCGCCGAGATTTTCCAGGAGGATCGCAAGAATAAGCGCGCGGGCGTTGTCGTCCGTGCAGTATCCTTCGGAAAAGTTCGGGACGTTGTAAGTGGCGTGCTGGAACATTCCGATTGAGTCGGTCATTCTCGCCAGGTAGTCAAGCTTGATGTCGGGCAGGACCGGCAGTTCCTGCCCGATCGGGCGCATGGTGATTTTCTTCTGCATCACCCCGGTCCGCTTGACGCAGGCTTCCTCGAAAATCGCGGCATACCTCGCGATCACGTTGCTCCATATCATGTCCCGGCCGAAAAGATAAGCGTTCTTGCGCATGGCATGGCGCTCGGTTTCGTTGCGCATGAGGCGGGTGATGGCCTGTTCCATCGCCCCGGAATCGGCAAACGGCACGATGATGCCCCGGCCTTCGCCGAGCAGTTCGACCGCGTGCCAGTAGGGCGTTGAAATAACCGCGTTGCCGACGCCGAATGAATAGGCCAGCGTCCCGGAGGTTATCTGGTCCTCGCCGAGATACGGGGTGATGTAAATATCGGCGAGCACCAGGAACTCCTTCAGCTCCTCAAGGGATACGAAACGATTGTGGAAGATGACGTTTTGCGCGATTCCAAGCTCGTCCGCCAGGCGCTGCAGCGAAAGCCGGTATGTTTCCCCCTCGTGCCGGATGACGTTGGGATGCGTCGCGCCGACGACTATATAGACGACGTTCGGATAATCCTTTATCACGTTCGGGAGCGCGCGCAACACCACTTCGATGCCCTTGCGCGGCGATAGCAGGCCGAACGTCAGGAGCACGGTCTTGCCTTCAACCCCGTACTGGTCTTTGTAGAAATTGGGGTCAATGAAAGGGACGTCCGGTATTCCATGGGGAATCAGGCGTATTTTTGATTCCTGTATTTTGTGGACGGCGCGAAGCATATCCATTCCCTTCTGGGTCATCACCACCACGTAATCGGATAATTTGAGCAGTTCATCCATCGCGCGTTTCTGGTGCGTGGAGGGTTTCTGCAGGATTGTGTGCAGGGTCGTTATGATCGGCATTTTCAATTGGCGCAATAACGCCAGGATGTAACTGCCGGAATTCCCGCCGAAAATGCCGTATTCGTGCTGCAGGCATACGGCGTCAACATTGTTCAAGTTGAGGAAATCGGCCGCCGCCTTGTATGTGTCTATATCCTGTTCCTTGATTTCAAAGCGGACCCGCTCGGGATAATCATATCCTTCCTCGGTGTCCGTAACCGGAATTGCGAACGTCTGGACGGACGGGATCATGGCCGCAAAAGTCTCGCAAATGTCCGTGGTGAACGTCGCGATTCCGCAGCGCCGCGGGAGATAGTTGCCGATAAACGCGATTTTCCTTATATTTTTCAGCATCATTGTCTTTCCTCGCGATCAAAAATGAGTTGCAAGCTCAATTGTTCCCGCCGGCCGGGCAGCGCATAGCGGAGTTGCTATTTTCAATAGCTTTCATTATCTTCCATCTTAATCCTGAATGCAAGTTTATTAAAAAATTCGATAAAAAAACAAATGACGGCGCTGAAGATATGGAAGACAAAATCTTCCGATAACGATTTTGCCCGGCGGCTGGCCTCCGAGCTGGACCTGCCGCCGATCCTCGCAAACGTCCTGGGCGGTTACGGCTTTGCCAATCCAGCGGCGGTCGCGAAATTCCTGGATCCCCGCCTCAAGGATGTCTCCGATCCTTTCCTTATTCCCCAAATGGACAAGGCCGTCTGCCGAATCTGGCGGGCCATCGCCGCGAAGGAAAAAATCCTCGTTTTCGGCGATTACGACGTGGACGGCATTGTCAGCACGGTCCTGCTCGTAAAGGTTTTACAGCGGCTTGGCGCGCGGGGCGTCCAGGCCTGCCTGCCCGACAGGCAGGATGACGGTTACGGGTTGACCGTTGACGCGCTGAAAAGCCGATTCCGGCCGGAAAAACCCGCCTTGGTCATCACCGTTGATTGCGGCATCAGCGCCTGTGAGGCGGCGGAGTTCCTCAAGAAAGAAGGCGTTGACCTGGTCGTTACCGATCACCATGAGCCCGGCGCGAAACTGCCGGACGCGGCGGCGGTGGTCAATCCGAAGCTGGGCGATTCCGCTTCGCTTAAAATGCTCGCCGGGGTGGGGGTGGCCTTCAAGCTCTGCCACGCCTTGCTGATGCACGGCAAGAAAGAGAAATTTGCCGGCGCCGATTTTGATTTGCGGGAATACCTTGACCTCGTCGCCCTGGGCACCGTGGCCGATATTGTCCCGCTCCTTGACGAGAACCGCATCTTTGTCCGGCACGGCCTGGCGCGGATGAACTCTTCCGACCTGCCGGTCTGGCGGGAGTTGAAGGAAGTCGCCTCGCTTAAGTGTTCCCTGGATGCCTATCATCTTGCCTATTGTCTCGCGCCCCGGATTAACGCCGCCGGCCGCCTGGACTCGGCCGAAACCGCCCTGGAGCTTTTCCTGACCGATGACAACAGCCTTGCCATGTCCATCGCCCAAAAGCTTGATGATGCCAACCGCGAGCGGCAGGCGATCGAGGCGCAAATTTTGAAGGAGGCGGTCGCGGAGCTGGAAGGCTCTTTCAATCCCGATCTTCATTACGGCATCGTCGTCGGCCGCCGCTCGTGGCATGTCGGCGTGATCGGTATCGTGGCCTCGCGGCTCGTGGCCAGGTATCACCGCCCGGTGGTTGTGATCGGGTTCGACGCTCAAGGCGCCGGGCGCGGATCATCCCGGAGCATAGAAGGGTATAACATCCTCAACGGGTTGAACGAATGCCGCGCGGTGCTGGGCAGTTTCGGGGGGCACGCCATGGCGGCGGGGCTGGACTTGGATGAAAAAGACTTTGACCGGTTTAAACAGCTTTTCAACGAGGCGGCCGGGCGGGAGCTGAAGGATAAAAACCTCGCCCCAACCCAGGCGATCAACGCCTGGATTCGGCTCGATGAAGTGTCGGAAGAAAATTTCAAGGCGCTTGAAAAGTTGGCGCCTTTCGGGCAGGATAATCCCAAACCCGTTTTCGCGGTGCGCGGACTGAAGGTCGCCGGGACGCCGCGCGTGGTCGGCAAAAAACATCTGCGGTTCTGCGTTTCCGACGGTAAATTGACTTTTAATGCCATTGCATTCAATCACGCTCAGAGCGTGATGAATCGCGCTGATGGCGCGTCCGGCGGAGGCGATCGAAAATTTCCGGAGGGACTCATTGACATCGCGTTCCGAATCCAGAAAAACACCTTCAACGGCGCCGATAACCTTGAGCTGCATATATTGGATTACAGGAGTTCCAGATCTGAAGAGTAGGGGTGTTCCCGATTTTTTCGCAAAACAGCCAGTCATTGGAAGCTGATTTATGAATCTCTTTCAACTATGTTGGAATCCGGTTTCAATGCGGAGGATATCCTGGACGCTGGTAATTGTTTTCGGCCTCTTCATCATGGCTTCTGTCTTACTGATCGTTCTGCCGTTCCGATCAACCGGGCCGGTCAGCTGTCTCCGGTTCATCCTTTCCGGCGCGGGCTTCGTTTTCGGCATAGCATGGAGCGTTTTGTCCCTCATGGCAATTCCGAGGTCGGTATTATATCTGGCGCGACTGCGTCATCATGAAGCGTCCGCGAAAAACCTCCTCTCCGGATTTGCCGTCCTTTTGCTGGGTTGTTTTCCGGTTGCGTTATGCGTTGCCGGTATTATCATGATCTCAATGTCCAGTAAGTATCAGCCTCTCTCAATTCAGCCCTTGACCGCCGGGCAACTTCTGACAAGCGCCGCGTTGAAGACGGATGTTACTGCCCTGGCCGGGGAGATCGGCGACCGGAATGCCGTTTCCAGGTACGGCGCCCTCTGCGCGGCGGCCGATTATATTGACGGCTCGTTGACAAAAGCGGGTTACCAGGTCCGCCGGCAGGAATATAAGATCGGCCTGATTAAAGACCGTCCCTGCTGCAACCTGGAAGTTGAAATCCGCGGCGCGTCCCGGCCCGAAGATATTGTCGTGATCGGCGCCCATTACGATTCCGTGGAAGGAACTCCCGGCGCCAATGACAACGCCAGCGGCGTGGCGGCGATGCTGGCGCTGGCGCGCGCGTTTGCCGGGACAAAGCCCGATCGGACGCTGCGTTTTGTGGCATTCGTCAACGAGGAGCCTCCGTTTTTCTGGACCCGTGACATGGGCAGCCTGGTGTACGCGCGCCAATGCGGGGCGCGCAATGAAAGGATTGTCGCCATGCTCAGCCTGGAAACCATGGGATATTATTCCGACGAAAAAGGAAGCCAGCGCTACCCGCTCCGGATCTTCAACCTGTTTTATCCCGTCACCGGTAATTTTATTGGTTTTGTCGGCAACCCGCGTTCGTCTGTATTGGTCAGGAGGGTTGCGGAAAGTTTTCGCAAAACCGGACTTTGTCCCTCGGAAGCGGCGGCGCTGCCCGGATGGATCACCGGCGTCGGTTGGTCGGACCATTGGTCATTCTGGCAGGGTGGCTATCCGGCCGTCCTCGTGACGGATACCGCCCTGTTTCGTTACCCGTGGTATCATACGCCGGAAGACACACCGGAGAAACTCAATTATGAACGGTTTGCGCTGGTGGTTGAAGGGATGAAAAAAGTTGTGGGCGACCTGGCCGGCGTTCAGGCTGAAAAATAACGAATTCGCCGTTCAGAAGAAACTGGAGAAAAACACATGGATCTTGTATTCGCGACATCGTTGGTGAATAATGCAAAGCACAACGGAGGCAAACCATGGATGAATCCATAATATCAATTCTGGCAATCGTCGTGATCTTGTTGATGATCGTATTAGCCATCCTCCCGATTGCTACGTTGCTCCAGGTGCTGTCGGTCAAACGTAAAATGCAATCGCCGGACATTGAAACTCTGAGCCTCCGCAACCAATTGGACAGGCTGAAAAATGAAATTGAGGCGCTCGTCCAGTTGGCCAAGGAAGCGCGCCGTGACAAGCCGGAATCAAAACCGGAACAACCCGCGGCGGAGACGCCGCGACCGTCGCCTGTCTATAAACCGGATGTTCCCATTCGTCCGCCAATTCCGGCAAAATCATCCGCCATGGAATTGTCGTGTCCGGTTCCGCCTGCCAAAACAGAACCTTTGCCAGCCTTCGTTCCGGTGGTTGAACAAAAAAAGACTGTTCCCATGTGCGAAGCTGTCCGGGATATCTTGGAGAATATTCCCTCCCCAACTCCGAAAAAATCGCTCTCTTTGGATGACGAAGGTCCGGTTCCGCCTGAACAAAGAGAACCTTCGCCCCTGGCGGAAGCCGCCCGCGACGTTTTGAGAAAAATCTGGTCATGGATCCTGGTCGGCGAGGAGCGCCGGCAAGCCGGCATGACGATGGAGTTCGCCGTCGCCACCACCTGGCTGATGCGCGCCGGTATCATCGCCTGCGTTGCCTGCGCGGGCTATTTCCTGATGTGGTCCATTGAGCATGAATTGATCACCCCCGCCGGCCGGGTGGCCATCGCCATTTTTTTCGGCTTGGGAATGATCATGGGCGGACTTCGCCTTGTTAACCGTCAATTGAACATCCTTGGCCAGGGATTTATCGGCGGCGGCCTGGCGATCCTTTACTTCAGCATGTTCGCGGCGGGGCCCCGTTACAACCTGCTTCCTGCTCCGGCGGTCTTTTCAATCATGATCATGATAACACTGGCGGCGGGTCTTTTGGCCGTCCGCACCAAGTCCATGCTTGTTGCAATTTTCGGCATTATCGGCGGTTTTTGCACGCCCATTCTCCTGCGAACCGGCCAGCCGCAGTTCCTGGTTCTGTATTCTTATCTGTTGTTGCTTAATTTCGGCATTCTCGGCATCGTCCATTACCGGCAATGGCGTCTGCTCAATTATCTCGGGTTCATATTCACCTATGTGCTCTTCTTTGCCTCGCTTGGCCAGTACCAGCGCGCCGATTTTCCGGTGGCGATCACGTTCCTGTCCCTTTTCTTCATAACGCAATCACTGACGGTCATTCTCTACAATATTCGCCGTGCCGTCCCCGCGACGCTCCTGGAAATCATCCATCTGGTCTTGAACGCGGCGGTGTTTTCCATCGGTGCCTATGATTTGATCCGCGACGCTTTCGGGCGGCCGTATCCGGCCTTGATGACCCTGGCATTGGCGGTGTTTTACATATTCCAGGCATCCTGGTTCCTGCGCCGACGACTTCAGGACCGTCCGCTCTTAATATCCCTGATTGCCCTGGCCGGATTTTTCACGGCGCTTACCATGCCGCTGGTCATGGAAAAGGAATCGCTGACGATCTGCTGTTCACTGCTGGCCTTCATGTTCGTCTGGATCGGCGGGCGGCTTGACAGCAATTTCCTGCGGCAACTCGGTTTTACGATGTATGGCATTGTGTTTTTCCGCGTGCTGATCCTGGATATGCCGCGCAACTTTTCGGTAATGCCGACCGCGGCGACCCCCCTGGTGGTTTACGCTCATGCAATGGCGCTCCGACTGTGGACTTTCGGTGTTGCGATTGCATCAATTGCGGCGGCCTTCCTCCTGGAACGGCGCCAGGGGGCAAAGGCCGGTACCGGTGAAAAGGGCGTTATTCTGCCGGCAAATGACACGCCTGATTTCATCCCGGCCTCGGCGGCCGGGCCAATCTTGTTCTGGAGCGCGATCCTGGTGCTCTTTGTTTTTCTGCAATTGGAATGTTACGCCGTCCTGGCCTATTTCAAGGACTTGCGTCCGGCGATGTCAACGATTCTCTGCTGCTGTCTGGCAGGTTTGTTCCTGTTCCGTTATATTTCCGGCAAGAGTCCGGTCATGCTCGTCGGATTTTGCGTTCTGATGGCAGTGACGGTCGTCAAGACTCTTGGCCCTGATTTCCAGGCATGGCTGATTTGCGACCAGCACTACTTCAACGCGGCCTATACTCCGTTGGCGGTCGCCATGCGCTGGATGGATTTCCTTCCCGTGCTGGGGCTTCTGTTCGCCGCCTGGAACCTGATGGGCCGTAAGTCCGAGCCCCAGATTTTTGGATACGCCGGCCTGGCGCTGCTTTTCCTTTACGCCACCCTTGAAATCAACAGCCTGCTGTTCTGGAAATTGCGCGAGTTCCAGTCCGGCGGCCTTTCGATTCTCTGGGCGCTCTTTGCCGCCGCCTTTATCGGCGGGGGAATATGGAAGCAGGTCCGGCCATTGCGGTATATCGGATTGATCCTGTTCGCCATAATCGTGGGTAAAGTTTTTCTCGTGGACCTGGCCCACATGCCCGTAATCTACCGGGCGATTGCGTTCCTGGTCGTGGGCATCCTCTTGCTGCTCGGGTCGTTCGCATATCTGTTTGCCAGCCGGCAATTCAAAAACAAGGATTCATCACAATGAAATATCAATCGGATATTCCGGAGTTGGGCGACCGCAACCAGTTTCCAAGGCCGAGGGTATGGCCAACGGCCTGGCGATCGGGCAGGGGAATGGCGGGCTGGATTGGATCAGTCCTGAAATTTCAGGGCTGCAATTTTGCCGATACGGAGTGTGGAAACTGTTCGCATTCTGGGACACACTTTATAAAGTGTGTCCATGTTTTTTCGGCATGGCTAAGGTTGCTGTGCGTTAAATTATCTGCCTTTATTTTGCTTCTCACGGCCGGGAGTTCATTCGCGGCGGACATGCAAATGTTTCCGTTTTACCGGGAACTCCGGCCGCCGGCCGCCGGCGCCGCCGACGTGGCGGGCATCATGATTGATCGCGCTATTTATAATGCCGCGTGCGCGTTCTCGCCGCCGGTCGATGACCTGATGGCCAGACTGAGGATTATTGACCGGGAAAATATTGAAACGCCGTTTTGTTTCCGCATAAAAACCTCCGCCAAAGCGGAATTTCGTGAAAATCCTTTTTTGGCCGAGGTGTTGTCTTTCAAGGAACTGCCGGAGAACCGCGCGGAAATCATCGTGAAACGGGATGGCAAGCAGCCTGCGGCCGCCGGTTTATGGATTCATACCGCGAAACAGAATTTTGAAAAACAGGTGACGATTTCCGGGAGCATGGACCGCGACTCATGGACCTTGCTGGCCGAAGCCGTGCCGATCTTTGATTATTCTCGTTTCATTGATGTCCGCAGTGACCGCGTCAGCTTTGCGACGAACGATTTTATCTTCTTTAAAATAGCGGTGGCCAATATCACCGAAAGCAGGGACTCGCCTCTCACGGAAATCATCCGGAAAAATCAGGGCAATGCCGGCGCCGAGACGACAACCATCAACGCTTTTCGGAAGGAGCCGTTCCGGATGGATCGCATCAGCTTCCTGGAGCGGAAAGAAATATTCCTGCCGAGCGAGACTGAAACGCGCGAGGAGGTTGTCCCGGATGTGACGGTCGCGCCCGATCCCGATCATCGCCGGACGGTCGTGACTTTTGACGCCGTCCGCCGGCCATTGACGGCCTTGACGCTGGAAATCAATGAATCCAATTTCAGCCGGCCCGTCTCGGTGTCAGGCGCCGATATGTCCGCTGGTCCCTGGACGGATATTGTCTCCGAACGGATCAGCCGGATTGATGCCGGCAAAGTCCACCAGCAGCATCTGACGATTTCGTTGAACGGCGAGCGGCGTTACCGCCATTACCGGGTAATGATTGACAACCACGACAATCCGCCGCTGACGATCACAGCGATCCGGGCGAAAGAAAATATTTACGAGATATTGTTCTTCCCCAAAACCGGATCGAAATACCGCCTTTATTACGGCGGGTGCGGACGTGAGGTGCCGGCCTACGATACCGAGGCTGTTTTAAGGGCTATTCCGCCGGGCGCGAGCATTGCCTGGGCCATGGGCGCCGAACAGAAGAATCCAGCATTTACATCAGCTGTCCGCACCCATTGGTTCAACAGCAAAATATTCCTGATCACAGCCGTTGTCCTTATGGTTGGTGTTCTCCTCTGGGCCATTTACCGGACCAGCCGCCTGGTATAAACCCTGTGCGAATGACGGGGTTACGCATTGAGTCACCGATGATTTTCGGCGTTGACTTCTGTTGGGGCGGGTATAGGCTTGAATTCAAATCAGGAATAATGCTCAATAAAATTGGGTTTCAGCCATGAAGAAAACAAAACCCGCTTCCCAAGAACTCAGCATGAGCAAGACAAAACTGCCGGACAACCAGATTGCCGTTTATCAGACACCCGATGGCTCGATCAATATTGAGGTGCTTTATGCCAATGAAAACATCTGGCTGACACAAAAGCGCATGGCCGATCTGTTCGGGTGCTCGCCCGACAATGTTTCCCTGCACCTTAAGAACATCTATCGGGAAAAAGAGTTGGATCCGAAGGCAACTGCCGAGGAATTCTCGGTAGTTCAGAAGGAGGGGGGGCGCGAGGTCTCCCGCACTGTGACCTGTTATTCACTGGATGCGGTAATCGCAGTCGGCTATCGGGTGAATTCCGGACGGGGCACCCAGTTTCGCCAATGGGCCATTCGTATCCTGCAAAATTATATCCGTAAAGGCTATGCCATTGACAGCGATCGTTTCAAGTATGGCTCAAGGTTCAGCGCCCGCTTTTTCGACGAACTGCTTGAGGAAATTCGCGATATCCGCGCCAGCGAACGGATGGCCTACCAGAAAATCACTGATATCTACGCCACGTCCATCGACTATTCAGCCAATGCCGAGGAGACCCGCGCTTTCTTCGCCACGGTTCAGAACAAACTCCATTTTGCTATCACCGGCCATACCGCCGCCGAAATCATCGCGCGGAGGGCGGATGGTTCCAAGCCGCACATGGGGCTCACATCTTGGCGCAAGAGTCCAGCCAGGAAGATATTGCCGTCGGATGTCGTCATCGCCAAGAATTATCTCGGCAAGACGGAACTGGATCACTTAAACAGGATCGTTACGATGTACCTGGACTATGCAGAACTGCAGGCCGTGCGCCAAAAGCCAATGGCCATGAAGGACTGGATTGAGAAACTGAATGCCTTCTTACAGTTCAGTGAATACGAAATTTTGAGCCATCCCGGCTCCTGCAGCCATGAAGTTGCCAAAGAACTGGCGATGAAAGAATATGAGAAGTACCGGAAGAAGCAGGATGCCGAGTATGTCTCCGACTTCGACAAGTTCATCAAACAACTGCCAACTGGCAAAGGCAAGCCTGAATGAGATCCGCTGCGGGTTGGATTGCGATGACGGTTCAAACAAACCCACCAGTCGTCTCCAAAAGTACCGTCTCACGGAGAAAGGGAGCCTGGTGTTGAGAGAGTTTTAGTGTCTGTCTCTCTGCGAGGTGGTCTAGGGTTTGAAATATTTTATTGATCAGATTATACTGCCGAATATGAGGGGCATAAATTTGTTATGAGTGAATTGTTTTTGTCTATATTGTTCTATAAAGCATGGATTATTATTGGCGTATTATGGTTGTGGATTTTGGCTTCAGATATTTGGTGTCATAAAGAATCTCTAATGCTGAACAAACATTCCTTTGCGTTAAGCATAATAAAAAAATATTGGTGGTTTATAATTTTAGGAATTATCTTGGTGGGCGGGACAAAGCCGCGAAATGTAAGTGAGCGGGAAAAAGAAATACACGATAATTACAAGGTGTTTCTCGAACAGGGTGGGCAAGTGATAAAAACAACTAATTCTCATGAACAAGTGAAATAACCGTTAAGTTTTTTGAAATAAGGTCATTGCCAGCCCAATCGGCCCAAATATGGCGCCATAAAATAAGGTTCCTTGCCATCATCAGATCCTTTCGCTACCGTCGCTTAAGCACTTATGTTTTGCCGGATAATCCCGTATGTTTTTCAATTCTATTTTAAAGATTCGCCCAAGCCGGCGGCAATTCTCCGCGTCCGGTTCGCCCCGTGGTCAGGTTCCGGCGCGGGCGCCGCGGCGGCCGATCTGGTGGCTGTACGGCGCCGCCCTTGTCTGTGTTTTCGCCGTTGCCTGGGCCTTGTTCAGCCACCGCTATTACGCCTGGGCGCTGGGCGACGAGCGGATCAATATCGTCGTATTCTGCGACACCGCCGATCTCAACGACCCTGATTTGAAGGCCGGCGTGCTCTATGACCAGGTCGCCTTGACCCCCGTGGCCCGGGCGCTGGGCCTCTATCAGAACCGGCCGCCGGGGCAGGTGCGCGTCTTTTTTCCGCTGCCAATCAGGAAATATACCGTCAACGCTGTTTCCATCACGTTGCATGATGTTCCCTGGGGGCCGATCTCCCGCGTCGTGTTCGTCGCGCGCGGCCGGCGTTACAACGTGGCGGTGCCCGACCGCCGGCTTGTCAAGGGCGCCCTCTATGTCCGCGTGGGCGACTGACCGGCCTTGCTCGCCCCGGGCGCTTTTTGTTGAAACCATCGCCGACATTTCCCTGTACAATTAACTTGATTTATTACGCCGGCAACATATAAATTCGTTTCCACTTTATCAATCGTTTCCGCATTGCAGCAAAAGGTTATTGATCATGATGACTATTAGCGACGGAATCTTACTCTACGGGGGATTTCGCCGCTTGCTGGTCGCGTTGGCGGTGGCCGGTTTCCTGGCCGCGCCGGCGCCCGGACAGGAAGTCGGCCTGGCCGACGATGATAAAAAAAAGATGGATCCGTTCGAGGAGCACAGCCTCGGCAAGGCCGACAAGGCCTTCAAGGAAAAACAATATCGCGCCGCGGCGGCCGAGTACGATTCCTTCCTCCTCGAATTTCCCCAGTCGCGCGTCCGCGCGTATGTCCTCTTCCGCAAGGCCCGTTCCGTGGACCTCGATAACAAGCGCTTCGACGCCATCAGCAAGTACAAGGAGGTTTTGGATTATTTCCCGTCCGCCGTTCCTTACGCGGCGAGCGCG
Source organism: uncultured Verrucomicrobiota bacterium (assembly GCA_964475405.1). Classification (GTDB taxonomy): domain Bacteria; phylum Verrucomicrobiota; class Kiritimatiellia; order JAAZAB01; family JAAZAB01; genus JAQUQV01. The sequence goes on from CAYYWX010000042.1 coordinate 15,166, forward strand.
CTCTATTACATGGGCCAGTGTTACCGCGACACGGGCGACTCCGAAAACGCGATCAAGGCCTGGATGGAAATGACCCAGGACAAGGATTACCGCAAGCATTTTCTGGCGGCCGCGGCCCTGAACAGGCTGGCCGAAAACGCCTGGGCGGACAAGGACTATGAAAAGTCTATTGGGTTTTACGAGCAGGTCGTCGCCGATTTCCGCAAGGCCAATCCCGCCGCGTCGCAGCAGGCCATCGCCAAGGTCGTTGAATGCCGGATGAAAACCATCCCGGACGAGCCCAAGCTGCGCGCCTTTTATCTCAAGGCCGGGGGATTTGACGCCGCTGCGCAGAAGATCGGGGGCGACGTGGTCACGTTGCCGGCCTACTGGGCTTTCATCCGTTCCCAGGTCCGCCAGTTCGGGGCCCAGTTCAACAACGAGACACAGGGGGCCGCCCGCCGTAAATTTTACCGCTACTGGGCGGACGCCATGGATGGCAGGTTCCCGGCCAACGACGATTTCCAGATTGATTTCATTGATTTCCGCTATGCCCAGGAAAACGACCTTGACCGCCGGACCAAGCGCCTCGACGCCCAGTTCGGGAAATACCAGAACCCGGGCGACAACGCGCGGATAATCAAGTGGCTCGGTCTCTACATGGGGAACAAGGCCAAGATCAACGAGTATTATTCCAAGCTCGACCTTTCCAAGCTGGGCAATGCCGGCACCGAGCAGCTCATGTTCGTCCTGCTGAACCAGAAGGAATACGGCATGGCGCTCAACGTGTTCGAAAAACTGTCGTTCCAGAACATGACCGACGCCGAGCGGGAGGCCTTTGCCCGCCGGTTGTGGGAGCACACCCGGGCCGGTTTTTCCATCACGGCCCTCGAGCGCCTCGCGGCCGGTTTCACCGACAAGGACTACGGCCTGGTCGTCCTGCTCAGGTATTATCACTGGACCGGCAACGCCGCCTCCGGCATCCCGGTCGGCGAGAAACTCAAATCCAGCGCGAAATTTTCCGCCGAGGCCCTGACCCTGATGGGCGACCTGTATGTCTCCTCCCAGCAGTACGAGAAGGCCATCGCCTGTTACCAGCAGGCCAACAACCCGCCCGAGACCATCTTCAAGGTCGCCGATTGTTACGCCCGGATGAAAAAGATCGATAACGCCGCCGCCTCCCTGCGCGAGGTGGAAAATTTCTTCGTGAAGGAAGCCCCGCGCGCGGCCATGACGATCGCCTCGTATTACCGCAGCGCCGGGTTGAACGACAAGGCCGTGGCCGCCCTGCGGGCCCTGATGAAAAAATATCCCGGCAGCCCGGAGTCAAGCGCGGCTCACCAGGAACTTGAGAAAATGGGATTCAAGACCGGAGGAGGCGTCGGTACGGAATAACAAGCCGTGCCGTTTCCATCCGTGAAACAGCGAGGACTATTATGAAATATATGAAAATAATGATGATGATCGGGATCGCGGCGGGAATCTTGCTCGGCGGCGGATTGTCCGCCGAGGCGGCGCGCGTTGCCAAGACGCCGGCCGAGACGCCGGCCGCGAACGGCAAGCCGGACGCCGACTTTGCCGCCGACCGCCTGGTGGAGAAGGCCAAGGAGCTGCTCCAGGCCAAGGAATATGACCGCGGCGTCAAAATGCTGGAGAGCGTCATTGACCAGTACCCGAAAAGCCGCGTGCGCTACAAGGCTTCCCTGGCCCTGGGCAATCACCTGATCAATATCCAGAAATACACCGAGGCCATCCGTTACCTCCGCGGCATGAACGACCTGAACAAGCCCGGCGTCGAGCTCACCGGCGAAAACCGCGACTGGTACCTGGAGGCGCAGTATTTGATCGGCGTGGCCTATTTCAACATGCGCCAGTACGGCAACGCCTTCACCGCCCTGCGCGTCATTACCCGCGATTACCCCAACACGGTCTGGGCCAACCAGGCCTATTATTACATCGGCATGTGCCATTTTGCCCAGAAAAGCTGGAACAAGGCGATCGAATCCCTGACCATGGTCGGCACTTTCATCGATCCCGACAGTTCCTCGGTTGAATACACCGAGGCCGGCCGGCGCTTTTACGTCAAGGTCGCGGATGCCGATATCCCCGTCCTTTACCAGGCCGGCAAGGACATCAAGCTCCAGGTCTCCACCAGGAACGGCGACCGCGAAACCATAGTGTGCGCCATCTTCGGGGGCAGCGAGGGGATAGCCATGGGCTCGATTCCCACCGCGACCGGCCCGGCCGTCCCCGATGACGGCGTCCTCCAGCTGGTCGGCGGCGATATCATCACGGTCAAGTATTACGAGGACAACACCGAGGCGGGTGACAAAAATGTCTTGAGGGAAAACAAGGTCAAGGTCGTCTCCCCCGCCCAGATATCGTTCGCGACCGGCACATTTGAGTCCCAGGCCAACGCCGCCTATCTTGACCAGCCGGTCTTTATCCTCGTCAGCGACCTGGACCGCGACGCGTCCGCCGAGGCCGACAAGATCAATATCCGGGTCGTTTCCCGCTACAAGCCTGAACAGGACGAGGGCCAGGCCGCGGCGGTGGATACCGAGAAGCTGATGCTCAAGGGCGATGAGCGCGAGTTTGAAATCCGGGACGAGGCCACGGTGACGCTGACCGAGCTGGGAGCGCCGCCCTTGCACAGCGGCCGTTTCGGCGGCAGCGTCATGATCCGCCCCCTCATGGAAGGCGCCCAGCCGGATAAATCGGACGCCGTCCTGACCTGCGGCATGAACGACGAAATCGTCGCCTTCTACACCGACGAACTGAACATCGCCGGCTCAGCCCGCCGCGATATCACCGCCGCGATCAATGTCGTCGGCGAAATAGACGGCCGCCCGATGGTGACCCAGAACGTCGTCTTTGACCCGGTCGTCAAGGCCAAGAAACAGCTCGTGGAAGCCACGGCCTATCTCCAGTTGACCCGCATCTTCAAGAGCATGGGGCTGATGAAAAACGCCGTCGAAAAAGCCAACCAGGGCATGGAGCGCGTGCAGGATATCATCGGCGGCAAGATGCCCATTCCCTCCCGCCTGAAGGAGGAGGCGTTCCAGATCAAGTGGAACCTCCAGATAGAGATCGAGGATTTTTCCGGCGCCGTGGCCACCTGCCAGGTATTCAGCCGCCTCTTCCCGACTTCCTCCTTCGCCGACGAGGCGCTCATGAAAATAGGGATGGTCAAGCTGGAAACCAAGGACGTCCCGGGCGCGATCCAGGTCTTCAACTCCATCCTCTCCCTGCCGAACTCGCAGGCCAAGGCCGAGGCCCGCTACCGGATCGCCGAGGCGCTTGAAGTACAGGCCGAGGACCAGGTCCTCAAATCCAAGCAGCCGGTCAACAAGTCCGCCGCCATGCAGGCCTACAAGCAGTGCGCCGAGCAGTTCCCGGACAGCGAATTCGCCGGCAAGGCGCTCGGCAAGCTCGTGGACTATTACATCGAGTCCAAGGAATATACCCAGGCCGATTCTCTCCTCGAGCAGGTTTTCCACGATTATCCCGACGCGGGCTTTCTGGACAGCATGCTCCTGAAGTGGGTCATCGCCTCCTACCAGATGGGCAACTACGACAAGGCCCGCGAGAAATGCACCCAGTTGCTTTTTGAGTATCCCGGAAGTCAGTTCGCCGCCCAGGCCAAAACCATTCTCTCCAAACTGGAAAGGAAAACCAAGGAATGAAATCGCAACATAATAAACTTCTGACGGCGGCCTGCCTGTGCCTGGTCGCCCTGGCGGCCTTCGGCGCGCCAAGCGACCCCGCGGCCGATCCCAAGAAAAAAGAATTCGACGACCTCTGCCTCAAGGTCCAGCGCGGCAAGGGCGATGTGACCGAGGCCGACCTGATAAAGGTCCTGACCTCCGCCCGCGAGCTGGGCTGCCCGTACCCGGCGGCGGCCTGCGTGAAAAGTTTTTCGGCCATGAACCCGGCGCTGAGCCCGCAGCTCCAGCTCCTCGCCGCCGATAACGCCCTGCTCGCGGGCGATTTTCGCGCCGCGGTCACGCGCTATAAATCGTATCTCGGCTCCGCCCCGGCCGACAACGCCTCGTCCGACGTTGCCGCCCGGATGCTGATCGTCCTCATTGATTATCTCAACGCCGAGGCCGATGCCTACGCGTTCATGAACGGCGAGGGGGCCAAGTTCCGGCAGGGCGAAAAAATCCGGAAATTCGACATCTGGTTCCTTGACACTGCCCAGCGCAAGGGCGATGTCCCCGGCGCCGCCAAGCGCCTCGCGCCGCTGCTCGCGGAAAAAATGCCGCTGGAGCAGGAAAAATTCTATTACTGGGACTATCTTGACTGGGCCATGTCGGGCGTGCGGCGTCCGGCCGAGACGCTTTATTCCGCCGCCCCGGCCCTGGCCCAGGTGCTGTCCGCTCTGAGGGCCGATAACGCCACCATGCTCAAGTACCGTTTCTACCTGGCCAACCTGGAGTTCAAGGCCGCCAACGCCGGCAAAGGCAAGGAAGCCGCGGAAGCGGCTTTCGCCTCCGTCATCGCCGCCGCCAAGTCGTTCTTTGACGCCAGCCCGCGCGCCGGGACCCTGAAGGATATCGAGGACGTGTTCTCCTCCGGCTTCCAGGCCGCGGAATGGCAGTTATGCCAGAAAGCCAAGATGGAATTCTTCGCCCAGGCTTTTTCGCGCTTATCGGACGATGACCGCGTTGACCTGATCCGCTGGATGCCCGCCAACGCCCCTTACCTCGCAAGCCCCGAGCAGTGGGAATCGCTCTGCCTGGCCCATCCGGCCGCTTTTGCCCGGGCCGGGCAGTTCGTCTATCCGCGTTCCAACCCGGAAGTGTTCCGCAAGCAGGCGCCCTTGCTGGCGGACGTCGCCACGCCCTACGCGGCGGCGGTCAAGGCGCTCGCCGCCGGCACGGACCTGGAATCCAGCGCGCGCTATCTCCTCGAAAAGGAATCCTGGTATCTCAAGAACAACCAGTATTATACGCTCCTCTCCGCGGAATTGTGGCCGTCGTTCCAGGCCGCCAAGCGGCCCGAGGGCGGCGCCAAACTGCCCCCTGATTATTTCGGAAAATTCCTGGCGAAATTCGGCTCCGAAATTCTCATGAAGTCGCCCGTGTCGCTGCTGGATACCAACGTGGCCGCGGCCTTTGTCATGGCCGCGTGGGAATCCGGCGACCGGACCAAGCTGCCCGACGCCCTCCACCTGCTGGACGCGTTCCCGTATTCCGAGGCGGAACGCGCCGCCATTTTCGAGCCCTCCTACAAGGCGTTCAAGGACTGGGCCGGCAAGGCCGGCACGGCCGCGGAAACCGTCAGCGTGGCCAAGGCCAAGATAGAGCGCGGCGAAAAAGCGGTCGCCAAAAAGAAGGCGATGGCCGAGGCCAAGAAGGCGGCGGAGGACAAGGCCGCCGCCGCGCCCGGCGACGCCCAGGCGCAGGCCGAGCTCAAGGCGGCCAAGGAAGCCTGGGCGACCGCCGACGCCGAGTCCGGCCAGGCGGCCGGCGCGGCGGCCGACGCGGCCGAGGTGCTGAAAAAAATCGGCGATGTTCCCAATATCAACGCCGCCCAGATTTCGGCCATAGAGACCGCCTTCAAGGCCGTCATGGATCCCAAGGTCTTCAGCGCCGACAAGGCCGCGTCGCCCCTATGCAAAAACCTGGCCCTGATCCAGGTCGCCGTGCAGGATAAAAAACAGGATGATTTCGCGAAAATCGCCCGCGAGGTTTACGGCGAGGTCAAGGATTACGGCGCCAAGAAAACGCCCCTGGGCGCCGCGGCGATCTCCTTCATCGTGGCCAACCGCCTCTCCGCCTTTGACACGTTTGACTTCCAATTGGAAGTGCTCGCCGACCAGTTGGGGCGCCTGGAAACCGGCGCCACGACCCAGTCGGTCGCCCTGGTCTACTCGGCGATCGGCGCCGGCCGCCCGGGCTGGCCGGCGAACGCGCCGGCGGCCGACCGGCCGAAAATCAAGAAAATAAACGATGCCCTTGAAAAGGTACTCCTGGCCCAGGTCGAGAAGGGGCAGTTCTCTCCGACGCTCTTCCAGTGGTTCCTGGAAACGCGGCGGGGCAACGGCTGGCGGGACGACGATGCCGGCCTGGCGCTCATGGGCAAGCTCATCCAGAAGAAGCTGCTGGTTAACAGCTCCTACCGCCTGAACGGCGACACGGCCGCCACGACCCTGATGTGGCTGGTCCGCAATGAATTTACCAAGCTGAAGGACCAGTATCCGGGCGAGTCCGCTTTTGACGACCTCTATGTCGAGGAATGCGCCCAGGCCAACAAGCTTGATTTCGCCTACTGGAATTACGGCACCGACAGCAAGGGCAAGGTGATCAACCTGGCCTTGCGCCGCCTGCAGGCTTATCCGACTCTCCCGTATTCCTACCGGGCCTTCGGGCCGACCAACGACCTCTGGAAATGGCACGGGCAGTGCCTGCAGCAGAATCCCGCCTGGCGCAAGGAACACAGCGTCAACGAGGCCGAGCGCGGCAAGCTGATCGCCATGCTGGGCGCGGCTTACGGCACGAACCGCTTTGATGAATTTGCCCGGGGCGATTATTATTTTGCCGCCGACGCCTCCGCCGATACGTCCGAGCTCCGGGCCGCTTTCTTCCAGAAACTGGCCGCGTTTGTCGCCCTGGCGCGGACCTCGCCCGAGCGCGTGCCGGCCCCGAGCCTGAAGGCCCTCGAGAAAATAAAGGACTTTAGCCAGAACGATATAAACACTTTCCTGTCGTTCTTCCCGGCGGCGACCCCGGCGCGCTGGAGCGCCGGCCGTTCCTACGAGCTGCTCCTGCCGGCGATCCATAACGGACTGCTGGCCCAGGGGCGCAACGCCGACCTGCTGAACGCAATCCCGTTCCTGTGGAAAATGGCCAAGGACATCAACAGCAACCCGATGTTCAAGCAGATGGGCGACTACGCGGCCATCATGCTGGATAAGCAGTTGCCCGACATTGCCGGGGTTTACAGCAGCGCGGGCCTGGATATCCTCGGGGACGCGATTTCCGACGAGGTCCGCCTCTCGCTCATCGGCTCGCGCATGAAGGCCCTCGTCAGCATCGGCGGGGCCATCCCGGTTGACCGCACCGACCCGCGCTACCCGATTTTCACGGCCCAGACCGCTTACCTTTCCGGCAACCTCCAGAACGCCTGGGAGCTTTACCTCTCCGTTCCGGACAAGGTGCCGGGCATGTTCAAGGAGCTCGACCCTAATTTCTGCCTGTGGCTCATCGGCAAGAACACGGAAATCAGGGATTTCAAACGGGCCGAGGATTTGTCGCGCTCCATGATGCAATGGCTCGATTCCCTGCCGGAGGGCTTTGACCGCGAGATCCAGGCCCGGCTGATGATCGCCTACGGCGATATCGCGTTCGCCCGCCAGGAATTTCCCAAGGCCCGCGCCATGTATGAGCGCATCATCGCCACCAAGACTTTTGACGGCACCAAGGCCCGGAACGAGGCCGAGCTGCGGATCGCCGAGGTGGACCGCCTCACCAAGAATTATGACAGCGCCATCGCCCGCCTTGAAAAATTGGCGCGGCGCATGGACCGTTATCTCCAGGTCAAGAGCGCCTACCAGCTCGCGCTGATCAAGTATGACCAGGAGTCCTGGTCGGAAGTCGTCCAGTACCTCGAGCAGGTTTTCCTGCTGGAGCCGAACCACGTCGAGGGCCGGATTCTCCAGGGCCGCGTCAACCTCGAGCTCAGGAAATACATGTCCGCCACCGACATCAACGTCGGGCTGCTTTCCAACCAGAAGATGATCGTGCCCGGCAGCCCCATCAAGATCCGGCTGGATGACCGCAACCTCTCCGTGGTCGGCAAGAATGCCCAGATCGAAGTGCGGGTCTGGTCCGATGCCGGCGACGAGGAATACCTGAACCTGCTCCAGTCCTCCGATTCCAAGACCAGGTTTGAAGGCAGGATGCCCACCGCCCTCGGGCCGGTCGTGAAAGGCGACCGCGTCCTCCAGGTCCTCGGGAACGACAACGTCTATTACGGCTATTCGGACAAGTTCAAGGCCGCCAATAAGATCGCGACCTCGGAGCCGATGTCCATGCAGATCGCTTCCGATGCCGCCCTGCTCGTGTCGCCCGGCAAGATACCGGGCGAGGAGAAGAAAAAAGAAAACACTTTTTCGGCGCTGGTGGACGACTCCCTGGCGAATGACCCGGCGCTCGCCGCCCGCACCAATCTCATCGTGCGGCCGGGCAACCCCATCTACATCCGGGTCACGGACCTGGATAAGTCCCTGACCCCGCAGAAAGACACCCTGACCGTGAAGGTCTCGGCGTTCAGCGGCGACAGCATCCCGGCTTTCCAGCTCCAGGAAACGGATCCGTTTTCCGGCGTGTTTGAAGGCGTGGTGCCCACCGCCGCGGCCGGCGCCCAGGCCTACGCCTCGGACTCCAGCGAAGGTAGATTCCCGTTCTACGCCATCTCGGCCGAAACATACCCGGCCTGGGTGGCCCTGCCGAACAACCTTCGCCCGAAGACTTTCAGCGTGGACCTGAATGACAACGTCCTGCCCGGGGCCATGAACATCGCCGCCGACACCCCCGGCCGGAAACTGAAACAATTCTATGTCCAGACTTCAATCAACGGGAAGGAGTTCTCCACGGTCGGCAGCTGGCCGGAGCCCTTCAAGCCCTGGAACGGTTCGCCGGAACTGGAACTGGTCGCCTGCGCCGAGAAAGTTTTGCCGCAGAGCCTCGCCGACATCCGGCAGTATATTGATTCCGACAGCGTCGGCCGGAGCGCCAAGCGCGCGACGCTCCCGCTCTCCAAACTCCTTCCCAAGACCGGCGCCATGCTGGTTGAATTGACGCCGGAGAAGGTCGCCCTGCCTCCCGGCAGCGTGGCGGGCCATCTCCGGGCGGCCTTCACCCTCCCGGCCCGCCAGACGCGCACCTTCAAGCTGACCGCGACCGCGGAAACTCCCGTGCCCTGTTCCTTCGCCATTGACGGCCAGGAAGCGGAGCAGGTCGCCGACAAAAAGGGCGCGGACGCGGCGGCACTCAAGCAGAGCGCCGAGGCGGTCATCAAGCGCTCGTTTAATAAAGGGGCGCATTTCATTGACATTTATTTCTGCGCGCCGCAGCAGGCCAAATGGACGATGGAGATGCAGTGCGATTCGGACGCGCCGCCCTACATGATTCCCTGCCCGGGCTCCATGTTTGAATCCGCCGCCAACCCCGGCATCGCCGATGCCGTTCCCAAGACCGCCGCGACGGTCGGCGGCAACTCGGAAGGGACATCGTTTGACGTGCGGTTTGCCCCGGAGACGCGCATAAGGGTCATCCGGCTGATCCTGGCCGATTTTGAAACCGACGCGCCCGCCATCCGCAAAATTTCGCTGACATCCGCCGACGGCAAGCCGATCCTGCCGACCAAGGCCGACTTTGTGGCCGCCAGCAAGAACCAGGTCCTGGAAATCGTCGCCGGCGACAAGATCAGCATCGCGTATAATGACGACAAGATCGTCTCGCGCGGCAAGGAGGTCCTGGAACAGTTCATGAGCGCCAGCTTCCATAACGCCACGATCAACGCCTGCACCACCGTCGAAAACCAGGATGTGAAGCAATATATCCCGCTCTACCGGTTCGTCGCCGGGGATAAGCTGGACGTGGTGATCGACGACCTCGATTGCGACGTGTCCGACAAGCCGGACGTGGTGAAATTCACGGCCAAGACGCCGCAGGGCAAGGTCATGGAGTTCCAAGCGCTTGAAACCGAGGATCATTCCGGCAAGTTCATCGGGAGCGTCTTCACCGCCAAGGGGAAAGCCGTGCGGACCAACGAGCTCGCGGTGGCGCCGGAGGAAAACGTCGTCGTCTCTTATGAAGACCGCGAGAACACCGATCCGGGCATTCCCTGGGCGCGCCAGCAGATCGTCCAGCAGGTCTCCTATGAGCCGCCCCAGCTGCGGGTCTACGAGGTGTCGTCAATCCCGCTCGAAGAGGACAAGCTGGCCGCCTTGCGGTCCAAGGCCGCGGAGGTGCGCCTCGGCCTCGGCGGCATGAGCCGCGAGGAAAGCTACACGCCTTCCCGCGACCTGGTCGCCACCCGGCCGGTTAAAACCGACCCGGCCAAGCCGGCGGTCATCCTCAGCGAGGGCCCGCTCCTGGTTGAATTGACCTATCCCTCCGTGTCGCTCTCATCCAACAGCTCCGCCGGCATCTACGTCCAGAGCCAATCCGCCCGCCAGGCGGCCAAGGCGCCGGAAACGGGGTTTGACCCCGGCGTCCCGGGGACGATCGCGCTTTACGCCAGCCCGAGCGAATTCCCGGCCAAGATTACGCCGCCGCCGGGATACGCCACGGTGCTTTTGCGCGGCGATCCTTACGCGTCGTCGCCGGTCGTGGACGGAAGATTCTCATACGTGGTCCCGAAAATATTCGGCGAGGGCAGCGCGTCCGCCGAGAACGAGCGCCTGGTCTTGCGGAGCACCGACAAGATTTATGTCGGGTTTACATATACGGACGCCGCCGGCGCCACCAACTGGCTCGTCCAGCCGGTGGTCATGGCCAACGACGTGTTCCTTGAGATCATGGATCGCAACTACCGGCAAACCATGACCAATATCCACGTGGGTGAAAGCCTTTACATCCGCCTCAATGACCGCGCGCGGGATGTTTCCGCCGCGAGCGACACGATCCCCGTGAAAATCATGACCTCCTCCGGCTTTTCCACCAACCTGACCCTGGCGGAAACGTTCGAGCATACCGGCTGTTTCAAGGGTGTGATCAAGCCAACGTATTTTGAGGATAAATCGGCCGCGGGCGAAGGCGGGACAATCCCCGTGAAATACGGCGACTGCGTTTCGGTGGTTTACAACCGCGCTGGCGCCGACCAGTCCCAGGTGACGCAATCGGTGATGATTGCCAAGGGCGCCGACGGCACCCTGGTCCCGTTCACGAAGCAGTTCAAGGACAACGACATGGCGATCAAGACCCAGTTCACCGCCGCGGAGGCGTTCTTTGAGCTTGCCAAGAAACACCGCGCCCTGGACCAGGCCAGCCTCGCCCGGCGCGAGATAGCCCAGGGCCGGAAGCTGCTGGAGGAGACCATCCGCGATTATCCCAACATGCAGACCCGGGCCCAGGCGGATTACCTGCTCGCCGACCTGACCCTTGAGTTCGCCAACGACGCCGCCGATGAAAAGATCCGGCGCGAGAAATACACCGAGGCCGTCAACCAGTTTTCCGAGGTCGTCATGTCCTATCCGGAAAGCATCTACGCCCCGAAGGCGCAGTACAAAAAGGCCCTGACCCTGGAGAAAATGGGGGAGATCGACCAGGCTTGCGAGGAATACGTCAAGCTTTCCTACCTCTATCCCGATAATGAGCTCGTCGCCGAAACGATCGCCCGGCTGGGGAACTATTTCTCCTCCAAGGGCAAGGAGTTCCTCGACAAGGCCCGGGAGGCGAAGACGCCGGAAGAAAAGCAGAAGCTCAACGACAGCGCCCGCGCCATGTTCAAAACCGCGGCCGAGGTGTTCAGCCGGCTGGCGCCGCGCTTCCCCACCCACGAGCTGGCCGGCAAGACGCTCGTGCTCAGCGGCCAGTGCTATATCCGCGCCGGCGAGATGGATAAGAGCCCGAAAGAGCAGGAGCCGGACGAACTGCTGCTGTTCAAGGCGGTCCAGACGTTTGACGCCGCCATCAAGCAGATCACGGGCGACAATGACCTGATCGCCGAGGCCATGTACTGGCGCGGCGACACGTTCATGAAGTTGAAGGATTATCCGAACGCCTATAAGCAGTTCAAAAAACTGATGTGGGATTACCCGGCGTCCAAATGGGCCAAGTTCGCCCGCGGCCGCCTGACCGAACCCGAGATGGACACGATGATGAAGGATGAGGCAAAAGCCGCCGAATAACCGCCCCGCTGGTAATCGGGTAGGGGTTTTATATTTTTGATTTTGGTTCGTGGAAGCGGTGGAATACACGGAATTTTGCCAAACATTGAAGTCAGCGCCAGCAACTTGTCCGCCGTAGCTGCTGAGCGAAGGCGGATGCGGTCGTGGGGCGAATTTGGTTTCCGACGAAGGCGGATTCGAAAAAACAAGGCCAGCTTAGGCCGAATGCGGGTGCGCCGCGCGAAGCATCAGACTCGATTCTATGCAAGCGCGGAAAACCCGCAAGCGGCCTAAGATCGCTGTAGTCTTTTTCGAACCAAATTCGGCACACTATTAGAGTGGAAGCATTAATAATTTGGGTTACGGGCATAGCACGCTTTTAGAGGATGCATCACTTATGAATAACGATCTTGCCATGGCCCATGAGGCAGAACAGGAAGCAAAAATAGAACGCCTGCAACGGACCGCCGAACTCCTCCAGGACCGGATCGCCCTCCTGGAACAGGAAAACACCGCCTACGCCGGCATGCTCAAGGAGCGCGGCGTGGACGTGCACGCCAGCTCGCAAATCGCACTGGAACTGCCGCCCGCCCTCACGCGCCCGCTGGACACGGCTTCTTCCGAAATCTTCCGCCTCCTGGCCCCGGCCGGGCGGAAACTGCTGGCAGAAATCAGTGGGATGGAGGGCGTCATGATGCTCGTGAAATCCGATACGCGCGTGGACACCGGCGGCTGGTTCCGGCGGGGCGAGATCTGGGTCTGCGCCCTGCCGCGGGAGCTGGCGCTCTTCGCCGCCGGCCGCAAGCCGTTCCTCCAGAAGACGCCCTATGAGCATCTCCGCGAGAGCATTTATAACCACGTCACCGGCGAGGTCGTCCTCGCGCCGGCGCGCGGGTTGAAACAGCATGTCTTCCAGGTCCCGCCCGTGGAGGGTTACCAGCTTCTGGCCCAGATTTATAACAACAACAAGAAAGGAATATAGTCATGATCCAGTATATCATTGAAGGCGGCCCCATGATGCTTGTTTTGCTGGCGTGCAGCATCGTGTCCCTGGCCGTGAACATAGATAAAATCCGCGCCTTCCGCGCCAACAGCAAGATTGATGTCCGCTCCCTCCGGGCCCAGGTGCTTACCCTCCTCGGCGAAAACCGGGTGACCGACGCCATGACGCTTTGCGCCAACACCCCCGGCCCGGTCTCGGCGATCCTGCTGGTCGGGCTGCAGTCCTATCATAAGCTCCTGTCCGCCAAGCCCACCCCGGAAGCCATCCGCACCCTGCTGAGCAAATCCATGGAGGATTATTCGGCCCAGGCGCTGAACGCCGTCGAAAACCGCCTGAACGTGCTCTCCACCATCGGCAACACGGCGCCCTTGTTCGGCATGACCGGGACCGTGACCGGCATGATCCGGTCCTTCAGCTCGCTCGCCGGGGCCGTCTCGTTGGAGGCCGGCGCGGTCGGCGCGGGCATCGCCGAGGCGCTGATCAACACCGCCGCGGGCCTGATCGTCGCGCTCGCCTCCGTGCTGCCTTACAACTACTACATGAACCTCGTGGAGCGCATCAACCTGGATATCCAGGAAGCCTCCTCGGAAATGGTCGAGTTCCTCACGATGCGCGCCGAGATGCAGCAGGTCCGCTGATCATTGCCATGGCCAAAAGATTCAAAAAGAAGCAGTTGACCGACGAGGCGATTCCGACCGTCTCCCTCATTGATATTTCCTTTTTGCTTGTCATTTTCTTCATCCTGACGACCACCTTCCAGAAAGGCACCGGCTTCGTCACCGAGATCCCGGGCGGGGAGAAGCGCCAGCAGGTCCAGCAGCCGCAGAAAACTCCGACGATCGGCCTGCGGACCCACAAGATCATGTTCAACGAAAACACGGTCACCCTGAAGGAATTGCGCCAGAAGCTCACGGACCTGCGCCTTGACCAGCAGACCGGGGAGGGCAAGGTGATCCTCCTCGAGGCCGCCGAGAACATTTCCTACCAGGATTATTTCGAGATCATGGCGATGGTGACCGCGTCCGGCGGGGCGGTCGCGATCGTCCGCGAGAAAGGAAGCCGCTGATTTTATGGCCAGGAAAAAAATAGAAGCCGAGCACGTCAGCATTCCCACGGTCAGCCTGGGCGATATCGCCTTCCTGCTCATCATCTTTTTCCTGTTGAGCAGCAATTTTTACCGGGAATCGCCGCTGCAGCTCAAGCCGCCCCGGTCGTCGGACCTGAAAAATCTCCAGGAATTCCCGGTCTCGGTCTCAATCGACCAGGCCGGCCGGATATTTTTGCAGGGCAAGCAGGTCCCCGACGCCGAGGCCGTGAACTGGGGCGTGGCGGCGCTCACGAAGGACAAGGCCACGCAGGAGGGCCGGACGGTCATGTTCAAGTGCGACGACACGATCAGCCGCGACGTGTTTGAGCCGGTTTTGGACGCGATAAGCCGAGGCGGCGGCGTCATTGCCGCCATGGGACAACGAACAAAGCAAACTGAATAAATGATGGAAGGATACCCTGATGGAAACGAAACCAACCTTGGAACAGTATGTGCCCGATAAATTGCTTGGATCTTTCAAGCACTCCAGCTTTGCGCTGGCGCTCGTCATCTCGCTTGGCATCCACCTCGTGGCAATCGCCGGAACTTCCACCGGCTATATCGTCGATCGCTGGGTTGATCCCGAGGGCGCAAAGCAGCGCAAGGTGGAAGCCCAGGCCCGCTTGCAGGCGGAGGCAACCTCAAACCAGCTTGCCAAGACCGCCGCCTCGGCCACGAATGCCCCGGCCGGGACGGTCTCAAACGCGCCTCCGGCCGCGACGCCGGCGACCGGCGCCGTCGCCTCCGCCGCCGCCCCGGCGGCCCCGGCGACCAACGACCTCGCCCGCACCAATACGGTGATGATGAAGCAGCTCAGCGAGACCGCCAAGCCGGAAGAAATACCTTCGACGCCCAATGACCTGGGAATCTCGATCAAGGACACCAATCCCAAGTAAGTCATGCGTTATATCCTCAAGCAGTTCCTCAGGGTCCATGGGGTCCCGGCCGCGTTCAGCCTGGCGCTGGGACTGCTCTCCGCGCTCTCCCTGCATTTCTGCCTGAATTTACAATCATACTATGACCGGTTCATCAACGCCCAGGGCCTCGTTTTCCGCAATGTGTTCCTGCTGGAGGGCATCCAGGGGCTTGTCACGACCGCCGCCGTCCTGGCCGGGATCGGCACGGTCGTTTTTTTCGCCGGCGCCGTCCTCTCCCTCGTCCGGAAGGCGAAAATTCTTCCCGTGATCCGCGGCGCGCTGGTCGCGTTTTACGCCCTTGCTCTTTTTTACGCTTACGGCGTGTGCCGCGTCACCGCCCTGATCTTCGAGAAAAACCTGTCGGTCAGCGCCAAGACGGTCAGGACCGAGACCGTGTTTTTCTGGCGTTATGATTTCCTCTGGCCGCTGGCCCTGCTGGTCGCCGTCATGGCCTGCCTGCACGTCTATTCCTGGCGCCGGAAAGTGATTGACCTCTATACCGGCTACCCGGAGGACGCCCCCGCGCCGGGCGACCGGATCGTGGAGAATATACGGACCCACGGACGCGACCCGCTCTTCCGCAAGAGCGTGATCTATTCCATCCTGGCCCATTTCTGCGTGATTATCCTCATTCCTTTCCTGGCCCAGTTCGCCGGCTGCGAGCGCGTCAATCCTTACCTGATCCCGGAAGGCTCCGGCAACCCGGTCATTGGCATGGTCCAGGTGGTCAAGCCGAAGAAGCAGTCCAACAAGCGCGTGGTCTTGAATCCCCAGTCGGCCATTTCATTCCATCCGCCGAACCTGGATGATTCGTCGGTCGCGCAGGATGTGGACGAATCCACGACCCAGACTTACGTCACGGACGCCACCTCCGTCCACCAGCGCGGCGGGGTCGGGGGACTCGGCGCCGGCGGGGGCGGCAAGGGCGGCTGGCCGGATGGCATGAAAAACGCCGTGGTCCGTTTCATCCGCCTGGAATACGACGGCGAGGGCTGGGACGACGGCATGGATCCCACGCTCCGCTCCGACATGAACTTCCTGGATGAATTCAAGAAGACCACCGGCTTCAAGACGGCCGGCCGCGGCGAAAGCCATTCCATCCGGCTGTTGGACGACTATCCCAAGGGTTTCGCGCCGCCGTTCGTGTTCATGTGCGGCCACGGCCAGATCAACGTCTCGACAAAGGACCTTGAGATCCTCCGGAAATACCTGCTGGACGGCGGCATGCTCTTCGCGGATTGCGGCAGCGTGCAGTGGGACCGCAGTTTCCGCTCGTTCGTCCAGGCCTTGTTTTCCGGCGAGACGCTCCTGGTTGTCCCGGATGACGACCCGATCTACCAGCAGCCCTATGTTTTTGAAAACGGCGCGCCGCCCTTATGGCATCACGGCGGCAACCGCGCCCTGGGCATCAAGCGCGGAAGGCGCTGGATGGTCTATTATCATCCCGGCGACATCCACGACGCCTGGAAAATCGGGCACTCCGGCATGAGCCCCGAATTGACCCGCCGGGCATACCAGCTCGGGATCAACATCGTCTATCACGCCTTCACGCATTATCTGGAAGAGACGCGGAAGTACAGGAAATGATCGTCAAGTTATACGAATATTTCGGAATAGTCGGCATCGCCTCCATCCTGGCGTGGCTGGGGGCCCTGGCGATGGTCGTCAACTACGCCTTGCACGCGCGGCGCACTTTTTTTTACGCCCGGGCCATGGCCCTCGCCCTGGCCGGGCTGGTCCTGGCCCAGGTCAATTCGTTTTATGTCAGCCGGATAGAAGTTGACCGGCGGCAGGATATCAAGGAAGCCCGCGAACGCCAGCGCCGCGCCCAGCGGGGCGGGGGCGACATGCTTGACAGCAAAATGGCCGGGATGCGTTTTGCCGAGGACGCGCAGGACGATTTCCTGGATATGGCGGGCGTCGCTTCCTCGGACAAACGCTCGGTTTACGAGCAGGCCGCGGACGAGAACCAGCCGGCCGCTGCCAAGAAAGCGCGCAAGGCGCGCTGGACGGAACAATCCCGCAAGGTCAGGATGTTGTCCGAGCGCGACCTGGCGCGGGCCAACCGCCTGGACGTCCTGAATCTCTGGATGGCCCGCTTCATTCCCATCCTGATTTTTCTCCTGCTGGCGCTGGATTATTTCCTGCGGTTCAACCGGACGCTCGGGACCTTTTTGCCGCTGCCGTTCGCCGGGCGGATCGTTGATTCATTGTTTCCCAAGAAACATTCGGTCGTGTTCCGCGCCGGGAACCCCGGCCTGATCCCGGCCCGCCTGGACGCCATCATCCGGAAGGGTGAGACATTTATTTATTTTTCTGAAGCACCCCGAGTTATTAAAAAACCGGTCATGTTCCGCCTGGTCATCCCGTTGCGTGATTTTTACCGGAGCGCGGTTGAAATATTCCGTCCAACCGCCCTGCTCAAATTGCATGATCGGGTGAATAATGTTTCCGGCCAGGGCCGGTTGCCGTGGATTGGCAAAATCCGGTCGCGGATCATGGTCCTCTTGCGCGCCGTCCTGGCCTTGGTTGTCAGGGCGGTTAAAACCCTCTGGCGCTGGATCACGGCGCCCTTGCGCTGGATACTGCTTCGGTGCCGCCGGCTGGTTCAAAAGGTTGCCGCTTTCCCCTGGGTACGCAAGGCGGCCGGCTTTATCCGGCGCCTGTTGCGGGGGGCGATCCTGTTCCTCGGCCGATGCCTTCAGGGGCCGGTGGAATATGTTCGCCGCCTTGGGAAAGATATCCGGGGCGGGACAGTTCAGTTCTGGCCGGCAAAGATCATGGATGCCACGCCGGAAAAGGAGTTCAACCCTGATTTTATATTTGAGTGCGCCTGGTTCAATAGATATGGGTTCACCGTTGAAGGCCTGGAGCGTTCCACGGCGCTGGTGGAGGGGCTTCGTAAATTCATCGGCGAAAGAATGGTGCCGAGGGCCAGCGCGGCCAAGACCGTTCATCTTGTGTGGAACTTCCCGGGCCGCGTGAATGCCGAGCTCCTGCGCCCGGTGGCGGTGTTTTCCAGGGAAGTTAATCTCAAGCTGGTTGTTTTCGCCTCCGATGACCAGGTTGCTGAAGTCGGGAAATGGGTTGAGGAGGTATGCCCGGATGAAGTTCCGCCGCTCGCGCGTCCCTCCTTGCTTGAGTTCGTGCTCGTGCGTGTGAGGAGAGTTACCTCGCGCTTCCGGGCGTGGTGGACCAAACGCCGCGAGCAAACAAAAGCAAAGCGGGAACTGGTCAGGGCCGAGCGCGCCGCAAAGGCGGCGGCCAAGAAGGCGGCAATGGAGACGGCGGCCAGGGAGGCTGCGGCAAAGGTGACTGCGGCAAAGGAGGCGGCGGCAAGGGAGTCAGAGGCCAGGGAAAAAGCTGCCAAGGCCGCCGCTGAGGCTGCTGCCGCTGCCAAGGAGAAAGCGGCGCTTGAAGCACAGGCCCGGTCCGCGCTTAAAGTCCCCAAGGTGCCGGTTGCGACTGTTGCCAGTGTCCCGATCCCGAAACATGTAAAACCTGTTGCAGCGATTAAAAAACCGGTGGTGGAGGTGGTTGCCCCTGCGCCTGTGGCAGATATAAAAGCACCTGTGCTGCCCAATGCGCCTCCCGTCGTTCAGGTCCAAAAGCCGGAAGTGGCAATCAAGCCCTTGCAGCCGGTTATCCCAAGTCCCGTTGCCAAGCCGGTTGTGGCAATTAAAAAACCTGTGGTGGAAGTGGCTGCCCCTGCGCCTGTGGCAGATGTAAAAGCTCCTGTGCCGCCCAAGGCGCCTCCGGCGCCGCCTCCCATGCCGGAATTGAAAATGCCTCAACCTGCGCCGGTTCCGCCTGTCATGCCTAAGATCAAGGCGGTCCAGCCGTCAGTGGTCGCTCCGCCGAAACCAATGCCGAAGGTGGAGTTTTTGCAGCCGGTGGTGATATCTTCAGAAAAACAGGAAATTGTCATCCCGGGGCCAAAGATCAAAGTGAAAGTTCCTCCGCCCGCGGCAGAATCTAAACCGGCAGAACCTGCTCCCCGTAATTTGCCCGGCAATGCAGGGGGGGCCGCCCCCCGTAATTCACCAGGTGATGAAGGGGGGAAGTCGCCGATTGCGGAAGTCAATCGGGCTTCCGGCGAATTCAAGTTTTATTGTTCAGCGTGTCAGCAGAAACTTGCCGCCAAGATTGATTGGCAGGGTAAATCCATTATCTGTCCTGTATGCCGGAAAAAGATCACAATCCCCACGATCTGATCCCGTCGGCAAAATTATGTTCGTTGACATGGTGAAATGTTGGAAATTGAGATTTTAACCCAATGTAGAGCAGGAAAATGATGGTAAAATATAAAAAAACTCTCCAGGTTTTAAGCTTTTTGTTGTTTGTTTTATTGGTCCTGGGTGGGTGTCGTGATTCAGTATTTGAAGAGCGATTTTATTCCAAGGAAATATCGCAAAATGACCTTGTTGGTTATTGGATTATCACAAAAGACAGCACGCGGCTTTTAAATGATGTTTGTGAATATAGAGTCCATACTAATCGTAGCAATCACATCTTCATATTGAATTCAAACGGTACCTGTGTGGTCCGATGGTATGACACCTATGAAACACCAAATCTAAAATACTTATCGGAAAAACAGGAAAGACTATACAATACATTCTTTTACGAAGAATTTAATTTTGATGCATCAATGCTAAAAACACGAGAAGAAAGGAGAACGTGGTATTACTGGAATCCGAATGGGAAAGAAGTCATATCCGGGCCATTCGCCACTAATAACGGCGAATATGCCCATGATGGCGGTGGGGATTATTTAAAGAATTGTTGGCCACGCTGGCGATTGGAAGATGGGAAGGGGTCACATTTAACAAAGGAGTGTGATTTTGATGGTGCGAAATTTAGATATCGGCTCTGGTTTGGTGAGTCCAATTCCAGCGGTGCACTATATCGATTTATCGGAAAGATGACAAATGGACTAATAACCATCTGGGCTCCAATAGAGACATCACATGATGGAGATTATCTCAAATCCTGCGATACAATCAGGTTCGTCAAGGTGACGGAAGAAGAATTGGATCAAATCGTACATCAAGAATATGGTATGAATGGTAAGAATAATTAGGTCTGAATTTTCAACGAATCAATTTCTCGGCGGGAATCAGCGGGCAAAATAATTATCAGACGGAATCCTGATGGATGATCAGGCGGCGAGCAGTCCTGTATGCCGGACCAAGATTTTTATGTCCCCCTTTTTGGGTGTCTTTTATCTTGAGTCAACGAATCCTTTTCCACCTCTTGCCGTGCATTCCTCCGGTGTCTTTTATATTGAGTCAATTCAGCAAGGCGGCAGAATGACATATTGCGAATATAGACTTGACCAAATATGGTTCATGAAGGATAGTAAAAGCATGACAACAGTATCCGTTACACAAGCTGCAAAAGACTTCGCGGGGACATTGCGCCGCGTTACTGTCCAGCATGAATCCGTTGTTCTCAAGCATGGCCGCCGGGCTGTGGCTGTTATTTTGCCGCCGGCCATGTTGGAAGCGCTCGAAGACCTCGAAGATGTGCGCCAGGCGGACAAAGCAATGGCTGCGTATGAGCGCGACCAGACAGGCGCGATTAGCTTGGAAGAATACGAACGCAAACGTGGAGGCAAGGCGTGAGATACTCTGTCCGGCTTGATCGAAGCCCACAGAAGTTCCTCGATGCTCTGCACGGTGACGTTTATACCCGCATTATTTCCGCATTGCATGCCTTGGCTGATGATCGGCCACCGCCGGGAAGTGTATACTTGAAAATTAAAATATCCGGGTCAAAACTCAGTCAATTTCTCGGCGGGAATCAGCGGGCAAAACGATTCAAA
>CAYYWX010000043.1:0-35633 GCA_964475405.1 uncultured Verrucomicrobiota bacterium
AAAAATCTTCCATAGGGATGTTATTTTCTCTTGACGTCCACCTCTAATGGGTGACGTCCACCTCTAATGGGTGACCCTTATCTTATTTATTGGGGCTTCTGGGCAACAGGTCCTTGAGACGCGTCCCTGATTTTACAAGAGCGCACAATTAAAAAATGTCTTTAAAATACTTTGAAATACTGGCGCAAATCTGACAGCCTTGAACAGTTTCGGGTAAAATCTTCTATCTCAATTCCATTTCTGTCAAGGCATAGTCGCTACCAGACAGCCACATCCGCCATTTGCCTAATGACGGCACATAAACCGCAAGATCGCAAAGTTCATCCCCGTCATAATCCGCTGGGACCGCCAAATGTTCGTCGCTGGTCAAATATGTAAGCGGTCCAATTAGATAATAATCAGCGCTGGACAACCATATATACCAAGAACCACTGGTTGCCTGATAAACCGCCGGATCTGCCCTGTCATCGCCGTCGTAATCGGCCGGCACGGGAATATCCGTTGCGCCAACATGGAATTGCGTCAGGGGTCCTAACCGAGTGTACTCGCCGCTGGAAAGCCAAATATACCAGACACTTTCCGCGCCGCGATATATGGCAGGATCAGTCTTGCAATCGCCGTCATAATCGGCCGCCACAGGAATATCATTAGCATCAATGCCGAACAATATCGGACCAATTCTGGTGTAACTGGCGCTTGAGAGCCAGATATACCAAGCGCCGGAAAGCGCATTGAAAACACCTGGATCAATAGAACCATCGCCGTCATAGTCTCCAAAGGCGGGTATTTCACCCGAATCAACGTGGAAGGTTATCGCCGGCTCCAAGAGAGAGTAATGCGCCGAACTTACCCAGGCATATAAGCGTCCGCTGTTCAAGTGGTACACGGCCGGATCGGCAAGTCCGTCACCATCATAGTCCCCGATCGCCGGCTGGCCACTGATGACTTCGGCGCCCGCCTCCGGCAGGGCATATCCGCTGTCAACCGCGCTGAACGCACCCGTCGCCGCCATATTCCAGGCTTTCAGCCAGTAATATTTCATGAGGCCGGATCGTGCGCCAGACGATGTGTCGTTATAAGTGATCGTGGTAGAACGTCCAAGCGTTGAAGCCGTGCCAATATTATTGACGTCACTGTTCCAGATTTCGTATCCATCGGCACCAGCTACTGCGCTCCAAGTTACAAACACCCGTCCGGTGAGAGTTCCATCTGTCGCGGCAACGTTCTGCGGTATTCCAAGATTGGTTACCGAAACCGCCGCCACATTGAAACTGTTGGCCACATTGACCGCAGCATTCCAGTTTGTGTTGCCACCTTGACTTGCCACAACACGAACGATACCAGTACCAATAAATGTTAGCTCATCTCCACTGATGGTTCCAAGACCATTATCCACTCTGAAACTAACCGCCAATCCGGAACTAGCCGTAGCTACAAGGGCAACTCGACTAGTCGTCATCTGATCAGGTATCGTCGGGAACGTGATGGATTGACTGGCCTTGTTCACGGTCAGTGTTCCGTTCGCACCTCCTTGATAAATTGACGAATTCACCACCCCCATTACTGTGTAACTTCCGGCCGCTGTCGGCGCCAAACCGCTCTCGTTATACGTGATGGTTACAGACAATCCGCTGGGCAATGTAGTTGCTCCCACCACCCGCGGCGTTCCGTCGTAAGTCTGGTTCAGATTCGTCAGCGTTACTACCGCTGTTGCCAGCCCTACATTAAACGTATTCGTTACAGCTAATGCTGCGTTCCAGTTTGCGTCCCCGACTTGCTCTGCCTTTATCTTCACTACCCCAGAATTCGAAAACGTCAGACTAGTAAATCCGGAAATCACGGCTGGACCGGAAATCACAGTAAAGTTCGTCACCTCAAGCCCGGATGATGCTTGTGCGAATAATTGTGCCGTGTTCGTTGTCTCAAACAAAGAACCGTTCGAGGGTATAAAGTTTGTAATCGTCTGATTGGCCTTACTCACTGTCAGTATTACAACCAAGTTCTGCGGACTATTGGTTGCCTCGAATGAAATAACCGTATTTGTAACATAATACGTACCTGCATTCAGATCGGTAGCGGTCACATTTCCGGTCATCGTCAAGGATGAAACCCCTGATAAGCCACCAGTTGCCGGAGTTGCCAGCCACCAGCCGGAAGTGTTGGAAGAATATGCCGCGCTATTAGTGAAATTGAAGTCCCAATAACCTGAATTGGTTATGACAAAACACTGAACTGCTGGATTTGTCCCACCATATATGCTACCGTAATTCAAACTCGTCGGTAGCAACCCGATCATACCCGCCGAAACCGTCATCACCGCCGAATCCGTACTCACTCCTGTGGCGTTCTCGGATCTTACCCGGTAATAATATACCACCCTCGTTTCCAGTCCCGTGACTAAGCAAGTCAAGACCAAACCAGATGCTCGGTTGCTGTATCCGGCCAAATATTCACCAAAATCGTTCGTAATTGCTACATCAAACCAATAATTCGTTGAGCTTTCCGCTGATAGCCAATTTGCATACAACGTGTTTGCGGTTATATTCGTCGGCGGTAATATCACCGGCGCTTCCGGGCGTGTCAGGAACGAACTCTCCATGGTAAAATTTGAACCCGGTTCACCCGCCGCATAGGCAAGAAAATAGTTAGTCCGACCAGACGGCAGATTTGTCACAAAAAAACTGAACGCGCCCATATCAAAAGTTCCTCCTTCGTAGTATTTAGCCCCCTCAGCCAATACCATCCCGACATTCGTGCTCCAGTAAATACCCCGTTCGGTTACCGTAAATCCGTTCGTCGCCGTGACACTCCCGCCCAGATACGCAGTGTATGCCATTATGTTTATTGCGGTTGCCTCCCCCAGAGAGGGCGGATCGTTAACCATCAGGCTGGCAACCAAACTGGTGACAGAACCAACCATATTGGTTACTATGCAACGGTAATTGCCTTCGTTGGTTTCTGCTACCGATGCAATCGTGTAATTCGTGGATGTGGCACCGGCTAGATTGGTTCCCCATTTCTGCCACTGGTAACTCAGCGGCACTGTACCGATGGCTTGGACACTGAATGTTGCTGATTGGCCGGGATTATTGGTTAACGACCGTGGATCCCTTGTTATTAAAGGCGGATCATTTACTGTCAACGTCGCGACAAAATGTTGAGGGCTGTTGTCGGCTTCGGCAGAAATTACTGTGCCAGTAACATAATAAATACCTGTATTAAGTCCAGCTATTGAGACGGTTCCAGTATGGCTATGTGCCCTTCCCACCTCAACATAGTCCGCTTCAGGCGAAAGGCTGAACCAGCCCGTGGCACCAGAACTGTAACTCACCGTGTTCGTATAATTGAAATCGATTATTCCTCTGTTGGTAATCACCAATACCTGCGCAGATGGATTCGCGCCACCATAGGTGGCAGTGTAATTTAAGTTTGGCGGAACAATCCCTATAGCTCCTTCCCTGCCCCACCGAGCAACCCGACTAACTGTTACACCACCCGCATTAGTGAATGTTCCAGACGCATAAAGATTCCCTCCTGCATCAATCGTCAACGCCCAGACATCGTTGTTTATTCCGCTATCCAAGTTGGTCCATGTTGCTCCATTCCAGCAAGCAACCCGGTTTACTGTAACGCCTCCAGCCGTAGTAAAAGAACCACCGGCGTAAAGATTGTTATTCGTATCACATATCAAAGCGTGAACAGCATCATTCATTCCACTGTCGAGCTTGCTCCAGGTTGACCCGTTCCATTTAGCGATATTATTGACTGCTACACTACCGGCACCGAGAAAATGCCCCCCCGCATAAAGATTACCGCTGGCATCAAATGCTAATGCTCCGACATTGTTGTTCAATCCACTGCCAATGCTACTCCATGTTGTTCCATTCCACATTGCAATATGACTAACATATGTGCCGCCCGACCAGGAAAATATCCCTCCGGCATAAAGATTGCCGTTCGTGTCAATCGCCAAGGCGTCCACACCTTCGTCTAGTCCACTGCCCAGATTAGACCACGACACGCCATTCCATTTGGCAATATGATCAGCTGCTACGCCGCCCGCAGTGGTAAAAAAATCACCCCCTGCATAAATATTGCCATTTGTGTCACATGCCAACACTCTTACGCCGCCTATGTCCACTCCACTGCCGAGATTAGTCCATGACACGCCATTCCATTTAGCAATGCCATTAGCCACTACGCCACCCGCCGTGGTAAACCCCCCGCCTGCATAAACGTTGCCGTTGCAATCACTTTTTAAATCGATTACATAGAGAGAGCTGCTCATCCCACTGCCAAGATTAGTCCAATTTGTCCCGTCCCAGCGGGCAATATTATTAGCCGCTATGCCACCAGCGTTGGTAAAGGTGCCTCCGGCATAAAGATTGCCTGATGCATCACATTCTAAAGCATAAACCTCGCTATTCATCCCACTCCCTAGATTATTCCAGGATTTGGCGTAGATTACAGACGGTTTAAGCAACCCGACCAGAATAATTATCCGTGCGACAGCAAATAAAACCCTTTTCATCGATGTAGTCCATTTCCTAAAATACATTGTAGGAATACTTTGAGTGGAGAAAGTGGTCAGTCCGAGAATCTTGGTATTTTTCTCTGGTCCACGAAGGCGATTGAGTTCGGAATCGTTGCGCCGATCAACAGCACCTACCACTTTCGCATCCATTTGCGGGTTCTCCAAATCGGTTGCACTTTATAGATGCATCCGTATTATGTGCCATAGATTAACAACCCCGGAATCGCCGTCAAGATTTTTTCCATTTTTATATTTGTCCCCATTTTATCCTTGTTTTATTCCGCCTGATGAGCAAAACTATCGCGTAATTAAAGCTGAATTCTATCTTGGCGGGAATGAAATTCTTGTGAAAGATCCAGGAGCGCTAAGTTTCTAATGTAGTGTTTCACTCGGATATGTATATTTAATCGCATGTCATGCTGAGCTTCGCGAAGCATCTCAATAATAACGAGATTCCTCGCCTCGGCTCGGAATGACAAACTCGTGATTTTAAGGCGTTTTTCATTCTCATACGTTCAATTTAATTCAGTTACATTACTCTAATATAGGGGAAAATATGATGAAATACCTGCGTGTTATGCTGGCGGCGGCGATCGTCGGCCTGGCCCTGTCCGGCAAGGCCGAAACGGTCTATACTCTCGTTTCATACAACATGGGCCTGGGCGGGGCGGGCATGACAACGGTCTCGGGTGACTTTGACGGCGACGCCAAAATCGACCCGGCGGTTTACCAGGAAGCGACCGGCGACTGGTATGTCGGGCTTTCCAGCAACAGCTATGCCGTCCAGACCGTCAACCTGGGCGGGCCTGGTTATACCGCGGTTGCGGGCGACTTTGACGGCGACGCCAAGACGGACCCGACGGTCTACCAGGCGGCGACCGGCAACTGGTACGCGCGGCTCTCCGCCAGCTCGTATGCGGTCAGCTTTCTCCCCAATTTCGGCGAGCCGGGTTATTTGCCGGTTCCGGGCGACTATGACGGCAACGGCGAGACCGAGATGGCGGTTTACCAGCCTTCCTCCGGCGACTGGCACCTGCTCCGCGGCGAGACGGTGGAAGTCACCGACATGAACGTGCTGGCCATAATGTATTCCAACGCGATGGTGAACGCCTCAAACGTGGTGGCGAGTAAAATCCGGCAGGATTTGACGTCCATCACGCCGGACAACGCCGACCTGGTCTGGCGCACCAATCCCACCAACAACGCGCGCGAGGTGCTGGTTATTTCGTTCATGACCTCCTCCACCGCCAGCAACTATTACCGTGTGGGCCAATACGCCTCCTTGCGGAGGGATTCATGGGTGACCCTTGCGCCGGAACTGAAGGGCGTCTGCCAGAATTATACCGGCACCAACCTGCTCCTGCGCCTGAAGCAGGTCCTGGGCCTGCCGGCCACCAGCGGCAACGACACCGTCGTGGAAATGTACGTGAACCCGTTGTACCTGCTCCGGCCTTCGCGCGACCCGGAAATAACCGACCGGGAATCCGAAGTGGCGTTCCGCACCAACACCGCCTTCGCCGGCACGGTCACCACCAATTACACGGGCTGGTTCCAAAGGGCGATTGACAGCCGTAATTACGGCATGACGAACGGCGTATGGAACGCCTACCCCTGGACACAGCTCGGCTACACTTATGACTGGTCCAAGACCGGCAACAACGTCATGGGCCTGAGCGAATTTGTCATCCCGGGCGAAATGCTCTACAGCGACTTCGGTCTAAGCGTGGCGGCCTTTGTCGTCACTGCAACCAACGCCCTGGATTACGCGGCGGCGCCCGACAACCGGGCGCTCCTGCCGGTGAGCTCCGAAATTACCATTGTCCCGCCGGATGACCGGTAGCGAACGGGATCCACCCCGTTATCGGAAAGGAAAGTCAAACAAGGGCAGGCACATGGCAACAGAAACCATTGAAATTAAAACCGCGAAATGGTCGCCTGACGACCAGCCGGAAGCCGTTATCGCATTCCTCACGCGGCCGGCCTTTGACACGCAGGCTGAGGAATCCGCGCGGCTTATTTTGAACGCCGTCCGGAAGGAGGGCGACGAGGCCCTCATCCGTTTCGCGCGCGAGCACGATTCCTGCCAGCTCGCCGCCGACGCCATCGCGGTCAGCCAGAACGAATTGAACGAGGCCCGCGAAAAAGTTGACAATAAATTCATCGTCGCCGCGCGCGAGGTCCACAAGCGCGTGCTGGCCTTTGCCAGGGCGGGGATGAAAAAAAACTGGTCCATGTCCTCCCCGAAGGGCGGAACGCTCGGCGAACAATTTACGCCCCTTGGGCGGGTCGGGGTTTACATTCCCGGCGGACAGGCGCCGCTGGTTTCAACCGTTTTAATGACGGTTACCCTGGCCAAGGCGGCCGGCGTGCCGGAAATAGCCGCCTGCTCGCCCGTGGGCGCCTCAGGTCAGATGAACCCGCACCTGCTGGTCGCGCTGGAGCTGGCCGGGGCAAACGAAATATACAAGATCGGCGGGGTCCAGGCGATCGGCGCCATGGCCTACGGCACAAAAACCGTCAAGAAGGTCCAGAAGATCGTCGGGCCGGGAGGACAATACGTGACCGCCGCCAAGCGCCTGGTCTACGGCGAGGTGGCGCTTGACCTCGTGGCCGGGCCGAGCGAAATCGCGATCCTCGCGGATGATTCCGCCGCGCCGGAGGCGGTCGCCGCCGATTTGCTCTCCCAGGCCGAGCACGGGACGGGCTTTGAAAAAGTGCTGCTTGTCACGCCCTCCGAGCGCCTCGCGGCGGCGGTCGGCGAAGAAATCCTGCAACAGGTCAAAGGCCTGAGCCGCCGGGAGGCGATCGGCAACGTGCTCAACAACGGCACACTCCTGGTCACGGTCAACAACCTGGACACGGGCATGGAACTTTGCAACCGTTTCGCGCCAGAGCACCTTGAGATCATCGTGCAGGAACCGCGCAACTGGCTCAAGAAAGTCCGGAACGCCGGGGCGGTGTTCGTCGGCGGCTGGTCGCCGGAATGCGCGGGCGACTACGCGGCCGGGCCGAGCCATGTTCTGCCCACCGGGGGCACGTCCGCCATGTTCTCCGGCCTGACGGTTGATGATTTTCTAAAGCGCACGAGCGTGATCGCCTTCACCCGCGCCGACCTGATCAACTCGCTCGATATCATCAAATTGATCGGCAAGGTGGAGGGCATGGATGCCCACGTCAATTCGGCGCTGATCAGATTTAAATAATAAGCAGGAGTCAGAAGTTAAAAGACAATAAATCATGACTGCCCTTGTCAGAACTTGCGTGAGAAAAATGACCGCCTATGTCCCGGGCGAACAGCCGACCGACCCGAAGGTCATCAAGCTGAACACGAACGAGAACCCCTACCCGCCTTCGCCGGCGGTCATGCGGGCCTTAAGGCGCCTCAACGGCGAAAATCTCCGCCGCTATCCGGATCCCGGCTGCAATGCGCTGCGCGCGGTCATCGCCAGGGTCCACCGCTGCCCGCCGGACCGGGTGTTTGTCGGCAACGGCTCGGATGAAATTTTAGCCCTGTGCTCACGGGCGTTCGTGGAAGACGGAGGCAAAATCGGTTATTTTGATCCGTCCTACTCGCTCTACCCGGTCCTGGCGCGCATCCGCGATGCCAGAAGCCTCGCGACCGGACTGGACGGTGATTTTCGATGGAAAATACCGGATGCGCGCGGCGCCGGACTTTTTTACCTGACCAATCCGAACGCGCCCACCGGAATTCTTTACCCGAAATTAGAAGTGGCGCGGTTCTGCCGGCGGTTCAAGGGCGTGGTGGTCCAGGACGAGGCCTACGTTGATTTCGCGCGCGAAAACTGCGCCGACCTGGCTTTGAAGCTGAAAAACGTCATTGTTCTCCGGACGCTTTCCAAGTCATATTCCCTGGCCGGGCTGAGAGTCGGCTACGCGATCGGGGCGCGGGAACTGATTGCGGCCCTCTTCAAGGTGAAGGATTCCTACAATGTTGACAGAATCGCCCAGGTCCTGGCGACGGCGGCCATCACGGACCAGGCTTACATGCGCGCCAACGCGCGGCGCATCATCGCCACGCGCCGGAAACTTGTCCGCGCGCTGGAAAAGATGGGGTTCCTGGTCCTGCCTTCGGACGCCAATTTCGTGTTCGCCAAACCTTCCGGGATCGGCGCGGAAACGCTTTTCCGCCGCCTGCGCGAGCGGAACATATTCGTGCGTTACTTTGCCGGCGCGGCGACGCGCGAATTCGTGCGCATCACCGTGGGCACCGGCGGGCAAATTGACAAGCTTCTCCGGGCTATTGCCGGTATTATCAAGGACAAGCCAGAATGGCGCTAAGATAAGCTTGCGGCGGGTTTACCAAGCGTTTCGCATGGCCTCCGCCGCCGTTCGGGATTTGTATTGTTATGTTGAATCACTAATATGGCCAAGTGTTTGTCATTCCCGATTTGACATACTATTACAGAAATTATATGGAGAACAAATGAAACAAAGAACCGCGTCCATCAGCAGGATAACCCGCGAAACGCAAATCAAGATCAGGCTCAACATTGACGGGAACGGATCGGCCGAAATTCATTCCGGCATTCCGTTCCTCGACCACATGCTCACGCTCCTCGCGCGCCATTCGTTGACCGACCTGGCGCTGAAGGCCAGCGGCGACCTGGCGGTTGACCTGCACCATACGGTTGAGGATATCGGGCTTTGTCTCGGCTCGGCCCTGAACAAGGCGCTCGGCGACCGGCGGGGAATAAAACGTTACGGGTTTGCCTACGCCCCGATGGATGACGCCCTCAGCCGCGCGGTGATTGACCTGGGCGGACGGCCGTTCCTGGTTTACGAAGTCGCCAACAAGCGCCGCAAGATCCTTGATTTCGATTTGAGCCTGATCGCCGAGTTTCTCCAGGCCTTTACCATCCAGGCCCGGCTGAACCTGCACCTCGCCCAGCTATACGGCCGCGAGCCGCATCATGCCTATGAGTCAATGTTCAAGGCCCTCGCGCTCGCCCTGCGTTCCGCGGCCGCCTGCGACCGCAAGGAAAAAGGCGTGCCTTCCAGCAAGGGACTTTTGTAGGAGTTTTTTCATGCCGGATTTCATGGTCATACCCGCGATCGACCTGCGGAACGGAAAATGCGTCCGCCTGCGCCGCGGGAAATTATCGGAAGAGACGGTCTACGCCGACGACCCGGTGAAAATGGCCCTGGCCTGGGAAAAAGAAGGGGCCGAATATCTGCACGTTGTTGACCTGGACGGCGCCTTCGCCGGCCGGCCGGCGCATACCGCGCTTATCATCAAAATAGCCTCGGCCGTCAAAATCCCGGTTGAGGTCGGCGGCGGATTGCGGACCATGGAACAGATCCGGAACCTGGTTGACCACGGGATAAGCCGGGCGATTATCGGGACCGCCGCCTGCCAGGATGAAAAAACGGCGGCGGAACTGATCGAACATTTCCAGTCAAGGCTGGCGATCGGCATTGACGCCAGCGACGGCTTTGTCCAGACAAAAGGCTGGACAAATACAACCAAGTTAAAGGCCGTTGACCTGGCGGCGCGACTTGAACAAATGGGCGCGCGGACCCTGATCTACACCGATACCGGGCGCGACGGCATGCTTTCCGGCCCGAACACGGAGGCGATCGTTGATTTTTGCGGCAGGGTCAAATGCAGCGTAATCGCGTCGGGCGGCGTGTCAAACGCCGGCGATATAATTAAATTGAGGAAGCTTGCACTATCCAACCTGGCGGGTATTATTGTCGGCAAGGC
Source organism: uncultured Verrucomicrobiota bacterium (assembly GCA_964475405.1). Classification (GTDB taxonomy): domain Bacteria; phylum Verrucomicrobiota; class Kiritimatiellia; order JAAZAB01; family JAAZAB01; genus JAQUQV01. The sequence continues at coordinate 10,260 of CAYYWX010000043.1, forward strand.
GTTATATGAAGGCAAAATTTCGTTAAAATTGATTTCAGAAAAATAAATCAAATCTTTCTGTCATTCCCGCGCAGGCAGGAATCCAAGCGTCTGTCTTTTTCTGATTCTGGATTCCCGACTCGTGCTTCGTAGCGAAGGCTTACTTCGCAGAGTAGCATTAAATCGGGAATGACAATTTACAAAACTATGACTAAATCAGACGACAAGATGATGGATGTTCGTGAAACCCGGCTGGGCAACGGCATCCGCGTTGTCACCGCCGCCCTGCCGCGGGTGCAAAGCGTGGCGATCGGCCTCTGGGTCGGCGTCGGCGGGCGCTATGAATCGCCGAAACTCTCCGGCATAAGCCATTTCATCGAGCATCTTCTTTTCAAGGGAACCGAAAAGAGGTCGGCGCGCGATATTTCCCAGGCGATCGAGGGCCGCGGCGGGTTCTGCAACGCGTTCACCCAGGAGGAAATCACCTGCTACTACGCGCGCGTGGCCTACGACCACACCTGGAAAGCGCTGGATATCCTCGGCGACATGCACCTGCACCCCCGCTTTGACCAGGGCGACATCGACCGCGAGAAGGGCGTGATCGTGGAGGAAATCATGATGTACCGCGACCAGCCGGAACACGTCGTCCAGGAGATGCTGCTTGAAAACATGTGGCGCGACCACGAGCTCGGCCGGCCCCTGATCGGCACGCCCGAAACCCTGAAAGCCATCACCCGCGACCAGATCATCGCCTTCAAAAGAAAAAAATACGCGCCGGACGCCACCGTCCTGGCGTTCACCGGCAAGGTCAACCACGACGAATGCGTGAGCGAAGTCGCGAAACTGATGGGGCGCATCCGGCCGGCGGCGGCCCCCGTTTGCCGGCTGGTTGATTCCGCCGTCGCCCAGCGCGGCATGGCGCTGAAATCCAAGGACATTGAACAGACCCACATGACGCTCGGGTTCAGAATTTTCGGGCGCTACGACAAGCGGCGCTACGCCCTCAAGGTGCTCAACGTCATCCTCGGCGAAAACATGAGCTCGCGCCTCTTCCAGACCATCCGCGAGAAACACGGCCTGGCCTATTCCATCGGTTCCGGCGTGCAGCTTTTCGCCGAAACCGGCGCATTCGTGATCAGCGCCGGACTGGACCGGAACCGCCGCGCGAAGGCCATCGAGCTGATCCTGAAGGAAATAGTAAAAATCAAGACCGAGCCGGTCAGCGCCCGGGAACTGGACCTCGCCAAGCAATATATCGTCGGCCATCTGCGCCTCGGGCTGGAAAGCCCGCTCGGCCAGATGATGTGGATCGGCGAACAGATCCTCAATTACGGTTCCGTGATGGCGCCGGAGGAAGTCGTCCGCGCGATAACCGCCATCCGGACCGAGGACGTGCAAAAAACAGCCGAAGCAGTTTTCAAGGAGCGCCTCGCCACGTTTTCCATGCTTTCGCCCGGCGTTTCCGAACAGGAACACAAGGACCTGGCGCAGATGTTGAAGCAGTTGTCATGAAGGCGACTGAACAGTAATAAAAGGAGAAAAACCATGATCAGAAAACTCGTCGCGATCATCCTGGTATTGTGCGTCATCCTCGTGGCCGGCATCCAGATTTTCCTGGCCTACGGCCTGACCGATTCCCTGCGCAAATGGGTTGTGCCGGTCATAAAGACAAAATACAACGCGGATGTTTCCGTCAGCCGGATCAGCGTCAACCTCCTGGGCGGCTCGCTCAACGTCCACGGCATCAAGGTGACCAATCCGCCCGGTTTTGACGAGCCGCTCATGCTGCTCATCGAACGCTGCGGATTAAAGGTGGGCTTGCCGGCGCTTTTCAAGGCCGGCAGCGCCGATATTCAAAAAGCCGTTCTCAAGGACCTGATCCTGAACATTTCGCGCAACAAGGACGGCGCGCTCAACCTGGACCCGATCATCGGCGCGATGCAATCGCAGAAAGGCGCCGCGCCGGCCGGCGAAGCTTCACCGGCCCCGGCGGGCGGGCAGGCGGAAGCAGGCGCGAAACAAAAAGCCCTGCCGAACATCATCATCAAGAAGATGGAAGTGGCAACCCGGCTGAACTATACCGACTGGCAGGTCGGCCAGCCTTTCAAGCTCGGCATTGAAATGAACCTTGATTTGAGCAATATTGCCAATTACGGTTTTGACGATTCGCTCTCCGGGATCATCAACCTGCACGGCAATATCCTGGAAGGCGACAAAAAATGCGCCTTTGACTTGAACGGCCGGATTTCGCCGATTACCGATCCCCTGCTGGTTTCCTTTGACCTGGCCGGATCAATGCAGACCATTGACCTGAAAACATTCAAGGGACTCATTGAAAGCGTCGGGCTCAAGGAAGGCAAGGCCTCCGGGACAATTACCCTCGTCTGCCGGAAGGGACAGTATGACCCCGAGAAATCGATGCTCCGGCTCAAGTTCAGCGACCTTGTCCCGACCAAGGAAAAAGCCGAAAAAATGGGCAATATCCCCATGCCTTCCACGCTCAACATGATTATTCCCGTCAACGGTCCGCTCTCAAAACCGCAGATGAATTTTGCCGAGGCATTCTTAAAATCAATGACCAGCGAGGACACGGTCAATTCCATCCTCAAGGGCATCATGGATTCAAAAAAACCCAAGGGCGACGGCGCGGAAAAGGAAGGCCAGAAGGCGGCCGAATCGGCAATAAAGGACCCGGCTAAAAAGGCGTCCGAGGTCAAGGGAATGTTCGGCGATCTCCTCGGCGGAAAATAATTTTTTCCAGAAACAGCATGAAGGCCGATGACAATATTTCCGAGCCGATTCCCCTTGCCTGGCTGAGAACCGGCTGGCTGGTCGCGCTCCTTGCCGTCCTGGGCCTTTTTGCCGCCAACCTGATATTCGGCAATTTAAACCAGGACGAGGGTTGGTACCTTTACGCGGCCGGGCTTATTTCCGCCGGGAAGATGCCCTACCGCGATTTTGCCTTCACGCAGGGACCGGTCATGCCGTTTGTTTACTCACTGGCCCATCCTCTCATTCAATGGGGCGGACTGGCGGCCGGGCGCCTGGTAACCGCCGCGCTGGCCCTGGCGGGCGCGCTGGTCGCCGCGATGCTCGCCGGACGGCTCGCGCGTCCCGGCCAGGCCCGCCTGGCGGCCGTGGCCTGTTTTATCCTCGCGCTGGGCAATGTCTACCAGGTTTATTTCTGCACGGTGGTCAAGACCTATTCCCTCACCATCCTTTTTCTAACCGGCGCCGTACTCGCGCTTTATTACGCCCTGGCACGGCGCAACGGGCTCCTGACGATGCTCTCGGCGGCCCTGATTGTCCTGGCAACCGGCACCCGCGCCTCGGCCGCGATCATCCTGCCGGTTATTTTCGTCCTGCTGTGGCTGGACCGCCGGCGGCTCGCGTTCGCGGGCTGGATTTATTTTGCCCTCGGCGGCGCGATCGCGGCGCTCCTCGTCTTCGGCCCGTTCCTCCTGGAATGCCCGCATAATTTTATTTTTTTCACCGGGCGTTTCCACACCCTCCGGCATGACGGGAACCTATTATCCGCCCTGATTTTCAAGGGCGGATTTACCTCGCGCGTCCTGCAGGCCTATTTCGTCTGTTTCGGCTTCTGGGTGGCGGCGGGAATATTTAAATTAAGCTTCTCAAACCGGGCAACTGCCTATGACAACGCATCTTGTCATCCTGAACAAAGTGAAGGATCTCAGCCACAGTTATCAATACGGCAGAGATTCCTCGCTACCCTCGGAATGACAACAATCCATACATTATGTAATGTTATGTCCGTTAAACACATGTACGATTCTACCGTACAAGGCGTTGCGGTCGCGTCATTCCTGCGGCGCTGCATCTGGATCAGCGCCGTGGCGGTTTCGCTCGTCCACCTGGGCGCGCCCTTTCCATACGATGACTACCAGGTATTCATCTATCCCTTTTTCGCGATCGCCGTCGCGCTCATGATCGCGGACGAAGCCCGCGGGACCGGCGGCAAATGGATCATGCTCGCCGTCCTGGTCATTTCGCTCGCCTCGGCGGTATCGTCGCCCGTGAACCAGGACTGGTTCATAGAGGGGCGCGAGCTGATCTGGTGGCGGACGAAGGACAAGCCGCCACTGGTCAAATTGCGGGCGACCGCCGCCAGGATCAGGACGCTGAGCAAGCCGGATGATTTGTTGCTGACCCAGGACCCGTATCTCGCGGTGGAAGCCAACCGCGCCCTGCCGCACGGCCTGGAGATGGGGCAATTCAGCTACTTCCCGGATATGACAAGGGAACAGGCCGGAAAGCTGAACGTGCTGAACCGCGACACTTTCGCGGAACTCCTGCAAAACTGCGCCGCGCCCCTGGCCGCGCTCAGCGGCTACGCCCTGGCGATCCAGTCGCCGCAAATCACACCGGTCGCGCCCGCGGACAAGGCGCTCCTTGAAGAAATCATCCTCAAGCGCTATGAAGTTTTTGATACGGTCAAAAATTTCGGCCAGGCCTCGACCGACCTGCGCCTGTATCGCAGGAAATGAGTTGAAAAAATCCAACCTTTTGAAAGCTTCAGCCATATGCCGGAGATTGCGGGCGTTGGGCAGCAGGGAGCAAGCGTTCTTCCTGCAAAGATACTTCAAAACGGCCAAGGGCGAATACGGCGAAGGGGATGTGTTTATCGGACTGCGGGTTCCGGAAATAAGAAAACTGGCCGGGGAATACCAGGCGCTCCCATTGCCGGAAATAAAACAGCTGCTCCATTCCCCCATCCATGAAGCGAGGTTGCTGGCGCTCATCATCCTGGTCCGGGCCTATTCACGCGAAAACGCTTCCCTCCGGGAACGGATTTACAGTTTATACCTCCGAAACACGCGGCATATCAACAATTGGGACCTGGTGGATGTCTCGGCCGGACAGATCGTCGGCGCCCATTTGAAAGATCGCGACAAATCCCCGCTCCATGCCCTGGCGGCATCCGGCTCCCTCTGGGAGCGGAGAATCGCCGTCATGGCCACATCCCACTACATAAAACACGGTGACTTTGGCGTGACATTGCGCCTTGCAAAACTGTTGCTCCGTGATCCGGAGGACTTGATCCATAAAGCCGTCGGCTGGATGCTGCGCGAAATCGGCAAGCGCGACCGCCCGGCCGAGGAAAGATTCCTGAAAGCGCACTACAAAATCATGCCCCGGACCATGCTCCGCTATGCCATTGAAAAATTCACCGAAACGTTGAGACGGCAGTATTTGCGCGGGGAAATATAGCCCGCATTTCTCACGCTCGGCGTGTGTGAAATGCGGGCTAATTCAGCAGTTGAATTCAGCCGCGGATATGCGATACTTCATCCCGGTTTTTCCATAACATCCATAAATATATTCGGGTGACAATAAATCATGAAAGTCGGACTGCTTGGTTTTCAGCAATCGGGCAAGAAATCATTCTTCGCGCTCCTGACCGGCCGCAAGCAGAAGGGGCCGATCACGCTCAAGGAAGGCGAGGCGCTGGAAGGCATCGCGCCGATCCGCGACCCGCGGGTTGACGTCCTGGCCAAGATGTTCAAGCCGGAACGCGTCAAATACGCCGAAAACGTCATCGCGCTTTGCCCGGTTATCGATCCTAAGGACCAGAAGCGCGCCTGGCTGGAAAGCGCGCGCAACTGCGACCTGCTTTGCCTGCTTGTCCGCGCCTTTTCATCGGCCGAGGTATACCATCCGCTCGGGGACGTCAATCCGGAACGCGACCGCAACGCTTTGGAATCGGAAATCGTCTTCGCCGACCTGGAAGTCATTGAAAAAAGGCTGGAACGAATCGGGAAGGAAAAGAAAGCCGGCCAGAGCGCCCAGCAAATCCAGGAGGAAAAAACGCTCCTGAAAATCAAGGAAAGCCTTGAGAAGGAAATGCGGCTTTTCTCCCTGTTCCCGGCCGTCCTTGACAAGCAGGACCTGGACGCCGTCCGGAGCCTTGCGCTGCTCACTTTAAAGCCGGTCATCTGGGCTTATAACGTGGATGAAGGTAACCTGTCCGGCCTGCCCGCAGTGCCAAGCCCGGCGTTGCAGGCGGGCCCGCAGGCTGGCGGCCAACAGCCCGGCCAAGTTATCAGTTTTAATATTTCCTGCCGGATTGAGGAGGAGATCGCCGAACTGGAAAATCCTGATGACCGGGCGGTTTATCTCAAGGAGCTCGGCCTCACGTCATCCGGCCTGGACCGCCTCAACCAGGCGGCTTATGACGCGCTCGGGCTGATGTCGTTTTATACCGTCGGAGAGGACGAGGTGCGCGCCTGGACAATCCGCAAGGGCACGTCGGCCCCGGAGGCCGGCGGAAAGGTGCACACCGATATCCAGCGCGGTTTCATCCGTGTTGAAATTATCAAGTACGACGACTTAATAGCCGCCGGGAGCGAAGCCGCCGCGAAGTCCCAGGGAAAAATGCAGTTGAAAGGCCGCGACTACATTCTGGAAGACGGTGATATCTGCCATTTCCGGTTCAACGTCTGATTACTTGCCGCTTTTGTCGTCGGCTTTTTCAGGCGCCTTGTCCTTAGCGGCGTCTTTATCATCCTGGCTCTTCTTGGCCGGCGGCATCATCGGGAAACCGCCTTCGGGCCGGGGCACAGGCTTCAAAACTTCGCCTTCCTTGGTATATTCAATCTTGGCGTCGGCCTTGAGCTTGGTTACCAGGCCTTCCAGTTTTTCCTGCACTTTCCGGCTTTTCAGGCGGAAGGCAATCTGGCCCTTGACGTCGTCCAGGGTCATCGTCCGCGCGGGATTGTGGCCGATGGTCTGGATGATATGAAAGCCGAATTCCGTCTCAACCACGCCGCTGATCTCGTTGGTCTTCAAGGAAAACGCGGCCTTTTCAAAAGCGGGGACCATGTTGCCGCGCGGGAACTCACCCAGGTCGCCGCCCTTGGCCTTGCTGGGGCAATCCGAATTTTCCATGGCCAGCTTGGCAAAATCGCCGCCCTTGTCAAGCTTGGCGCGCAGGTCTTCCGCCTTTTTCTTCTTGGCGTCTTTCTTGGCGGCATCATCGCCGGTCTCAACCGCAATGAGAATGTGCCGGGCGTTTACCGTTTCCGGTATGTCGTAATTGGCCTTGTTCTTTTCGTAATAATCCTTGATTTCCTGGTCGGTCGGCGGGGTAATTTTCAGCAGTTTTTCAATCTTCACCTGCTCGCCGACGTCCCGTTCAAAAGTTTCCTTGTTGATCCCGTTCTGCTTCAGGAAATCGTCAAGCGTGATCTTTTTCGGCAGGGTGGACTCAAAGGTCGCGATTTCCTTGGCCGTTTCTTCCGGCGTGACGGCAATCTTTTCGCGCTCGCATTCGCGGGCGATCAGTTTGCGGACAATGAGGCCTTCCAGGATCTGCGGCTTGATATTATTCAGCATGGCATCAAACTGCTGTGACGATCCGCCGCGGTTTTTCATCATCTGCCGGATCTGGCTTATTTCGGAATCCAGGTCGGCCTGGGTAACGGTCTTGCCCTCCACTTTCGCCAGGACGGTCTCGGGCGCAAGCGGCGCGGCGGGCGCGGGGGCGGCGGCGACCGGCATTGTCACCGGAGCGGCGGCCGGAGCGGCTTCAGCCGCCGGCGCCGGCTTGGCCGAATCGCCGTCGGTCGCTTTCGGCTGCTTCTTGGCAAACGCCGGCATAACGCAGAACGCCATAAGTATCAGAACATAACTTATAATTCTTTTGTTTGTTTTCATTTATTCTTTCTCCTTTTTTCACTGTCTTTACTTAAATAACAACCGTGCGAGTCTGGCCTTTCAGGCGCTGTTTGTCAAATGCAATTATGTAATAATAGTAAAGCAACCAATCCGGTTATTGCGGGGATAAAAAGGCGCTGCCAGGGCCTTTACCAAGGCGGAACCCGGTCAGGGGGAACCGACATAAACCCGGTTTTCCCAACCCGCGCGTTATTGACCCAGGATCTCAATATAGGTGCGGTCGGGATTGAAATAAATCTTGCTGTCGCTGACGGCATAGCCCACAATCCTGACAACATTGTTCGTCCCCGTCGGCATGGATGTGGCCAGCGCCCCGTCATTCGTGTCCATGTAAAGCACGGACCCGGCGGCAAAACCCCAGGCATTGGTGCAATATCCGTTCAAGAGCAGGCCGTCATTGGCAATGCTCGTTCCGAGCGCAAGCCCCAGCATGCCCTTGGCGGTCGTATTGGTGACGGCATTGGCCTTGTACCAATTACTGTCTGCTTGATAATAGTAAAGATTTGAATACACGAGCGGGCCGCCGCCGCCCTCTTTCATAAGCACGGCATTATCCCATTTAACGGCGCGCGTATTCAAGGAGTTAGTCGCGCCCTGTAACAGCGTCGCCTGGGACTGCAAGGCATTCGTCGCGCCCTGCAACAGCGTCGCCTGGGCCTGCAACGCGTTCGTCGCGCCCTGCAAAGACGTCACCTGACCCTGCAACGCGCCGGTCGCGCCCTGCAAAGACGTCACCTGGACCTGCAAGGTGTTCGTGGAGGCGTTAAGATTATTAACCGCCGTGGTCAGCGCGTTGGACGAAGCCTCAATATTGCCCTGTAATGCGTTATCGGCATTGATGCGCGCCGCGGCTTCCGCGCTGATCGCGCCCCAGATACCGTTTGTTGCCGGAGCATATGCAACCCGGACCCAGTTGGTGAAAATAGGATCGGACTCGGTAATTACCACGGAGATGGATTGCCAGGTGCCGGCCCCGTTCGCGTCGGAGACGAGGACATAATTGGCGGAGGCGCCCGTCGGTATTTTTATGCCCGTTGCCTGGACCGTGCCGTTGACATCCAGCTTGACCGCCGGGTTGGTCGTGCCGACGCCGAGATAGCCGCTGGCCTGATTTTCATAGATGTTTGAACCCATGACGGTCCGCGCCACGAGCGAATAGGCCGAAGCCGTTATCTGCTGGCGGGGCGACATCGTTTCGCCGTCGATCCCCAGTTCAAGATAAACGCCGCTTTGCGCGAAGACCGAAGCCGGGATGGGAGTCTGCGACCCGAGGATAACCGAATAAAGGCCGTTCTGGACAACAATGCCCGGCTGGGTTTCCGACCAGAGCAGGTTGCCGCCTGTGACCGCGTCATAAATTTTAAACGTAAGGTTAACAGTTGAATTCACGCTCCGCCCGGAGGAATCCAGCAGGCGCGCCTGGTAATTCACCTGGCCGGTCTCGGCCGCGACCAGCGGCAACGCGATGGCCAGCCCCAGCGTCGCAAGAAGGGTTTTATAAACATCAAGGAATATTATTTTTTTCATGTTCTTCTCCACTTGCCCATTGCTACATTTATCATTTGCTGATTAACTTTTTAAATTAACTTCATCACGGCCGGTTGCCGCGGGCGGAAACGGTCCGCGGGCCTTCCGTTGTCTGGTTAAGGTACCAGAGCGAGTTTCTGGTATCACGATAAAACACGGAAGGATCGGCGCGCCCGTCACCGTCATAATCGCCCACAATCGGCAGATATCCCGTGCCGCCCCAGTACATCCCCCAGATAATCTGCTCAAGCCTGTAATTCATCACGTACCACAGGCCGCTTGCCCGGCCATAGGCCGCCGCGTCGGCGAACCCGTCGCCGTCATAATCATCGGAAACCAGGGAGAAGCCCGGACCGCCATAACCGGCCACAACCGGCGCATAATCGCTTGCCGACATCAGAACGCCAACGCTCGCCAGGGATTCATTGTAAATCACCGGATCGGCCTTGCCGTCACCGTCAAAGTCGCCCGCCAGGGCCACGAAACCCGGACCGCCGAATGCGCCCGACAGTTGCTCGTATCCGCTCCCCGACTGTGTTACCAGCCAAAGCCCGGACGCCTGATTATAAAGAGCAGGATCGGCCTTCTGGTCGCCGTCATAATCAGCCGGGACCGGGGAATAACCCGGCCCGCCATAGATCACCGATTCCTGCGCGTAGTTTTGCGAGGAAAGCATGACGGTCCACGTTCCGGAGCTTTCCTGGTAGACCGCGAAGTCGGTCTTGCTGTCGCCGTCATAATCCTCGGTAACGGTCGTGGCGTTTTCCAGGCCGAAAGCCAGCCGCGAAACAGTCTGGGTTGCCGAGGAAAAAATAATATACCAGACCTGTGACGGGACATGATAATACCAGCAATCCGATTTGCCGTCGCCGTCGAAATCATTTTTCGAGCGCATAACCCGGGAATCAAAAGGATCAATGAACCCGCCGTAATTGACGCCGTTCGGGCCGGTCATAGCCGGGAACGGGGAGGAAGAACCGGAAGAACTGAACACCGAATACGACGAGCTACCGCTCCAGCCGCCGACCGTGCTGATGGAGTGCCATTGCCAGTCCGACGCCTTGGCGGAAAAGGCGGTAAAAATCAATAGAAAACAGGCCAAACTTACGCCGGCCATGATTATTTTACGTTTTCGCATAAAATTGAGTTTATTGCAAAAGTCTTCATGGAAAATTTATAGGAATATCACCGATAAGTCAACATTTTTTTCATTTTTTTACATTTTTTTTTATTGACTTCATTGCAAATTGTAATTAGTCTTTTTTTAATTCTCATTTGCACATGCAGGACAAAGTGATATTTGCTCACAAATATATAACTTTTTAAAGGTTTTATAATTGAAAAAACATATTGTCTTGTTCTTCATCTGTTTCGCGTTATGTCCTGCCATCCAAGTTCTTGGACAAGCACCGGCCGATAATGCCGTCCAGGCCAATATCCCCGCCAGCATTGACTCTCGCTCTGACGCTTCGGAACGAGCAAAAGCCAAAACCGCAGCCGAGAAGCAAGCCGCTGCCGACCGGAAAGCCAGGAAGGCCGCTGAAAAAGAGGCTGCTGCCCTCGCAAAAGCCAAGGTTGAGGCAGAGAAGAAGGCCAATAAAGACGCCGAAGCCAAAGCCGCCATGGAACTCAAGGCCGGCAAGGATGCGGAAAAGAAAGCCGCCGCCGAGGCCAGATTAAAGGCCGATGCTGACCGGAAGGCCAAAGAAACCTCCGAAAAAGAAGCAAAACTTAAATCACAATCCGAACAGAAAGCCAAAGAAACCGCCGAGAAGGAAGCGACCAGGGCCAGGGTCGAAGCGGAGCAAAAGGCCAGGAAAGACGCCGAGGCCAAGGCCGCGCAGGAACTAAAGGCCGGCAAAGATGCCGAAAAGAAAGCGGCCGCCGAGGCCGAGTTGAAAGCCGAGGCGGACCGGAAAGCCAGGAAGGCCGCTGAAAAAGAGGCCGCTGCCCTCGCAAAAGCCAAGGTTGAGGCGGAAGAAAAGGCAAAGGAAGCGGCTGAAAAGGAAGCAAAATTGAAAGCTGAGGCAGAGCAAAAGGCGAAGGAAGCGGCCGAAAAGCAGGCCGAGGCCACAGCCAAAGCCAAGGCCGAGGCGGAAGAAAAAGCCGCCGCCGCGGAAGAACTGAAAGCCAGGGAAGAAATTGCCGCCAAAGAAAAAATGGCCGAAGCCGCCGCCGCGGAAGCCAAGCTGAAAAAAGCGGAAGCGGATAAGGCCGCGAAGTCGCTCGCGACCGAAAGCTCCATGCTTGAGGCGCAACGCAAGGCCCAGGAAGAGGCTTCCGCGAAGGAAGCACAGGCAACGGCCGCCGGGACCATCGCCCTCACCAGGGAAACCGAGGCGAAAACCGCGCGGGCGAGTTTTGAAAACGCACGCCAGGAAAGAATCAAGGCCGGGCAGAAAGTTGAGGCGGAAGAAAAAGCAGCCGCCGCGAAAGAGCTGAAGGCCAGAGAAGAAATTACCGCCAAGGAAAAAATAGCCGGAAACGCCGCCGCGGAAGCCAAACAGAAAAAGGCCGAGGCGGACAAGGCCATGACTGCCGCGAAAAAAACAGCCTCGGATAAAAAAGCCACCCCTGAGGCGAAAAACAAAGCCCAGGAAGAAGTTTCCGCAAAGGAAGCCCTGGCAACGGCCGCCGCCGCCATCGTTCTTACCAGGGAAACCGAGGCGAAGACGGCGCGCGGAAATTTTGAAAACATCCGCCAGGAACGGATCAAGGCCCAGCAGAAAGCCGAGGCGGAAGAAAAATCCGCCGCGGCCGCCGAGTTGAAAGCCGGGGAAGAGGCGCAAACCAAAGAAAAAGCCGCATCCGCGGCCCGCGCAACCGCCAAACAGAAAAAGGCCGAGGCAGACAAGGCCGTCCTCTCCGCGAAGAAAACAGCCGCGGATAAAACAGCCACCCCTGAGGCAAAGACCAAGGCCCAGGAAGATTTTTCCGCGAAGGATACCCTGGCGAAGGATGCCGCGGCCGCCGCCCTGGCAAAAGAAACCGATGTCAAAAAGGCGCGGGAAAATCTTGAAAACAGCCGCCAGGAACGGATGAAGGCCAGGCAGCAGGCCGCGGTCGAGGCCAAGGCGAAAAAGGAAGCCGGGAAAAAAGCCGCCATTGAGGCTAAAATAAAAGAACAGGAAGAGGCGCGGGCAAAACTTCAACCCGGGACAGGTGAAAAAGGCGAAAAGCAATCCGGCGCGGCGACCGGGAAAAGCTGGTGGGAACGCGGCCTGGAAAGCGCCGCCCAGCCGGATGAAGCGGGCAAATGGAAGTTTTCCGCCGGCGTTCTCATGAGGTCCATTCGCGGCCAGTCATTCAAAACGGAGTCCTACTCCCAAAACTACAACATTCCCGCCAAGGCCGCCGCCGCTTCCAGCCGTTATGCACCGGCCGGAGATTTGAATTCGGCGTCCGACCGGAATTACGACGACGGGTATGTTTACAAGGATGATTACACGGACCTTGACGGCGGCACCTGGAACTGGGGCTACGGCAGCGGAGGGCAGGTTCAAGGCGATTCAATTGCCTTTCATTATGTTGGGCGGACCTATACCGACTACTCGCGCACCAGGGACGCGTCCGTCGGCGAAACGCATAACAATTCCGACCGGGAGATCGCGCCTTACATTCAACTGGAGCGGGTGCTTTACCGCGCCGGCTGGTTTGACACCGGGTTGCACCTGGACCTTTCGCGGACGACTTTTTCCGACGCGGCGCAATACGCCAATTTCAGCGACCGGCAGTCATGGCAGAATAACGTCCAATACGACGAGGATATTTATTCGCTGGCGGGCACGGGAATTACGCGCGACTCGCCTCCCTATCAAGGCAACCGGACAACAACCGGGCCGACCATTGACAACGTCCCGGACGCACGGCGCAGCGCGGGAACCGCGGAAACCGGATCTTACAGTTATGACGCCGTCAACAGCATCCAGCAGTCGCTTGACATGAACCTGGGAACTTTCTCGCTGGGCGCGTTGATGTCCGCCAACTGGTGGCGCCTCTCGCTCGCGGGCATCGCCGGGCCGACATTCAACTGGGTGAATATCCAGACGGATTACAGGGAAACATTGTATGCCTCCATGAACAACGGAGCACCGCAGGCGCTCCAGACCTGGAACGACAGCCAGGACTATTCCGAATGCAAGTTCGGCGGCTTTGTTCAGGCCCAGCTCGGCCTGCGGATCATTGACGGGTTTGGGGTGGGTATTTTCGGCCGGTATGACTGGCTTGAAAACATGTCCGGCGATTTCGGGCAATCCCGTTACATGATCAACCCCGAGGGCGGATCGCTCGGCGCCACGGCCAATCTTTCATTCTGAAATACTCACCACGATTACCGTAAGACCTTTAGACCGTCGGACAGTTATCAGCACAATCCCCGGGATATGATCATTATGCCGGCAATAATCAACGACGCCCTGCAATGGTACGGGACCAGCGGCATCCAGGAAGCTTCCCTCACGATCCCGCTCGTGGAGATGATCATTCTGTTCGTATTGCTGTCCCTTTGCCTGCTGTTTCGTTTTTCGCGCACCGGCCTGATAATCGCCTATCTTTTTATCTATCGCTGGGGATGGTCATTGAACATGCTTAATATTTTACCGGATCAAAAAATCAGGAATATGTTCCTTACAGGATACATTCTTTTTGGAATCATCGTCCTGACCCTGGCGATTGTCGCCATGATGCTCTCCAGCCGCTCTTCTTCCGGGGAATGAAGCTTCCTTGGCGGGCGGTCCCTCTTGCGCCGGCGGCCGTGGCCGGCCGCCCTCCAGGATTTTCATTAGAACCTATCTCAAAATTCGCTTGGGCATGGCAGAGAAGATTTTCGCGCCTGACCAGGCGGGTGCGCTGGCGGGAATACCTGAAAGGTATTTCTCCTGCGCACTCAACGCCGGCAGGCACGAAAAGCGCTCTGTTCCAATGGAATGCGGCGGCGCATCTGGCAGAGCGGCGTTCTGCAAGCGGGGACATAGCCTTTGGCTATGCCTCCCGCTTGCACGCCTTGCTCTGCCAGCGCGACGCTCGCACCATGCTCCATGCCAATTTTGAGATAGGTTCTATGCAACATCATTTGGAGGGCGACAGGCCCTGTCGCCGGACTCCACAACATCCGGTCCGGGTGCAAATTTTACCATGCTGCAATTCGGGCGGCTTGATTGGCAAGGGAACGGGAAAATATCGGACGGGGAAAATCAAGGAACGCCGTTGACCTGGACCAGCGGCGTGCCGTTGATGAAACGGATATTATCGTAGAGCACTCCATTGACCCTGATTCCAGCCCGGCCCTGGTAGAAATACCACTCATAAGCGCCCATATCCACCCGTTCCATGCGAATGCGCATGTTGCCGGCCAGGTCAAGCTCATTCACCATCCAGGCCTGGTTTGTCCCGGTATTAATGCAGGGGGACCTGTTGGCCAGCCGGCAATCGCCGTTTGCGACGTTGATAAAGAGCGGATTGGCCGTGATGTTATTACCCCCGGCAATCCCGTCCGGCGCCACGCAGGAATTGGTGAACACGATTAACGCGTTGACGTTTGTTCCCCAGTTCGTGTACGCCCCCGCCCCGCCGGCTGTGTTCTGATACACTACGGCGTTCATGCACAAGCCCGTCGTGTTGTTGCTTGTGTATAATCCGCCACCGTCTTTTACAGCATAATTGCTCGCGATTGTGCAGTTTTCAACAATCCCGGTCATGCCTGTCACGAAATAGACGCCACCGCCGTTGGTGGCAGTGTTGCCCCAGATAAGGCAATCGCGCACGACTCCGCGCGAGCCCACAGCCACGCCGCCGCCATTGGTCGCCGAGTTCTTCATCAGGATGCAGTTCCAGACCAGGCCCGTTGTAACAATCACCCCGCCGCCGTTCGTTCCCCTCCCCGCCCGGCAATTCGTGATGGTGAGCCCGTTCAGCACCGAGCCGGGATGCACAAGGCTAAATCCGCGGAAACTTCCTCCGTTCACGATCGTGTTCGTCGCACCGTTCAGGCTCCGGACCGTGACGTTTGAAACTATGATTTCCGCAGGCAGGGTGTGAACCCCGTTGGAAACCCAGACAATGGAACTCACGTTCGTGTAGATGTTCGCCTTGAACACGGCCGAGGTCATTTTGAGCGCCGCCCCGTCCCAGTTCGTGTAAGGGAACACGTCGCCGCCATTGGTTGCCACGTAATAATTCAACGCCGCCGGTTGAACAGTCACCGCCACCGCCAGCATCTGGGTCGTACCGTAGCCGTTTGAAGACGCGACTTTTACCGTCGTGTTGCTCGTCCCGGTCGTCCAATTCCACGTTGGCCGGTAGGTGTTCGTCACCGTGTTTGTGGCATTAGCGGCGACCGTTCCGGCCACCGGTAAGCTCGTGACAAAGCCTTCCGAACCGGTCGTTACCAGGTAGGTAAAGCTCGCGTCACTGCTGTTAATTATCTTGAAGGTCCGCTGGGTGGGCGTATCCCCGATCCAGACCGCGTGCGAAAAATCAGTCGGCGTCACGGAAAACACGTTAGAAATCTCGTCGACGCTCACCGCCACCGCCACGGTTTGCACCGCGAAGACTCCGCTCGCGGTGTTGGTCGCCGTCACAGTCACAACCGCGTTGCTCGTCGTCCCCAGCGCCCAGCCCAAAGTGTTCACGGTGTTGGTCAGGGTCAGGGTATTCGTCCCATACGCGCCCAAGGTCGCCACGTTGTTTGACAAACTCGCGATCCAGAAGATATTTGTTGTCACCGTGTAGGTAAACGGCAGGTCGCCCAGGTTCTGCACCTTGAACGGCCGGTTGGTCGGCGTCGCCCCGCGCCACACGCTGTTGACGAATTGGGTCGGCGTCACATACAGGGAATCAGAGATGTTGATCAAATTCAAAGCCACCTGTACCGTTTGCGTGCTCCAGTAGTCGGAGCCGTTCGTCGCCACCACCGTCACGATCGCGTTGCTTGTCCCCGCCGTCCAGCCCTGAATGCTCGCATAAGTCAGCACCACTTCCTGCGTCGTCCCTTGCGCCACGTTCCCGTTCGTCGGCGAGGCCGCGACCCAGTACTGGCTCGTCCTCACCTGGAAGCCGATATCCGTTGACCACACGTTCACCACCCTGATTGTCTGGACGTTCGGCGTCACGGCCACCGTTGCGTTCGCATACAGATTGCTCTGCGTGAGCGCCGAGGGGACCACGACCAGCGGATAGTGATTGGTATCCGGCACCGTTACCGAAACATTGTCCAGGAAGGTAGTAGCCGCGCCGTTGTAAATATTAAGGATCGTGAGGTTCGTCAGGGCCGGGTTGATAAACCCGATGTTGTTCGTCACGAGGACGCCGTCCGAATACAGGGACCAGTTTGTTACTGAAAAATCCTGCATAATATTGACCCGCACCCAGACCGGATTCAATGAAATAGCCGGCGCGCTCGCCACGATGACCCAGTTCGCCGAGTTGGTGACGTCAACCGTCCCGGCGGCATTCGTGGCGAGACCATTATGCACCACATAGTTCCCGTTGCTGTTCACGAAGAACATCGCCGCCACATTCGTGTCCACTATCGGGTTATTCGTGTTGTCGTACAAGACCTGGCGGACATCCATCTGAATCCAGACATTCGACGAAGGCCGGCTCTCAAACACGTTGGAGAGCGTGCAGTCGATGGGGATCGCGGCGGAATTCGTTCCCGACCGGACGGTGTTGGTCTGGACGATGATATCGCCCGACGAGCCATACCACCCGTTCGTGCCGTTAACCAGGGGGGCCAGGTTGGTATAAGATTCAAAATCGTCCGTGAAAGGGATGGTGGAATCGGCCCCCATTGCGCAACTCCAGGCGACCAGGCAGACGGATGCCACGGCAATGATTCTTCCTGTCGTTTTCATGGAGTTATTTTTGTTTTCCAGGACTCAGTATTCAAAATGCACAAAATCCCACCAAATCCATGCGCATTACCGGCAAAAAACCAGCTTTATTTAACCTAGGGAAATATATTAAAATGTCAAAAACAAGTCAATTGTATTCATAAATTTTTTATTGTGCCTGGGCATCCGGATTTTCTCATATTTTTCGCATGTGGGAAGGGGGGATTTTAAGCGCCAGGCGGTATTTGGCCACCGTGCGCCGCGCAATCTGCAACCCCTGCGCGCTCAGGCGCTCAAATATTTCCTGGTCCGAAAGCGGGTGGGCAGCGTCCTCGTCCGCAACAATCCCGGCAACCAGGTCCTGCACCGTCTTGTTTGAAACCGACTGGCCGGTGCTGGTCATAAGCCCCGGCGTGAAGAAATATTTCATCTCGAAGACGCCGGCCGATGTTTTCATGAACTTGTTCGCCACGCACCGGCAGATCGTGGTTTCATGCAGGCCGACCCGCCGGGCAACGTCCGCCATGGTCAATGGCTTCAGGTGCGCGACCCCGGAATCCAGGAACTCCGTCTGGACCCGGACAATCTCCGTCGCGACCCGCCGGATCGTCCGCTGGCGCTGGTCAATGCTTTTCATCATGAAAAGGCCCGACCGGACCTTGTCACGGATGTATTTTTTCACTTCCTCCGTGCTTTTGCTGTCGGCCATCAACTGCTGGTAATACTTGCTGATGCGCATCCGCGGGATCTGGTCGTCGCTCAGCACGACGTAATAGCCGTTTTCCCCCTTTTCAACGAAGACATCCGGGGAAATATAAGGCGGCGATTCGCCGCCGAACGCGCGCCCCGGGCGCGGCTCAAGGGTCGCGATCATCTTGGCCGCCTGCCGGATTTCATCCATTTTCACATCCAGCAGCCCGGCTATTTCGCCGTAATTTTTCGCCGCAAGAAGATCAAGGTGACCGGCGCAGATTTTCGCGGCCAGGGAAGATTCCTGGCCGAAGCGCTGGAGCTGGACCAGGAGGCATTCCTTCAAATCGCGCGAGCCGACCCCGACCGGGTCAAAATCACGGATAACCGCGAGGACATCGTGCAGGCAAGCCGCGTCGTAGCCCGCCGAGGCGGCGAGATCCTCGATGCTCTGGGTCAAATACCCGTCCTCGTTGATGCTGCCGATAATCAGCTCTCCGATGCGCCGGTCGCGCTCCGGCAGGTCAAGGAAGGCAAGCTGGCCGACGAGATGCTCCTGCAATGATTCCTCCCGCGTCCGGACATCCAGCGCGTAATTCCGCCTTTTTTCGGCATTAACATCAGCCGGCTCATATTCCCGCATGAAATAATCATAAGTTTCCCTGTCCAGGCGCATTAAAATGTCAAATTCTTCCTTGAATTTCAGTTCCTTCTCGTCCGGCTGGTTCTCGTTGTCGGGTTGCGGATCAAGCGCAAGCGTTTCAGTCCCCTTCTCTTCCAGGACGGGGTTTTGCTCCAATTCCTTCTGGATCAGGGCCCGCAGTTCCAGCGCCGGCGCCTGGAGCAGTTCCAGCGACTGCCTTAATTGCGGCGCCAGGGTCTGGATCTGGCGCTGATTCTGCGTTAAAGCCAATGTCTGGTTGTTCGTCAAAGTAATGCCTCGACCTAATGAATTGAGCAACTCACCACTGATGACACGGATTTCACGGATGTAAAACCCGTTGTCTGATTGCTGTCAGTGCAATCCATGATATGACTGCAAAATTCCCATGAATAAATATAATGACACAAAACGACGCGTGCAAGTTATTTCATGTCCCGTGCGAATCTTCTCGCCTTCACCGGGAACAAACCTATACTGAGATCACGGACATTTTAATCCATGAAAATTTGTATCCTGGCAAGCGGCAGTTCCGGCAATTGCATCTTCGTGGCATCGCGCCAGGCGCGGGTCCTCATTGACGCGGGCCTGAGCGCCCGCGAAACGACCAGGCGCCTTGACCAGATCGGCGTTCCGATCGCGACAATCTCCGCCGTCTGCCTGACCCACGAGCACTCCGACCATGTTGCCGGGCTGGCCGTCCTGCACCAGCGGCACGGCATCAAACTCTTTGCCAATTCCGGCACGATTGAGGCCGTCCGCCGCAATGATAAAATGCGGGACTTAAAATGGAACACGTTTTCAACCGGCGCGCCGTTCCAGATCGGCGACCTGACCTTCGATCCGTTTCCGGTCTCCCACGACGCCTATGAGCCGATCGGGTTTGTTGTCAAATGCGCGGACACAAGGCTGGGGATCGTGACCGATATCGGCGCGCCCACCCACCTGGTCAGGGAACATTTGCGGCATTGCCGGGCGCTCATCATCGAGGCCAACCATGATGAAGGCCTCCTCGCGCTCGCCAGGCGGCCGTGGGTCCTGAAACAGCGCATCGCCGGGCGGCAGGGGCACCTCTCCAACGCGCACGCGGCGCAAATGATAGCCGAAATCGCCTCGCCGGACCTGGCGCACGTTTTCCTGTGCCACCTGAGCCTTGACTGCAACCGGCCGGAACTGGCATTGAAGGAAGTAAGAAAGGCCCTTGATAAAGCCGGACGCCATGATGTCCAGATCAAGCTGACTTTTGCCGGGCAGATCAGCGAAACCTGGACCGATGAGCAGTAAGAAAGTCCGCGCGCGGCCATGGCAAACGGTTGCGCGATCGAAAAAAAACGAAACAAAATCTGGACTAATTTTATTTTTTTGATAAATTGACGCGCATTGGTTAACTAATGACGAAAAAACTTGAGAAAAAAACGGCTTTGATCACCGGCGCGGCGCGCGGCATCGGGCGCTCAATCGCCGAGAAACTGGCGGATGAAGGCGCCGACGTCGCGTTATGCGATTTGAACAGCGACTGGCTCTCCGACAGCCTCAAGGCCTGCAGCGCCAAGGGCGTCAAGGCGGCCGGTTACGCCGTGGACGTGAGCAAGGCGGCCGACGTCCAGAAGACCATGGACGCGGTCCTGAATGATTTCGGCCGGATTGACGTCCTGGTCAACAACGCGGGCATAACCAAGGACGGCTTTCTCATCCGCATGTCCGAGGATGACTGGGATGCGGTCCTGGACGTCAACCTCAAGGGAACGTTCCTGTTCACCAAGGCGGCGGCCAAGGCCATGCTCAAGCAGCGTTCCGGGGCAATCGTCAATTTG
This sequence comes from uncultured Verrucomicrobiota bacterium, assembly GCA_964475405.1. Taxonomy (GTDB): domain Bacteria; phylum Verrucomicrobiota; class Kiritimatiellia; order JAAZAB01; family JAAZAB01; genus JAQUQV01. The sequence continues at coordinate 30,461 of CAYYWX010000043.1, forward strand.
GCCTCAATTATCGGCTTGATTGGCAACGCCGGACAATGTAACTATGCAGCTTCAAAAGCGGGGGTAATAGCCCTGACGAAATCAACCGCAAAAGAACTGGCTTCGCGGAACATCCGGGTAAACGCGGTTGCACCCGGATTTATAACGACCAAGATGACAGAAAGTCTGCCGGAGGATATCCGGGGAAAAATGTTGGAGGCCATTCCGTTGAAACGTTTTGGCGCGCCCGATGATGTTGCCGACGCGGTATTGTTTCTTGCCAGCGAAGCCGCGGCATACGTCACCGGCCAGGTCATAAGCGTTAACGGCGGAATGGTCATGTAGTAAATCGTGCCGCAGGCAGCCTGCCCGAGCTCGGTCAGGGACCCGCCTGCGGCGGAAAGACAGGAGGAAAAAATGGCGCTTGAAGATAAAGTCCGCGACATTATTGTTGAACAGCTTGGGGTAAACGCCGAGCAGGTTACCCAGGATGCCTCGTTCATTGAGGATCTGGGAGCCGACTCGCTGGATACCGTTGAATTGGTCATGGCGTTTGAAGAGGAATTCGGCGCCGAGATCCCGGACGAGGAAGCCGAAAAACTTACCACGGTCGGCGCGGTAATTACCTATCTCAAAGAAAAAGGCTTCGGCGAGTAATTTTGATCGCATATAACGGGGCCGGGGCCTGGATGCAGCGCCCCGGCCTTTTCCCTTTTCCTTAATAAAAAAAAATGCGCAAAGTAGTCATCACCGGTATCGGCCTCGTCACTCCCTTCGGCTGCGAAGTGAAGCCGTTCTGGCAAAAGAACGTTTCCGGCGCCAGCGGCATCGGCCGGGTCAAGCAATTTGACGTGTCCCCCTTCCCTTCGCAAATCGGCGGCGAAGTGAAGGATTTTAACGTTGATTTATACCTGAGCAAAAAGGACCAACGCCACACCGACCCTTATTGCCAGTACGCCATTGGCGCCGCCGCGCTGGCCGTGAAGGATTCCGGGGTGGATTTCAGCAAAATGGACCCCTACCGGTCGGGCGTGATCGTCGGCTCGGGCATCGGCGGCCTGCAGTCATTCCAGACCCAGCACAAAATTCTCCTTGAAAAAGGCGCCAACCGCTGCAGTCCGTTCACGATACCGGAACTGATCAGCAACATGGCCGCGGGGATGATCGCGATTAATTTTCAGATCAAGGGGCCGAATTACGCCGTGGTCAGCGCCTGCGCCACCGCCACCCACGCCATCGGGGACGCCCTGCGCATCATCCAGCGCGGCGACGCCGACATCATGGTGGCCGGCGGCTCCGACGCCAGCATCTGCGGCCTCGGGTATGCCGGATTTTGCGCCCTGCGGGCGCTCAGCACCCGCAACGACGAGCCCGAGAAGGCCAGCCGGCCCTTTGACGCCAACCGCGACGGTTTTGTCATGGCGGAAGGATCGGGAGTTTTGATCCTTGAAGAATATGAATCCGCCCGGCGGCGCGGCGCGAATATTTACTGCGAATTGTGCGGTTACGGCGCCACCTGCGACGCTTTCCATGAAACCGCGCCGATCGCGGACGGCAGCGGAGCCGCGAAGGGCATGGCCCTCGCCATCGCCGATTCCGGCGAAAACACCGAGGCGGTTGACTACATCAACGCCCACGGCACGAGCACCGAGCTTAACGATAAATGCGAAACGCTTGCGATCAAGGGAGCTCTGGGCGAAAGCAACGCGCGCAAGGTGATGATCAGTTCCACCAAGTCCATGATCGGCCACATGCTTGGCGCGGCCGGCGCGGTGGAAGCCGCTGTTTGCGCCCTGGCCCTTAAAAACGGCGTGATTCCGCCGACCATCAACTACACCACGCCCGACCCGAACTGCGACCTGGATTACGTGCCCAACACGGCCCGCGAAAAGAAGATAAGGCTGGCGCTGAGCAATTCCCTCGGTTTCGGCGGCCATAACGCCACGATCGCTTTCAGGGCAGTCTGATCCTGCTATGGATTACCCGCATTTCTCCCCGGCGTATGAGATATGCGGGTTAGGACGGCACGGCGTGGATACCGCTGCCCTACCTTGTCCAGACGGATTGCCAGGAACATTTTATGTCCTCATTGACAAACAAACCGATCCGCATCTTGTTTTACGCCGGCCTGGCGGTCCTGGTCATTTTCCTCCTCGTTTCCCTCTCCGCCGCCGCAACCGTGGGACTGCTCAACCTGGCGCAATACGCGCCCGGACCGGTAGGGACATTCCTGGTTGACAAAGGACCGGCGCGGATCATGCGGCGCGCGCTGATGATCGGCATCATCATCATCATCGCCGCCAGCCTGAGAAAATTCGGATGGCGGGGATGGAGGGATTGCGGCTGGGCCCGCGCCGATGACGAAACGTCCAGCCGCCGGGCGCAATTTGCCGGGGGCGCGGCGATCGGAATCATCTCTTTCGGCGCCCTGGCGCTCCTGACGATTTTCACCGGATTGCACCAATTAAAGCCGCTCAATCAACTTTACCAGAACATGATCGGAGCCGTCTTTTTCTTCGCCCTCTCGGGCCTCGCGGTGGCGATCGTCGAGGAAACAATCTGTCGCGGCATATTGTTCCGGGTTTTTACCAGGCGCTGGCGGGCGTGGCCGGCGGCGCTCATCATCAGCTTTCTTTTCGCGGCGGCCCATTTTGTCGGCCCGGGCGACGCGGCTTTCCAGGGTTCTTCCCCGGCCGGCGTCGTTTCCAGTGTCTCCCTCGCAACCGCGCGAAGCATTGTCCCGCCGCCAAATGAGCTGATCCGTTTCTTCAACCTGGCCCTGCTCGGGATCGTGCTTTGCGTATTCGTCATGCGCACAAAAACAATCTGGATGAGCGTCGGCGCCCATGCCGCCTGGGTGTTCACGATCAAGCTTCATTCTTATTTCACCGATTTCAACCCGGCGGCCGTTTATTCGATCTGGCTAGGGAAAAGAAACGATTTCACGGATTCGCTTTCGGCCGCTTTAATTTTCCTCGTCCTGATTTTGCTGGCGTTTTTGCGGAACAAAAAGGCCGGCCGGGGCGTGAATGTCAACGGCAGGATCTGGCAAATCCAGCCGGACGGGAAAGGCCTGGATAATTTTCTCGGCAAGGGGGAAAGTTTGTTTGCAGGCGGCAAAATCCTCAAAGCCTATCCGGGTTGCCGGGTGATTGCTAAAAACGGCCTGGTCCTCAAGGAATTTTCCCCTAAGAATTTTCTTAACGGCCTGCGCTTCGCCTTCCGGCGGCCGAGGAGCCGGCGCGCCTTTCTTCTGGCGGAGGCCCTGGTCGCGCGCGGCCTGCCGACCCCACCCGTGCTGGCCTGGTCGGCCAGACGCCGTTGCAGCCTGCTCATGGGCGAGGCGATGATTGTCGGCGAAGTTACAAACGCCGAGCAATTGACCTCCTGGCTTGAAAGAAAGCAGGAAGACCCCGTCAAGCGCGGAAAAGTCATGGAAGCCTACGGGAACCTGATGGCTGACTTTCATTGCAGCGACTATTCAAACCGCGACCTGAAACACGAAAACGTCATGTGTTCAAAGTCCGACCCGGCGCTTCTGCAGGTTATTGACCTGGACGGGGTCCGGAAGCGGTTATTCATCAGCCGGCGCCGGGCCGGCCGGGACCTGATGCGCGTCGGCAAATCCCTCGCTTCGCTCGGCTGGAACCGCCCGACAGACATTGCCGCGTTCTTCGGGGCCTACAATCGCCGCCTGCCATCCCGCCTGCATTTCACTTCATTCCCGGATTGAAGTTGCCCTGCCCATGTTGTCTTTTTTTCAGCAGAATCTTCTCATTGACGTTGATACCTAGACCCTCTAGGTATCAAGAAATAACATCGCCGCCAGTCAAATGCTTTGCCAAGGCGAGTGGCAGCCTCTTACGGACTATGGAGGACCAGTTGCGGCCCGGATGATCTCCAGGGTTGACTTCCCGAATTGACGGGCCTTGGCGGGGCCGATGCCGCGGATGAGCAGGAGGTCTTCCTGGGTTTTCGGCATGGCAAGGGCCAGTTCCTTGAGCGTCTTGTCGGGATAAATGACATAAGCGGGCACACCGCCCATGGCGAAGGCTTTCCGCCGGCGCCATTCCTTCAGGCGATTTAACACAACCGCCGCCGGACCGCTTGCCGGAAAATCATCCGGATCCTTATCCATGACCTTCCTGCTTGCCCTGCGTAGCCGCTCCGGCGAAGAAGGGCCTGCCCTGCGTAGCCCCTTGGGCGAAGAAGGGTCCGCCCTGCCTGTCCTGCCGCGGCGCGCCTTTTTGTCTTTTTCCGCCTCCGGGCGCCGGGACGGCATGACAAGGGGGACGCTTTTTTGGCCCTGGGCCACTTCGTAGCCCAGCGGCGTCAGCGCAACGGTTGGATATTTATCGCCGCTGACCGCGATGCAACCGACTGATATGAGCGCGTCAATCAGGCTCCACACGAAATCCGCGCCCTCATCCGCCAGCAAGCCATAGGTTGATTGCCGGTCCAAGCCGGCCTCCAGAACCTCCTTGGCGCGGGAGCCGACAAGGGTTTGGGTGATGCGGCCGCGCCCGAAGCGGCCCTGCAAACGCCCCACGCAACAGAGCGCCTTCTGGATGATGATTTTTTCATCGGCTACTGGTTCCCGCGCGCCTTCGCGCGTGGTGTGGCGCGACCGGCAACGGTCACAGCGGCCGCAGACGCGATGGTCCCCGGCCTCCGTGTCGCCGAAATAGTTCAGGATATAATACTGCCGGCACTCGGGACAGTCGGCATATTTGATCATTCGCCGCAACTTCAGATCGTCCTTCTCGCGCTTGGCATCCAGCCGCTCGTAGTCAATCGCCATGCTGTCCGGCGGTTTGATCGGCTTGATCAACTCGGTGGTATAGGCGCGTTCGCCCGGCGCGTAGTCGCGGCGGATGAACCCGGCGCGTTCCAGCAGATGCAAGGCCGTGGCCACGGCCATGTCGTTGGGAGCGTCGCTCATGCTCGCGGCGATGGAGGCGATGGACATTTTAATCGGACCCTTGGCGCACAAGCGGAGCAGGGTTTCGCGCGTGTCGGCGATGATGGCGCGGGTGGGGTTGGCGCCCTGGATAAAAAACTCCTGCGTGCGGATATCGGCATAATTAAAAAGGAGCTCGCAGCGCGCCGGTTCCCCGTCGCGTCCCGCCCGGCCGGCTTCCTGGTAATAGGCCTCCACGCTGCCGGGGATATCGTAGTGCAGGATGAAGCGCAG
>CAYYWX010000044.1:0-34870 GCA_964475405.1 uncultured Verrucomicrobiota bacterium
TATTTTGCAAAATTGTCCGCGGCGAACTGCCGGCCGTTAAAATCCACGAGGACGGCGATGCCGTTGTTTTCATGGACATCGGTCCCATTGTAAAAGGCCACCTCCTTGTCGTTCCCAGGGCCCATTACGCGAATATGCTGGAAACGCCTTCCGGGCTCCTGGCCAAACTGATTGTCCTTGTCCAGAAGATCGCCGCCGCGCAACAAAAGGCGCTGCGGGCCGACGGCGTTAACATTGTGCAATCCAACGGGAAGGCGGCCGGGCAGGTCGTGGACCACATTCATTTTCACGTTATCCCGCGCTTTGCCTCCGATGGCCACCACTGGAACTGGAAGGCGCAGAAATACTTAGACAGCATGGAAATGCGGTCTTTCGGCGATAAGATCAAAGATGTTCTGATTTGATTTTTCTTCGATTGTCATTTCCGACCTAATCCGTCTTGGCGCAACGCTCCGCCTTCGCGGCACGGCAAAACGCCGCTCTCGCTTCGGCGAAGCCTCTGGCGGAGCATGGGTCGGCGCGACGACGGCCGATGTAGCTTGGGCAGGGAATTCAGGATGGCTGTCATTCCCATGAAAATGGGAATCCAGAGGATTTAGAAAAGACTGGATTCCCGCGTTCGCGGGAATGACAGAAAGGAAGCGGGAATAAAAGAGAGGATTGGATCAAGGGACATAACCGCATTGGTTAAAACCAAATGAAAAAAATAAGTTTCCAGGAAGCCCTGGCGCAGATTCTCAAGGAAGACAGCCGCTATCACGCGGAGGCGTATTTATTCATGCGCGAGGCGCTTGATTTTGCCGCCAAGATGCTCAAAAAGCCGGCGAAGGGTCCGCAGAAACACGTCACGGCCGCTGAATTGCTGGAGGGTATCCGGCAGTACGCGCTCCGGGAATATGGCCCGATGACCAAGACGGTTTTGGATTACTGGGGCGTTCATAAGTGCGCTGATTTCGGCCAGATTGTCTTCAACCTCGTCAATAAAAACATTCTCCGTAAAACGGAAAGCGACTCAGTCCATGATTTTGACGGCGGCTACGATTTTGAAATCGCCTTCCGCGGGCCGTATCAATCCTCAAAAAAATGCAGAATGCAGAATAACCAGGCTTCGCCGGGGCGGGAAAAATGATTTTTTTTTTCAGTTCTAGAAATTTAAATTTTCCTTGTCGGATTTTTTTGCGGTTTCTTGCTTTTCTGTCATTCTGCATTCTGCACTTTTCATTCTTCATTTCTTCTTCTTACGGCGATCAGATTGAAAAGCTCTCCGAAGGCATTCAGCGCCATCAGTTTGATAACGGCCCGGTCTGTTTGATCAAGGAGGATTCCAGCGCCCCCCTCGTGTCAATCCAGGTCTGGGTCGGCACCGGGTCGGCACAGGAGGAGGAATATCTCGGGGGAGGACTTTCCCACCTGGTTGAACACATGATTTTCAAGGGCACGCCGACGCGCAAGCCGGCTGATATTTCAAGGGAAATTGATGATGTCGGCGGCTCGATCAATGCCTACACCACGCTTGACCGGACCGTATTCTGGGTTGATATGCCCTCCGAACGCTGGCAGACGGGCCTGGACGTGCTGGCCGACGCCGTGACGCAGGCCTCTTTCCCGGAAGATGAATGGCGGCGCGAAAAAGACGTCATCCGGCGCGAAATGGCCATGGGCAACGATAATCCCGGCCAGGTGCTCTCAAAACTGTTGTGGCAGACCGCGTATCTTGTCCATCCTTACCGTTTTCCGGTAATCGGCAGGGAGGAAATATTTGACACCCTGACCCGCGCCGACCTGGTGGCTTTCTTCCGGCGGAATTACACGCCGGACAACATGATCGTCGCGGTTGTGGGAAAAATTGACGCGGAAAGCGTCCGCGCTGCGGTGCAAAGCCGGTTCCGCGCTCCCGGCCGGCGGGCGCGGCCATTGCCGGCGCAAACCGTTGAGCCGCCCCAGCTGGACGGGCGGTTGGAAAAGAAAACCGGCGCCTATAACGTCGCGCGGCTGGAAATGGCCTGGCATACGGTCGGCTTAAGCCACCCGGATGCGCCGGCGCTTGATATCCTTTCGGTCATTGCCGGCGGCGGCAAGAGCTCGCGGCTCTGGCAGAAAATAAAGGAAAATCGGAAATTGGCTTTCAGCATTGACGCCTGGTCATTTACGCCGAAGGACGCCGGGCTTTTCGGATTGAGCGCCGTCTATCAGCCCGCCAGGGAAGACGAGCTGATCAAGGCCCTTGAGGCGGAAGTTGCAGACTGGCGGACAAATTTGGTCAGCGCCGCCGAAATGGATAAGGCGCGTAACAAAATCAGCACCGACACCCTGCTGGCTTTCCAGACCATGCACGGCCAGGCCGACACGTTCGCCTCGGGCGAGTTTTACGCCGGCACGCCGGTTTATTTCAATACCTATTTCAAGCGCCTCGCGGAGGTTACCCCGGAATCGCTGCGGAACGTGGCGGAAAGATATTTAAGCGCCAATAACCGGACCCTGGCCATCCTCGCGCCGGCCCCCACGAACGCTTCCGCGAATAAAGCCGGGAGCGCCCCGGCCGAAATCAGAATTGACAAAAAAGTATTTTCAAACGGCCTGACGCTTCTTTGCCGGGAAGACCGCCGCCTGCCGTTCGTTGATTTTTGCATTGTTTCTCAGGGCGGAGTGCTGATGGAAAACGAGAAGAACAGCGGCGTTACCTGCCTGATGGCGGAACTGCTGACGCGGGGAACAGAAAAGAGAACGCAAGAACAAATCGCCGACGAGGTTGAAGGAAAAAGCGGGTTCCTCTCGTCATTTTCCGGCATGAACAGTTTCGGCCTTCAGGCCCGTTGTTTCTCAAAGGACGCCGATTTTTTCGGGGAGGTTCTTGCGGATTGTTTTCTCGGGCCGGTCTTTCCGGAGGAAGAAATCGCCAAGGCCAAGGTGGTCCAGACCGCCAAAATCGAACAACAGCGCGAATCGCCCTTTTACCTCGGCCAGGAGGCCCTGCGCAAGGCGCTCTTTAAGGGGCATCCCTATGCCTTGAACGTGGAGGGGACGCGCGAGAGCGTCATGGGCCTGACGCGCGATGAGCTGCGCCGCCTGCATTCCGCCACGGTGCTGGGCAGCAACACCGTCCTGGCGGTCTTTGGCGATATATCCGCGGTCAAGGCCGGCGAAATAGCGGAAAAATTCCTGGGTAAAATGGCCGCCGGGCGAAAACAGGAATGGAGAAGCATGATGGTAGGGCGAGAGCCTCTGGCTCCGCCGGATAAGGATAAGAACGGCGGTGCGGGGACGCACACGCCCTACCCGTGGAAAAAGATTGAATTGACCGCGCCGCGCGAGCAGACCATTGTCCTGGCCGGGTTTCCCGGCCTGGCCGTCAGCGACGAGCGGACTGACGCGCTTGATATTGTCCTGAACGCGCTCAACGGGCTTTCATCCGACCTGATGGTCAACGTGCGCGACAAGAAAGGCCTGGCCTATTACACCGGCGCGTATCACCGCTCGGGGCTGGCTGGCGGGCAGTTTGTCGTCTATTCCGGCACGCGCGCCGAGGAGGCGAAGCGCGTGCAGGAGATGATTATCAGGGAAATCCGCCGCATGGCCGGCCAGGGGCTGCGCGCCGATGAATTCGAACGCGCCAGAAGCCAGGTCATTGCGGAAAATCGGCAAAAATTCCAGGTCAACGCTGGGTTGGCGATGGAATGCGCGCTTAACGAACTTTATGGCCTGGGTTATTCCCGCTCGCTGGAAACGGAAAAACGCATCGGGCGGTTATCCCCTGATGACGCGCGCAAGGCGGCGGCGGATATCATGCGGATGGAGAAAGCCGTCATCGTGACGGTGAGGCCGGAGAAGTGATTAGGGTTCACAGTTCAGAGTTCATGGTTCGCAGTTGGAAGATTATGAAGATTTAACGGCTTGAAATTAGAAATTGGAAATCAGGGAAGACGTCTCGATTTTGTACTAATTTCAAATTTCGAATATCCAATTTAACCGTACCATAAACCCATAAATAGAAAGTCAGCCTGTGGCTGAGAAAACACCATGAATAATGACAATAACAATGCTGAAATGAACAAGTATTTATTCATCAACCTCGTGACCATGCTCGGCATGTCGGCCATGCAGCAACTCGGCAAGATCATTCATCCGGCCGCGGGCAAGGCCGAGATCAACCTGGAAGCCGCACAGGCGACGATTGACACGCTTGACATGCTTGCGGCCAAGACGAGCGGGAACCTGGACAAGGACGAGGCGCGGCTGATGCAGGACACGCTCGCCGCGCTCAAGATGAATTTCGTGGAAACGAGGGATGAGGAAGAGCGGAAGGAGAAATCAGAGGTCAGAGATCAGGGGGCAGCGGTCGGCAGTCAGTCTGTCATGCCGGACGCGAAGGCGCAGAACGCCGGGGGCGAACAACCTGGGCCCGGGCCGCAGGATAAATCCGGTGTAAAGCAGAAAAAAGAAGAACCAAAATTTCACAAGAGTTATCAGTGATCTTGATCGCCTCGACGGCGCGAGGTACCTACACATGGACGGGACAAGTTCGGGATTGTAGGAGCGCCACACCGCTGGCGCGATTTTTTCTTGATCTTGATCGCCTCGACGGCGCGAGGCTCCTACATATAGGAAAAAGAACATTGTGGATAAACCCCATCAGAATCAATTGAGGAAAGCTCGATTTTCCCAGCCCGGCGGTTTGTATTTCCTGACAAAATGCGCGGCGAAAGACCGTGTTCTTTCTGAACAACAACGAAGCAACATTGTTAAGGCATTGTATTGGTATCGGGGTTTGGAAAAACTACGACTTCATGCGTTTGTCGTCATGACGAATCACTGGCATGCGCTATTCTCTCTGGGAGTAATGGAAAATTTATCATTACTAATGCGTAATATTTGCCGCCATTCAAATTTTTTATGTCGCAGGACAAGCGAACCTGTTTGTTGGCAGAGAGGATTTTATGATCACAAAATTCGTGAGCATGAAAGCGTCTTTGATATTGTCCGTTATATTGAATCCAATCCTGTCCGGAAAGGATTTACAACAAAACCGGAAAGCTGGCAATGGTCCAGCGCTTATCCGGAATTCATCGGACACAATGATCGTTCATGGTTGGGCCATGAAAGGTGGGAGTAGGAGCGCCACACCGCTGGCGCGATTTTTTCTTGATCTTGATCGCCTCGACGGCGCGAGGCTCCTACATTGGATGAAACGATGTCGGAATTGTAGGAGCGCCACACCGCTGGCGCGATATTCTGCTGATCGCTGACCCCTGATCTCTATCCTACTGCGCCGTTCCGTTGACGTCGGCGTCATAGCCGCCTTCCTCGATGAAGGTCGCCTTCATGGTCCTAGCCGAGAGGGTGCTGGCCGAAGTCAGCGTGCCCTGCAAAACCCCGACGATCTGCACGTTGTACCCCTGCGAATAACCCGTGGCGGAGAACTGGGCCACGACCGGTCCGGTCGTTGGCGCCGCGCTGGGATTGGCCGGATTAAGATCAATCGGATATCCGCCGGTGGTGCGCACCGAGCCGATGGTTCCCTCGTAGGTGCTGCTGCAGCCGTCAGTTATTGTAATCTTGTTGCCCTGCTGATGCAGGACAAACGAATAAATCGGGTTGCCGTGATTACCCTGGCTGTTATTGACAATGTTTGAGGTCGTGGTGGCGAGGTATTGATAGGCGCCGAGAAACTGCGTTCCGCTCGCGATGGGCGACGGAAACGAAAGCGCCCAGACACCCGTGTCAAAGTTCATCGTGCCGTAGGAGCCGTCCGAGGGCGTGACGGTCAGGACGACCGTCCCGGCCGAGGCAATGCCGGGATCGTTGAAACGATAGCCGCCGACCACGATTGTCAACGTGCCGCTGATTGGCGGCGGGTGACCAAGGCGGTTGGAAAAGGCGGTGGTGGTGCCGTCGCCTGTGGCCAGGAGCTCGCCGGCAACGGTATTGGTGGCGGTCGATGTGGAGCTATTGGTGGTAGAACTGGAGCCGACGCCGAACTGGCGCACCAGCACGCCGCCGTCGGCGGCCTTGTAATTCCCGCTGAAATCAACGAAATTTTCACGGTCATTAAAAGTGGCCGCACCGCCGCCGGTGGACCACTCGCAACCGGCGAAAAGCAGGCAAAATAAAGGCAAAGCCAGCAATGGCAGTAATATTTTCTTCATTTGTTTCCCTTTCAGATTTATCCCGCTCGCAAAGTAACGCCTTCGGCGCAATAAACAAAAAAAAAGAATATTTGGTTTTATTTGTTTTGCCAAGCTAAAAAAACAAACCAATATTCCAGCACTCTTTCTTCCCTCGGTGAACTCCGTGCGCTCTGTGAGAGAAATTCTTATCTGCCCTTCAGCGCGGGCATGGCCGCTGGCCAGCCTAACTGGATCTGCAACACCTGGCCCGACCAGCAGTAAATATACCATGTTCCCGTCGGCGGGTAATAGACGCAAACGTCGGTCCGGCCGTCGCCGTCATAGTCACCGGGCACCGGGATGCAGCCGGGGCCGCCGAACTGCCCGCTGAGGAACTGGCCCTTCCAGGTCAGGATGTACCAGTAACCGGTATTGGCCTCAAAGAGCGCGGCGTCGCTGCGGCCGTCGCCGTCATAATCGCCGCCGACCGGCATCATGGTCGGGCCGCCGAAATTGCCGGAGAAATACTGGCCTTCGTGGCGATAATGGTCAAAGGTGAAAATGTTCCAGTTGCCCGTGTTCGGCTCGTAAGTCGCCAGGTCGCCTGCGCCGTCGTTATTATAATCCCCGGGCACCGGCGTCATTGTCGGACCGCCGAATTTGAGACTGTAAAACTGTTTGGCTCCAACGCTGTAAATATACCACATGCCTTCCGCGGGGTAATAGAGGCCAAGGTCGGCTTTGCCGTCGCCGTCGTAATCGGCCGGCACGGGGATCATTTCCGAATCGCCGTATTTAAGGCTTGCCGACTGGCCGGTCCAGGCGTTGTAAAGATACCATGTGCCGGAGGCCGGCTCAAAAACCGCAAAGTCGTCACAGCCGTCGCCGGTGTAATCGCCGACCATGGGCTGGGTTCCCGAATTGCCGAAGGGCAGGTTGTAAAAATCGCCTCCGGCCGTCATCAGGTACCAGTTGCCGCTGGTGATATCGTAGACGCCCAGGTCGCTTCGGCCGTCGCCGTCATAGTCGCCCGGGCTGCGGAAGGCGTCAAAACACATCGGCCGGTACCCCGGGTAACTGGTCGGGTCAAGAGGATCGGTGCGATAACGCTTCATTTCGGCGCCATCGGAGTAGCCGTCGCCGTCGGTATCCCATGCCATCGGGTTAAGACGCAAGCCGGACTTGGCCGAGAAGCCGAACGAATGCGCGGCATAATTGAGCTCAAAGTTGTCGCTCAGGCCGTCGCCGTCGGTGTCCCAGGTGGCCGGGTTCATGTCAACTCCGTCGCGCAGGTATTCTTCCAGGTTGGTTTCGCCGTCGCCGTCATAATCCATGTCGCCGGTCTGGTCAAGGTTGCCGAAATAATACATTTCCCAGGCATCCGGCAGGAGGTCGTTGTCGGTATCCTGGTCGCGGATGACAATCTTCCAGCCGTCCACAAACATCGTGTCAATGAGCAGGATTGGCTTGGGCTGGTAGCTGTTATACGGATCCCTGATAAAGCCCCATGACTCCCACGGTTTGGAAAGTTTATTATCGCGCGTTCCGCCGGCGGGAGTGACGTCCAGGTAAGCGCGGACATAATAAGTGCCCTGCGGTAAACCGCGCATGGTGTACGAGCCCTTGAATTCGTTTGCACGCGTGGCGCCGGTGAGGAGCATTCGCGCCTTGGGCTTGCCGCCGAACCCTCGGTTGTCAAAAGCTTCCACGACAATATTTGCGCAATCGGCTTTGCCGAAGTAATAGATGTCGCCCGCTATCCAGTGGGAATTGGTTGAAGCGCTCAAATCAATATTGAATGTCTGTGCCTCGGACCAGGCGCTTTCTCCGGCCGGGCTCCAGCTGGCCACGCGCCAGAAATAAACCCCGTTGCCCAGCTCTCCGGCATAGAGCGGCAGGGTGGACTGGGAAATGCCGTTTCTGTCGGCATAGGGGGTCGGGTAATAATTATCAAGGACGAAGGCGAGTCCTCCGTCGCTGGCCTGCCTGGCGACCTGCAGATGATACATAGTGGAATAAGCATCCATGGTCCACTTGAGTTGGTTGATGGCCATGTTAAAGTAGTCGCCCCGCGGATAGACCAATGTCGGTGTGCTGACCGAGGCCGGCCAGGAGACGGTAAATGTTCCCTGCTGGCCGTTCATCCACCACTGGTATTGTCCGGCCGCCAAACCATAATAACCCGCAAGTTGATAATCAAATTCATGGAAAAAGTTGCGCGACCAGCGCACGGTGCGGGTCAGAATGGTCGGCGCACCATTTTCGCTGATCTTGTTGATGACAATCGGATAATCACTTGTACCGGTGGTGTTTCCAGTCCAGCTGAATCGGCCGTAACCAGGAAGATTATCCGTGAGATGAACCTTGACATTCTGCAAGGTGGAATACTCCATATTCAATGGCTGGTCTTCCATAATTCCCATCGGTTCGCCCGTGTCATAGGTATCATTACCATTTATATCCATCAGTGCCATGAGGTAAAAATCGCCTTCGGAGAATCCGCTAAGATTGAACGCCGCCGCGTTGCGGTTGACATAAGTGTAGGTAACGGCTACGCCAGATCCCTCTGCCGGAACTGCCGTCGATGCCCATTGCAGGGTCATCTTGCCGGTAGTATAATCAAGCGTGGCGGCAGCGTCTATGCCCGGGCCAGAGTAGGTATATTGCCCTGGAGCGGTGAAGGTGAATGTCACGAAATTGGTCATGAGCGGGGCAGATATTGTAACCACGGTGGTCAGGTCAAGAGGGTAGAGCGGCAGGCTGCCGGAGAAATTGAGCGTGCCGTCCGCCGAGCCGATAGTTTCCGCAACCGGTGTTCCCGTGCCAATTCTTATAATTTGGGGTGTGCCATCCATGGTATCGGTGTTATAGACAATGAATCTCAATGTACCCGATTGATATCCGAAATAATCCGCCGATCCCCAGAGCGATGGCTGGGGATAACTGCTAGCGTTGTTCGGGTCCGTTCCGGCCAGGTATTCGGCCAGATTGCTCCATCCGTCAAGGTCCAGGTCCAGGTTGGCATCGTAAATATAAGGATTTAACCCGTGGTCTATTTCCCAGGTGTCGGGCATTCCGTCGCCGTCCATGTACATTTCGCCCCAGGTGCGGCTGTAATCCCCGGAGCGGTTGTCGTAGTCGCCGATACCAGTATTAGACGTGTCCCAGTCGTGTGGATCAGTTCCGGACAGATATTCCGCGCGATTGTTCAACCCATCGTTGTCGGGATCACCCCACGCTCCGTTGACACCCGTAGCATCAAAAGGATTCAATCCATTTGCCAATTCCCACCAATCCGGCATTGCATCGCCATCACTATCCCGTTCGCTCAGTCGTACGGGTGTATCAGCAGGCGCAAGAACCATTTGTGCCTGTCCTATTAGAGTTCCAGCGTTCCGCCACATGCGCATCCATCCATTTTCATAACCACTTGCGAAATCTTCCACCTGTCCCCAGGTCCAATCACTGCGACCACTGGTGCCTCGCCATGTACCATTATCATTTGTGGCGCTGGTGCCATCATCAAACCTATAATATGTCACTTGCTCACTAGATGGCGCATTCATGAATATTCCCTGTTTTAAACTTAAAATATCATCTATGGTCATCGCGTGGTTAAATATTCCAACTTCATCAATCCATCCTACAACCCCTTGTCCAACTATTTGCCTGCAAGGGGTTACATTATAAGCCGGCCGGTTTCCTGTTGTGAGGTAATAAGCCGTACGAACTCCGTTTACATACAACGCCAATTGGCCGGAACTGCCGTCAAATACACCCGCAAGATGTGTCCAACTATTTAACGGCAGGGCTGATGATGATGCCGCCACGAGCTCGTTGGTCCCGGGACTGACTGTAAATTTAATAAACGGCTTTAGTCCATCCTTTAGTCCCAGGCAATAATGCCAATTATTGGTCCCCACATCACGCCCGATGACCACTCCATTATTAAAGTTTGAGGATGGTTTTACCCATGCCATAATTGTCCAATTGGTTAATGCTGAAAAGCGGTTTTGGTTGCCTGGCATCAACACATAACTGTTTGTTTGTCCATCCACTTGCAACACCCGATCAACAAGGGGGCTTATTGCATTGGTTGGCCAGGAATTTGTCCGGTTAATTCTGGCTAATTCTATGCTATCACTGCGTCCATCATCATCGGTATCCGATGTTAACGGATGCGTGCCATGCCGCATTTCTTCGCCATTGATTATTCCATCATTGTCCGCATCTGCTTGGTAATCAATCGATCGGCCGCCATTGCACGGATCGGTGCCGGCCATGGCTTCGTAACGATCCGACAATCCGTCGCCATCAAAATCTGATGTTGCCGAAACCACGCCCAAGCTGTTAAAGTAATGATATTCCCAGATATCCGGCGTGGAATCACTGTCCTTATCGGCACCCCACCAGGGAGTGGGCCATGGTTTGCGAGGATCGTACCATTCAAATGTCACTTCGGCCGATTCCCCTGCTTTAGTCGGGAGAACAATATCATTCACTCTGATACCCATGTCATGACTGTCATACCAGAGCGCTGACGGCAGAGTATCGGCGGAAAAACATGTATTTGACGTTGAGCCTGGAAACGGATCGCCTGGATCACCGGTATTCACGCCATCCTGTAATTGATTCAGTCCATCGGCCTGAATCATTTGTGCCACAAAGATGTCGCCAAGACGTTGGTCATATCCATCAAGATTTTCCTGGAGCATATAAAAACCGGCCCCGGCAAATTTATATGAAAATTGAGATGAATTATCGGAATACCAAAACCATAATCTTTCAATTTTTGGCGTGCTATCGTTATAGTAACTACCTATACGGTTATAATAGTAATAAGCGTTGCGAGATCCCTCCATGGGGGTCAATTGGATTGTTAGAGGTCCGCCGTTTTCCACCAGCACATTGGTTATGGGTTGATCAGCTATCCATCCGCCCATCTCTTTGTGCATCGGTACGTCATGAACCAATCCGCCCGAGCCCATGATTGAATAAGCGCCAACAGCAGCGTTTATCAACTGCGGCACCCTTCCATAGACATCGTAGTCATAGAAATCAATTGCACCGTAAAGGTCATGCGATTGTTCGTGAGCCGTAACTACCGTGCCGTCATAATCAACTTGTTCGGAAAGGCCCCAGGCAGTTCCTCCTGATTTTGATGGTGTACTCCAACCTTTTCCGGCGCGAGATTGAATCATTCCTCCTGCTGTCATTGGCGGCCAGACGGTAACATGGTAAAAAACACCTGTTACCCCGGGAGTCGTTACCCAATCCCAAACAGCCATTACATCTTCCACCATGCGGGTCCAGTTACACGGATATACTCCGTCCCCGTCATTTACCTTCACTGAATCATCATCTATTGTATAACTCGGATATCCAACCCGTGATTCCCCCATATCAATCATCCCGTCCAAATTACAGTCCTTATTTGAAGAAGAATTTGATGTGTCGCCGTAGTTAAATACAGATAATTCCGGTTTTTTCCAGGTATATACTTCCAAATTCAACACGTTGCCTGCATCACGACCATTGTCGCCGAATACTCCGCAAGCGTTCGGCCCACCTAATAGAATTTCATTTATAGGATCCATCGGTCTCTCCATCACATTCTGCCCGTACAAGGAATGGGACCAGGGTGATGTTATTTCACCCAGTCGTCCGTCCCCGGCCGAATGATGCAAAGAAGATGGCAAATCGCAGAACTCGCGCGAGCTATCATAACTCCAGCCTGTATTTAAACTTGGAATCCACCCGCCTACAAGGGTTTTTGAATTGCCGGGATCATATTCCACGACATTGGGGATCTCCTCCGACATGGAAAAACTTGCGGTTGCTAACGGAAAATAATTGATCCACCAATCGGAAAAGTTTCCATACGGGCCAAAATACCAGTGGTCCGTACTGACTGGAGTGTAAGCCGTGGCCCTGGCAACAATTCCAGCCCACCGATATTTGTAATTTGCTCGTTCATCCCAATTGTCGGGACCGTCGTAAACGCCATTGCCGGCGCGCGCTATCAAGGCTACGACTCCAGTTCCGGGATAATTCTGATTAATATAATCTGTATATTGAGCCCATGAGAGCTCCCCGAAAGGAACTGATCGATCGGGGCGATGCGTGACTGCCGCCGGATTGGTTGTCAGTCCATCTACCCACGTGAACCCTCCGACTCGGTTGCCGTATGTGTCTGTTATATCCGGATCCCACCAGGAAAGAAAATCCTCAAATGGTTCAGCCGGAGTGCCGCCATCCCACACGCCATAGCTGCCGCTGGTATTTGTGCCGCGAGGCAAATAATCGGTATAGAGGCGTGAGCCTCCGTCGACTCTAAAAAAAACGCCAAATAATTCACTTGCCTGGTATAACGGCACCGAAACGTCTACACGTGTCGCGCCATCTAACACGGCGTTTTCCCCTTTATAAATACTATTATTTGTTTTCCACACTTGATATATCAGATTGAGCGGAGCTCCATCCTGATCTACTGCCTGATATACCAGATTTTCGCCGTTGGAATAGTTTACGTTGAAATCAAAAACCCCATTAGTTAAAATATTAGTTTGAGTACCTGGTCGATTGCTGACGTAAGTATGGTAAAAATCACCTTCCATAGATGGAACGCCATTTTGCGGTGTAAAATCAAATTCCGAAACCGTTACCATGATGTTTGACATATCGGGATTTGCCGGATCTTGAATCCAAATCACGACATTCGTATCAAATCCGACCACGCGAACGCGTCCGTCAGGGCCTAATTGGGTATTTGGATTGTAATCCGCATAGATTTCACCACGTCGTGGATCCCAGCCTGGCACTGCAGGTGGCGTGCTATTACTTAAACTCTGGTAGTCATAAACCAGAGGATGATCCGGCCAGTTTGTGCGAAACTGAACTGGCTCCTTGTTGTTGGCCCACCAACGGTCTTCACCTGGCACGGCTATGTCATATACTCCATTCGAATTGGAATCGTAAAATGACTCACCTGGTGTCCAAACCTGATCAATCAAAGGGCTTGTAGGAGAAGTATTAGTATTAACAAATAGTTGCCCAGGAGTATCGCCGCCGGCAGCCTCCCAGTTTGCCTCCCCTATACCACGAGCCTTTCCAGTATATGGAATACCAGTCAATTTGACATATTGATCGGGACTAAGCAGCATCCAAGCCGGTAAGCCATTTGTTTGGGTGCTTGCCAATGGTCCCAAAGGCCATGGCAAATGCACGTATCCTTCATTTTTCGTGTCACACCATATTCCGTTAATTATAACGCCATTCGCGTTAGCTGCATAATATGTTTGCTGCTTCCACCATTGTTCAAAGTCGTTAAACCACAGGTCCCGCAGAATTCCCGGTTGATATGCATCATTTGTTACTGATGCGGAGTGACCAGATTTTGGCATTAACGCTGGATATACTCTTGTCTCAATTGTCGGGATGGGCTCAACCGTTAAAGCCGGAGGGCTGAACATACCAATCCCGATTCCAACAAATGCAATCCAAGCCAATTTCTTGAAAATCATAGGCTTATTAGCCAGTAGCATTGTATTCAATTTGACTGGTTTAGAGTTCACGTTGATATCTAATTATTAAATCAATTGCCCGACACGACAACACCGCCAGATCATACAGGCCAGTCCCTGGATTTAAGCCGAATGCCTGCTCTAGGACAAGCCCATTGTGCTGCACAAAAATACTCCATTCTTCGCATTCAGAAGAATAGCATTTTTAGCGGTATGTATGCAACTTAATTTTGTTTATTTTTTGGCCTGTTTTTATCCGTAAAATAACGCAAATTTCTTTGTCGCCGGATGGTGGCCGGTATAGATGTTTCAGTCAAATTACAACTGTAGCGCCGCACGGTGTGCGGCGAATTTTCCGTCACGTGATCCGCATATGACGAAGAGGCAAAGAACGTCCAACCTTGAAAATTGAACGTTCCCGCTTTTTATGAAGTTAATTGCCTGAAACACGGCCTCTATCTTGAGCAATCCGCCAGTGGCGGAGGCCGAAACTTTTGCCGCAAAGGATTGCGGCAAAAGCGCATGTCTCGCAGGCGGTTTTAACCTGTGAGATATGCGGGCTATCCATCCAGCGGATAGATGGGACGGCGTATTCTGCGGAACCGGTAGTGCCTCAAATCCGGTGAATGAACGCCGGGTGTATCCACTTCAAATATCCTGGTTGCCATGTTTTGGTAGGACGACCGGTAGTGGACGCTGGATTTCAGCCCGACCAGGAGGCGCTTGCGCGGCTCAATGCCCATGCACCGGATCGCCTCCGTGTCCAGCGGCTGGGCCCGGTTCTCGGTCAGGATGATCTCCACGTTATTTACCACGAACAACGCCGCCCGGCCCAGGTCAACCTTCAATCCCGTCTGCATTGTGCCCTTGTTCACGTAGGTTTTTTTGCCTACCCACTTGACCAGGCCGGTCAGCGTCAGCGGCTTGCCGTGCTTGCGGTCGGTTTTGCCGCCCACGGTGAGCGTGGCGCGTTTCCCGGCTCCGATTTTCATTGCCGCCTCAACCGCTTGCGGGTCGGCGATGAACGCTACGACCGCCGAGGGGACATTTGCCTCAACGAGCGCCTTGAGCATGACCGTTCCGTCGCAGGGCGCACCGCCGCCGGGATTGTCGGATCCGTCCGCCAGGACAACCGGTCCTTTGCCCGTTTTGAGCGCGTAGGCGATGGCCTCCGTAACGGGCGTCAGGATGACGCGGAAATCATTGCGCCGCTTCCAGATAGCTTTGGCGAGCTGCCCTGCCAGGGCTTCGGCCAGGCGCTTGTTGCCGTCGGTCATGACCACCACCGCCATTCCGGCGTCCCTGATGTCGGAAAATGGAAATCCGCCGGCCACCGTAATGGCCAGCACCCCCGGCTTCTTTTCCATCTTATGGACTATTTTAAAGATATCCGCCATGGGCGGGATAAGGGTGCATTGCCGGGGCGGGGCGACCAGGAGGGGGATTTGGCGCAGGGCCGAAACCGGCCTTATTTTCTTTCCTTGTCCCCCTGTTTTCCCTATCGCGTCGGCCATCAGGCGCGCGGTCTCAATCCCGCGCTCCCATAAATCCACGTGGGGATAAGTGTCGTAACCGATGAGCGCGTCGGCTTCCTTTACCATGAGCGGCGTGATGTTGGCGTGGAGGTCGAGGGTTGACATGATGGGTGTTCCCGGCCCGACCACCTTCCGGATATGCCGCAGGAAATCGCCCTCGGCGTCCTCGCAGCGGTCCGTTGCCATCGCGCCGTGCAGGTCGAGGAGGACGCCGTCCACCGGCATGGCCTTCCTGAGGCTGGCCAGGAAACGTTCCCGCAATCTTACATAGGCGGAGTGCCGGACTTTTCCGCCCGGCGTGGCAAAGGTGTAGATGAGCGGGATCAACTCCAGTCCGGATCGTTCCGCCTCGTTGATGAAGCCGCCGATGGGCACGCCCAGGCCCCGGAATTTTTTGAGAATGTCCGCCCCGGTCGCCATGCTGAGCGCGTGGCTGCTCGTGAAATCCTCGTATTCCGTCGGGACCTTTGAAAAACTGTTCGTTTCGTGCATGATGCCGCCCACCGCCACCCGCGCTCTTTTCCTGATATTTTTTTTCATCAATATTATTCCTTTATTTATTTGTAACAATTTAATGATTAACAGCTTATCTGGTATTGATTGCCGGCCGGCCGGTTTGTTTTCCCGGAATAGTCCATTCAACATTCCGGCTTTTATTGGCCATTTCGGTCCGGGCGGCTTCAGCCCGCTCAATAAAAACATCCTCGGCGATATCCCACGGTTCGCGCAAGAGCGGCAGGACGTCGAGGTTGAGGACCATTTTTTGCGGCACGACGTTTTCAATCGGGAATGAATCGGGCGAGCGGCCCTTGAGAATCCCGGCGGCGATATCACCGGTCGCGCGGCCGACCTCAAAATAATCGGCCCCCAGGCTGATCAGCGCGCCATCGCGGGCATGGGAGGCGGCGTTGGCCAGGACGGGAACATGAGCTTCAAGCGCCGAACGGACAATGGAAGGCACGACCGATTCGACGATATTGTCGCCGCCGATCCAGATTGCCTGGACCTTGCGCGTCAGCAGCGATTGCAGGGCGTCCGGCAATTCGGTCACGGACGAAATGGGCGCTTCCAGGAGCGCCATTTTGAGTTCCCGCGCGCTTTCCCGGCCGAGGAGCGTGCAGGCCTCGGAACAGGTTTCGCTCTGGCACCAGACCTCGCCCACGGTGTCCAGGCGCGGGTTGATTTGTTTTGCTATGCGCCACAATTCCTTGACCGGCTGGAATGTGCCGATCCCGGCCAGGTGTTTGGGTCTCCTGGCAGGATTTTTCCGGTCAAGGCCCACGCCGGAACGGTAAGGGTCCGTGACCGCTCCGAAAACATGGATTAATTTCCCGTTGCTGTTGGCGCCGGCCATGCACTGCAAGGAGGGCGTGCTGAAGGTGATCACCATTTTATAACCGCCTTCAACGATCAGCTTGGCGATGGTGTTGGCGGTCGGCAGGTCGTTTTCGGCGCTGAAGCGCTCTATGATGATGTTTTCGCCGGGCCGGAATCCCCGGGCGGAGAGCGCGGCCAGGCAGCCGTTGACGCAGTCGTTGAGGATGTCGCGGGTGGAGAACTGGAAAATGGCCACGCGCGGCTTGGTCTCGCGCGCGTTCCTATCCCCCTGCACGCGGTCGGAAAGGAGCAGGATTGCCCCGGCGGCGGAGATCAGAAAAATTCCCATGAAAAGCCGTTTAATCGTATGCCACATGTTTTCAATAATCATACATAAAGTTGTTTGATCATTTCCGCGCCCGGGGCGTCCAGCTGGTCGCTTTTGCGCAATTCATCAAACAAAGTTAAAAGTTCATCGGCCTGCAGGCGGCGCTTTTCAACCCCGCTGAAATCATAGGCGATTTCGCCGTGATGGAGCATGATGAGCCGGTCGCCGAGCCGGATGGCCTGTTGCATGGAATGGGTCACCATGAGCGCGGTCAGCTTTTCGCGCTCAATGATGTCCCGGGTGAGAAGGATCAGGCGCTCGGCCGATTTCGGGTCCAGCGCCGCGGTATGCTCATCCAGCAGAATAAGTTGCGGCTTTTGCCAAGTTGCCATCAGGAGCGTGAGCGCCTGGCGTTGTCCGCCGGAAAGGGTCCCGACCGGTGCATCCAGCCGGTCTTCAAGCCCCAGGCCGAGGTCAATTACCCGCGCGCGAATTTCGCGCTGCATGGCGGGGGAGAGCGCCCAGCCCAGGCCGCGGGTCCGGCCGCGGCGCGCGGCGAGGGCAAAATTTTCGGCAATGGTCATGTCCGGCGCCGTGCCGGTGAACGGGTTCTGGAAAACGCGGCCCATGAGAGCGGCGCGCCGGTGCTCCGGCCAGGCGGTGACATCCCGGCCGTCCATCAGGATCCTGCCGGAATCCGGCCGGCAGGATCCGGCGATCAGGCCCAGGAGGGTTGATTTTCCCGAGCCGTTCCCGCCGAGGATCACGGAAAAGGATCCCTCGGCGAGGGCGAGCGACACGTTGTTCAGGGCCCGTATTTCCTCCGGCGTCCCGGCGTTGAAAGTTATTGATGCCGATTGGATTTCAAGCATGGCTGATTTTTTTCCTTGTCCTCGCAATCACGGCCGGCAGGACCAGCGCGGCGAAGACGAATACGGCCGTGATCAGTTTCAGGTTGTTCGGGTGGAGCCCCCAGCGCAGGGCGATCGCCACCAGCAGGCGGAAAAGAATCGAGCCCATGATGGCCCCGGTGATTGCCAGGCCGAGCCGTTTGCTGTCGACCAGCGCCTCGCCGATGATCACGCTCGCCAGGCCCCAGACGATCATGCCGATGCCCATCTGCACGTCGGCAAAGCCCTGGTACTGGGCCATGAGCGCGCCGGAAAGGCCGATGAGCCCGTTGGAAAGCGTCAGGCCGAGGGTTATCATCACGTTGCTGTTCACGCCCAGCGCCCTGATCATGGCCGCGTTATTGCCCGTGGCGCGCATGGCCGTGCCGAGATTGGTGCGCAGGAAAAGATAAAGCCCGAGGGAGCAGGCGGCGATCAGGATCAGCGCCAGGCCCAGCGCGGCCAGGTCGCGCGCGCCGATTTCCCACCCCAGGAATTGCCAGGCCGGCCGGCCGGCTGCCTGCAGCCATGCTTTTTCCGCCAGGTTGATCAGCGTGAAATTGCCTAAGATCGGCACATTGCTGCGCCCCATGATGTGCAGGTTGATCGAGTAAAGCGCGGTCATGACGAGGATGCCCGAGAGGAGCGGATGAATCCGGAAGCGCGTGTGCAGCACGCCGGTGGCGAACCCGGCGACGAGCCCGGCGCCGAACCCGGAGAGCGTGGCGAGGGCCGGGTGAACCCCGGCGGCAATCAGCACGGCCGCCACCGCGGCGCCGAGCGGGAATGAGCCGTCGGCGGTAATGTCCGGGAAATGATAAATGCGGAACGAGAGATAGACGCCGAGCGTCAGGAGCGAGAGAAAAAATCCGATCGTCAGTGATCCGAGCAGCAAGTTCATGTTTGGTTCATTCGTTAATTATTTTTTCCACCGGCCCGATCCAGACGGCCCCGCGCGAAAACCGGCTTTCGCCCGCGCCCGTCAGTTCGCGTTCATCGGCCAGGAGATGCATTATGCCGCGCAAGTTGTTGTTTTGAAAGAGATTATGCGTCGTTTCCGCCAGGTCAATCATTCCTTTTTTCAACGGCCGGCGCTCGAATACCGCGCCGTGAAAATGGCCTGAAATCCGGTTGCCCGCGCCAAGCGGCCGCAGCCATTTGCCTAGTTCTTTGTCCGGCGCGCGCGCCGCTATGCCGGCGCCCAGCGCAAGGGCGCCGTTGAAGACCGGCTCCGCCGAAAAAGAAAACCATTTTTTAATCTCGGGATATTCATAAAGCCGGCGGTCGCTTTTTTCGCCGGAGGGCGAACGCCGGAGCGCAACCCCGACCAGCCCGGTGGTTTCCGCGAGGATTGCGGCCGCGATGTTGTTTTGCCCGGCGATGTCAATCGCGATTTTTACCAGGTCGGACAACGCTATGCCGCGGCCCGGCAGGCGGCTCTCAAAGCGGAGCAGATGGGCAAAGCAGGCCGGCCAGCTCAGGGCGTGGATAAAATTTATTTCCGGCGCGAAGGCCGGCGTGGCGAGCAGGAAATCGGGCATGGCCGCCTTTTCCGTCGGCAGGCAGGCCGCCGCGCCGCAGACCGCAAGGCATTCTCCGAAGCGCTGCCGGCATTCGCGCGCGTCGTCGCCGAAAGCGCCGATCCCGACCGCCATTGTTTCGGGCCTTAAGGATATTTTTCTTGTGCGATCCGCCGCTGGGTCGGCAAGCAAATCCGGATTGCCGATCAATTTTAAAACAATCGGTTGTTGAGGGGGCAGGGGAAAAACTTCAAGGGCGATTGAGTCGTGCGGAATAACACGGGAACCCTCCGCGCGCGGCGCTTCGCGCCTTTGACCGGCCTGTTCCAGGGCCTTAGTCAGGCCGGTCAGATCAAGGACGGAGCGGACATTTTCGGAAGCTTCCGTTACGGCGAAGGAGCCGTGGAGAGGGGCCAATGTCTTGAGCGCCTTCAAGAGCGCCCTGATTCCGGCCGAGCTGATGAACTGGGTTTCGCGCAGGTCCAGGCGGATGTGATGCGCGCCGCCGCTGATGGCATCGGTCAGTTCCCGGTCCAGGGTTCCGGACCAGGTGGCGTCGATCCGGCCGCCGATGCTCAAGTGCAGTTCATTGCCGATTATTTGACGCCTGATTTCCATAAAATTTGTTTTTCGCGCTCAGCATACCCGAAGGCCGAAAATTATCCAAGCCGGGAAAATCATGATTGATGGTTTGAAATTTATTATTTGCCGGAAAAAAACGGAAAATTCTTGTTGACAATTTCCATGATGATTTGTAAAAGTCCGAAAAAACAGGCAGTTATTTTTATTTTTTATGGCGCATCCGATAATTATTCAGGGCGGGATGGGAGTGGCGGTGTCCAACTGGCAGTTGGCGTCGGTCGTAGCCCGCCTGGGACAGCTTGGGGTCGTTTCCGGGACGGCTCTTCCGGGCATTCTCGCCCGCCGGCTCCAATTCGGCGACCTGGACGGCAAACTGCGGCATGCCCTGCAGCATTTCCCGATCCCCGAAATGGCCCGGCGCGTGATGGACACTTATTTCGTGCCCGGCGGAAAGGCGCCCGACGCGCCGTTAAAACCGAGCCCGAAGCCCACGATCAAGCCGGATCCCTCCTTTGCCGAACTGGCGGTGGTGGCGGGATTTGTTGAGGTTTTCCTGGCCAAGGACGGGCACAACGGCCTGGTCGGCATTAACCTGCTTGAAAAGATCCAGCTCATGACGCTGCTGACCCTTTTCGGCGCGATGCTCGGCGGGGTTGATTATGTGCTGATGGGCGCCGGTATTCCCAGGACGATTCCCGATGTGCTCGATAAATTCGCGGCCGGCAAGCCGGCTGAATTGAGGCTGGATGTGGAAGGCGCCCTGCCCGGTGAGGAAACCTTTACCACCCTGGATCCCAGGACTTTTTACGACGGAAAAATCTACCAGCTGAAAAGGCCGGTTTTTCTCGGCATTGTCGCCTCGGCGACGCTCGCCATGACCCTGGCCCGTAAATCCACCGGGCGCGTTGACGGCTTCGTGGTGGAGGGCGAAACCGCCGGCGGTCACAACGCCCCGCCGCGCGGCCCGATGCAGCTCAGCGCGGAAGGCGAGCCGGTCTATGGCCCGCGCGACGTGCCGGAGCTGGATAAAATCCGGGCCCTGGGACTTCCGTTCTGGCTGGCCGGCTCGTATGGCCAGCCGGAAAAACTGGCCGATGCGATCCGTTTGGGCGCCGCCGGCGTCCAGGTCGGGACCGCCTTTGCTTTCAGCAAGGAATCCGGCCTTTCCCCGGAGTTGAAAGCACAGGGCATTGCGCTTATTCGTTCCGGGAAAGTCCGTGTTTTTACCGATCCGCGCGCTTCTCCCGCCGGGTTTCCATTCAAGGTTGTGCAGATGAAAGGCACGCTCTCGGATAATGCCTTGTACGCGGCGCGGAAACGCGTTTGCGACCTTGGTTACCTGCGGCATCTTTACCGCAAGCCGGACGGGACGGTGGGTTATCGCTGTCCCGCCGAGCCGGTGGAAGACTATGTCCGCAAGGGTGGCGACATCAAGGACACGGTCGGCCGGAAATGCATCTGCAACTGCCTGCCGGCCAATGTCGGTCTCGGCCAGATCCGTCCCGGCAACACACATGAACTGGCGTTGGTGACCGCCGGCAACGATATTAAGCAGGTCGGCCGTTTCCTCAAGCCCGGTTGCGATTCCTACACGGCCGGGGACGTCATCCAATGCCTGCTGGCCGGGTTG
This sequence comes from uncultured Verrucomicrobiota bacterium, assembly GCA_964475405.1. Lineage (GTDB taxonomy): Bacteria > Verrucomicrobiota > Kiritimatiellia > JAAZAB01 > JAAZAB01 > JAQUQV01. Next base: position 21,430 of record CAYYWX010000044.1, read on the forward strand.
AAGAAGTGACCGCCGGGAAACTTTGATTTACCGGATTGCCCCCCCCGCAAATTATCCCCGCCGGCAGATAGTTCCGTAATCAAACTTGATGCAACTATGCCCCGAAAACATTAAGGGCCGTCCGCCTTGCGGCGGACAGCCCTTAATTTCAACTTACTTCCGGGTCAGTTACCAATTGGCGTTGCAGACAACCATCACAGGCAGAGAGTTCTGCGTTGCGATGTTGATTATACCAATCTGCAGACCATCCAACTCGTCGCAATAGTTGATTGCGCCGAACTGGAAGCCTTTGACCTTGGAGGCCACGTTAATCATTGACCACTGCGCGCCATCAATTTCAGCGGCATAGTTTATGCCGAGAAGGGTGGCAACGCACTGGGCACCTTCAACTTTGCCGCCGGCAATGTTGATACCAGCGCCTGCAAGCCACTGGCCGCCATTGACCGAGTCGTTGACAAAGTTAATTCCGGCAAGGTCATACTGGGCGCCGGTAACCTTGTCAAGGGAGGCATTCAGACCAAGCAGCATCAGTTGCGCTTCGGTCTTGCCGCCAGCCCAGTTCACGCCAGCCGCGCCGACTTGAATGCCAGTCGCTGCATCGCCGGCATAGTTAATGCCAGCGGCAAGGATCTGGTTGTCAACCGATTCAAGGGCAATGTTCAAACCGGCCGCCACAAGCTGACCGGCGCCGACATTGGCCTGCCCGACGTTGAGGCCGAGCGCGCAGATCTGGACATCAGCATCGCTACCGGCATAGTTCAAGCCGGCCGCAACCATCTGGACGCCATGTTGTTTTTCGCCGATCCAGTTAATACCCGCCGCGGAGAGCTGGTTGTCGCCATCGCCGCCGACGTAGTTAATACCGAATATGTTGGCCTGGCCGCCGTCCATCTTGTTCATGACCACGTCAATACCGGCCGCGGTAACCTGCCAGCCCATGTTCGCTCCGCCGACGTAGTTGACGCCGACCGGGGCGAGCTGCACGCCGGTCAGATCTTCGCCAACGCCGTTGATCAGACCGAATTGAAGCGCGCTGGATTTGCCTTCAACGATATTAACGACACCTATTTCCGCGCCTTTCAGGCTGCCGGTGGCATGGTTAATGATACCGATATCCATACCGCTCACGTCGGTGTTCTGCCCGTAAATAATGTTGATCCGCAGGCCGTTAATGGCACGGTCGGCATTTTGGATCTGCACGGGTGTTACCAGAGCGAGTTGGAAGCAACCAGCATCCGTTGACGCTGCCTTTGCCTTCGCCGCAGGCTTCGCGGCCGGTGCCGCCGCTGCGGGCGCTGCCGTCTGGGCTCCAGCTGTGAGCGCCAAACTGACCAGAACGCAGCCTACCAAATGCAAACGGTTTAACTTCATCTTTTCGTCCTCCTTCATTGTTTATCACGCTTAAGGCGTGATTTACTTACTGCGGCCGCTTGCGCGGCCATTGATTTATTGAAAAAATACTATACAGCGGAATAAATGCAAGAAAAAAATTTTATGTTTTTTTCCCCCCTTCCTTTAAGGTTGTTAACGTTGCGGGCGTTCCCGCAACCATTGTTTTTTGCCAGACTAGTCCTTGGGCCGAAAAATGCAAGAAAAAAATACAATTTTTATTCGTCCATAAAGGTTGGACAGATGCCGGGAAAGCTCATATTATAACGGAACAAAAAGGATTTCTTTGCATCGCCTGTTTTGCGAGCGCGGATCTCCGCCTGAATATATGACGGGGAAAATGCTATTTGTCATGAAAGCCGGATAACCATGGGCGGAAGACGGATTTTTATTGTTGAAGACGAGCGGATCGTGGCGCTGGATTTGCAGCACCGGCTTACCCGGCTGGGGCACGAGGTCGTCGCCAGCGTCGCTTCCGGGGATGAGGCCTTAAGGCTGATTGAAGGCGCGGACCTGGACCTGGTGCTCACGGATATCAGGCTTGGCGGCGATATTGACGGCATAGCGCTGGCCGAGGCGATCCAGGGCCGGTACGGCCTGCCGGTCATTTTCTTGACCGCCTATTCGGACGACCAAACATTGGCGCGCGTCAAGGCAACCAGCGCCTGCGGATTTATCATCAAGCCGTTCACGGACGACGAACTGCAGGCGACCATTGATATAAGCCTTCATGAACACGAGCGCAAGGCCAGGCGCGAGCGCCTGGAGGCCAGCTCGCGGCAGGCTGAAAAGCTTGAGAGCATCAGCGCCATGGCGGGCGGCCTGGCGCACGAGTTGAACAACCAGTTGATGGCCATCCAGGGGAATACGGCCCTGGCGCTTGTCAACCAGCCGTTCGATGCGCAGGACGCGCGCGGTTACCTGCAGAACATTTTAACGGCCTGCCAGCGTTCGTCGGCCGTGATGAAGCAGCTCTTGACCTGCGCCGGCATGGTCAAGGGTGAATTCAAGCCGGTCCGCCTGTCTGAAATTGTTTCCAGCCTGCTGCCCTCCCTGAAAAAAGCCCTGCCTGAAAATGCCGAGTTGCGCGCGAAGCTGGCCGAAAACCTGCCGCCGGTCAATGGCGACGCCGTCCAGCTGAAACAATTGCTGACCATCCTGGTCGCCAATGCCGGCGAAGCCGTCAAGGACAAGGGCGGGGTTGTTCAGCTTGAAACCGGCCCGGATGAAACGGCCGAAGATCATCATCACGATGATTATGAGATCATCCTGCGCAACCGGCCGTTTACGCGCGGGCCGCGCTGCTATTTGAGCATTATCGACAACGGCCGGGGCATGAACGAGGAAACGCGCGCCAGGCTGTTTGATCCTTTTTTCACGACCAAGGGCGTGGGGCGCGGTTTGGGGTTGTCCGCGGCCCTCGGGATAGTGAAAAATCACGAGGGCGATATCCTCGTGAAGAGCAGCCCGGGATCCGGGACAACGGTGCGGATTGTCTTTGCCTGCGGCGCGCCGAAAAAAACAAATTGAATCCAACCGGCTTGTTTGTTAAAAGTGAGCAACAGTTGATATGAAAAATAATCTTTTATTCCGGGCGGCGGCGTTTTCAGGAGCGGTCCTGCTTGTTTTTGCTGTTTTTTTGCCGGGTTGCTCCCGTCCGGTGGCAAGCCTGGACGACAGCGATTTCCGCGATCCGCTCATCCGCAAGGCGCAGTCCAAGGTCCGCCAGGGCGACAAGGATGGCGCCATTGATTCCCTGAACAACGCCCTCGCGAGGCGGCCGGACCTGGCCCAGGCCCATCTCTCGCTGGCATTGCTTTACGATGATTACAAAAAGGACTATGTGCGCGCGATTTACCATTACGAGCGTTATCTTGAACTTCGTCCCGCGACCCAAAAGCGCGGGTTGATCATGGATTTGATCCAGAAGGCAAAAATGTCATTTTCAGCTTCCCTTTCCGAGCAATTCCCCGACACCGCCAAAAAATTACAGGCGCTTGAAGAGGAAAACAGCCGCTTGAAGGCAAGCCTGCGCGAGGTGCGCGAGAATCTTGCGAAACGCTCCGGAAGCGGAAAACCGCCGGAAGCGTTGCCGGGCAAGGGCCTTGCCCAGCCTGTTCGCTCCGCCGACCTGGCGGGCCAGGATGATGTTCCTCCGGCTCAAAACGCGGCGCCGACCTCAACGGTTTATTGCGTGCAGGCGGGCGACACGTTGTCTTTAATCTCGGCCAAGATGTATCGGGACCCGAGGAAATGGAAAGCAATCCTTGACGCAAACGGCACAAATCTGGTATCACCAAACAGGCTTAAAGCCGGGCAGATTTTAATAATTCCGAAATAACAGATCATTTATCAAGGAAAAGAAAACAGGAGGCAAACATGGGCAATACCGATTTTATTGATGACGATTTAATCCAGCGGCGGGACAAGGTCAAGGAGGTCAGGATGGGAATGGAGCGGGACGTTGTGCCCGTGTCTGCGATGCCGAAATCCGAACCGGCCTCGGGCGAGGAGCTTAACCTGACGCCGCTCGCAAAAAGGAAGGAAGAAATCAACAGCAAGATGGCGACGAAGCTGGACGAGCTGGAACGCCTGCGTTCCCGCCAGGATGCCCTTGAAAAGGAAAAAAGCGCGCTGGAGAGCCTGCGTAATGACCAGGAGAAATACGAGGCCGGCAAGCGGGAGATGATTGATCATCTTGAGAAAAGCCTTATTTCCCTGGAGCGCGAGGACGTCGTCCTTAACCAGAGACTGGCGCTTTTGACCGATACCGCCAATCGTTTCAAGGGGATGCTCAAGGAGATGCGCGAGTTCAGCGAGGAACAATGGCCGGCCGACAGCGCCGGGTTGAGGGACGAGCTCAACAGGACCTTGAACATAATCGACAATGTCCGCAAGGAATATAACCGGTCCTGCGTCCGCTTGGAAGCGGCCCGGGAAACCAAGGGGCAGGAAACGCTCGCCAACCAGCTGCTGATTGACGAGGCGGATGCGCTCGCAAGGCAACAGCGCGGCTTCGGCGACTGGCTGAAGATCGGGTTCGCGGCCAGCTTGCCGTTGATCATAATGCTCGCCATCCTGCTCGCGGTGATGTTGGTGAAACAAGCCGGCATTTAAAAAACATGATATTCGGACGTAAAAAAGAATCTGCCATTGACCGCCGGCTGCGCGAGTTGCAGAAGGAAGCGGGCAAGATCGGCGCGGACATGAAGTCCCTGTCGCGTTACGCCAAGGCAAAGGAAAACGATCCTGCGCCTGCCCAGCCGCCGTCCGCCGCGAGATTGCCTGTTCCTGAATCCGTGGCAACCGGCGCCATGGCGCCGGCGCAGCCCGATTCTTCCGCCGCTGTTGAGCAACCGTCTTCCGGTCCCGACGACTTGCTGTCCCAGGAGCAGGTTCTCAAGAAGGAAAATTCATTTTTCCCGGATGACGCCGCCCGGGGCGGGAGCGGCGATATGCCTCTTTTTGAGCCGCGCAACCCGCTTTCACCGACCGGGCGTGAGAAATTCGCGAATTACTTCATGGCCGGTCATTTTACCAATCTGCGCCCGCTGCGGCAGGAAAAACGGATTGTCAGGAACAAGGCCATCTTCATGAGCGTGCTGGCCGTGATCGTGCTGGTCTGGGTGATCTATTTCCTCTATAATCGTTGAGGGGGAAATGAAGTTTGCAGAAAGAAAAATCGTAACTACGCACCACGGGTTATACGGATAAGAAGAGTGGTTGTCATTCCCGCGATAAGCGGGAATCCAGAATCCTTGGACGCCGATTGGGCCCTTCTTTGCCGATGCTACGCAGGGCAGGCTTGCGCGTTTCACGAACCTGACGATCTTATTAACAATCACGGAGGAACAATTAATGAAAACTGGAATGTTCACGATTATATTAATGGTTGGCGCGTTGGTTGCCCAGGCGGAAAATGTCCCGCCTTTGAAGGTTGCCCTGCTGGATTTTGAAAACCAGGCGAGCGTTTCCACGGACGCCGGCCTCGTGGGCGGCGTGACCCCGCAGGCGGTGGCCAACAAGGGCGCCTTTGCGCTGATGGGGCTCCTCGCGAACGATCCGGGGTTTGTCCTGATCGACCGCCGCGACTTCATCAGCCAGATGAAGAACATCCAGCTGAAGGACGGCGAAAAAACGACGACCCTGAAGCCTTCGTTCCTGCGCGCGGCCCAGGCGCTTAACGCCGGGGCGGTGTTAAAGGGCTGCCTCCTGAGCTACTCGCCGGGCAAGCAGGTTGTCAACCAGGGCGGCTACAAGACCGAGTTCACGACGCTGGCTTTGCGCGTCACCCTGCAGGCGCTGGATACGCGCGACGGCGCGGTCATCGCCAGTTCCGAGGGATCGGCCAGCAAGGATTTCCGCCAGTCGGATGTTCAGCAGACCGTGGTGGGCGAGGACCAGCTGCTGGACCTTCTGCAAAACGCGATCAAGAAGGCCATCCCCGCCCTGAACCAATCCTTGCAGGCGCGGCTTGCCCAGGAAAGAAACCGGCCGATGGTCAAGCTTTCCGTCAAGACTTCCGCCGACCCGGCCCTGGTGGAGATTGACGGCATGCTGATCGGCACGACGCCCCTCAACAATTTCCAGGTCTATGCCGGCGACCATGTCCTCACGGTCGGCAAGGCCGGTTACCAGGATGTCACCAAGGAAATGCTTTTGAAAGCCGACTCCAATATTGAAGTTCCCCTGTTCCGCACGAAGTTGAGCGCCGAGGAGGTCAAGCAGGTCCTTGACAAGGCCAGGATCAACGTCGTCACCGGAACCATTGAGCCGGCCGTCATCATCGGCACGGTTGACGCGGAAACCGTGAAATAAAAAATGACCAGCCGTGAACGCGTATTGGCGAGTTTCAGGCACGAGGAGCCGGACCGGGTTCCGCGCTGGTGCGGGGCGACTCCCGAGTTCTGGTCCAAGGCCAGGCGGGCGCTGAACCTGGATGACGAGGGTTTGCGCAGGCGCTTCGGTGACGATTTCCGCCGCGTTTCAGCCGCCTACCGTTTGCCGGAAACAACCCTGCCGCCCGGCGTGTCCTGCCGCACTGTTTTCGGGATTGACCGCGCCGGCATCGGATACGGCCAGCCCGTCGCGCATCCTTTTGCGGCCGCATCCATCAGGGATTTGCGCGAGTACGCCTGGCCTGATCTATCCTGCGTGGATGTGTCCGGCATAAGGGCCGCGGCCCAGGCGCATGGCGGCAAGTACGCCATCCTCGGCGGCGATTGGTCGCCTTTCTGGCACGACGCGATTGACCTGGTCGGGATGGAAGAGCTTTACCTGAAGATGTACGACGAGCCGGAGTTTGTCGACACCCTCCTGCAATATATCGTGGATTTTTACGCCGCTTCCAGCCGGCGGGTCTTTGACGCGGCCGCCGACGTCATGGACGTTTTTTTTATCGGGAATGATTTCGGGTCGCAAACCGGGCCGCTCATGGGCGTGGAACAGTTCGACCGTTTCATGCTCCCGCATCTGCGGCGCCTGGCCGGTCTCGGCCATGACTACGGACTGAGAGTTCAACTGCATTGCTGCGGCGGTTTTGAACCCCTGCTGCCATCCATCATTGCCTCCGGCATAGACGCTCTCCACGCGATCCAGACCTGCTGCCACGGGATGGACTTGACGGGGCTGAAGCGAAAATACGGCAGCAGGATTCTTTTTAACGGAGGCATCGATTCGCAACATGTCCTGATAGAAGGGCCCTCGCCGGCTTATGTCCGCGACCGGACCAGGGAAGTGTTGCGCATCATGGCGCCGGGCGGCGGATACATTGCCGGCGCGAGCCATGACTCCATCCTTGAGGAAACCCCGGTGGAGAATGTGCTGGCCATGTTTGACGCCATCGAGGAATTCGGGAAATATCCGGTCAAAGGCTGAACGGTATTTGCCTGCGGAATAAAACGGAATTTATTATTCCCCCTCAAGGTCGCGGCAGAATGAGACGAAAATGTTGCCGCGCCGCGCGATCGGGGCTGAAACGACGCTTGTTTTCAGCGCGACGCCGCTTGATGTCTTAAACACCACCTTGTAGTTTTTGAGCGCGCTCGGGCAGGGGACGCGCGCGACTTCAAGCCAGAGCGGCAAGGTTTCCCAGCAGCGGGTGTCGGGCTCTTCCATGGCGAAGAGAATAAGCCGCGTTATGTCGCCCAGCGCCTGGTTTTGCGACTCAACTGATTGGGCGATGACTTCCTTGACGACCACGCGCGTTGTGTCCTTGCCGGCCTGCAGGACGGCAAGGCGTTTCCTGCTGTCCGCCATGAGCCCGGACGTGTTGGCAAATGGATAAGATCGTCCGAGGTATTTGTCCCCGGAATAAATCTCGGCAAACGGCGCCATGTCCAGCTCGTATTCCGATTGGCACCATTTCGGCATCTTGCCGATGCCGATGAAGCAAACCAACTCGTTCGGCTCCTGCCCGGGCTGCGTTGCGGGGGGAGCGTTGGTGAGGGTGAGCCCCGGGATATTCGACGCAACCGCGGATATTTTCCCCGAGTCGGGATCGATCGCCAGGTAGCGCGTCGTTTTGGCGGCGGAGCGATACTGGATCGCGGCGTTGCCCTTGTCGTTTATCATTTCCAGGCAGAATCCGGCCATGTAACGGCTGTAGGATAAGTCCGGGAAACCGTTAAGGTTGTCAAGATGGGAAATGATGTTGCGCGCGCAAATGGCGGCGTAATCCCAGTTGGACTGGGCAAGGTAATTTTTTGCCAGGAAAGTATAAATGAGCGTGCGCTCAAATGGCACGCCCCGGTAGGTCAGAACTTTGTCATTGCTCATTAAGCTGGCGGTTTCCCGGGAAACGCTGTAATCGGCCAGGCGCTCGTTGATCTCGGTCGCCTGGCGCCAGTCCTTGTTGCTCTCGTCGTAAAGGCCCAGGGTTTGCCGGATCATCCCCCGTTCGCTCAGGTAAAGGACTTCGTCCTTGTCGCCGGGAGGGACTTCCTTCAGGTTTTCATTGGCCTGGGCAAACCGGCCGGTGTAAAAATTGGCGCGCGCCTTGTCTATTGACACGCTGGAGCAGCCGGTCAGGCAGGCCAGCGGGAGTAAAAAAAGAAAGAAGCTTTTGCCCATATCAAAACACAGTCTTAACTGGATTCCCGTGTCCGCCCAGGCTTCGCCAGAGGCTCCGCCGAGGCGAGCGGGAATGACAGAAGGTGATTTGCTGAATTCTTCCCGCTGATTACCGGCTGCTGACTTCTGTCTTTGTGCCTGTTTAAAATTACCATCCAATCAGCGGCATTCTCTTTTCGCGGGCGAATTCTTTCGGGACCGCCGACCAGACGATAATGCCGGTTTCAAGGTCGGTGATGTCAACCGTAAGCTGGTAATACATCATTTCCGTTTTTGAAACCCGGACCTGGGCGCCGGTCTGTTTCTGCATTTCCACCAGGGCCCCGGTGATCATGTAGCGCGCGCCCAGCTGCTTGCCGATCGCGGTGCGGGTGTCGTCCGTGGCCGATTGCGCCTGGAAGCCCTGTTCCTTCATCAGTTCCTGCCGCCGGGTTTCGTTGACAAACTGTATTTTACTGGTTTGCATGATCGTTGTCCGGATGCGGTCGGTCAGCGCCTGCGTGTCCACGAAGGTCTCGGTGCGCGGCTGGATTCCGTAAATGATCATGATCGGCGCGTTTTGCTGGTTGGTAATGAAGGAGCTGTTGGCGATTTCAGTGGCAACGTCCTGTCCGAGGCGCCTTAAATCCTGGGGGCCGTAACGGGCGTCCATCTGCGGCATTTTATTGACGTCGGTGTCCGAAACCTTTTCCCGGAACATGGCGCAACCGCTCAGGATCAGGACCGAAGAAAGAATAATGCCAACCTTGAAAAGATCAATCTTTGCTTTCATTTGATATTCCCTTCGTTAAAAAAATCACAAGAAAATATTGAGCAATTAATCACCATGATAATCAGTCCGCCGCCGCTGTCAATACCGATTTGCACTAGAACCTATCTCAAAATTCGCTTGGGCATGGCAGAGACGATTTTCGCACCTGACCAGGCGGGCGCGCTGGCGGGAATACCTGAAAGGTATTTCTCCTGCGCGCCCAACGCCGGCAGGCACGAAAAGCGCTCTGTTCCAATGGAATGCGGCGGCGCATCTGGCAGAGCGGCGTTCTGCAAGCGGGGACATAGCCTTTGGCTATGCCTCCCGCTTGCACGCCTTGCTCTGCCAGCGCGACGCTCGCACCATGCTCCATGCCAATTTTGAGATAGGTTCTAACCGAGGATGGCTTTCAGGTCCTGCTCCGGCGTCGTGATGGGCATGATGTTGAACTTGTCCGCCAGCACCTTCAGGACCGCCGGCGTCACGCAGGCCGGCAGGCTCGGGCCGAGGCGGATGTTCCGGATGCCCAGGAAGAGCAGGGTGAGCAGGATGCAGACGGCCTTCTGCTCGTACCACGAGAGCACCATGGAAAGCGGCAGGTCGTTCACCCCGACGTTGAACGCCTTGGCCAGCGCTACCGCGATTTGAATGGCCGAATAAGCGTCGTTGCATTGCCCGCAATCCAGCAGGCGCGGGATGCAGGCCTCGCTGCCCGCCGCCGCTTCCGCCGGCTGGAAACAAATGGCGCCAAAGTCAATTTTATTGAACCGGTATTTGCCGCAGGCCAGGGTCAGGATCACGCAATCGGCGGGGACCTGCCGGGCGAAGTCGGTGTAATAATTGCGCCCGCTCTTTGCGCCGTCGCATCCGCCGATCAGGAAAAACCGGCGGATGGCGCCGGCCTTGACCGCCGCCACGACCTTGTCGGCGACGTTCATTACCGCCGCGTGGCCGAAGCCGACCAGGATCGTGTCGCCCGGTCCGTCTTCCTGAAATCCTTCCGCCTTGAGAGAGGCTTCGATCACCGGCCCGAATTGGCGATCGCTTATATGCCGCACGCCCGGCCAGGCCACCAGGCCGCAGGTGAAGATTCTTTCCAGGTAACTGTCCTGCGGTTTCTGGATGCAGTTGGTGGTCATGAGAATCGCGCCGGGGAACCCGGCGAACTCCTTTTTCTGGTCCTGCCAGGCGCCGCCGTAATTGCCGGCCAGGTGAGGGTATTTATGCAAGCCCGGATAACCGTGGGCCGGCAGCATTTCGCCGTGGGTATAGACCAGGATGTCCTTGCCTTCCGTCTGTTTCAGGATGGCTTCCAGGTCAAGCAGGTCATGCCCTGACACCAGGATAGCCTTGCCCTTGAGCGGATGAATGCGCACCTTCGTCGGGACCGGATGCCCGAAGGCGGTTGTGTGCGCCGAGTCCAGCAAGGCAAGAGTTTTCAGGTTGATTTCCCCGCATTTCAGGCACAGGCCGAGCAATTCCTGCAGGGTCGGGGAAGGTTGGGCGAGATACGCCAGGGCCTCATGAAAGAACGCGTAAATCGCCTCGTCCTCGCGTCCGAGGATCCGCGCGTGATGCGCGTAGGCCGCCGTGCCCTTCAGGCCCTGGGTCAATAATTCCTGCAAACCGGCAACATCGTCGCCCAGCGCGGCGCGGCGGTTTGGCAAAGCCACGCTTTCACCCTGGCGGATCAAGCCTTCCAGGTTGTCTGACAGGACATCCGCGGGTGAAGGGGGTAGAATTTCCGGTTTTTTACCGCCTTGACGGCAGGCCGTTTCATAAAGCGATTTGATTTGCGCCAGGACGCTTGCGGATTCGCGCAAAAGCGCCGCGAGCCGCTCGGGATCAAAATTGACGTTGGTCACGGTTGAAAAGAGTGCTTCCGGGATGAAACGGTCCGTCGCCTGGTCCTTGACGCCCAGTTGGCGCGCGCGATGGGCGCAGGTCCCGATCCGCTTGGCCTGATGGACCAGCAGGTCCTGCAGGGCCGCGGTCCGGGAGTCCTTGCCGCAGACGCCCGCGACGGTGCACCCGGTCCCCTTGGCGGTTTGCTCGCATTGGTAACAGAACATGGCGTTTCCCTCCTATTTTGTTTTTTTATTTTGAACATGGCCGCGGCTTGGACGCTTTGCCGACCCGGTCTGTGCGCCGGTTAATGAAGAAAGAGAGGAAAGAGTCTTCCGGTCAAAGTATTCCATTGTCCGGGTGTTGATATTTTTGATGAGTCCGTGCAGGATGCATTGCTTTCCATCGCATATCTGCCGCCGGAACAGGCAATCGGCGACGGTCAGTTTGCCTTCAATCGCCTCAAACACATTGCGCAGCGTGATCTGTTTTGCCGGTTGATTTAGACGATAGCCGCCGTGGCGGCCGCGCGCGGGCGCCACCAATCCGGCGCGGGTCAGGCGCTGGAGGACCTTGACCAGGTGCGCCTCCGACACGGAAAGCTCTTGGGCCATTTCTCTGGCCGGGCAGATCCGGCCGGGCCGGGCGGCCATGTAAGCCGCGGCGTGCAGGGCGATCGCGCCCGCTTCCGATATTTTAAAGGTCGTGGCCATGATTTATTTTTTCCAGTCTTAAAACTTATAAACTGGTACAAAAATACCAGATTAAGTTAATCCGTCAATCTTTTTTATTAATTTTTTTTAGGCCCCAGTTACGTGGGTAGTGCCGATTGTAAGACATCGTGTTGTCATTCCCGCGACCTTCCTTCGCCCGCCATAGCGGGCTACGCGAAGGCGGGGCTCCTGCGCATATGGCGATTGCCTGGCGTGAAATTGGTGACGTCAAACTATGCCGTACAAGAGGCGACCGCGAACTTGGGTGAACCCGCGCAACGGGAGCGGCTGGCGATGTTACTCCATTCGGTGGCCGTTATGCCCCATCTATCCTCCTGGCCTGGTTTGCCTTCCGGCATGAGTTTGCCGGCGAAAGACAAACCGATCTTCCAAGCCGCCCTGAGCGCCGGCGCGGCGGTCATGTTGAGCGGCGATATGGCCCACTTTGGAAGATTTTTCGGTAAGACCATTGCCGGAATCCGCATTCTCCCGCCGGCCGATTTTTGGCGGGAATTTAAAATCTGATCACGGCGGCCTGGCGTCGTTGATCCATTGAATGGCAATGCATCTTGGCGGCGCTTATGCCGTCTTGACCGTGGCCGGATATCCGGCGCCACTCAGGCACACCCGGTTTCCATTATTGCGCCTGAAAAACGCCCGAAAAAACGATGGATTCCCCGGCTGAAACCGATATGATCTTTCGGCATGCAACCCGAACTCACGCCGCAAGCCGTCCTGGAGCGTCATTTCGGATTCCGGGAGTTCCTTGACGGACAGGAGCCAGTCATCCGGTCGGTCCTGGCCGGGGACGACACGCTGGTGGTCATGCCGACCGGCGGCGGGAAATCGCTCTGCTACCAGCTTCCGGCTTTGCTGTTGGATGGCATCACGGTGGTGGTTTCACCCCTGATTGCCCTGATGAAGGACCAGGTTGACGCCCTGGCCGCCAAGGGCATCCCCGCGGCCTTCATCAACTCGTCCCTGGACGATCGCGAGCTGGATGACCGCATTGCGCGCATGGTTCGCGGCGAGTTCCGGCTGGTCTATATCGCGCCGGAACGTTTCAAAAGCGCGCGGTTCGTTTCCGCCTTGGCGCCCCTCACCATCGCCCTGTTCGCGATTGACGAGGCCCATTGCATCTCCCAGTGGGGCCACGATTTCCGTCCCGACTATCTCCGCTTGAAACACGCGCTCCGTGAAATAGGGCAGCCGCCGGTGATCGCCCTGACCGCCACGGCGACGCCGGAAGTCCGCGCCGACATTATCGCGCAGCTGGCTCTGGTTCAGGGCGTCCGCCGTCCGCCTAATATCTTCGTGACCGGGTTCGCCCGCCATAATCTCGCCTTTGAGGTCACCGGCGTCCGGAACAATTCCGAAAAGATGGAGCGCGTGCTGGCCGCAGTCCGTTCCGGCCGGACCGGCATCGTGTATTGCGCCACGCGCAAAAATGTTGAGCGCCGCTCGCGGGAACTGCGCGAACTGGGCGTCAACTGCGTCGCTTACCACGGCGGCCTGACCGACGAGCAACGCACCCGCGCCCAGACCCGGTTTATGAGCGGAGATGCGGCGGTGGCTGTGGCCACCAACGCCTTCGGCATGGGTATTGACCGCGCCGACCTGCGCTTCATCCTGCACTACGATATCCCCGGCAGCGTGGAGGCCTATTACCAGG
>CAYYWX010000045.1:0-34008 GCA_964475405.1 uncultured Verrucomicrobiota bacterium
CGCGATGAGCTCGGAGCGTCAGCTTTCAGCCGGTTGCTGGCGGAAAGATCACCATCCAAACATTGCTCGGCAGGCAATGTTCCGCAAGTTGACCCGGCGCTCGGCAAGCGGATATATGCCGCGATGGGCAAAGCCATCAAAAAAGGAATCATGCGTTCGGCGCACACCCCTTCCAAGGGAGGATTGGCGGTCGGTTTGGCAATGTGCACCCTGGGCGGAAATGTCGGCGCGAACATCAATCTTGACCTTGTTCCCCGCGCCGGAACGCTGAACGATGACGAAAAGCTCTTTTCCGAATCAAACAGCAGGTTTATCGTCACGGTTTCCCCGGCCGATAAAAACAAACTGGAAGGCATTTTTAAAAACATACCGCACGGATGCATCGGCTCGGTAAGAAAGGACAAAAAACTTATCGTGCAAGGCGCTAACAAGCGCGGGATAATATCTGTCGGCCTGGATAATTTACGCGGAAAATTCAAGGGAACTCTTTATGGCGCTTAAACCTGAAATCCTGATTCTCACCGGTTACGGTGTCAACTGCGAGGCCGAATCCATGCATGCCTGGGAGATGGCCGGCGCAAGGCCGCGCATGATTCATCTTCACGACCTGCTTGAAAATCCGGCCCTCCTGCGCCGGTTCGCGGTCCTGATGTTTATCGGCGGGTTTTCATTCGGCGACCACATGGGGTCCGGACAGGTCCTGGCGTTGCGCCTGCGCTCGCGGGCCCGGGACGAAATCGTCAATTTTATCCGCAAAGGCAACCTGGTCCTCGGGGTCTGCAACGGATTCCAGGTCATGGTCAAGATGGGGCTCCTTCCTGGATTTGACGGCGAATATCTCAGCCGCAAGGTTACCCTGACGCATAACGACTGCGGGGCCTTCCAGAATTTCTGGGTCAACCTGCGTTTTGAGGCAAAATCGTCCTGTGTATTTACACGCGGTTTGAAGACAATGCCACTCCCCGTGCGTCACGGCGAAGGCAAGATCATCACCCTGGATAAGGCCCTCCTCGGGCGGATTGAAAAGGAACGCTGTGTTGTCTGCCGTTATATTGACGCGAAAACCCTCAAGCCGACCATGCGTTTCCCGGATAATCCCAACGGCTCGCTCAACGCCATTGCCGGGTTATGCGACCCGACCGGCCGGGTTTTCGGCCTCATGCCCCATCCCGAGGCCTATCTTTTCCCCGAGAACCATCCCCAGTGGTTGCGCCAGAAACTTGACCGATCCCTTCCGGAACACGGTTTGGGGTTGAAATTTTTCAAAAACGCGGTTGAATATCTTAACAAATGATCGCCATTGTCGATTATAAGGCCGGGAACCTGACGAGTGTCAAGCTCGCCTTTGAATATCTCGGCATAGAGGCGAAAATCACCAACCGGCCGGAGGAAATCCTTTCCGCCGAGCGGGTGGTCTTCCCGGGCGTGGGATCGGCCGGCGCGGCGCTCAAAAACATCAGTAAACTTCGCCTGGCGCCCGCGCTCAGGAAGGTGATCGCGCGCGGGACGCCTTTCCTGGGGATATGCCTCGGCACCCAGATAATATTCGATTTTTCCGATGAGGACGGCGGCACAAAGGGCCTCGGCCTGCTGGCCGGGACCGTCCGGCGTTTCACTCCCGCCAATTGCATGGACAAAGTCCCGCAGATCGGCTGGAACGCGGTTGCCGTCAAAAGGAAACACCCGGTCCTGGCGGGGATCGAGGATAAGAGCGAGTTTTATTTCGTGCACAGTTATTTCCCAGCGCCGAAGAAAAAGGCGGAAATCATAGGCGTGACGGATTACGCCGGCGTGACTTTCGCTTCCATTGTCGGCCAGAAAAACCTGATCGCCACCCAGTTTCATCCCGAAAAATCAGGAAAAATCGGGCTGCGGCTGCTGCGGAACTTTGATAAATGGAGCGGCAAGGACTGACAAGCCGATCTGTAAACCATGATGAAATCAGCTAACACCAAATCATGCTCCACAGATCCCCTCCCCGGGAGGGGTGGACCGACCGGCCGAAGGGTCGGGCCGGGGTGGGTCGCTCGCATCCATCAGTATGATCCCATCTCAAAGGAGCGGGCCAGACAACTTCGGGGACATATGACTCTTGCCGAGGTCTTGCTCTGGAACCAGATCAAGAACAAACAAATGCTCGGCTACGATTTTGACCGCCAGCACCCCATCATGAGCTACATTGTCGACTTCTTTTGTAAGAAACTGAATTTGGCGATTGAAATTGACGGGCAAAGCCATGATTTCAAGGCCGCTCAAGACGCCGGACGGCAAAAGCAAATTGAGAAAATGGGTGTCAGATTCGTGCGATTTTGGGATTATGACGTTAAACATGATATGGAATCGGTGCTGGAACGAATTCGCGGGTGGATACTGGAAGAAGAACACACCCACCCCGGCCTCCGGCCACCCCTCCCAAGGAGGGGATCAAAACAAGAAACAAGCAAAATTTAATTTAATCTAAAATCCAAAATCGAACCATGTTGACAAAACGCATAATTCCCTGCCTTGATATCCGGAACAAGCGCGTCACGAAAGGCGTCCGGTTCCAGGGCAATATTGACGTCGGCGACCCGGTCGCGATGGCGACCGCTTACAGCGACGGCGGCTGCGACGAGCTTGTCTTTTACGACATTACCGCCTCGTCCGAGCGGCGGCCGATCGACATTTCCATGGTGAAGGAGGTCGCCCGCGCCGTGCATATCCCCTTCGCGGTTGGCGGCGGCATTTCATCGCTGAAGGACATGGAGCGCGTTCTCCTTGCCGGGGCGGAGAAAATATCGGTCAATTCTCTCGCCGTAAAAAATCCTTCAATTATCAAGGCCGGCGCAAAGGCCTTCGGCTCGCAGTGCATCGTCCTGGGCATGGATCCGGTCCGGGTCCATGACAAAAAATGCAAAAGCGGCTATGAAATCACCATCCGGGGCTTCAGGGAAAAAACCGGCTTGGACGCGCTGGAATGGGCCCGGAAAGCGGTGGACCTTGGCGCGGGAGAAATAGTGGTCAATTCGGTTGACGCCGACGGCACGCGCAACGGTTACGAAATCAACCTGACGGGCATGATCGCCCGCAATGTGCCGGTGCCGGTCGTGGCTTCGGGCGGCGCCGGGTGTCCCGGTCACCTCGTAAGCGTTTTTACCGAGGGTTGCGCCGACGCGGCGATTGTCGCCAGCATCATCCACTCGGGGAAATACACGATCCGTCAAATCAAGGCCGTCCTCGCAAAAGCCGGAATTCCCGTGCGCAAGAAGTGGTAACCCGATCCGGCCAGATATTCTTCTGACATGTCATTCCTATGACCCTCTATCACTGCCGGTCAAAACGGATGATTTTGGCCGGTTTAGAAATAGATTAAAAATACATGGTTATAGTGCCGCCTTTGACAGCAACTGTTCTACCGGTGGGGCGAACCCTCAGGGTGAGCCGATCTCCCCCAGACGGCTCGGTCCAGCCTTCGTAGCCAGTAGGCTTTACTACGCCGGAGTAGGCCAGGGATGCCTCACCCTACCATTTCGGCAATCTTATGCGAAAACCATGACGAGCGAACCAGACAACAACATTATTAAAATATTCAAAATTATATCCAATTTTTGTCACGGACTGGAGTCTAAACTGAATGCCGGTGGCATGATATATTTTGGACCAACGCTTTCTGGATTCCCGCATTCCGCCGTCGCCAATAGGCTATGGCGGACAAGGCGCGGGAATGACACTCACTCATTTCGGTTCAAAAACCGCCGTCACCCATTCCCCGCTCCGGATCCTTTTTACTTCCCGCAGATGCCGGGCCACAAACGCTTTCGCGACCTGATCGTATTGTTTTGCGAGGATGCCGGCCAGGATCAGGCGGCAATGGGGTTTCCGGTCAAGCAATCCGGCCAGGTTGCCGGCCGAACGGACAAGGACGTGCGCGAAGAGGTTGGCGGCAATCAGTGAATATTTCATTGCCGACCGGAACCGCGTGACGTCCGCCTTCCGGCAGACGATCTTCCCGGCCACATCGTTCCGGATGAAATTTGTTTTTGCCGCCTTGACCGCCAGGGGATCATTATCAACGGCGATAACCGGCTTGAATCCGAGCTTGGCGGCGGCAATCGCGAGGATCCCGGAACCGCAGCCCGCGTCAAGGAATGATGTCCCCGGGCATTTTCCCTGGGACAGATCAATCAGATTCAGGCAATCCCGGGTGGTCTCGTGCTCGCCGGTGCCGAAAGCCATGCCCGGGTCAATTTCAATGACGCAGTCGTTTTTTTTGCCGGAATATTTCTTCCAGGCAGGCTTGACGACAATGCGCCGGGAAACCCTCCGTACCCGGAACTGTTTTTTCCAGGCTTCGGTCCAGTCCTTTTTCCGCACGGATTTGACCGGCCCCGCCGATGAAAGCGCCTTTATATTCCCGTTGATATATTGATTGATCTCCAGGCGTTTCCGGCGGGCGTCGTCCCGCGACCGGCAATAAAAATCAATCCGGCAGAGCCGGTTTTTTCCGCGCGGCAGGTGAACGGTCATGTCCCCGGACAGAACCTGGGCCATCACCAGCGCGATATCCAATGGAAAGTTGTAATGAAAAACTAACATAACGCGGCGCCTTGGGGATTACTTGTTAGATCGTTTCATTAAAACCCTGGCCACGCATTTTGCGTGGTAAACCTGTGACTGGGCAGGCATGACACATATTTGCGAATAAGTTGAAACATAAAAGGTGACAATACTTCTTAACCCGTCCGACCGCTGCGGTTGGACGGCATGGTCCGCAGTGCGAATTTCGCTTCCCGACTTGTCGGGATTTTAAAAATCAAGGTTAGTCCGGCCTAGATGTGCCGGCGCCGCGCGAAGCGCTATACTCGTGTATGCGCAAGTGCGGCAACGGAACAGATGGGCTGGAATCACCGCAGTATTTTTAAAACGAAATTCGCACTGCTATTAATCATAGCTTTCCACCTCACGCATATCCGCCTTGGCGAAAACGCCTGATGAACAACGAAAGGCGATATGATAAATTTGGTTGCGATGAAATGCCGCTGGCCACTGTTTAGCGCTTGAGGCGCGGAAGAAGATGTTCAAAATACAAATCAAGCATTTCGGCGGGGATGTTCGGCGGCAGATGGTTGCCGACCGAGAAAATGGCGCCCTTGCAGCGCGCCAGGCATTCAAACGTCCGTTCGATGCACTTGAGGACCACGTCCTTTTTCCCGAAAGTCAGGTCCCGGCAATCAACAAAACTGCCGACCAGGCACTTGGTCTGTCCGAAATTGTCCGCCATGAATTTATAATCGTTGCACGGCTCAAAGATGAGTCCGTCCGCGCCGGCTTCGGCGATATCGGCCGCAAATTCCATGTAATTGCCGTCGGAACAGAAGAGCAGTTTTTTTCCGGCGGCATGGACCGGCTCCCAGAGTTTTGCGTATCTTGGGATGATAATCTTGCGATAAATATCCGGATTCATGAACGGCCCGGCTGTCCAGACAAAATCGTCATGCTGGATGATGACTTCCGCGCTGGTCTTGGTCCAGGCCTGCATGTAAAAGAGCGTGCGCCGGAAAAAGCTGTCAAACACCTTTTCCATCTTGACTGGGTCCGCGGCCGCCACGAGGAGCATGTCCCAGCCGAAGGAATCGATCGCGCCGGAAACGAGCGTCTTGTAATACCCGCCCGTGGTCAACTGGCCCGGAAAATCAATTTTTGACTTCTGGAACGCGGCTTCGTAAGCCTTGACCTGGGCGTCAAAATCAGGCAAGCCGTATTCGCTCACGGCGTCGAAAGCCCAGACTTCCTCGGGCGATGTAAACGGGGATTCTTTCGGCGCGCGCTGATCGCTGCTGTCGGCGGCGTAACTGGCGTGGCCCATGTCGGTCGTCCGTCCGGTCTTGGACCAGTCAACAAGGCCGTCATTGTCATACCAGCGCATGTCAAACTGGAAATGATCACAGGCGTTTCTCAAGAGTCCGGGGGCATCGGGCGTCAAGCCGGTGCTCTTGGCCAGGTATTCGTGGTGATATTCCAGGCTGTACTCGGTATGACCCCAGCGCTTGCAAGGACGCAAACAAATATTATCCAGGGCGACTGATCGGCTCATTGATTTTTATTGCAAAAGGCGCCCGGTTTGTCCGTCGGGCGCCTTTTGACTTGCATTAGATTGAATTTAGGGCTTAACGACCGTCGCCGGCTGTTGAACGGCAGGGGTTGTTGCCGGAGTCGCCGCTGCGGCTTCTGGTTTTTGTGCCGGGGCCACCTGCTCTTTTTTGACACCGGCGGCCGGTTCCGCGCCTTTGCGGATATAAACCTCCACGCGCCGGTTCTTCATATTACCGTTGACCGTATCGTTGGCCGCGAGCGGGCGGGTATAACCGTAACCGACCGGAGCCATGTTCTTTTGCGGGATGCCGAATTTTTCATTCAAATAGGTGGCAACCGCTTTCGCCCGGCGCTCGGATAGGTCCATGTTATATTTATACTTCGAGGTCTTGCGCTTGTCGGCATGCCCCTCGATGCGGGCGGTTGCCTGCGGATCCCGGACAAGCACCTTGCCGATCTTGTTCAGGTCGCTAAAATATTCACTGCGGATCACGGCCTTGTCGGTTTCAAACTCAATGTGCAGCGTGAACAACAGGAGGTCGTCGGTCGGGTCAAGCGGATTGGTGTGGTCCTCGATGACTTCATGGCCGTCGGCCACGCCGCCCTTGTCGGTATCGCGCACGAGCGGATCGGTCTTATGGTTATAGACCTCGGCCCCGTCCGTCAAGCCGTCGTAGTCGGTATCGGGATTCAGCGGGTCGGTGCGATATTTCTTTACTTCCTCGCCGTCGGTCAGTCCGTCGCCGTCCGTGTCGGGATTTTTCGGGTCTGTGCCGAGCTGGAGCTCCTCGGCGTCGGAAAGCCCGTCGCCGTCGGTGTCAAGCGGTCCGCCGGAAACGACATATTTCGCGGGGACATGCGCCCCCCACTTCCAGTTGACGCCGATGCTCGGCATCAAGTTAAATTCCAAGGCGTCGCGTTCAGTGCTGAGAGCCATTGCCTCGACCACGTCAACGCGAACCGCCCACTCCGGGTTGAAGTGATAGGCCAGGCCTACGCCGAAGCGCAAGTTCGGATCCACCCGCGGCCACTGTACATTTTCAGTCCGCAGCCACATCGCGCCCGCGCCCAACACCAGATACGGGTCCCAGTGCCGGTCGTCGGTCGCGATCAAGTGATAGAGAGCGTCGGCGGCGATGCCCATGCCCCAGGTGGAATCGCCCTGAAGCCCATCCCTGAGAATCGGCACGCCGGAATCGTAATCATAAACGTCGTTTTTATTGAACCGCGGATAAATAAGGAGCGATCCTTCAAAAGACCAGCGCGGATCATAGTCGTAGCCCAGCTTTAATTGAATGAACCCGTTTCCCTTGACGGCTTCGTCGCCCTCAAACTTGATATAGCCTCCGCCGATGCTCATGTACCAAGGGGGAATATCCTGCGCTTCGCTCGAAGCGCTCTGGGCTGAAAGATTTATCGAGGATGCCATCAAGGCAAGCAGCATTAACCCGGCCGACAGACTGGCTTTTTTCATCTATCCTTACTCCTTTTTGTTTATATTAAAGACTGATGTGATTATTAAAAAATCGCAACTGATTGCAATACTATTTTAAAACAAAATTCTGTCAAGATTATATTACACGCCGTCATGGGGAAAGGATTTCGCCCGGGCGGTTGCCGGTCAATTCTTTCCCCTCAAGCACCGGCGCGCCGTTAACCATGACCGCGCGGATGCCGGTTGAGAGCTGGTGGGGTTGCTCGTAAGTCGCCAGGTCCCTGACGGTGAGCGGGTCGAAAACAATTATATCGGCCGCGTTGCCGGCCGCCAGCCGCCCGCGGCCCTTGATGTTGAAATGGTCGGCGGCGAGCGAGGTCATCTTGCGGACCGCCTCGCCTACCGGCACGGTCTTGCCGTCAAGCGCCGCGCGCAGGAATTTCGTGAAAGTCCCGTAAGCCCGCGGATGGGGATGATCGTTCGGGAACAGCCCGCCCGGCACGCGCAGGGAAGAGTCGGAGCCGATCATGACAAACGGTTCGGAATAAATTTTCCACATGTTGTCCTCGTTCATCCCGGCGTAAAAGGCCTGGGTCATTAGTTCATCCTTGGCGAGAATTTTTATGACGGCGTCCGCCGGCCCGACGCCCATCTCGTCGGCGATTGCCTGGACCGTCCGTCCGCGCCATTTGGCCTGGGTTGACGTGGCGACAATGATCCCCTCCCAGTAGGCCGCCCCGCGCTCGGCGGCGAGTTCATCGCGCAGCCGGTCGCGCGTGGCCTTGTCGTTAAGCCCGGCGAGGATCGCGGCGCGCTCGTTCGCCGCCAGCCAATCCGGCAGCAAAATATCCAGGTCGGTGCAGGAAAAGATGTAAGGATAGCGGTCCGCGGCCGCCTGCAGGCCGGAGGCGCGGGCGTTCGTGATCATGGCGAGGACCTCGTCGACATAATGCCAGTTCTTGGAACCGGCCGTTTTTAAGTGGGAGATCTGGATTTTCACCCCGGTCCGGCGGCCGAGGTCAATCGTCTCGGCCACGGCCTCGCGCACCTTGCTTTTTTCGCTGCGCATATGGGTGGTGTAAACGCCCTTGCGGCGCGCGACGATCGCGGCCAGCTCCGTGATTTCTTCCCCCGCCGCGTATTTGCCGGGGCGGTAAATAAGCCCGGTGCTCAATCCCCAGGCGCCCTCGTCCATGCTTTCTTCCAGCAAACGCTTCATTTTTTTGAGTTCATCCGGGGAGGCATGGCGGTCCTCGTGGCCCATGACGATGATGCGCAGGCGGTTGTGCCCGACAAGCGGGATCACGTTCACGGTCGGGCGGACTTCCGCCAGCAGTTTCAAGTAGGAACGCATGCTTTGCCACTGGCCGGGATACGCGAGCAATTGCCAGTCAAACGGCAGGTCCGCTTTGCCGGTGATCGGGGCGGCGGACGCGCCGCAATTGCCGACGATTTCCGTCGTGACGCCCTGGTAGATCTTGCTTGGCGCAGTCGGCTCGGCCAGGAGAAAGGTGTCGGAATGGGAATGGGCGTCAATGAATCCTGGGCAGACATAACAACCGCCGGCCTGGATCGTCCGCCGCGCCGGGCGGAGCTTCAGGTCGCCGATCGCCGCGATCTTGTCGCCATTCACGCCGATATCGGCCGCCACCGGCCCGCGGCCGGTGCCGTCAATCATCTTTCCGCCGCTGATCAGGAAATCATACATTGTCAGTTCCTGGGTTATCAAGTTTATGGCGCTCAGAAGCGCCGTTCACAGTTCAGAGTTTTCGTGGGAATGACAAGCGTCCACTGAATCTTAATGTGGACTATGTTCGCGCCCCAAGTTCGCCGCACACCGTGCGGCGCTACAGTTGTAGTGCGTCACGGTGTGACGCATTATTCTCGCTTGTTTTTCTTCGCTGTTCCCAATGGTTAAGACACTAACTTTTATCCGTCGCGGGTTTGTCATCCCCGGCCGGAGCCGGCGCGGGTTTATCACCCGCCGCGGGCATGGCTTCCGACCCTGAAAGCAGGGCCGAAACTTCCTCCTGCACGTGCCCCAGCTGGTCAAGGCGCAGGAGCGGGTCGCGCACGATGAACGTTTCCCCGGTCTTGCGATGTTCATAAACCCGGATTGTCGTGAGATCGTCCTTTTTTTGGACTTCTTTTTCGGCGAGGATGCGCCGGCGCTCAAGCATGACCGCCAGGATGAAAATCGGGTTGCAGAATTGCGGGTCGTTTTTCTCTATCAATTTGCGCAGGAGCGACTCGGCGTTCTCCTTTTTAAGCACTTCCGGAGGAATAACTTCCGCCTGGAACAAGCCGTGCCAGACGCTGAAGGCGTCGCCGGGCGCGTTCTGTTTCCAGCAGTTTTCGCACCAGTCGGAGCGCTCATAGTCCGCCCCGTTGAGCCGCAGGCTGGAAACGTAGGCCTGCCCGTTGGCGAACGCCGTCGCGCAGGTTTTGCAACTGAGCGCGCGCGGCTTTATTTCCCATTCATGATTAAACATCTTTCATCACCAACTTTCGGCAATGCCAGAAATAAATCGAGCCGGAAACCACGGTCAAAACCGCGACCAGGGCCGATATCCAATAGGTCAAATAATTGAAATAAACATTATAATGAATTAAAAACGAATCCAGCTCGGCATTCGCGATCAGCATCGGCAAAAAATCATCGCGGATCGCCTCGCCGCCGATAATGACAATGATGACCACGATCTGCCAGACCGTCTTGTGCTTTCCCCAGCGCCCGGCCCCGACAATCAGTCCCTGGGTGGAAGCCAGGAGGCGGATACCGGTCACCATGAATTCACGGGCCATGATAATAACAACAATCCAGGCCGGGACAATCTGATTTTGAGCGGCAAAACAGACAAACGCGGAGCAGATCAGGACTTTGTCCGCGACCGGGTCCATCAGTTTGCCGAAAATGGTCGCGGAACCATACCGGCGGGCGATCGCCCCGTCCCAGTAATCGGTCAAGGCCGCCACGGCAAAAAGCACCAGCGCCGCGGTCTTGGAAAACGGCAACGCCGAGAGCAGGAAGGCCGGCAGGACAAATGCCAGGCAGAGACGGACCAACGTGATTGAATTTGCTGCCTTCATATTTATAAGCGTTCACCGAACGCTGAAATTTGAAATTCGAAATTGGACAAAATCAATCAGCGCTAATTTCAAATTTCTAGTTTCTTCTTTTCCACTTCCGCGATCAAGTCATACCCGCATGCCTTGATATAACGCGCCTTGACAAACATTCCCGGTCTGCAATAACCCCCATGATCTCTTAAATAAACCGCGTTGTCAACCTCCGGCGCCTGCCGGCGGGAACGTGCCAGCCAAAGCTTGCCGCTCTTCCCTTTCGGTTTTTCAATGAACACTTCCTCAATCCGGCCGACGGCCCCAGCCAGTTTGCGCGCAACAAGTTCCTGCTGGGCGCGCATCAGGATGTCACGCCTTCGGCGGGCGACGGCATGTCCGACCTTGCGCGGCATGTCCGCGGCCCTGGTCCCCTCCTCTTCTGAAAATTCAAAGGCCCCGAGATGATCAAACCCGATTTCCCCGATAAAATCAACCAGCGACCTGAAATCATTTTCGGTTTCACCCGGGAAACCGAGCAGGCAGGTGGTCCGGAGGGTAATATCCGGCAATTTTTCCCTGATCCGGACGAATAACGCGCGCAACTTGTCCTCGTCGCCGCCGCGCCCCATCAGTCGCAGTACTCTCGCGCTGCAATGCTGGATGGGCAAATCCAGGTAATGGCAAACCTGCCGGATTTCTCCCATGGCCTCCAGCAAGTCATCCCGGACATGGGCGGGATGAGCGTAAAGGAGCCGGATCCAGAATTTGCCCCCTATCCCGCCGAGTTTTGCCAGGAGATTCGTCAAATTATTCTTTTTTCCCAGATCATGACCGTAAAACGTGACGTCCTGCGCAATGAGGTTGAGCTCTCGCACGCCGCGCTCCAAAAGTGTTTCCGCTTCCCGGACGATGCTCGCGATGGAGCGCGAGCGATACCGCCCGCGAATTTGCGGGATGGCGCAAAAGGCGCAGCGGTGATCGCATCCCTCGGCGATCTTCAGGTAAGCATACGGGGCGCCGGTGAACAGCAGGCGTCCGGCGGGCGGGTCAATGATTTTACTCGGATTACGGTTTATTTCCATCAGGGCGTGTTTTTCACCCTTGTCTTTCAAAAGACGCCGGATGAGAGGGGCAAGACCGGTCACCTGGTCAACGCCGACAAAGGCGTCCACATCCGGGAAAAGAGGTTGAAGTTCACGCCCGTAACGCTGGGGCAGGCATCCGGCCGCGATGACCATGACCGGTTTCCCGGTCCGTTTCAAAGCGCAGGCCTCGTGGATGTTCTTTATGGCCTCTTTCTTCGCGTCGGCAATAAAGGCGCAGGTATTGACAATCAAGATATCGGATTTTTCAGGGGTCGCGGCCAGTCGGAACCCGGCCTGCAGGAGGCTGTCCGCGATCACCTCGGAGTCAACCAGGTTTTTGGCGCATCCGAGGCTTATAAACCCGACGGATAATCCAAGAGCGTGGCCGGTCATGATCGGCTCAACTGCCGGGATCATTTGGTTTGGCCCGGCTTGCGGTTGAAGCGCATCTGGCGGTCAAGTGACTGGATGGCCGCCTCGGCCTGCTGGCGCCATTTGCTTTCCGGATTGGCGACGATGAAATTTTCATAGACAATCCTGGCATCGGTTATTTTCCCCGTCATCTGCAAACAGCGCGCCTTTCCAAACAAGGCCTGCGGCGTCAAATAACTGCCCTGATGTGACTGCAAAAACGCGTCAAATCCGGCCAAAGCTTTTTCCAGGTCGCCCTTCGCCTCGGCGCACATTAATTTGCCCAGTTCCGCCGCGGGCAGCATGGCGTGTTTGGGATAAATCGCGGCAAAGTCGCCGTAATGGACCAGGGCGGCGTCATAGTCACCGGCCGAGAAACTGGAGGAAGCCAGGGCGAGCAACGCGGCCGGCGCCGCGGCGGAATCGGGGTATTGCCTGAATAATTCCTCAAATTGCTTTGAGTTCTGGGCGACGCCCAGAAGGCGCGATGCCTGTTCATTGTCCCGGTTGGTCTTGAAGTTGTAGTAAACGAATATCAGCGCGGCCAGGGCCAGTCCGCCCGCGACAAGGTAGAGCGAAAGACTTTGATTTTTGAGAAATGACGCGACGCCCTGCGGCGCGGAAGCGTTTTCGGCCTGTTCTTGCCCGGCGTTGTTCTGACCATTTTCATTCATAGAATCCCGTTTCCCCTCTTTGGCTTTATGCCTTGATTTTACGCGCCGCGATTATTACTCAATACCGGCCACGCCTTCAATATCCTGCGTCTGGAACGTCGCGTTGATGTATTTCGCGATCTCGTCCAGGGCGTCCTTGGCCTGCGGCCCGGCGCTGATGATTTCCAGCGCGTCGCCCATGACGGCCGAGACCGAAAGCAAACCCAGGACCGACTTGATGTTCACATATTTTTTGCCCTGGAGCACAAAGTTGCAATAATCGATTTTTTCGTGGTGCAGGTAAACTTCGCAATCGTATTTTTGGGCGAGCTTGGCGAGGGTCGCCGCCGGCTGCAAATGCAGGCCTTTCAGGGCCTGCAGCGTAACCTTGGCCTGCAAGAACCCGTTGCGCTCAAGCGACTCGCGCTCCGCCCTCCAGAGATGCGCGTATTTCGCGCACCATTCCTCGGAGGCGACCTTTTTGCCGATGTCGTGCCGTTCCTCAATTGAGCGGAAATACTTGTGTTTTTCGATCTCGTTGATCTGGGCGACATTGTCCTGGTGCTGTTTTTCCTGCATCCAGTTCAGGCGGCAATGGCTCATGAAGTCCTCGATTGCCGTCTCAAGCGAAACTTCAGCCCCCTGGGCGAGGGTCATGCTGCGCTGATGATCGAGAATGGCGCGCAATTCCGCGGGCGATAGATTGATTTCGGCGATGTTCATTGTTTGGCAATGACTTTTTATTGCGTAATTCGTGCTAATCTAGTGAAAAACTTCCTGATAAGCAATAAAAATAATGGACTGCCAATTAAATAATATCTTTTCTTTCCGCTGGTTTGCCGCATAATTCGGGACAGCATGAATAACGACCACCGCCGCCGTCATGAACTGCCGTTCGCCTGGCCCGATCCCCCATTTAATATCGCGCTGGTTGAGCCCGAAATTCCGCCCAACACCGGCAATATCGCGCGGCTCTGCGCGGCAACCGGAACGGCGTTGCATCTTGTCGGGCAGACGGGATTCCGGCTGAATAACGCCGAACTACGCAGGGCTGGACTCGATTACTGGGCATCGGTTGACCTGCACCAGCATGCCGCCGTGGATCAATTCATGCTCTCGACCGTGGAAAAGCGTTTTTTCCTGTTCAGCACCGGCGGCCGCAAGGCTTACACCACGGTCTCATACCGGCCGGGGGATTATCTTGTTTTCGGGAATGAAAGCCGGGGGCTGCCGGATGACCTGCTCGCGGCGCATCCGGAGAAGGTCCTCGGGATACCGATCCGGACCGGACAGGTGCGATCGCTTAACCTGGCGACGGCCGTGGGCATCGTGCTTTATGAAGCCTTGCGCCAGGTCCAGGATTGCCGCAAGTGATGCTCCCCATGCGTGGGTTTATGGCGCAGATACGCCTCGCATTTCTTTCGAAATGCGCGGCGCGGACACCACCCGAGCTTTGCCAAAGATCCGCCTTGGGCGAGACTCCGTCCGGACTGCGACTCCAAGACAAGGAAGGCGAGTTCCGCCGAGGCGAGTCGCGCGAGGCACCCGCCGGCGGTGGAGATGATACGGATACTGTCAGACCCTTCTTTGCCAAGGCTACGCAGGGCAGGCTGTTGGATTGTCAAGCGGTCGGACAGTTTGATTTGGCATCAGTGTTATCCGTGAAATCCTTAGTTTCCGCCGTATAGGCGGATTCTCCTAAGGAGGATTATTTGTTGTGGGCAACGTCCACGTTAGAAAGAATCCAGCAAAACTTACCAATAATTCTCATTAAACAGCATTTCTTCAATTCTCTCTTTCAAAACTTTCTCATGAAACTCTTGGAGAGATTTAAGATCACTTGCCATATTTTCTTTCATATAGTTATATATTTCCCTCACAAAAGCTTCCGATTGAAGAATCGATAATCTGTCCAAATGTTCAGGCTTGAATAAATTTTGCATGAAAGAATTGCCTTTCTTGTCACAATTCGAAAATACTATCGTAGATCTATAAAGCACAATGCTGGCCATAACCAGCGGTTTCCCATCTTTGTCAAGAAATACAACATGGGCCAAATGCCCAGAAATCGCATAATCAGTAACTGGCTTGCCTTGTTCAATCAAAGCGACTAATTGTTGAACCTTGACTTTGTCAGATATCTTGCCTTGTAACCTATCGTATATTATCAAACTAGGTTTTTTGGAGTCTGCCGGCGCGCAAAAAACGATAGATTCCGCTTGCTTCAAGCGTTGCGACAATTCTTTTGGTATGCGTTCCTGCTCAATACCGCTGACTTTGCATGATAACAGCAAAGAAAACTGCATGATGAATAACAGGTAATATGCATTTTTATTCATAAGATTTTTTTATCTTCCTTTAACCTAAGGCCGGCACCGAAAGCGGATCCGCTCCAGGCTGAAGCCGGTGGCGGAAAACCGCCACAGGCTCGGCATCCCTAGTGACGGCATAGACAATATTTGATTATTTTCCCTGCATCGTGGAAGTTTTTAAAATAACCCGCCCCGACCGCGGCGGACAGCGCGGCGCCGGTCGCCGCCTCCTCGCAATGCGCCGGGATGTTGACGCGCATCCCGAAAACCTGTTCCACGACGGCGCGCAACCGGGGATTTAACCGAAGGGCGTTGCCCGACCCTACCAGCACGCGCGCCCGCCGGCGGGTGCGTGGCGACAATAAACGATAGAATTCATCAAGTTCCTCAGCCATGCCCCGCAGGAATCCATCCGCAAGGTTGCCGGGCGTGAAATTATGCATTGAAATTCCTGAGATTTTTCCCCGGATGGTGGCATCCCGGCGCGTGCCGGCAAAGCGCGTGTCAATTTTCAAATATTCCGGAGTGTTTTCCAGCTTGTTCATGATCCCGTATAAATCCCCGGGCGCGGATCCGGTAAATCTGATGCATACCTCCCTGAAAAAATTCTCCAGCATGGCGTAAGCCTTGCCGCCGCATAACGCCGCGCCCACGGCTATGTATCCGCCGCCGGGGAATGGCCGCAGGTCCAACCCGGCGACTTTTTCCCAAACCGGCAGCCAGGCGGAAATCTGTCCGCCGGTGCCGATGTTGACCAGGAGCGATTTTTTAATTTCGCGCACCGAGCCGAGCATGCTGGCCTGGTTGTCGCCCAGGGCGGAATAGACCGGGATACCGCCGGCAGTTGCGCCGAGCCTTGTCCCGGTCGGCACAATGCGCGGCAGGAGTTCCGGCCTCAGGCGCGCCGCCTTTATCTTTTCAAGATCAAAACGCAAACGCTTGAGATCAAAAATCCCCAGGCTGGCGGCGTTGGTCGGGTCGCTCGTCATGCGCGTCCGGCGCGCCAGGCGCATGGCGACATAGTCGGCGATCGTGCCGAAACTTTCCGCGCCCGGCGGCACGAGGCCGTTTTTCAGGTTGTAGAAATGGGTAACAAGGCCGAAGCCCGGGGCGAGCGCGTACCCTGTCCGGCGTGAAAGTTCACCTGCATAACTGAGGCCGTTTTTTATATTGCGGCCGCCGCATCCGTCCTGCCATGTAAAGAGCGGGCCAACTCCCCTGCCCTTGGAGTCAACATAAAGGATGCCGTGCATCTGGCCGGTAAGTCCGATTCCGGCCAGATTGCCGTGACGTTTTAACAATGAATTCGATATTTTAACCGCCGTGGCGAGTATTTCTTCGGGATCTTGCAGTCGTTCCCAGGAATGCCTTGTCCGCAGCCATGAATTATTGGGCAGGGTCAATGACGAGAGCAGTTTTCCATTGCGGGCGTCAAGCAAGACACCGCAGATGGAGCTTGTCCCGATATCAATGCCAATAAAATTCATTCTTCACCTCGGTTGATTTAATCACGTCAATGCGGGTTATGCCCGCAACCCTAGTTATTAATGCTTTCGCCCAGCAGTGTGTCGAATTTGGTTCGAAAAAAACGTCCTCCTTCGTCTCGCTACAACGGACTTCGGAGGACAAGGCGGCGATCTCAGGCCGCCTGCCGGTTTCCCGCGCTCGCATAGAATCGAGTCTGATGCTTCGCGCGGCGCACCTGCATTCGTCCCGAGCCTTGTCCGCCGAAACGGCGGATTGCCTTGTTTTTTTCGAATCCGCCTTCGTCGGAAACCAAATTCGCCCCACGATTGCATCCGCCTTCGCTCAGAAGCTACGGCGGACAAGTCGCTGGCGCAGACTTCAATGTTCGGTTATAAATCTGCCTGACCAGCCTTTTTCCGCCGGCCAAAGTCGTTCCTCGTAATATCCTCTCTGCCGCTGCTCAAAAACTTATCTCTCTCCTCCTGAACTTCTTCGCGTTTGTATCGCGGTTTCCTGATGTGTCAGGCACTAATTGCCGTTGAGGCCGGATCGAGGCGCGCGATGATGTCCTCCTGGATGGCCGGGGCCAACTCGAGGAAGTTGACGAACGTGCCGTGGATCCGCACGATATAAATCCCGTTCGGAGCGTATTTTGGGGGATTCGCAAGCACGGCGCGCAGCGTGTCCGGCGTGGAAACGTTGACATAGAGATAGAACGGCGCGATTCCGGGCAAGCTGAAGAATAGCGGCTTGATCACGCGCCGGGCGAAGGCCGCACCCTTGTCCGCAAGAGATTTTTCGGGGAAGTAGCGCGCGTCAATGCCGTAATGCGACGCGTAGCCGCCGGTCATTTTTTCAAAAGGGAGTTTGCGGGCGGAAAGCGTCCGAAACCAAAGCCCGGAATGGGCGTCGCCGGCATGCGGGTCAATGCCGTAGCCGAGCATTTCCCGCGCCTTCCGGCCGTCGGGCGTCGCGCCGACCCAGTAGCCGTAGAGCAGGTGCGTGGAAGGCGTGCTGAAATCGGGTTGGAACGGATTGCCGAGGTAATTTTTAAGTCCGGCAACCATGCCCGCGACCCGGCCGGCAACCGCGACCGCCTCGTCGTCCGCCGTCTTGATATTGTTGCCGTATTTCGGGCAGATCGCCAGGTATTGGCGAAGGTCGCCGGCATTTTTGAAATTATCGCGCAGGGCGGCCAGGAGTTTACCCGCGTCATGCGGCCTTTCATTCAGGAGCGAATCAATGGCGACGAACGAATCGGCCACAACCGACAGTCCATGAATGAGGCAACCGCTGGCATTATATTTTGTCCCCTGGCGGTCCTTGTCGCGCATATCAATCCCGGACGCGATGCCGCCCATCGCCGTCGAGAGGAATGGGACCGGCAGCCGAGAAAGCGCCCGGGAACAGCCGTTGGCCTGGTCCGCCATCCGGGCGGTGAAATATTCAAGCTGACGGTAAAACGCCGAACGCGCATTGGCGAGGACCTTGGCCGGATCTTTTCCGGCGCCCCCGAGTTCCTTCAACGAAAGACCTATTTTTTTTCCGGTAATCGAGGAACGACCGTCATTGAGGGCGAGCTCCAGCACCTTGGCCAGGTTGAGCCAGCTGTTGGTGGTGTTGCCGCTGTCCTTTCCCATGATGAGCGGCTCCTGGCAACCGGCGATCGAATAGTCGGGCAAATCCGCGCGGGCGCGGCCGGCCTTGGCCAGCACCGCAAACATGGAATCGTCGTTGAAGAGCGAGGGCGTGAGATGGCCGGGGGTGAAAAAGAAGCGGCCGAGTTCCCGGTAAAGGCGCGCGGGAGTGTTTTTATGGACCTTGACCGAGAAATTCGGCTGGGGATGGTTGCCGGCAAAGAACGCCTCGCAGAAAGCGTAAGAAGATTTATTGGTAAGGTCCCGTCCGGCAACGTCCCGGCCGGAGATCATCATGTTCTGGGATATGGCCCAGCTGCGGTCGCCGACGTTGAAAAAGACGAGGAAGTGACGGAACAAGCCCGCCGCCATTTCAACCGGGCATTTTTCCTTCGCGCGATACGGCTCAAAAATGCGGTCAACGTTGCCCGCGGAAAAAGCGAACGGGTTTGGCGCCTGCTCAAGGCACATGACCTGCCAGAGCAGCAGGTAGGACTGCAAGGCTTCAAAAAGGTTTTCGGCCGGATAAAGCGGCACTTTTTGAAGCGTCCGGGCGATGAGGAGAAGTTCGTTTTTCCTGGCCCCGGACGCCTTGCCGGCCATGGACTCGGCCAGGGCGGAGTAACGTCGGGCAAGGACAAGCGGCGCCTCAAGGGCAATCCGCATGCCGTCGTAAACCGGTTTTGATTCATTCCCGGCTTTTTTCGCCCTGGCCTCAAGTTCCTTTCGCACCCCGGAGATGCCCCTGGCGAGGATCGGACGGAAATCGGCGACCGTATGCCCGGTTACCTGCTCAACAAAATAAACCACCTCCCAGGTGGCGCCCTTGTTTTGGGCATAAACTTTTTTCAACTCATTGACAAACGGCGTCCTGGTGAAGTAGGAACGGACCCGGTTGATCCGTTCCCGGGAAAATTCGCCGTTCGGCTCGATATCCTTGAAGACCGCCAACGGATCGCAGTAGCCTTCAAAAGTCTCAACCTTGAAGGCGGGATTGATGAGGGCGTAACTGCGGGCAAAGGCGTCGTTTTGCGTCCCGGCGAAAACGGCGCTTTCATCGATGGAGAGCGGAAGCTCGCTTACGACATGATTGAGAAGTTTAGCGGCGCGTATTTCCGGGTGCAAGGCCGCGACGGAACCACCGTGCTTCATCATTATTTCCATCACCCGGAACCAGCCGTCAAGACGCTTGCGGCGTTTTTGTCCGGCGAAAAGGGCATCGGCCTTGGCGTTCAGCTTGGCCGATTTGTATATTGATTTCCAGTCCAAGTGTTTTCCTCAAATTAGGCCGCCAAAGGCGGCAACTGTTTCAGACGCCTCAACTGAGTGAGGTGGCTACATTTTCCATTGTAGCCGCGGCACTCTGTTGCCGCGTTGCTTTGTCCTCCGCAATCGGACTCGTGCTTCGTAGCGAAGCTTACTTCGCAGAGTAGCATCCGCCTATGGCGGAAAATTCCTATACGTCACGTTTTTATCACATTTACCCCGGACTCCGCAAAAGCGCTTCGAATACGCTTTTCGGCATTCCGGCTCATTGTCACCTTTTTCATTTTGTATTCAAGCCCGCATTGTTCCCATTTCACCCGGCCGTATTCATGGTATCTCAGGAATTCAACCGCCAAATTGCCGCCTTTAAGCGGGGCCAGTAATCGGACAAATCGCGCGGCATCCCGCGCCGAATCGTTAAAACCCGGGACAAGGGTGATGCGCACGAGAACCCGGGAATGATCGCGGGCCGCGGCCTTGATATTCCCGACAACTGCTGCATTCCCGACGCCAAGCATTGCGCGATGCGCTTTGTTGTCAGGATGTTTCAAATCAACGATCAGGTAATCAACAAGATTGAACAATGCCGGCAGCCGCGGACTGGAAGCGTTTGTTTCCAACGCGGTATGTATTTTGCGCCTTTTGAGAAGCGCGAGCGTTTTGCGCAGTTCGTCAAATTGCACGAGCGGTTCACCGCCGGAAAAAGTGACCCCGCCGCCGTCATGAAACAGGTGGCGCGCGCCGTCCGCCTCGGCAACGATTTCGGCGGGCGTCATTTCAAAACACCTGAACTTGGTTTTACGCGCTCCCGCCTTGGGAATGCCTTCCGGGTTGGCGCACCAGGGACAGCGCAGGTTGCATCCCTGCATGTGATAGACAAGCCTATTGCCCGGTCCATCCTGCAAATAATTCCAGCCTTTTTGAAAAAGTTTCATTGGTTGTTCATGGCGAACCGATTGTATTCCGGTTTCCCGAAATCAATTGATGAGCAAAGTACATACTGTCATTCCGAATCTCGACGCAGCCGTTTCAGTGAAGAAGGATCTTACCCGAATGATGCTACGATAAGCTTGCGGCGGTCGAGGCCCTTCGACAAAGCTCAGGACAGGCCGCCCGCCCTCCAGGAGGGAAACGCTTGTGTTTTATGGAGGGCGGCGGGCCTCCGCCGCCGTTCGGGGTGTGAAATTATGTTTTTTTATTGTTTAAATTGCAAATCAATGTGTTTCATTTTTCCAAAACCGATGACCGGTCAAGCCGCCATTTTTGCCCGATATTTATCAGCCGCCAAGTTGAAATTTGCCACGGCGGAATTTTACCAAGCGGATAAGATTTGCCCATCCAGCGGAACGAAGCGCCCGGGATTGTTTTACCGCCTGAATTCTGCGCCCGCAAAATCAAACCCCGGCCGTTTTCGGCCGGTTTCAGCGCCAGGAGCCTGAGCGCGGACGGAGCGAGGGCGGCAAACGAACCGGTCCGCCGCAGGCGGCCGGGATGGGGCGCGGTCAGGAGCGCGGTCGGCGGCTGTTCCAATTCGCCGGCCAGCCGCGCGGGATCAATATTGCCGCAGGAAATTGCGCATTTGAAAAGCAATTCACCCGCGTCCACCGCCGGACGCCACTTTTCCTCCCCGGCTTGCTTGACGCTATTATCCGCGTAACGGCTTGCCCGGCAAATCGTCGCCCGCAAAGTTTTATCCCGGCAGTCAAAAGCGTAGAGGGCGTCGCTCGCGAATATGAGACGTCTTCCATCGCGCGAAACCCGGACCCAGCGTCCGCCGGGGACTTCCCCCAACGGTCCCCGGCGCACGACGCCGCCCGGCACTTCAAACTCAGCCCGGTCACCGGCCGGCATCACCATCTTGAGGCGCGCGGAGCGTTCATTCCAAATGACCCGCGCGGAAACATCAACCGCGTCCCGGTTTCCGAAAAGCGAGACGATCTGTTCAATCCGGGATTTTCCTCCCTCCATTTTCACCCAGAGCGCCGCGCGCATCGGTCCCTTTTCCAGGATCTGCACATCGGTTATTTTCCAGCGGTGACGCACGCGGGATAAATCAATTGCCTCCGACTCCTCGTTATCCCCACCCCATGATCCCCAGGGGTCATCCACGGTAATAAAGGACATTCCTTCGCGGCCGAATACTGGTTTGTTTTTATGCCATATTTTTATGCCGTCACCGCCATTTACGGCCGTCACGCGGTAAAAGGCATTTGATATGCTCCCGTCACGATCGGCAAAGGCGCCGCCGGCAACCTTCGGAGCTTTTACGTTCTCTTCCCATGCAATCGTAAAAACACCCCAGCCGAGCGGCGGAAGTTTTGCCGGGAATATGGCCCGTTTGCGCCAGGCCAGGGTCGGGAAAGAGGCATGCTCGGTCGCCACCACTTGCGCCGCGAGAGGATTGCCGTCCGGCCCCCTGACCACGACCGGCAATTTGTCCACGCGGTTTGTATAGGCCGCGATCGGACGGTAATCCAGGTTCGCCTCCAGTTCCAGGGGGCCGTTGTATTCATAGGAATGAGGATTCCAGACCAGGAACGCCACGGCGGCGGGATGGTCGTCCTTCATCGCTGGAACCGTGGTATCAACCTGCGCGGCCAGGGCGTTCAAGGCCGCTATTTCAGTTTCCCGGCATTGATGACGCACCCCGCCCAGCCAGGCGAGCTGGTCATCATAGGCCCGCTCGATGCTTGAGCCGGGCAGAATATCATGGAACGTGTTGAAAAGAAGTCCATCCCAGGCCGCGTTCAAATCCGCGCCCGGTTTTTTCAAGCCGGAATAAACGGCCGCGGAGGTCCGTTCGGTCTGGGTCAACAATGACTCCGTTTTACGGTAGGCAAACTTGAACTTTGCCACGGAGGCATAACAGCCGCGCAGGCAGAAATTCAACTCGCCCTTATGGACCGGCAGGAGATCATCGCCTTTGAGCTTCACTTCCGCATAAAGGGCTTCAAACAAACCGTGCAGGCCGGAATGGATTACCTTCACTTCCGGATGACGCGCGGCCCATTCCGCGATTTGACGGACATGTTTCCGGATGGGCCCGCCGCCGTGATTGCCAAGGCCGTAAAAAAAGCCGACATTGTCCAGGTCGCATGCCAGGGCGGATTTCAGGGCCGCGTCCAGCTGGTCATTCATGTCGGATTCGCGCTCGCTGCCGTAATAGCCGATCATGGGGCGGTAACCCATCACGCGCGCATCGCCCGCCCCTTCCCACCAGAATGCCGGCTTGGGAATCGGAACGTGCCCGGCGAAGGGCCTGGTAAATGCAAAGCCATTGATTCCGGCCGCGTTGAAAATTTCCGGCCAGCCGGCGCTGTGCCCGAAGGCATCCGCCGCCCAGGCCACCTTTACGTCCTTGCCGAATTTTTCCTTGAAATACCGCTTGGAGCGCGCGAAGTGGCGGAGAAGGGTTTCCGTGGCAGGCAGATTCATGTCCGGCTGGACATATGTGCCGCCGACAACATCCCAGCGGCCCTGCTCAACATAGCGGCAAATGCGCCGGAAAGTCGGCGGATCGAAGCGCTCGATATGCCGGTAAATGGCCGCCTCGCCCCGGATGCAGGTCAGGTCCTTGATTTCATCCATCAGGTTCAAAATGGTCCGGGAGGTGACGATTCCCTCGTTCAAGCCCTCGCGCCAGTCCCAGAGCCAGACCGGGTCAAGGTGCGCGTTGGCGATAAGGTGAAATGTCAATTTTTTTTTCATGTCCTTTGTGCCTCAGTTATGTAATGGAGAATTCACAGGCCATGCGCAGACTCAGGCAGGCAATCTACATTAAATCGGAATTGTTTGATAGTTTTTTATGGATCACGGCACGGACGCAGAAGCGGAGGGTGCGGCCGGGGAAACGTTGTAATTCCCAATCGGGTTACCATCCTTGTCCACAAACCGCGCGCAGAATCCGCCTCCCCATGTGTTGACCACTTCCATCCTTAATACATTGCGGCCTTTTTTGAGCATGACGCTCTCCGATACGCGCTGATCTAATCCCAGCCCGCGGTTTACATTGACCCGGATGAGTTCCCGCCCGTTGAGCGACCAGAGGGAGCTGTCGTGTGATCCGCCGATCCGCAGGCGGAGATCCGGAATATCTTCATTGCACTCAATGTATACGACGCCAAAAAACACTTCCTTCTTCGTGCCGTATGAGAGCGCAATCACGGCGTCATTGGATAGGGACGCTTTCCAGGCCAATTCCCTGCCGTCCACGGTCACCTTGTCGCCTTCGTTCGGAGCGCAGGATTTCTGTCCCGGAAAATATTCCTTGCTGAAAAGTTCTTTCTCCCCCGCCAGATCCTGCGGAATGGGAGGCAACATCAGCCAATTACGGATATAGCCCTCCTCGTCCGGCGGGGAACGGAAGCGATAGAATGACTGTTGGGATTTGGCGTTGATTGTGTTCGCCTTGCGCGCGCAATCCTTGATGTTATTCACGGTCAGGGTGTATTTAATCTTTTCCGCCAGCGGGGTCGTGGCAAGCGTGACGGCGGACGCATCCGGTTCAAGCGCCGCCCCGAGAATCTTCACGCCCTGGCTGAGGGCGTAGTTTTCCACGTTCCCGGCAGAAGTCCGTTCCACCGGTTCGTTGAACCGAACGATCAGGTTGGTCTCTCCCCTTTCTCCATCGGCGGCAACCGACTTTATCGTCGGCGACATCGTGTCCACCGGCGTCACGGTGATCGTGGCCTCCACTTCGTCCGACGCGCCCTGGTCATCTGTCACGGTCAACCTGGCAAGATATGTCCCCGCATTCGCATACGTGTGCTCCGCTTGCGCTGAGTCTTTGCGAAGTGCCTGTGGTGAGCCTGCCTGCACATCGCCAAAATCCCAAGTATAAGTCTTTATTTTCCGGCCCGGCAGGGGGTAGGATTTGCCGGCGTCGAACTTGACCGTCAAGGGCGTCTCCCCCTCGCTGACATCGGCGGTCATGAGCGCCCAGACGTTCTGTTCCACGCAGTAGAGGTTGGCAAAGCCGCGGTAATACATCCGGTTGCCGTCAAAGATCGGAGTACCGGTCATTGTTGAATCCTGATAGTCGTAGGGACCGATAAACCAATAACCTTTCCTCATCGTTTTTCCAGCCACATTAATGTCATGGATTCTATTTCTCGCCGCCTCCTCGTATTTGCGGCCCGGCTTGACGACGATCATTACGCCGGTGGCACCCATGATGTAAAGATAATCCCCGGCCATGGCCAAACTGGCGCCCATATAATCTCTCCTGAATTCGGCATGAAACAGGTCCAGCGGCAGGGCATGCTCGTAGAGAAGCTCCATTGTCGCCAGATCAATGACGGCCAAGGATCCCCAGCAACGGACCAAATGGATTAATCCGTCATTCACGACCGGCGAAGCTTCAAAATAATGCCCCTGATAAAAACCGGGGATTATCGGTATTTCGCCGTTCCATTTTATCTTTTTGGGATGATCTTGAATCGTCACTCCGCCGTCGGCGGACTTTTCAATTTCTTTCACGGAAATTCTGCCGAACGCGGTATCGTTCCAAACAATCAGGTTGGGTTTGGAAAAGACGGGGGTCATGTCGCTGCTGTTCCTGGCCGGTCCAAACAGCTTTCCATCCGATGCGCGGAAAAGCGAGACATCGGGATAGAGCACATACTCGGTCCCGTCAAACACGATCCGGCCAAGGGAGGCAAACGCCAGTCCGCCCCCCTTGGTCTTGGTCAGGTCAAACGATGATTTGACCGATCCGTCCTTCAGGTCCAGTCCCGTCACCCGCCCATCGAGGATGAAAAATTTCCCGCCGGCGATGACCGGCGAGCCGAAAAATCCGTGGTGCTGAGGGAGGGGCCTTTCATACCGGACCCAGCGCCGGTTGCCGTCCGGGTCGTAACAGGCGGATACGCCCTGCTCCATAAAGACACAGATGTTATTCCCGTCCGAGCAGGGGGTCGGAATTTCCCACCAGTCCGCTTCACCCTGCTCGCCCGGCCGTTTATATTTCTGGTCCACTTCCACCATGAGTTTGTCCATCTGGTCTTCAATGGCCTGCTCGGCGCCGGAGGTCTGGTTGGTGGTCAGTTTCCCGGCAATATAGTCGCTGTAATAGGCGGAGCGCTTCGCCGCCAACTCGTCCAGCTTTGCGAACAGTTCCGGCTTGGCCTTTTTTTCATCTTCGGTGGCTGCGTCATAGGCGCTGTTTTGCCGGATCCAGATGATTTTGCCGGTCTTCTTGTCCAGGCAAACCAGGTTGTAGGGATGGGCCGTGGTGAAAATTCTGTCGCCAGAGATCATGGGCGTGGCCTCCGACTCGCCCGGCAGGGGCGCGATCCAGGCGATGTTTTTTTCCTCGTAGTCAAGCGGCTCATCCGCCGGCCAGAACCGGCATTTGACATAACAGCATTCGGGAAAATCAACCTGTCCCTTCAACTGCGGCGTCATCTTGAACAAAAATCGGTTCCAACCGGATTTTAGTTCCAATTTGAAAACAGGCGAGCCCTTGGCGGAGTATTTCAGCGTTCCGTCCAACCAAACGGCAACCTCCTTGGAACAACCGATATGAACCCAGATTTTGACCGGCTTCTCGCTGTAGAGGCAGGTTTGGGCGTAGGCCGCCTGCTGGGGGGTCATCGGGCCATACAGCTTCATGATGTCCAGGCAGGAATCTTCGGTTGCGACCCGTTTCCAGGCCGTTTCGCCGATTTTGTCGCCTTCCTGCGGCGCCAGGGACGCCTCGCCCGGCACGAGTTCCTCATTGATCGCGTTTGTTTTGCCGGCGGACGAAATCGGGCTGGCCACCAACCACTCCGTGAAGAAGCCGAATTTGGCCGATGCGGCCCTGTCAAGTGATTGATTAGTTGGAATCGCGGAAGAACATTTCAGGGCGGCGGTCTGTTTGCATATCCGGCTCCAATGAATCGGCGGATTGGCGCCCGGATATTTGCCGGTCCCATCCCCTCGCCAGCCAACGGGTTGTTGTGGTGATGGACGGAAGTCAGGGGAACCAAGGAAAACTTCTCCGGCTGCGATACCGGGAATACCGCGGATCAGAAAAACCAACGCAAGGCATGATGCAAGCAAAGTTGACTTAATTTTATTCGGATACATATTCATGCCAGTCCTTATGTTATCGCATTTCCATTTCTGTCATCCCCGCGACTTGTCCGCCATAGCTCTTTGCCACGCGATAATTTTATCTTTCTTTTTCCTCGATGCAATAGAGGTTTCGGGTGGTGCGCAGGTATATCCGCCTGCCGTCAAACACCGGGCAGGTGATCACGATCTCCTGCCGCCCGCCCGCGACCTGCTCAATCCTGTTCCGCGCCACGGACTTGAATTCCCGCCCTGGCTCAAGGACTAATGTCTGGCCTTGGTTGCCGAAAATGTATACGTATTTGCCGCCCAAAGTCGGACTGGAGGAACAGCCCCCGCGGATCTCGTCGCCATAGCAGGTGTCAAACACGTCCAGGTCAAGCGCCTTATCGTAGACTAGTTCACCCTTGAGAGCGTCCACAACCATCAGCACACCGTCGCTGCTGATAATGTAGACGAGACCATCGTGGACAAGCGGGGACGCGCAGATGCTGCCCGAATAATACGTCGGATGGCGGCTGATGTCCATCTTGACTTCCTTGGCCGATGCAACGTTCACCACATCGCCCGTGATTTGACCCATCTTCAGGCTGAACCCCACTCCGTAAAGGTCGCCGTCCTGGAACACGGACGTCGGCGTCCGCGCCCCGGCCAAGAGGCTTCCGACACCAGGGGGCAGGCCTGCCATCGACAACATTTTGCCGTCTTTTACGCGCAAGACACGTGTGTCCGGCGCCATGACAAGGTCTTCGTTCCCCAGCCTTAACGCACAGAACGACGAGTGGGCGCCATTGCACTGGTAGAAACCGTGTTTTGGGGGTTCCCACGCGAGCTTGCCGTCCCGCGCGTCAAAAGCGAGATCCACGCCCGTATATGCCAGGAGTTTACCGTCAATGAGCAGGGGCGACCCGGTAAGGCCATGCTCGGGCTCATCGCGTCGTTCTAACGCGATCCATTTCCGGTTGCCATCCAGGTCGTAGCAGACGACCGCCGAATTGGCGAACTGCACGTAAACGTTCCGGCCATCGCTCGCCGGGGTCATGGGCGCGTAACCGGCCTCTCCGGCACGGATAGGCTTATATTTCCTGGCGTCAAACACCTTCATCAGATCGTGAACCTTCCGCTCCAGATTATATTTCTCCGTGAGTTTCTTGGCGTCCGGAGGAGTTTCCGACGAGAACGACGCGTCTATCACCTTGAGTTGGCCGGCCAGCGCCTCCGCCTCACCGAACAACTCCGGTTGCGCCTTTTTCTCGGCCTCGGTCAGGGTGTCAAACCACGTGCCGGACCTGACCCAGCGGATTTTTCCCGTATGTTTGTCCACGCAAACGAGATTGCATATTTCCGCGGTGACAAAGATGTTATCGCCGACCACGATCGGGCTTCCCGTGCCCCGCGCGAACATCGGGGTAGACCATTTAATATTGCCGGTCTCAACCTCGCAGCCCTCGGCGCCGAAGAAAACCGGCGTGGCGTACCACGATCGGGTCCGGTTGTTCGCCGCGTCCAAAACGTAACCCTTCCTGATCAGGAAATTGTTCCAGCCCGCATTGAGCTCGATCGTCCGCGCGCCCGGCTGCGGCGGCTTGCCATTCAGCCAGAACTTGAGCCCTCCAGCCCAACTATCGCATAAATTCAGATGCAATTTGACCGCGTCCGGCGAATACAACCGCGCGAAGGCGTAAGCCACCCGGGGCGGAGCGCCGGTTGCGGCATCCGCCGTTCCGAATAGAGTTTTGAAATCAATGGTTGCGGTTTCCACGGTTGCCTTTTTCCAGGCCAAGTCGCCGGCCTTGTCGTTCTCATCCGGCGATAATTGAGACTCGTTGGGCAAAATTTCGCCGTCCTTGAAGCCGGCCGGAGCCTGGATCGGGCCCAAAACCAGCCATTCGCGGACCACGCCGTCGGGAATCGCTTTGCCTGTCTCGCCCTCCTTCGGCATTGTTACCTGGGAACGCAGATTCTTGACCGACTTAGCCGTTCTGCCCCAATGCATCGGCGGATTGGCGCCGGGATATCTTCCGGTCCCGTCCCCGCGCCAGCCGACAGGTTGTTCCGGGGAGGGACGGAAGTCCGGGGAACCAAGCAACACTTCTCCGACCGCAACACCAACACCGGGAATGCCGCAGATTAGAAAAACCAGCGCCAGGACTGTTTCAAATGATGCAAAAGCAATTGTTTTTTTAACGTTTAATTTGATTTTTATGTTCTCCTGATATTATTCGGCAGCATTGTTCATTCTTTGCACAAAAAATGCTGGTCAGTGGACACTGTAAATGGTGCCCACGCGGATATGTTCGTAAGCGCCCATATCCACGACGCTGTAACGGAGGCGCACTCTGCCGTCCAAATCCTTGCTCGTAACGCTTCCGTCCGTCATCCAGGTAAAGTTCGTGCCGGCATTGATGCACGGCGAATTTTCCAAAAGGCGGTAGTTGCCGGCGACATGGCTCGTTCCGTAGCCGCTGCCATTAGTGATAAACATCGGATTCGACGCGGTATTCCCTGTCCCGCTGGCAAGTGGCGTTGTGCATGATTGTGAAAAACTGACTGTGCCATAATAATTGGGATCGCTGGTCATCGCGTTATTGAAATATACAATGCAGTTATACAGGGTGCAATTATACACTCCGCCACCGTATCCAAACCACTGCACCGGCCAGGCTGAGTTGCCGGTCACCGTGCAATTATACAGCGTACAACCGGACGCGCCGCCGCCATAGGCGTATCCACCAATTGCCTGATTACCGTTCAAGGTGCAGTTATACAGAGTCATTCCGTACGCGCCTCCGCCGCCGCCAGCCCAGTTGCCGGTAAACGTGCAATTATTGGCGGTCTTGGCGGCGTTGGCGCTCGCTCCTCCTCCTGTTTGACTGCACGAATTGCCGGTCAGGACGCAGTTGCTCAGGCTGCAATTGTACGTTCCCCCGCCGTAAGACCCTGCCGAGTTACCGGTCAGCGTGCAGTAATTAAGGGTGCCTTCGGCCATCCCGCCGCCGTAGCTGAACGCACCCCCAATACCATAGGCGGTGTTACTGATCAGCGCGCAGAAATTCAGGGAGCCTCCGTAAGCCCCCCCGCCCCGAGGTTCGCTGCCTCCAACTCCGACAGCAGCGTTGCCGGTCAGTGTGCAGTAATACAGATTGGCATTGTATGTTCCGCCGGCCCTGTACGATGTATTGCGGGTCAGAGTGCAATTGCGCAAAGTTCCATAGAACGCCCCGCCTCCTGTCCCGGACGTGTTGCAGATTATTATACAGTTGGATATTACTGGGGTGGTCGTGCTAGGACAATATACGCCGCCGCCATACGTATCGTCGCTCCCGGTCGCCATTGTATATCCGTTGGTCAGCGTGAAACCGATCAGCGAACCGGCGGATATGTACACGCAACGGATTGCCGCTGCGCTCAATGCGGCGCCCGCTCCGACAATAATCGTATTTGTCGGATCGTTATTAAAACTTCTTACCGTTATTGCCTTGTTGATCACAATCCGGTTGGTCAGGGATCCGACCTTGGTCCCGCCTGTTTCATAGACGCCGTTGCTGACCCAGACCACGTCAAACGTGGCGGAGGAAGCGGCATTGATTGCGCCCTGCAAATTGCTGGTGGCGTCCGCCCAGCTTGTTCCCCCGCCGGTCCCGTTGGTCGCCACATACCAGTCAACCGCCTGCGCGGCCTGGAGCAGACCGATCGATGAAAACGCCGCCAGATATGTTTTCCACCGCATAATGCCGGAGATTATCATTTTGTCCAAATCGTCGCTACTATTATTCCCCTGGTTCGCCAATGCAGTAAAGATACTTCTGCGCCCGATAAAATATCTTGTCCCCGTCAAAGAACGGGTTGCTTACCGTCCCCTCCAGCACGTTGGTCCTGTAATTGTAATCAAAACGCCGGTCAATCGTGTTGCGGCTGACTTCCCTGTATTCACGGCCCGGTTCCATGACAAGCGTCGTGCCGAAATTGCCCGTGATAAACAGTTTGCCGCCGGCCAGAGCCGGCGAGGCGCTGATCCCGCAGCCGTACGGCCGATCACCGCGCTTTTGATCTTCGCCGAAATCAAGGTCCTTGCGATAGACAAGTTTTTCCGCGGCGACGTCAACGACATACAAGACGGGCTTTTCAACCATAATATATAGCAATCCATCATGATAAAGCGGCGATGACACAAAGATATATGCGT
The DNA here is from genome assembly GCA_964475405.1 of uncultured Verrucomicrobiota bacterium. Taxonomy (GTDB): domain Bacteria; phylum Verrucomicrobiota; class Kiritimatiellia; order JAAZAB01; family JAAZAB01; genus JAQUQV01. Next base: position 30,644 of record CAYYWX010000045.1, read on the forward strand.
CATCAAACTTCAGCGTGCCGCCCTTGACCACCGGCTTGAACAACGCGTCAATCTTCTCCGGCAGTTTGTAATACCGGACTGTTTTAGCGGGCTGTTGCAAACCAAAAACGAACCCGCCGTCGACAATCGGCGACGCGGTCCCGTCATAATAACAACCTCCGATCAACTGTTTGCCGTCGGCGACCCTGATCAAGCCTCCGCCGCCGATAACCATCATTTTTTCACCGCCGATCACCGCGCCGACCGGGGAAGTTTTCGACCAGGGCAACGATTTGAGAAACGGCATGCAATCCGCCTTCCAGACCTCCGCGCCTGTTTTTTTATCCAGCGCCAGATACTGAGTACCGATGTTGATTATTACCAGCTCACCGGCCAGCAATGGGGACGAATAGTGGCCATGCTCCCGCGGGGTAAGCTGGTCAAAGCGGATCCATTTGCGGTTGCCGTCGAGATCAAAACAGGCCGTCACCCCCCAGGCGTTAAAGACGTAGATCAACTTGCCGTCGGACGCAGGCGTGCTCGCCATGTAGCCCCCGTCGCTCCAGCCCATTCCCGTGTTCTTGTATTTTACATTGTCCGTCCCAATGAGCAACTTGTTTATCTCCTCGCTGTATTTCTGTAATTCCCCGGCCAGTTTACCAATCGCGTTTGTTCCCGGGGCGGGAATTTTGCCCAGAAGTTCGTCACGCAAGATCGCCAGCTTGTCCAGTTTTTCAAAGACTTCCTTGTTCCCCGCGCGATCTTCCCTAGTCGCGGCGTCATATGGACTCACCGTCCGCGCCCATATTATTTTCCCGGCAAGCTTGTCTACGCAAAATAAATAATAAGGGTTGCCGGTGACGAAGAGTTTTCCGCCCGCAACGATGACGGAGCTTGGCGAATCGAAAGGAATAAGTGTCTGCCAGACGATATTGCTTCCCGCTCCGTTCACTAACCTCCAATTCAATGGCGGGTTGGCGCCTGGAAAGTGCCCAGATCCATCGCCCCGCCAGCCGACCGGCTGTTCCGGTGACGCGCGGAAATCAGTTGAACCAAGCGGCGTTTCTCTGGTCGCGGCCATAGAGGGGACGGAGCAGATTAGAACAACCAACGCCATACACGCTGCCGAAATCGTTGTTTTCATTTTATTCCAATTAACAATCAGGTTACCGCATCGTCTTTGGTGCGGCGATCCATTTACCGCCGGCCACCAGTGAACGCTCGGCCAATTCCACCCATTCCATGGTTTTTAAAGCGTCAGCCGCAGGGAAAGTCGGCGGTTTGCCAGCCGCGATTTTGCTTAGAAAATCATTGTCCTCGGTCTTCAGATCGTAAGCCGGCTCGCCATAGCGCTCTTTGACCGAAAACCGTTCCACCAGCTCGCTTTTGCAATCCTCGCGGTGATTGAAACGCACGACGCTCAGGTCATGGGCCCATTCATCATAGGTCAACGATCCGCGCGTGCAGGTGAGCGTCAACTCGTAAAAATGCCCGCGGTCGCCGTGATCGGAGGCGCCGCCGATATGCGCGCCCCGTGTCGCAAAGTAAGTGATTTTTCCGGTCCGGCCGCCGGGAAAGACCAGGCAGGCGAGGACATTATCAGGAATCTCAACCTGCTTCAGCGCATTCGGTCCGGCAACGGCCATGACGCGCCGCGGCTCGCCGAACCAGAAACGGAAAAGATCCACCTGGTGGCACAATTTCTCGTAGAAAATGCCCCCTGCTCTTTTCTTCGTGTAGTGTTCCTTTTTGGCGCCGCCGGAAATCTGGACCAGGCTCATATTGATCGGCCTGCCCACCAGTCCGGAGGCGACGATCGCCTTCATCGCCCGAGTCATGCCGCAATAGCGAAGCTCGAACCCGACCTGAAAATTCAGATTGTTCCGCTTCGCAAGCGCCACCAGTTTACGGGCTGAGGCAATCTCCGTCGTCATCGGTTTCTCCGTGAAAACATGGACCCCGGCCTCCAGGCAGGGCTCGATGACCGCGGCATGCGTCGTGGCGTTTGTGACGACAAATACCGCGTCCGGTTTCCAGGCAAGCAGGGCGGCGAGATCAGGCACGCTTAAAATTCCGTTCCTGGCGGCGTTTTGCCGCGCGCTTTCGCTCAGGTCGCAACCGAGGACCTTCCGGACGAATTTCGATTTTTTCGCCACAGACGCATGGCGAATTCCCATTCCACTCAGGCCAATCACTCCGATTTTCATCCAATGTCTCCTAAAAGCTGCACGTCCCGATGCAGTTCAGTCAGAGTCACGCTGCGGGCGGAAACTTCTGGTAAACATGGGCAGTCTGAAAACCTGCGAATTACACGGGGCGCTACTGCAACTGGATAATAAACTGGGCGATCTTTTGCCGGCAGCGATCCAGTTCCTCCGGCTTCTTCCAGAGGTCAGCCCGGTCGGCGGCGTCGTGGGTGTCGCTCGATACCTTGGCGGAAATCTCCGGCATCCACTCCTTGATGCTTTTCAGATATTCAACCGCTTTCCCGGCCGCTTCCTTGCTTTTCGCGTCGCCGGCCTGCTCGGCTTTTTTAATCAATTGCTCCAGGAGATAGGCATACTTGTAGTCGTCAATTCCCTCGCGGGACATTTCCCAGATCGGCCTCGGCTCCGCCGGATGCCGGCTGGTATTCTCCCCAATGGGAGCATATGTGTTGTTATACATGCCAGGCCAAGTCATGGCGCCTGAACCCGGGCAAGGGTTATATTCCCATTCCCAGCGTCCCTTGGCGCCCAGCCGCCAGGTGCAAAATCCCCAGCTATAACGGGAATTTCCGGAATTATAGATCCAGGAAATCTTGTTGTTTTTCCGGACAGCGTCAACAAGCGGATGGGAACCTGCGGTGGCATGGTAGGAGGCGACGCTCAGCAGCGGTACTATCTCGGAGTAAGATCCGCCGGAAAAAGTCACCACGGTCTTCACTTCCGGCAAATCCTTGTAAAGCAGCATCAGGTTCATCAGCTCAACCCCGTTCAACCTCCAGGGATCTTCCCGCGTCTCACGGGGCTCGTCCGTGGTCCAGATCAACAACCCGATTTTCTCCTTTTCGCCCCACTTCCATATTTGGCTGACAGCGTCCTTGTAGGCGCTGTCATATTCCGGGTCCGGCCGGTCGGGGCGCCCTTGGCTCGGGCGGCTGTAAGACGGCATGATGGTATGGGGACCATCCATTTTGAGCTCCTTCAGCATGGCAACCTGCTTATTCAAAGTATCAAAGCTGGTTACCTCAGCCTTGGCGCCCTTTTTATTCCAACCCGCGCTCATGTCCGCGGCATTGATGCCGTGCTCTTTCTGGTCTTTCAGGCCGTCCATGCCGCGCCCGAAAGTGCCCCAGAGCCCGAAGCTGACATCCGTGTTCTCGGGCAATGAGAACGGATAGACCG
>CAYYWX010000046.1:0-26334 GCA_964475405.1 uncultured Verrucomicrobiota bacterium
GGGAGATATTGCCGGCGGGCCTGAAGGTCGCCCGGCAGGCATGGAAGAAAATCGGATACAAGGGGGAATAACAGAAAAACATGAAGCCATTATTTGAAATCAATGAGATCGACCGCGAGTTTTACGAGAAACGCCTGCGCGACTGGCTGCCGGATAAAATCATTGATATCCACACCCATGTCTGGGTGAGGCGTTTTAATGAGAAGAAAAGGAAAACACCGTCGCGAACCGTATCCTGGCCTTCCCTGGTGGCGGCCGAAAACCCCGTGGAGGATTTGATTGAAACCTATCGACTGATGTTTCCCGGCAAAATGGTTACGCCGCTCATGTTCACCACTCTTGTGGCGGATAAATCATTTGACGCCGCGAACGAGTACGTCGCGCGGGCGGCGCGGGAAACAAAATTTCCGGCGCTGATATTTTCCCATCCGGGCTGGGACGCGGCAGGCTTTGAGCGCAAAATCAAGGCGGGCGGATTCCTTGGCGCGAAAAGTTACCTGAGTCTGGCCCCGTCCTGCCTGCCTACGGCCGAAATCCGGATTTATGATTATTTCCCCCATCATCAGCTGGAAGTGCTCAATCGCCACGGCTTGGCCATGATGCTCCATATTCCCCGGAACGGCCGCCTGCGCGACCCGGTCAACCTGGCGCAATTGCTGGAGATCGAGAAACGCTACCCGGACATTAAGTTGATCATTGCGCATGTCGGACGGGCTTACTGCCCGGAGGACATCGGCGACGCGTTCAAAGTGCTGGCGAAAACCAGAAAAATGTGTTTTGATATTTCCGCCAACACGAACGAAGATACTTTCCGGCAGTTGCTGGAAACGGTCGGTCCTAAACGCGTGCTTTTCGGGAGCGATTTGCCCATATTGCGCATGCGGATGCGGCGGATTTGCGAGAACGGTTTTTATGTCAACCTGGTGCCGAAGGGGCTGTACGGCGATGTTTCCGGCGACAAACACATGCGGGAGGTGAACGCCCAGGAGGCGGAAAAACTCACGTTTTTCATGTATGAAGAACTGGACGCGTTCCGCCGCGCGGCGCACGCCGTCCGGCTGACGGCGCGTGACGTGGAGGATGTTTTTTATAACAACGCCAGGCGGATACTGGGAAGGAAATAAAAAGAAAACATATGAGCGATTATAACATCGTTGATTTCGGCGCGGTGGCCGACGGAAAGACCCTAAACACCCCGGCGATCCAGAAGGCGATCGACGCCTGCCACAAGGCCGGTGGCGGCCGGGTTATATGCGGTGCCGGTGTTTTTGTGACAGGATCGCTCGTTCTGAAAAGCAACGTCGAATTTCACCTCATGCGCGCCTGTCGGCTTATGGGCAGCGATCGGCTGGTCGATTATCGGGACCTGGTTGCCCCGGGATTCATAGGCGAACACGCGCCGGAAAAGAGCGCCAACAGCCTGATCATTGCGGTTGAGGCGGAAAACATCGCCGTGACGGGGCCCGGCGAAATCAGGCTTCCCGGGCCGGCGTTTTACGATCAGGCCAGCGCTAATGCCGAGGGAAAGTTCTCCAAGCCGCCCACGCCCCGGCCGCGGGCCGTTATGTTCTACGGTTGCCGGCACGTCCGCCTGGAGGACGTTTCTCTGGTGGATGCGCCCTGCTGGACCTGCTGGTTGATGAAGTGCGCGGAGATGAACATCGTCCGGGTCAAGATCCGCGGCAACCGGCGCATGCGGAACAACGACGGGATCGACATTGATGCCTGCCGCAACGTGACCATCAGCGACTGTCTCATTGATACTGAGGACGACTGCCTGGTCCTGCGCGCCATCCAGCAGGTGCATGCCGAACCGGCCGTCTGCGAGAATGTGACCGTGACCAACTGCGTTTTCCGGAGCCAGTGCAAGGGCATCCTGATCGGCTGCCCGGGCGATGCCGTGATCCGCAACTGCTCCTTCAGCAACATCGTCATCCACGACTCCACCAAGGGGATTGCAATTGAAAATCCAAAATGTTACCTGCCGAAGGACAGCCGGGGCAGCGCCGATATTTACAACATCGTGTTTTCCAATATTGTGATTGACCGGGCGCGCATTCCGATCGTTGTTTATGTCGAGGAAGGGGTGGTATTGAAGCGGCTTTCCGATCTGAGTTTTTCCAATATCAGGATAAAGAGCGCGGAGCCCTGCCGGGTGGAAGGCAGCTCGGAAACGATTGTCCGGAACGTGAGTTTCAATAATATTGACCTCGAAACTTCCGGAGCGGACGCGATTGTCTGCCGCCATTGCGCGGGAGTGCGGCTGGCCGACGTCAACCTTTCGAATTTGCCGGCGGCTAAATGAATCGAATGTAAAAATTATCATTCATCACTGGAAAGACGGGGGACTCATGCTGAGGAAAGAACGCATTAAAATCGGCTGGTCGGAAACGGACATCACGCCGCTAAGGAAAAGCGAGCTTTACGGGCAGTATTACCAGCGGGTGGCGCGGGGCATCAATTCGCGCTTGAGCGCGACCGTGCTGGTTGTTGAATCGGCCTCCGGCGAGCAGATCGTCATGATTTCGCTGGATATGGCCGATTTCCCCATTGAATTTCTCAATGCCTTGCGGGCGCGGGTCATGGCCCTGGTACCGGACATTGTTCCCGAAAAGATAATGATGAATGCCATCCACACCCATTGCGCCCCGGCCGTCCGGGAGGTGATGAACTGGTGGCCGCCGGACGTCTCCGCCCTGAGGACGGACGACTACCGCGATTTTGTCCTGCAGCGCCTGTCCGAGGGCGTGCGCCGCGCCTGGACGGCGCGCAAGCCGGGTGCGCTGGCCGCAACCGCCTCCTGGGCAGTCCTGGGTCATTGCCGGCGCGCGGTCTACCGCAACGGCAGCGCGGAAATGTACGGCGACACCGCCCGCGAGGATTTTACGGGGATGGAGGGCAACGAGGATTCGACGGTGGAATTGCTTTTCACCTATGGCGCCGGCAACAAGCCGAGCGGGGTGGTGGTCAATATTGCCTGTCCCGCCCAGGTCATGGAGGCGACTTATAAAATCTCCTCGGATTTCATGGGTGAACTGCGCCGGTTGCTGAAGTTGCGCTACGGCGCGAAATTTTATGTCCTCGGACAGATTTCGGCCGCGGGTGACCAGTCGCCGCGCGACCTGATCAGGAACCGCACGCCCGATTTCTGGAACGAAAAGGGCATGGCGATTCTTGGGAAACGTCTGGCGGATGCGGTCATCGGCGCGGAGCGGGAGGTCAAGAAGGATGACATAACCGGAACTCTTGCCATGGTCCACCGGGTCAGAATGATAAATCTTCCCAAAAGATTCCCGACCAGAAATGAATACCTTGCCGCCCAAAAGGAGCTTAAGGCGCTGGAGGCGCGCATGCCGTCGGCCAAGGCCTTCCGTGACTTTTGTGCCGGGGTCCAGCGCAACGAAAAGATCGCCGGCCGGCCGGGGCCCTATGACAGCAAGTTGCATCATTTTGTCCTGATCCGGAACGCCGAGGCGGTCGTGCAGCGCTGGCAGGAACGCGCCCAAGGCCGCGACTTCAAGATGGAGTTGCACGTCCTGCGGCTCGGGCAAATTGCCTTCTGCTCAAACCCGTTTGAGCTCTTCCTGGATTTCGGCCAGCGCCTCAAGGCCAGGAGCCGCGCAAGCCAGACATTCGTGGTCCAGCTTTGCTGCGGCACTTCCGGCTATTTGCCGACCGCGGCGGCCGAACGGCACGGCGGCTACGGCGGGTTGATAATCAACGGTCTGGCCGGATCGGCGGGCGGCGATAAATTGGTGGCCGAGACCATGCGCGATCTGGAATTGCTGTTTTGAAATTTTAATGAGGAGATCAAAAATGAAACAAAAAATCAAGGCCGGCTTTGTGGGATTCGGGGAAGTCAATACGCCCTGCGAAATCATCAAAAAAAAATGCCGGGAGGCGGTCGCGGTTCTCGAGACGCTCGACATCGCGGTCCAGGCCGTCGGGCCGGTGGCCGATGACCCGGCCGGCAGCCAGGCCGACCGCGCCCGGCTGGAATTGAAAAAGTTTGATTTCGATTTTCTGGTCGTCTGCATCGCGGGCTGGATACCCTCCTGGGCGGTCATCAGCGTCATTGAGGATTTTAAGCACAAACCGATCCTGCTCTGGGGCCTGACCGGCTGGCGGGAGGGGGGCCGGTTTATAACAACGGCCGGCCAGGCCGGGACGACCGCCCTGCGCAAGCCGATGGTCTCAATGGGATTTCGTTTCAAATATCTGGTGAACCGTCTCGGTGAACCGGACCCGGCTGATGAAATCGTGTCGTTTGCCAGGGCCGCAGCGGCGGCCGGACGTCTGCGCCATGCCCGGATCGGCATGGCCGGTTACCGCGATATGCGCCTCTACGGCACGCTCTATGACGGTGTTTCGCTCAAGGCGCAGGTCGGGCCGGAAATCGAGCATTTCGACCTTCTGGAAATTTCAGAGACGATGCGCTCCTTGGCGGAGGCGGACATCGCCAAACCGGTGAAGCACATGCGTAAAAACTGGATTTTTATGAGGGAACCCAAGCCGGAAACTTTGAGCGCCACCGCGCGGCTTTATCTGGCCCTGGAACGGAAAATCAAGGAGCGGGGTTACGAGGGTATTTCCTATTCCGACGTGGACGGCATAAAAAAACTGTTAAAGTTCGCCCCGGCGGGCGCGTTGACCCTTTTGCACGACAATCTGGAGGTTTGTTCAATACCTGAGAATGACTCCCTGGGCGCGGTGACCCAGTTGCTGGTTAAATTCCTGACCGGCCAGGTCGGCGCCTATCTGGAATTTTATGAGTTCACGCGCAAGGGCGCCTTGATGGGCGTGCCGGATTATGTTCCCGGCGAGATCGTGGACGGGAAAGTGACGATTCTGCCCAATGCCTTCGGCGATTTCGGCGAGGGGTTGCTGAACGTCTCCCGCCTGAAAACCGGCCCGGTAACAATCGCGCGGCTGGGATTCAGCGGCGGCGATTATTCTCTTCACCTGGTGACCGGGACGGCCAAAACACCGCGGAAATGGGAGGAAGCCGGCTGGGCGCCGCCCGCGCCCCGGCTTCCGAGCCTCGAAATTGATTTCGACTCCGACCCGGAAACGTTCATCCAAAACGTCCTGGGACAGCATTACATCATTGCCTACGGTGACCAGCGCGCTCCATGCCGGGACTTGTGCTCGCTCCTGGACATCAAGATGGTTTGATAGGACGGAAAAAATGCCGCGTAAACGATTAATGCGCCTGCAGGCAAAGGTTTCCCGGAACAGGGTTGGTTTGTCATTTTACAAGGGGACCCCGTTCTTTGAATCCGAGGACGGCGCTCGCGCGCAAGACATGGTGCGCATCTATCGCAAGCCGGAGCCGGATTTTGTATTCGGCCAGGATTATGACGAGTATTTTGACGGGTTGAGCTGGCGGGAGGCGAAGATAATATTCAGTGGAACGCTGGCCGCGTTAAACCGGCGGAAGTTTGAATATCTTGATGAGGATGTGAAACCCGGAAATACATACGTTTATTGGGCCGCCCTGGATGGCGATGATTTGCCGGTCGGGCCATGCCCGGTGCGCGTCAGGGACAACGAGGTCTGGTGGCCGCAGGCCGAGACGGAACGCCGGATGATTTCACTGGCTGGCGCCCATCCCGGGAAAATGACTTTGAAGAATTTTGGGGCGACTGTTCGTGGCCGTCCGTTGAACGGGCTGATTTCCGGAAATCGGGGGAAAATGGTCGCGCTGGTCGGGACCATTCATGCCGGTGAATCAGGTCCCGAATTGATTATTCCCGCTTTTGAACGCCTGGTTGCGGAAAACGAGGCCCTGCTGGAAAAGGTCGGGATTGCCGTGTTGCCATCGGTCAATATTGACGAGCGGGAACGGCTTGTAAACGGCCACCCTGCCTATTTGCGGGTGAACGCCAACGGCGTGGACCTCAACCGCAATTTTGACGCCGACTGGGATGAGGTTGGCCATGAATACGGCCTTGTCACCGCGGACCCCGATTCGGCAACTTACCGCGGAAAATGTCCGGCATCCGAGCCGGAAACCATGGCGGTCGTCAATTTTGTGAACGAGATCAAGCCGGCGATCTTGCTTTCGTTCCACGCGTTGGCCTCCATTTGCGGCGGCAGGTTTTTGTTTTCCACGGCGGCGGCAAACGATAAACAGTTTGCCGCTCGTTGCCGGCAACTGGGGGAAATATACGCAAAGGCCATGTATCCGGATATAAAATTGGAAATCAAAATATCCCCGGGGAGCACCGCCGGCAGCCTGGCGGCCTGGCTTTACCGTCAATACCGGATTATCGGTTTTGACCTGGAGCATGACGGAGCCGAACGCGCGCGGCCGGCCCTGACAGACCTGATGACGAGGGAATTGGTCGGCGAATACCAGGACCGTCATTATCGCGGCCTGGTCGCATTGATGAAGATGCTGATATCGTAGGTTGATAAATAAATTATACGCCATGGAACTGGAATTTAAAAAAAACTTCGACGAGACCAGGAATAACTGGCGCTTGTTCTGGGAAGGCCGGCTCAGGCGTCCGATCATCATCGCCATATCGCCCAAGCCGGGGAAAGAACCGGTCAATTGTCCCGCCTGGGGCGATGCGTATTACCGCAAGCATGAAGAGGTGGTTGACCAGGCTTTGCGCTGGGCGGAAAGCCATGAATTCCATTGTGACGCCGTTCCCTTTTTTACCCCTTCGCTGATGACCGGGTTTTTCCCGGCGATTCTCGGCGCGGAAGTAATGGAGACGCGCGAAAAGTGGGGGGTGGACACGGCGATTGTTCCATTCGTCAAGGACCTTGACAAGGTTGACCTGAAATTGCGCCGCGATTCCCGGTGGTGGGGAAAATGGGTCGACCTGTGTGAATGCATAAAGCGCAAGTGCGCAGGAAAACTGGTGTTCGGCGAGGCGACGCCGGGCAGCAACCTTGACATCCTCGGCGCGATCCGGGGGACCACCGAGCTGATGATGGATTTTTACGACAACCCGGCCGGGGTGCACAACGCGATGCGCCAGATCCTGGGCGCATATAACGAGGTAATTGACGAATTTGTCCGGATTTTTGAGTTTGAAAAATACGGCGGAGTGACAAGGCACGGGTTCTATGCCGACGGGATAATAGGCGTGCCGCAATGCGATTTCGGGTTCAGTATCGGCAAGGAGCAGTTTGACGAATTTGCCCTGCCATATCTGAAAAAGGAAATAGAACGCCTGGACGCCGTGGAATATCATCTCGACGGCCCGGGGAGCATTGTCCACACGGAATCAATCTGCTCCATCGCCAAAATCGGGGTCGTGCAGTGGGTGCCGGGCGCGGGCAACGAGGAGAAGGACTGGACCTGGCTTTTCGAGAAGATTAACGCGCTTGGCAAGGGCTTGTTGCTTTGGGCTTCATCCCCCGCAGAGGCCCAAAGCCTGTGGGAAAAATATCCCAATTCGGGCAGAATGATATTGATGGTGCAGGCCAAAAACCGCGATGAGGCCATGCGCTATTTGGAAGCTTTTGAAAAAAGATAATTGCATTCCATTACAACAAGAAAGGCCGTGAAAATGAAAAACGCGAAAATCGGGTTGTTGCCGCTTTATCTGGAACTGTATGACAAAATCTGCCCCCCGGAACACCGTCGGCCGCTGGCGGCGTTTTATGGCGCTATCTCAAGCGCCTTTCAAAGGCAGGGCGTGGAAGTTGTTGCGGCGAAAATTTGCCGCCGCAAAGCGGAATTTGCCGCGGCCGTGAAAAAATTTGAAGGGGAAAACGTGGACGCTATCGTCACTTTGCACATGGCCTATTCGCCTTCCCTGGAATCGGCGGATGTTTTGGCGCGGACTATGCTGCCGGTAATTGTCCTGGATACGACCCCGGACTATGCTTTTGATCCCTCGCAGTTGCCTGATAAAATCATGACCAATCACGGCATCCATGGCGTGCAGGACATGTGCAACCTTTTGATCCGCAACAAAAAGCCATTTATGATTGAAGCCGGGCATTGGAAAGAATCAAATGTCATCAAGCGGGTAGTGGGCCGTGTCCATGCGGCGCGGATGGCCTCGGCCTTGCAACGCAGCCGGGTCGGCCGGATCGGGAACGCGTTCGCCGGCATGGGCGATTTTTCAGTGCGGCCGGGAATCCTGGAGCAAAAGCTTGGAATTAGGACCGTGCCTTGCGATTGCAAATCATTAAGCAGGATTTGCAAGTCCATTTCGGATGGTGAGATTGATGCTGAAATAAATGATAATAAGCGGCAGTTTGCTCTCCGGCCGGGGATTGAAAAAGCTCACCGCCGTTCGGCGCGGATCGGCCTGGCGGTTCGCCGGTGGGTGGCAAAGGAAAGATTATCGGCCATGACCGTGAATTTTCTGGATGTAACGCGCAAGACCGGCCTGCCGACCGTGCCTTTCCTGGAGGCTTCCCTAGGCATGGCGCGCGGCATCGGTTATGCTGGCGAGGGCGACGTGTTGACGGCTGCCCTGGTCGGGGCGCTCTCTTCGGTCTATCCGCGGACGACCTTCACCGAGATGTTCTGTCCGGATTGGAAAGGCGAAACGATTTTCCTCAGCCACATGGGTGAGGTGAATCCGGACCTGCTGGCGGGCAAGCCTTCATTGATGGAGTATCCTTTCATATTCGGGGATGTTGAAAACCCGGTCAAGCCCGCGGGCTGTTTGCGCGCTGGCAAGGCCGTGTTCGTTAATCTGGCCCCGCTGCCCGATGAAAAATTCAGGCTGATCCTGGCGCCGGTTGCCATGAAACAACCGAGCGGCAGGGACCGGTTCGCGGATTCGGTCCGGGGATGGATGAAACACGCCTTGCGCGTGGCTGATTTTCTGGAAGCATACAGCCGCTCCGGCGGCACGCATCACGCCGCCTTGGTCTACGGCGCCGACGTGCAAACCATCGCCGGCTTCGGCGCATTCATGGGGTGGGAGACGGTTGTAATTGATTAATTTGTAGTTCACAGTTTTCAAAATTAAGGCATCATGGTCTTCTAAACCCTGAACGCTGAACCTTGAACGTTGAACGGTAAATTCATCATGGCAGACAAAGCATATCTTGGCCTGGACATCGGCGGCACCGGCGTGAAAGCCGGCGTTTTCAGCCATGACGGAAAAATACTCGCGTTCAGCCGGCGCGCCTTTGAACCGACCGTGTCAAAGGCCGGGCACATTGATATTTCCATTGATGTCATTTATGAATCCGCGCGCGAATCGGTCCGTGAAGTTGTTAAAAAATGCGGGATGAAAATCGCCGCCATGTCGATCTCGTCCCAGGGGGAGACGTTTGTCACCCTCGACAAGGACGATCATCCGCTGCATGACGCCATCATCTGGTATGACAGCCGCGCCGGCCGACAGGCGGAAGAATTGCGCGATGCCGTTCGGTCGGCCGTCGGGCGGGTGCCCGGCATTGACGCGATCATGACGGTTTCCAAGATCAGGTGGTTGCAGCAAAACCGCCCGGAAATTGCGCGCCAGGCGCGCCGCTATCTTTTATTGCCGGATTATTTTGCCTACCGGCTGACCGGTTTGCCGGTGATAGACGTCAACACGGCCGCGTCCACCGGTTTTTTGACGCCTGATGAGGAAGGATATGATCCGGCGGTTCTGCAGGCGGCCGGGATTGATTTGTCCCAGCTCTCAACAATTTTATTTCCCGGAGCGCCGATTGGCAAATTATTAAAGTCAACCTGGACAGAGTGGGGGCTTGCGCCGGAAACGCTCCTCGTGGCCGGGACGAACGACCAGTATGCCGGCGCGCTCGGCGCCGGCAATTGCCGTCCGGGCATTTTATCCGAGACCAGCGGGACCTGCCTGGCGCTGGTTACCCTGGCAAAAAATCAGCCGCGCGGTTTGCCGGCGGGTCTGTTGAGCGGCAAATTCCCGATTCCGGGCTATTGGTTTCTCCTGGCCTATTCCAAGACGGCCGGGGTGGTGCTGGACTGGTTCCGCCATGAGTTGGCGAATGATGTCTCTTGGGAAGATATTGAACGATTGGCCGGGCTTGTCCCGCCCGGTTCCCATGGTTTGCTGGCTCTCCCGCATTTTGACGGCACGGTCTCTCCCGTTCCCAACCAGGCGGCATTGGGGGCATTGTGCAACTTTTCGCTCAAGCACACGAAAGCGGACATCTTCCGTGCCCTGCTTGAATCCCTGGCATATTCTTTGCGTGAAAACCTGGAGTTCATTCTCCGGAACGGTTTCCCGGTGGATGTTATCCGCTCGATCGGCGGCGGCGCGAAAAGCGATTTATGGCTGCAAATCAAGGCGGATGTTCTCGGCATGAGCATTGAGAAGCCGGAAGTCCAGGAAGCCGCCGTATTGGGCGCGGCGATGCTCTCCGCGGTCGGTTGCGGAGATTTTAAATCGCTCTCTGAATCCAGCGGGAAATTTTACCGGGTTAAACGCGTTTTCACGCCGAACGAGGAAAACACGCGCCGTTACCAGTCATCCTATGAAAAATACCGGGAACTCAAGGTCAAGCTTTACGGCGAACCCAATCTTCCCTAACCAATAACAGGAAAATAATAAAATGAAAAAACACACATCCGGAAAAACATATCAGTGCCGGTTCACCGACGAGCCGATGAAAATTGACGGGCATCTGACGGAAAAATCCTGGCAGAAGGCGAACGTCCTTGATTTTTATATCCCGGTCAGCCGCAAGCCGGCCGTCAGCAGGACCGAGGGGAAAATTCTATGGAGCAAGACTCATCTTTACGTCGGGTTCAAGGCTTATGACCGGGATATCTGGGGTTATTACACAAAGCGCGATTCGCCGACCTACCGGGAGGACGTGCTGGAGGTATTTATCATGCCTGATCCAAAGGCGGATCCTTATTATAACTTTGAAATCAACGCGCTCGGGACCGTTTATGACGCCTTCAATTTGAAAAGATACGCGGGTGGGGATCAGATTCACCGCTGGGCGCGCTGGAATTGCCGGGGCTTGAAAGTCGGCGTTCAAATCAAGGGAACGCTCAACGATTACACCGATGAGGATGAATACTGGCAGATGGAGGTGGCAATTCCTTTTGCCTCGTTGCCGACCCTGAAAGGCAAACCGCCGGCCGCCGGCGATGAGTGGAAATTCCTGCTTTCGCGTTATGACTATTCAGTCTATCTTAAGAAGGGCGTTGAAATTTCGTCTTCTTCCCGCCTGCGGAAGGCCGATTTTCACAACGCGCGCGAATGGCGGCGGATGATTTTTACGCGCTAGCCCAGCAACTTCCGGAAATAATGGATGGTTTTCTCCAGGCCTTCCGCCAGGGTCACTTTCGGCTCCCAGTTGCCGAGCTCCTTTCTGGCCAGCGATATGTCCGGACGACGCTGGGTCGGGTCGTCTTCCGGCAGGGGGCGGTAAACAATCTTTGATTTGGACCTGGTCATCCGGATGATTTTTTCAGCCAGCTCAAGGATGGTGAATTCGCCGGGGTTGCCGATATTGACCGGGCCGGTAAATTCGTCGCGCGAATTCATGGCGCGGATTAACCCCTCGATCAGGTCGTCAATGTATTGAAAACTGCGGGTCTGGTTGCCCTTGCCGAACACGGTCAGGTTATTGCCTTTCAGCGCCTGCACGATGAAAGTGGAGACCACCCGGCCGTCATTGGGATGCATTTTCGGCCCGTAGGTGTTGAAAATGCGGACAATTTTAATTTTCACCCTGTTCTGGATGTGATAGTTGATGAACAGTGATTCGGCGCAGCGTTTGCCCTCGTCGTAGCAGGAGCGCGCCCCGATCGGGTTCACGTGTCCCCAGTAACTTTCCGGCTGGGGATGTTCTTCCGGGTCGCCGTAAACTTCGCTGGTGGAAGCCTGTAAAATCCTGGCCTTGACCCGCTTGGCAAGCCCGAGCATGTTGATCGCCCCGAGTACCGAAGTCTTGATGGTCTTGATGGCGTTGTGCTGGTAATGGACCGGCGAGGCCGGGCAGGCCAGGTTGTAAATTTCATCAACTTCCGCGAAATAAGGCATGGTAACATCCTGCCGGACAAGCTCAAAATAGGGCCGGTTCATCAGGGCAACGATGTTCGCTTTTGAGCCAGTGAGGAAATTATCAAGGCAGATTACCTCGTTGCGGCCTTTTATGAGCCGCTCGCAGAGATGCGACCCGACAAATCCCGCCCCGCCGGTTATCAATATTTTTTTCATGATACTATCTAAACTTGTTCTATTCTAAAGCGGGCTTTGCCCGCAACCCAAAAAATCAACCACTGATTGCACTGATTTCACGGATACTGATGCAGAACTGTCCGACTGTTTGACCGTCTAACCGTCTGACGGTATCCGTGCCATCCGTGGTTCCGCCTGTGCGGATCCGCCGGGGCGGAAATTTTCTTGTTTTTCATAGCGGTTTCGCATGTGTCAGGTGCTAACTTCTTCATTCCGCCTGCTGGCTCCTTCCGCGGCCTATTCCATAGTAGGTAAACCCCAAATCTTTCATTTCCGCCGGATCGAAAATATTCCGGCCGTCAAAGACAACCTTGGTTTTCAACAGCTTGTCCAGGAGCTTGAAGTTCGGAACCCTGAATTCGCTCCATTCGGTCACGACCACGAGCGCGTCGGAATCAATCAGGGCCGCGTACTGGTCCTTGGCATATGCAATCGTGCTGCCGGTTTTCCTCCGGCATTCATCCATGGCGACCGGGTCGTAGGCCTTGACCTTGGCCCCGGCTTTCAGCAATGACTCAATCAGCACCAGCGAAGGTGCGTCGCGCATGTCGTCGGTGTTGGGTTTGAATGACAGGCCCCAGATGGCGAAGGTCCTGCCCCGGAGCTGTCCGTTGAAATGACGCGAGATTTTCGCGAACATGACCTGTTTTTGCCGGTCGTTGACCCGTTCCACGGCCTTTAATATTTCCAGCGCGTAATCGTTGTTGTCCGCCGTCTTGACGAGCGCCTTGACGTCCTTCGGGAAACACGAGCCGCCGTAGCCGATGCCGGGGTAAATAAACGCGCTGCCGATGCGCGGATCGCTGCCGATGCCGTTGCGCACGGCGTTCACGTCCGCGCCGACAATCTCGCATAGGTTGGCGATGTCGTTCATGAAGCTGATTTTTGTGGCGAGCATGGCGTTGGCCACGTATTTGGTCATTTCGGCCGAGGCAATGTCCATGAAAAGAATAGGGTGGTTGTTAAGCAAGAACGGCTTGTAGAGGCGGCGCATTATTTTTTCGCCCCGTTCCGATTCCACGCCGATCACGATCCGGTCCGGTTTCAGGAAGTCTTCCACCGCGTTGCCTTCCTTGAGAAATTCCGGATTGGACGCCATGTCAAAGGTCAAGGCAAGCCCGCGCTTCTCAAGTTCTTCCTGGATGGCGGCCCTGACCTTGTTGGCCGTTCCGACCGGGACGGTGCTCTTGGTGACGACCACCAGGTACTGTTGCATGAGCGAGCCGATTGCCCGCGCGACGTCGATCACGTGGGTCAAATCCGCGCTGCCATCCTCGTCCGGCGGTGTCCCGACGGCGATGAACAAAACTTCGCTGTCGGCCACGCTTTCCTTGAGGCTGGTGGAAAAAGAGAGGCGGCCCTTGGCGATGTTGCGCTTTATCAGGTCTTCCAGGCCGGGTTCGTAGATCGGGGCGACGCCGCTTTTAAGTTTTTCAATCTTTTCCCGGTCCACGTCAACGCAGGTTACCATGATTCCTGTTTCCGCGAAACAGGTCCCAGTGACCAGCCCGACGTAGCCCGTGCCGATGATCGTAATGTTCATTATAGCTCCCGATCACAATTAGATCGCGCCTTTAAAACCGGGGGTAATGTTACCGAAACCGATTCGTAAGTCAAGAAGGCATGAAGTCAACTTTCAGGATGGAAAAGTCGTCATCCAGCGCGCCCGGGCCGTGAAGCTCGTGCACTTTCTTTTCAAGTTCGTCGAGCGTCGGCCGGCCGGCGGTGGTGGCGTTGACCAGGAACTTCAGGTAATCGTCAAACGGCCACATCGTTCCGTCCTGGCGCGCGATTTCAAAGGTGCCGTCGCTCACCACGTAAAGCGTGCAGGGCATCTCCAATTTAACCTTCTGCGTGGCATAGTTTGTGCCGGGCATCCCGCCGAGCACCATGCCCGGGGTGGAGAGTTGCCTGACGTCCGGGGCTCCGTCAGCGCCTTGCCTGATCAAAATGGCGGGAGGATGGCCGGCGGAAGAATAACTTAACGTCATCTCCTTGCGGTTGTAAATCCCGTACCAGATCGTGAAATACATGTTATTGTGTTTTTCCATCAGGAAAGTTTCATTCAGGGCCGAGAGCGTCGCGCCGGGGTTCCTGAAATCCGTGCGGGGCAGGGCCTCGGAGCGGATCATGTTGATCGCGGAAATTGAAAGCAGCGCGGCGCCGACACCGTGGCCGCAGACATCCAGCAACAGCATGCAAAAATGATCCTCGTCAATCCAGTGATAGGCGAAGGCGTCTCCGCCGAGCTGGGTTGAGGGGATAAACCGCCACTCGGTCTTGATCGGCGGATCCTTGATCGGCGCCGGCAGAAGGGAGCGGACGTATTCCGCGGCCTCCGCCAGTTCGGCCGAAAGGATTTTCTGGCTTTCCACCAGCGCCAGGTAGGCCTCGTTGCGCTGGAGGAGGTTGATATAGCCCTGCGAGTGATGCCGGATCCTGGCGATGAGCTCTATCCGGTCCGGCAGCTTGACGATATAGTCGCTCGCGCCCAGCGCGAAGGAATCGGCCTTGACCTTCGGCTCCTCCTTGGTTGAAAGCACAATGATGGGGATGTTGGCGGTAACCGGCGTTTCACGGAATGTCTTGACGAGCGTCAAGCCGTCAATCTCGGGCATGACCAGGTCCTGCAAGATTATGGTGGGTAAAAATTCCCCAGCGGTCTGCACCGCTTTTTTCGGGTCGCTGACGTAGCAGAAACGGATGTCCTTTTCAGGCGCGAGCATGCGCCGCACCGCCTCGCCGATGATGGCCTGGTCGTCCACGAGCATGACCTTGACTTCGTGCTCGGTCAGGGACGATTTTGGCACATAGATGTTATTCTCTTTTTGCAGCATGACTTTGCTTCAAACTCTCAGGCCCGGGCAATTCAGCGCCGCTTTGAAATTCAACGTCCATTTGATCACCGCTAAGATACAGGCAACCGCGCGGCAAGTCAAAACCACATTTTTGCCGACACGATGCCGTATGCCGGCGCCTCAAGCGCAACCTGCCCGGAAGCTATTCTTGGGCCGGCGGTATTTATCTCCCGTTCCATCAGGTCAACCAGACTTGCCTTTTTAAGGGTCCCGAAGGTTTTGTCAAAATTAACCTTGAATTTCGTTTTTTTGCCTTCGATTTCATAGAAGCGGATTATAAGCGCGTTGTCATCTTCCGCTTTTTTCAGGCCGGAAACGATTATGTTGCCAGCCGAAAGTTTTATGAACTGGCCGCTTGCCGGCAGCGCGCCGGGGTGAATGTCCGTGCCGACAATTCGCAGCCTGTGATTGAGTTTCCTCCCGTATCCCGCGGATTCGGCATCCGTCAGTTTTCCGCTGAACGGGACAAGCGCCAGGTGAATTTCGTGTTCGCCCAGCTCCGGTGAAGGGTCGGGATCGTAAGAGCCGCGAATCAGGGAGATGCGCAGGACGTTGCCGTCAAGCGCGTGCCCGTGCTTGCAGTCATTAAGCAAAAGACAGCCGGCGCGTTTTTTGTTTTTAATGCCGCTCACCCTGGCCCATTGCAAGGCCGGAACTTCCTCGTCGTTGCGCAGGTCGCGTCCAAGCGCGCCGAATGGAATTTCATAGGAGGCGTTTACCGAGTCAAGATCCAAGGCAAATGGCATCCTGAGAGTCGGGCAGCCGGTTTTTTCCCCGGCGATTTCCAGCCAGGTGCCCTTGATATGAATCGCGATCTGCGGGCTGTTCTGTTCCATTTCATAAGTAACGGTTAATCTGGAATTATTAATTTCCGATTTGACCTGGATCCCGATCTTGTACGGCCCGCTGGCGACATAGGCGATGGACAATATTTTAAGGGCTTCCGTCTTGTCATGGAAATCCATCTGCCAGCTCGACATTCCGTGCGGTCTTTCCACGGCATATTCAAGCATCGGGACCTGGCAGCCCGGGCTGATAATATCCTGTTTCGCGCGTTTGTCGCGCAGGCGGAGAATGCCGCCGGTCCTGGGGTTGATTTCCAGCATGATCTGCTCGTTTTCGCACCCGAATCTGGCCGATTTTTCCCGCGTCATGTAACTGCAATGATAGGGAGGCTGCAATAGTTTTAATTTTGATCCGGTCTTTTCCGCCTCAGCTTCGTTCAATGTGTACAAAGAGTAGCCGTAACCGCTGACCTTCGCCGGAAAGGCGACTTTTATGTAATTGTGTCCCCATTCATGGCCGTTTGAAATGAATTGCGCGGGGATTGATTCTCCCCGGGGGGACCTGGCCACAAAAGACCTGTTTTTAAAGGGAGTTTCATCGCCGGGCACCGGATTATCCCATACCATTACTTCAACCACTTCCTCCCTGTCCATGGCGATTGGATTAAAGATTACAAACGGACGGATTCCGGAACCCGCGCTTTGCTCGGCGGTGCTTAAGTTGCCGTTGCCGGCCCCGATGCCGACTCCCGCGCCAAAAGCGTCCTTGTAAAAAATCGGGGGCAGGACCGGGCGTGGCGTGTCTTCGGAACGGGGGAGGGACGTGTCAACCATTGACGCCAGGCGCCGCAGCGACATGGTTTCAATCATGCTGGTGTCCGCCATTATTTTCTGGAAAAGCCCCATGGTATAATGGCGGGTATCCCTCACGCCCGATCCCGGCAGGATATCGTGAAAATGATTGAAAAGGCAGTCCAGCCAGCTTTTCACCAGTTTTTCATGAGGATAACGCCGGCCGCCAATTTTCCAGGCGATCGAGGCCGAATATTCGGCGTCCGCAAGCCGGTTTTCACTGTAGCGGTTGGCTTTTTTTATCAATGACTGGCTTGTATAACATCCGGTGTTTTCGGTATTCAACTCGCAGTCAAGCACGGGGAGATCGGGCGATTCGCTTTCAAGCGCTTCAAAAAACGACCTGGCGGTGGCGAATTTGATTTTAGGAAACACGGGCCAGGCGCTCATCTCCATGATTTTCATTAAATCGCAACGGGTGGGGCCGCCGCCATGATCGCCTATTCCGTATACAAACATATAGCCGTATCCGCCGGTCTCCTTTACAAAATCAATCAAATTCGTGGCGATATTCGGATTAATTGTGCCGTTATAGCCATATAGCATGTCATTCCTGACCAGGACCCGCGAGGCATCGGGGCTTTTCCACCAGAACGCGCCCGGCCGGGCGGCCCACAGTTCGCCGGGGCGATGCAGGTAACAATATTTGACTCCGCCCCTGGCCAGGTATGACGGCACGGTCGCCGCGTGCCCGAAAGTGTCCGGGGCCCAGTCGATGACCACGTCTTCCGGGTCAAGGTTGAATATTTTTTTCAGATAACGCCGCGTATAAAGCAGATGGCGGCAAAGCGTTTCCCCGTTGACCATGTTTTTATCGCATTCCACCCAGTGGCTTGCGGTCACTTCCCACCGCTTTTCGCGGACGCGTTCCCTGATTTTCTCCAGCATGGCCGGATTGTATTCCTCAATAATGGCGTAAACGCTGGCCTGGCTTTGCGAAAATATGAAGTCGGGATATTCCTCCATCAGTTTTAAGACGGTTGAAAAAGAGTCATTCGTAACGGCAACGGTTTCGGGCCAGGACCACATCCAGTTCATGTCGATATGGGCATGGCTGACGCAGTACACGGTATATTTCTTGGCAAAGGCCGCTATCGGCGCCATCGCCGCCTCTGCTTTTCGCACGGCATCCGTCAGTTGCTTCCGGCTGCACTGCTCGGGCAATTCTTCCACGGGCCTGATCGCTTTGTCGATAAGACCGCTCCATTTGGCGGCTTGCGCGGGGAACAGCTCTTTCAGCCGTCCGGCAAATTTCACCTGGGCTGAAAAGCGTTCCATTTCATGCCGTAAATTGAAAAAATCAGATTGAATTTTTTTCTGTAATTTGTTTATCCTGTTCATTGCTCTCCGATAATTTTTCATCAAGCCGTTTCTGTTTTACCATAAGCATTCCCAATCATCAATCAGTTGCCCGTGATTTGCGGCGCGGGAAACTGAGCTGTCAGTTCCTGCGCGATCCGGTCAATGGGCATGATTTTTATGGCGGCGCCGCATTCGGCGGCGGCCTTCGGCATGCCGAAAACAACCGAGGTTGACTTGTCCTGGGCGATCGTCTGCCAGCCGGATTTGCGCAGGCTCAGGAGCCCCTCGGCGCCGTCTCTTCCCATCCCGGTCAAAATCACCGCCGTTCCCGGCGCTTTCCAGTTGGCGGCCACGCTGTGAAAAAAAACATCCACCGAGGGGCGGTAAAAAACGTCTTTTGGTTCGGAGCAATAGGCAAGCGTTTTTCCGGCGGTCATGACCAGGTGATCATTTGTCCCCGCCAGCCAGATCGTCCCCGTTTCCGGCTGGCAGCCCGGTTCCGCCACTTTAACGGGCAGCGGGCTTTGCTGGCTAAGCCAGCTGGCGAGGTCGGCGGAAAAAGTGATATCCACGTGCTGGACCACGACAATCGCGCCGGGAAATCCGGCCGGAAGGGCCTTGAAAATTTCCATCAGGGCCGCCGGCCCGCCCGTTGAAGATCCGATGACCACCAGCGGCGGCAGATGACGGTTATCGGCAACCGGCTCGCCGATGGCAACCAGCGCCGGCGCGTGCTGTTTGCCCTTGCCGATGAGCTTGCCGATGATCTCAATTTTTCCGATAAGTTCCGCCGCGCCCGACAACTTGCCGTCCATCCCCAGGACCGGGGTGTTGATCGCGTCCAGCGCGCCGTGGCCCATGGCCTCAAAGACAAGTTGCATGTTGCCTTCGACCGTGGCGGTCACAACCAGGATAGCGCAGGGCGAATCGCGCATGATCTGCCGGGTTGCTTCGGCGCCGTTCATGACCGGCATGATCAGGTCCATCAGGATTACGTCCGGGACATCCGCGGCGCATTTTTTTGCCGCTTCCGCGCCGTCGCGCGCCGTCCAGGCTATTTTCCAGCCGGGTTTCCCGGCGACCGTGCGCCGGAGGGCTTCCAGCGCCAGGAGCATGTCATTGACGATGGCAATCCTCATTATCCGGCTTCTCCGATCATATCCTTGACGGCCTTGAGAAATGTGTCATCCTGAAAACTGCCTTTTGTCAGGTAGTAGTTTGCCCCGGCTTCAAGGCCGCGCAGGCGGTCCTCCTCGCGATCCTTGTAGGAGATGATGATGACGGGCAGCGCGCTCAACTTGGAATCCTGCCTGATACGCCGGACAAGGTCAATGCCGTTAAGGCGCGGCATGTCAACGTCGCTGACGAGCAGGTCGTATTGGAAGGCGCGGACGCTGTTCCAGGCCTCCATGCCGTCAACCGTGACGTCTACCTGGTAGCCGCGGCCTTGCAGGAGTTTTCTTTCAAGTTCCCGGACCGTGATTGAATCGTCGGCCACCAGCACCCGCCGGCGTCTTTTTTTGCCCTTTCCTTCTTCGGCCTGGGCCACGTTTTTCAGGCCGCCGCCGGCGAGGATCCGGTCAACGGAGCGCAGAAGATCGTCAACGTCCAGGATCAGCGCCGGTGTGCCGTCATTGAGGAGCGTGACCGAGCCGACATCCTGGACTTTGCCGAGCCGCGCGTCAAGCGCTCGCACCACGACCAGCAGCTCGCCCATGAAGTGGTCAACGATCAGCCCGTAATGATTGTCCTGGTCGCTTATGATCACAACCGGCCAGCGGTCATTGCTTTCCAGGCCGGAATGCAATTCCAGCGCCTCTGAGGCGCTGATCAGGCCGATGTTTTTGTTGTTGTAGCGGAGATAACGCTTGCCTTCAAGGGTCACGGTCTGGGCGGCATCAACCGTAAGCAGATGCGCGACGCGGGCCAGCGGGAAAACGAATGGCTCATGGGCGATTTCAACCAGGAGCGCCCGGATCACGGAAAGGGTAATCGGCAGCTGGAGGTGGAAAACGGTCCCGTTCGGGCGGCGGTTTTCAACGCGCACGCCGCCGCCGAGTTCCTGGGCGAGGTTCATGACAATATCAAGCCCCACGCCGCGCCCGGAAATTTCCGTCACCTCGGCGCTGGTGGAAAATCCTGGCAGGAACAGGAAATTTAAAATTTCCTGCTCGGAAAGACGCTCCATGACCTCCCTGGAGCTGAGGCCCCTGGCGATGATCTTCTGCCGGACGCGGTCAAGGTCGATCCCTTCGCCGTCGTCGGCCACCGTGATATGCAGCAGTCCGGCAAGGTGGTAGGCGCTGAGCGTGATCAATCCTTCCTGCGGTTTGCCGCCCGCCGCGCGTTGTTCAGGTTTTTCAACGCCGTGGTCAACGGCATTGCGCAGCAGGTGCGCCAGCGGCGCCTCCAGCTTGTCAAGAATTTCGCGGTCAACTTTTGTGTCCTGCCCGGTAATCTCAAGGCGAACGTTCTTTCCGAGCCTTCGCGCGATATCGCGCATCATCCGCGGAAAACCCTGGGCGCAGTCGCCGAACGGCCGCATGCGGCTGGCGAGCGCCTCCCGGTAAAGCCGGTCGTTAAGTTCTTCCGTTCTGCGGCTGAAGTCGTCAATATCATTGAGATGGGAGGCGGCCGTTGCCAGGCAGTCTTTGGCTTCCAGGCAAATGTCGTTAACCTGCTGCTTGATCCAGCCGGGATCAGGATTTTCCGCAAGCGTCAGCCGGAGGTTTTCCAGCCGGCGGTCCAGACCGACCTGCTTCTTTTTAAGAGCGGTGAGGCGGCGGATATATGGCTCCAGCCAGCGCATTTGCACGATTGACTCGTCAACCATGCCCAGCATCCGGTTAAGGTGTTCGGCCGTGATGCGCACTGTCTGGGACTGCTGTTCAGGCTGTTTTGCCTCGCTTTCCGGTTCTTTGACTTTTACTGCGCCCTTTGTCCCGGGGCCGGTCTGGTCTGGCTCTTTCACGGGCGGCAGGGCGGAAGCGGCCGCCGCCGGCGTTTCCGGCTTTGAGACGGTTGGCGAGGGGGGCGGCGGTGTTGATTTTATACCGGAAAGACGCTTCAGGATATTTTCGGCTTCCGGGTAGAGGGCGGGCGCGCCGGCGGCAATGTCGCCGTCGGCGCACTTGGAAATTTTGAGGAGAAAGTCAACGCCTTCCAGAAGGATATCCGTCTGGGCGGCCGTAATGGTCATCGTTCCCTGCTGGGCGGCAACGAAATTATTTTCAAGCTCATGGGCGACTTTCACGGCGGGATCAAGTCCCATGATGCGCGCCGCGCCCTTTATGGAGTGGGCCGCGCGCATCAGTGTTTCAAGCTGTTTTTTGTCAGCCGGTCGGTGTTCAAGGGCCAAAAGCGCGTCCGTCAGCACGACCGTCTGCGAGGCGACTTCCTGCCGGAACAGGTCGGCCATTGACATGCTGCTCAGGTTCTGGTCGGTTGATTCGGTCATGCGAGACTCCGTTCAAAGGCCGCGAAGACAAGCTCGTCGTTGATCAGGCCGGTTTGGCGCTTGTTGACGGCGATTATGCCCAGGGTATATTTCTGCAAGGTTTTGGCGACGTTAACCGGGACCGGCTGGACATCGTTTTCGGCGTAACTGCCCAAGCCGTATACTTCATCCGCCGGGAAGACCCATTTGCGGTTATGCTTGCTGATGACGCAGAAGCGCCGCAGCATTTCGGATGATGCCGCGGACTGGCCGGGCGCGGCCGGTTGCACGCCGAGCAGGGCCGCCGCGGAAAAACACATTTGAATATCGCCCCGGATGCTGATCAGGCCGAGAAAAACCTGGTTGCTCCGGTGGGGGACGCGCCTGATCGGCCGCGGACGCGTGAGTTCAATGAATATGCTGACCGGGAGGCCCAGCCATTCCGACCCGAGGCGAAAAACAATGACGTTTTTTTGCGGGCCGCCATTTTTTATTTCCGGCCGGGCGGTCATTTCCGTCAATTCTTCAATGTAGTTTTCGGGCGGTTCGCGGTCAAACAGGTTGCTGCCCGCCGATTCATAGCTGGGACAGTTGCGGCAGTGGATGTGTTTTGCAAGTTCCGGGCAGGACCGGTCGCCGCGGATCCCGGAAATTGTCCAGCAATATTTTTCCGTTCTTTTTTTCATTTGCGTTGCGCATCCCGGGGTTTGATTGAGGCGGCGCGGCGCCGCAGGAGGCCGGCCGCGGTGTCGTCGCCGTTTTCTTCCTTGAGCATGGCCAGGTGCAGTATGGCGTCGGCAAAGTCGGCGTTGAGATATATGGCGCGCTGGAAACATTCTTCCGCGCCGCGGTCGTTGCCCTGCACCTCGCTGATGACGCCCAGCAGGAAGTAAGCGCCGGCGTTCCCGGCGTCGGCGCCAAGAATATGCCGGCATTCCTCTTCCGCTTCTTTCAACCGCCCGGCATCGGCCAGCAGCGTCGCGCGTTCAATGTTTTCAGGCGCTCCCGCCGCGGTTGGATGCCCGGCGGTTTCCGGCCCGGGTCCCGTGGCCGGCGTCCGGTGCGGCGCTTTTGCGCGGATGTCAGCGGGCGGAGCGGCGATCGGCGAAAAGTATACTTTTCCCGCTGTCGCGGGTGAAAACGGGCCGGATTGTTTTTGCGTCCTTTTCCGCAAGGCAAACGAGCCCGCGTGGTTGACGTTTTCAAACGTTTCCATGATGGTCGGGGTCGCCTCCGCGTGGCCGACAAAAAGCAATCCGCCGGGCGCGAGAAGGTCGCCAATGGCGGCGATGGTTTTTAAGCGTGCCTGCTCGTGGAGGTAGATCATGAGGTTCCGGCAAAAAACGATATCGTAGGGAACGAAGGGCGGGAAGGTCGCCGGCTCCATCATGTTGGCCTTATAAAAGCGCGCGAGCGCGCGGACCTCGGGTTTCAATGAATACGCGGTTCCTTCCGCGATGAAGTAGCGCTCGCGGAAAGCCAGGTCGGCGCCGCGGAATGAATTGCGGCCATAAACGGCTTTTTTGGCCTTGCCAAGGAATTTTTCGTTTATGTCTATTGCGTCAACGACGAACCGGCTTCGGGCAAGACCGCAATCCAGGCAGGTCATGACGATCGAGTAGGGCTCTTCGCCGGTCGCGCACGGCGCGCTGAGAATACGCAGCGTGTCCGTGGCGTGAAGGGGGTTCCAGTCGGAGCGGATGAAATCGGCAAGAAAGACAAAAGGCTCGCGGTCCCGGAAAAACCATGTTTCCGGAATGACCACCAGTTCAATCAGCGCCTCCAATTCTGCCGGCGATCCGGAGAGCAATCCGGCATAGGAAGAAACGGCGGCAATGCCGAGCATCCGCATCCGTTCGGCGGCGGCCTTTTCGACGGACCTTGAACCGAGCGAAGCCGGATCAAGCCCGATGCGGTTCCGGAGAATTTCGTCTATTTCTTTGTGGCCGCTTGCAAGCATTCGGTAATTACCTGGTTTTCGGTGGAGAGAAATCAGAAACAAGATCCGGATCGGTCTACGGTTGGGATCATCTTTATGTTCCGGCTCCTGATTGCTGTTTCTTGACTTTGGTCTCCTTCGTTAACAACATGTTTTCCATCTCGGCCGGCACGATTTCGTCGATTTTCACCAGTTGGACAAGGCGGTCGCCGTCGCGGAACATTTTCCCGAGATAATTGATGCCCGGCGTTTTCAGGACCTTCTCGACGAAATCCAACGGGTCGTTTTTCATGAAAGCCGCCACGCCCTCGGCCATCAGGCCCAGCATGACCGGCCGGTTGTCGGCGCGCGAATATTCGGCGATGATAATCCGGGTGCTGAGGAAACGCGCGCAAGGGGTGTGATTGATCAACATGCTTAAATCAACAACCACGACCGGGTCGCCCCGCAGGTTTAGTATGCCGGCGATATAGGCGGGGGCGTCAGGGCAGGGGCGCAGTCTGGCGCGCGGCGCGATTCGCAAGACCCGTGCGGTTTCCAGGGCATATTCGTTTTCACCGGCTTTGAAGGTCAGGTAGAGCATAGGGGATGCCGCTCACTGTTCAAGGTTCAGGGTTTTATGAAACGGATTTCGTTCAGCCTCTTTGCTTGTTCCGCCTTTCCAGATAAATCATCGCCGATCTTAAACCGTGAACACCGAACTTGGAACCATGAACGGCACGGCTCAAACCTTAAAGCGCGACACCTCGGTCTGGAGCTCATGGGCGGCCTCTTTCAGCTGCGATGTGACTTCATGGAAATGCTTGAGTGATTCGGTCGTATTGCGGGCGCCTTCCGTGAGCTGGGTCATGGCCTCGCTGATCTGCTGCGCGCCGGTTGCCTGGGAGCGCATGCCTTCGTTGACGGATTCGTAGCGCGGGGTCAGCAGTTTGATCTGCTCGAGTATCTGGTTGAGCTGGTTGCTGATCTCGCCGACCGATTTCACCCATTGCGCGACTTCACCGTTGAACTTGTCCATTTCCATCACCCCGGCCGAGACGGACGACTGCATTTCCTTGACGGTCTGTTCGATATCAAGCGTCGAGACGGCCGTCTGGTCGGCCAGCCGCCTGATTTCGCGCGCGACGACCGCAAAGCCGCGGCCGTATTCGCCCGCCTTTTCGGCTTCAATGGAGGCGTTGAGCGAAAGCAGGTTTGTCTCGTCCGCCACCTTGGTGATGGTCGTGACCAGGTTGTTGATCGCGCCGGCCTTTTCGTTGATCGCGGACAGCTTGGTCGAGATGGATGCGGTGGCCTCGGCCAGCTGGCCGATGGAACTTTTCATGTTGATCAGGCCGGAATGTCCCGTGTCGGCCAGATTTTCCGTGCGGTTTGCCGTCACCTTGATGTCCTGCATGGTCTTCGCCAGTTCCTGGGAGGTGGCCGAAATTTCCTTGACCGCCGCCGCAATCTCGGTGGTCGAGGCGCCGAACTCGGTCACGGTTGACTCCTGTTCCCGGGATGCGGCCGCAATTTCGGTCGCGGTTGACACCATCTGGACGCTGGACCGCTGGACTTGGCCGACGAGGGAGGCCAGATATTTTGTCATCAGAACGATGGCCACGGTCAATTTTTCAGTTTCATTCTGGAACCTTGTTTTCCCGGCCGGCTGGCCGTCGGCGCCGGAAGCTTCGATTTTTGCCAGCCGGTCGGCCACGCGCCGCCGTGCTTCGGCCAGGTTGCCGCCGGCGATAAGCTGGGCGATGGCAACGACATTGCCGATCGGCCGCGCGATCGCCGATCCGAGCCAGATGGCGAGAAGGATGGCCAAAACCATGACAAAAGCGCCGGCGATCGCGCCGGCCGACATGATGCGCACCGTGCCGTTGATGAACTTGGAAATGATGCCGTAATTGTCGTCCTCATACATCGTGGAGTAGATCACCCAGTCCCACGGCTTGAAATAGACGATGCCGGCGCATTTCATCCGCGGTTTTGTTTCGCCCGGGTTCTGCCATTGATATCTTTCAAAAATGGCGTTGCCCTCCGGTGCGGCAATGGCCTTGGCAAGGTGACCCTTGATGATCGCGTTGGCGCTGGTGTCGGGAGTGTTCACTAGGCTTTCGCCATCGCGCTCTCCTTTCCGGGAAATTATATAGCGCCCGTAAGATTCGCCCTTGCCCCCGATCACGCCGATATACCCTGTTTTTCCCAGGACAATTTCAAGGATGGCCTTGCGCAGTTCGCTGTTGACTTCGTCCAGGTTAAACCCGACATACAGCATTCCGACGACCCTCTTGTTTAGATCAAATATCGGTTCATAGACGGCCGCGTGCCATTTGTTAATGACCATGGCCCGGCCGAAATATATTCCGCCGGCGAGCACCTTGCTGATGGCGGGGTTTTCGGTTCCATCCGGCAGCACGCATGGAATAAATGTTCCGATCGCTCTTTTGTTGTCCGTGTCCGGCACGGAAGTGCAGACGCGGAGCATGTCCCCGCGCTCGTTCATTCTCTGGAAGATCGTGCAATAGGCGTGGGTGAACTTGGTGACAACGTCAACCAGCGGCGATTCAACGGCAAAATCCGTATTTGGCGCGACGGGCGTCTGCCCCAGGTGCAGTTTGGGAAGCGCCGTTTCCACCTTTTCCCCCGTGTTCTGGTTGCGCGCCGTCCATTTGACAGGTTCGTTGGAGAAGGCTATTCCGCCCAGGCGTTCCAGTTCCGCGTTGGCGCCCTTCAGGTGGTCGGCCAGGCGTTTTTCGTTCCCGAGCTGGGTGACGTTGCACATGTCGTAGACCATGTTGGCGACCTGGATTGTTTCATACTTGGCGGCCGCGTCCATTTCATCGGAAATATTTTTGCTGACAACGTCGCGCTGGATGGGAATGAAGAGCACCGTTACCAGGACCGGCAGGACCGCCGCGAACACCGCCAGCCCGACTATGCTACCGCGCAGGGACATTTTCATGATTTTCTCCTGTTTATTGCCGGCTTCTGCTTTGTCAGGGCATCATGGCAAGCGCCATGGCCT
>CAYYWX010000046.1:26344-33165 GCA_964475405.1 uncultured Verrucomicrobiota bacterium
ATTTCCCGGATTGATTTGGTTATTTCCTGACCGATCAGGCCCAGCCTGGCCAGGGCTTTTATCCGCGGCTGGACGCGCTCGTATTCCTCGGCGGAAAACAGGTCGTCAAACAGCCGGCAGGCGTCAACCAGGCTGATCAGGACCGCCTCCCGCGGCTCCGGTATTTCATCGCCCAGGATAAGCTCGCGCAAGCGGGCCGTGACTTCCTTTATCTCGCGGTTGTCAATCATCGGGTAGCGCCTGGTTTTGAAAACCCAGAGAATCTTCTTGTCTTCCATTTTCAGGATGCCCTTGGTGATAAGCTGCTCCAGGACGCGTTCCTGGATTTGTTTTGCCTGGCCGGCAAAGAAAGACAGCCAGTAAGAGGTCGGTTGAGGGTCGCTTTTCAGGTTAATCTGCCGCAGGACATCGTCCAGGAGGGCGTTTCCCGTCGGAGTGGTATCCACGACCTGCAGCTGCTTTAAATCAATGTCAATCTTGTCGAGGAAAGCCAGTTCCATCAGCAGGGCGCCGGGCAGGGCATATTCAAGCGCCGAAACAGGAAGCGGTTTTATGGATCCCTCGCGGTCGTCAAGTGAAAGTAGAAAAATTTCCTCAATAAAGCTCAACATGTTTACCTCGCTTTCATCAGGCGGATTGTTTCTTGTTAATGCCAAAAATCAGATGATCAATTGGCGGGCATTTCTTCATTTGGTCATTATATATAGCGGTCATGGCTCTTTTTGTCAAGCGTTGGCGCATATGCCGGGTGGCGAAAAATTGTGGTCCGAAAAATGATCAGCGGGAAATGACGCCAGTCGCCGGGAATCCGGCCAATCATCAGATGTTTTTGAAAACCAGGTCGGGCCGGATGCCGGCTTTTGCCACCATGGGCGATCGGGTGACGCCCGTCAGGAGCAGGGCGGAGCGATAACCGAACCGGCGGGCGCCCTGGATGTCGGAGGTCAGCGAGTCGCCCACCATCAGGACGCGGTCGCGGCGCAGCCGGCGGCCTTCGCGCTCCTCCAGTATCCCGTGACAGCGCAGGAAAATCGGCTGATACGGCTTGCCCAGATAAACCGGCCTGACCGTGAGGCCGTAACTTTTCAATACCCGCTGGATGAGCCGGGCGAGACCGCCGGCGCCGATGCGCAGCAGGCGACCGTGAATCATGAAATACTCGTCCGGGTTGGGCACGACGAGCGGCGCGGCGGGATGACGCACGAGGAAATTAATGACGCCGTGAATGACCGGGCCCCAGTCATAATCATGTTCCCCCACGATCACGCCCGCGCATTTCGGTAGATTTTTAACCTGCCGCGTCACTTTCAGCCCGGCCGCCGTCGCGAAGCATGGTTTCCCCAGCCGGCCCATGACAAAAAAAGTCCGGCCGCGGAAGGCCGGATGCCGCCGGACAAAATCCGTCAACCCGTCGGAACATGAAATAATCTCGTCCGGTTTCACGTGAATGCGCAGGCGTTTAAGGTAGCGGCTCTTTTCCTGCGTGGAATGGGAGCCGTCGTTGGTCAACAGCACAAACGGCACTTTCCAGCCGCGCAGGGTGTCGAACAGCCGGTCGCTGCCGGCGAGCGGCTTGTGCCCCAGGATAACGACGCCGTCAATGTCAAACACGACCGCTTCGCACGTTCGCCGGTGTTGTTCCAGCCACTTGTGCAGGGATGGAAGGGATCGCGGGACAGGGCGTTTCGGGGTGGATTTTTTTTTCATGTCAACGGTTTGCCCTGGCCGCAGGCAAAGGAATAGGCGGAGGTTACTTCCATGATTTTATCCCGGATGAGATCCTGCGGCGCGGCTGCCAGCCGGAGCTCCCGCACCGCGCGGTATTGGCCCGGCAGGTACTGGCTGAGCAGGGTCAGCGGGACCGGATGCGCCTGCAGGTTGGCGATCAGCCGTTGAACGGCTTTCTGCAGGTCCGGATTGGGCCAATAATAGCGGCAGCGGTCGCTGTAACTGTATTGCCGGGCATAGCGCCGGGCGTCATCATCGCCGTGATAATGCCGGTTCCAGTGTTCGGGGTGGGCCAGCATTGTCCGTTCCAGCGTGGCGCGCAAGTCGGAGAGTTTTATGGCGCCGTGCCGGCCCAGCAATTCCACCTCCATCTCTTCCAGCGCGAAAAGCGCTTCCCTGAGGGCAAAGGTCAACCAGGGGCCCACTTTCAAAACGGCAAAATGGTCCTCCACCATCGCCCGCAGAGCCTGGCGGGTTTGGTAGTCCGTGGAATGCGCCTCGAACACAATGCCAGCCTGTTTTTCGATGAAACGCGCCAGGGGCCGCGCCGCCTTCCGGTCATAGGCCGCCACCGCCGCGTCGTCAAATTCAACCCCCGGTTGGACCACCAGGGCCACCACGCGCTCCCAGGCCGATTGCAGGTTGTGCCTGAAAAACGCCGCGCGGGTCACGCTCAAGGTATGGCGGGCATGCGCGACGTCCGTGACCGGCACTCCCTCAAGTTTTTCCCTGGCGCCCCCGGGCGGCGGCACTTCCGTGCCGATCACATAGACCGGAGGGCACCCCCCCGGCGTATCCTTGCAGGCTGCCTCGGCCGCGGCGCACAGGTCTGCCGCGCGCGCGGCGACGACCTCATCCGCAAGCGCTCCTCTGGATTCAGCAGGATCATCGGCGCAGCGCATGCTCGCGTCCAGGTGAATTTTGGTGTAGCCGGCGCGCGCGTAGGCGCGCACCAGGTCGCGAGCTTTTGCCATGGCCTCCGCGGCCGGTTCCCGTTGCCAGGCATTCGGCCCGAGATGATCGCCGCCGAACACGATGCGTTTTACCGGGAATCGCCGGTCGGCGGCAATCCGGCGGACAAAGGCGACGAACTGCGCGGGGGTCATTCCCGTGTAGCCGCCGAATTGATCCACCTGGTTTGAGGTTGATTCAACCAGCACCGGCGTTCCGTCCCGCTCGGCCTGCATCATGGCGGCTTCCAGGACCCAGCGATGGGCCGAACAGATGGAATAGATGCCGGCGGCCCGCCCGTGTTTTTGTTCACGAACCGCGTTCATCAGG
Source organism: uncultured Verrucomicrobiota bacterium (assembly GCA_964475405.1). Taxonomy (GTDB): domain Bacteria; phylum Verrucomicrobiota; class Kiritimatiellia; order JAAZAB01; family JAAZAB01; genus JAQUQV01. Next base: position 29,354 of record CAYYWX010000046.1, read on the forward strand.
AAATTTGTTTTTTTCAGTTTCATAAAACGCGCGGTTACTTTTCCGGATATATTTTCACGCCCTTGACAACGCGGTTGATGGTGCCGGTGGTGCAGGGGGCATCCGGCTTGAGTCCCAGCGCCATGCATTTAAAGGTGGCCAGGATCTGCCCGACGACCACATCCGTCAGGACGCGGTAAGCGTCCGGCAATATTTTTCCATGCGGGTATAATTCCACAATCCGCGCGCCGAGCGAGCGAATTTCGCGCGTTGCGCGGTCGCAGATGACCAGCATGCCCCGGCCCTGTTTATTTTTTTTCAGGCCTTGGAGCAGATCCAGCTCATAACGGCGGGGGTAGGGCGAGGATGAGAGCGCCGCCACGACGACGCATTCTTTGTTCACAAACACCTGGGGGCCGTGCCGAAGGCCGAGGAAGGAATCAAACCGGCATGCAACGCGCCCCTCGGTCATTTCCTGCATTTTAAGATGACATTCCTGCATGGTGCCGTACAAGGTGTCGGCTCCAAGGAAACAAGCCCGCTGGAACGGCAAGCTGCCGAACGCGGCGAGGAGGCCGCCGTAGGCGCTGATCACGCGCTGGACCCCGGCGCCGGCCTGTTCCGCCATTTGCAGCAGTTGATCCGGCCGGTTGAGGAGCGTCAGCGCCATGGCCGCGAAAGCCATCGTGGAATAGGAGCTGGTCATGACCAGTGAACGGTCATTGGTTTCCGGCGGCAATTCAATGCCCAGTGTCCGGCGATCGGCGCGCGCCGCCCGGGCCAGCGCGCCGTCATGATTGCAGGTGATGATTATCTGTTTCAGGCCGCGGGTGTGTTTCTTTACCAGGGCGCAGGTCGCCACGGATTCCGGCGAATTGCCGGAGCGGGCGAATGATAGCAGGACATAGGCCTGGCCCGGCACGAGGGTTGAGGCGGCGTGGGTCACGAAATGCGTGGTCGGCACGGACCAGGTTTCACGGCCCAGCCCCTGCCGAAGGACGTTGACCACGGCGTTGCCGATGAATTCCGAACTGCCGGCCCCGGTCAGCAGCAGGACGGATTGTTTTTGTCCGGCTAATCCCGCCCCGCGCAAAAAGGAGCGAATGGCCTTGCGCCGCGAAACCAGCATGGCGGCCGTCTTGGCCCAGGTGGAAGGTTGCTGCGCGATTTCCGCCGGGGTAAATTCCACGCCCAGTCTTTTTTGTTCCGCGGCCGGCAAGCTCAATAATCTCTGGAATGCGTTCATGATTTTCCCCTAGATGTTATTTTTTCGAACGCGTCCGCATCAGGCGGACGATGTCACGCTCCGAGGAACGGGCGGCCACCCCGCCCGTGAATTGACAGCAGCGCGCCCCAACGGCATTGGCGAAATCCGCCGCCGCTTCCGGCGGCCAACCCTTGTTCAGGGTGGCATAAAGAAAACCAGCGGCGAAAGAATCTCCGGCCCCGGTTGTATCCTTCACGCGCGCCGGATATGTCGGAAGCAGGCGGGGCTTGCCCCGCAAACAGATCCAGGCGCCGCGTTTGCCGGCCTTTACAACCGGGCAGGCGGTTTTTCCGGCCAGTCGCGCGCAGGCCTGTTCCGCCGTCTTGGCGCCGGATATCGAGCGGGCTTCGTCTTCATTGACGAACAACCATGTCAGCAGCGGCAGCCATTCCCGCATTCTTTCCCAGCGTTCGGTGATGTCCCATTGCGGGTCAAGCGAGGTGCTCACTCCGCGCGCGCGCGCCTGGCGCAAAAGCCGGGCGATATGCGGCCGGAACTTTTCCTGTTGATATGGGCCGGCAAAATGGACGTGCCGGACGCCGCGCAACACGTCCGGCGACACTCCGGCGCCGTCAAACGCCGCGATAGTGCCCGGGTATGTCACCTGGCTCCGGGTGCGCCGGTAAATGAGATTCACGGTGACGCCCGTCTTCACCTTGTCAGTCCTTTGAACGCGCGAGGTGTCTATGCCGAATGAACGCAAACCGCGCATCATAAAGTCCCCGTATTCATCCCGGCCGGCCAGTCCTGAAAATGCCGCCCGCCCGCCCAGGGAAGCCAAGGCGCAGGCGCAAATGACCGCCGAACTGCCCATGACCACGTCAAAGTCTGAACAAAGTATTTCCCGGTCGATCTCAGGCGCGGAAACCATCCCGCCCATGATGACGTCAACATTGATGTCGCCGACGAAAAGCGCCTTCCGATTTGTCAGGCGGCGCGCGTCTGCGCCTCCGGAATCGGCCTTAAAAAGTGTCTTCATGGCGGCGATGATGGGCAAAGAAGACCGAAGTGTCAAGCAAAGAACCGGCGCAGCCCGGGCTGCCGCTTGTCCGGAATTGCGCTGTTTTTCGGGCAAGTCAGAGGTCATACAGGATTTTTACGGCACAAATCATCTGGTTGTTGCCGTAGTACATGCTGTCGGCGCCTTGCCGGATGGCGCTGTCCCAGAGCCAGGTGTAAGCCAGCGAAACTCCCACGGTCAAATCCTTGGTAAAATCGTATTCCAGCGCGGCATAGGCGTTGCCGTCGTCCAGCGCGCCCTTGTTGGTTGAAAAGTAAAAATTGTTGAAGGGCGATGATCCCCAGGCCGACGACAGGCCGGGTGTCAGGCGAAGTTTGTCGGCGAGGAAACGGAATTTGTGTTCAAGGGCAAGAAACAAATAGGCGCCGTTGGCCTCGTCGAAATCGTAATATGCCTCAAAGCGCGGCGTTATAATGAAGTGCGGATATTGAAAAGTGATAAACACCTCTCGCGTTTCATTCTTATTGTTAACGTTCGGATAAAGGTAATCTATCAGGCCGACGCTGATGTTGAGCGGCTTGATCGGCAGCTTGTAACCAAGGGTGATGTCCAATTCTGAAAATTCGCGCCGTTCCGTCACCCGGTCGGTCAATCCCAGGTTTCCCCAGAAGTTCAGATAGATCCCGTATTTCGTGAGCTGGACCTGGGGTTGCACCACCGGGTTGTTGTCGTTCACCTGCCCGCGGTCCACGAAAGCGTTGGCCAGCGTCACTTCGACCGCCGCGTCCAGATTGGTCGGAATGGGGATGTATTTGGCCGAGGTCGAAACGCCTTCAATTGTCATTTCGTTCCGCTCGTCTTCATCGGCCAGGGCAAAAAAGCTCATGGCCGCCATTATGAAAATAAATACGGCAAAACGAGAATGATTCATTTTTGCGCAAGTTTCGGAGGTGGTTTGGGTTTTTTAAAATTGCGGCAGGTATCGGTGGCTTCCACTTCCTTGCGCAACAGCGCGCAGCGCTGGATAAAGGGGTTGACGACATAATGGGCGCAGTGCCGGCAGAGGCGCGCGGCTTCGTCCGGGTTGAAGACCTCGGGCTTGGCTTCAATGTCGCCTGGGTTAAACAGGCTGGATTGGGGTTTTGTCTTGAAAGGCACTTCCGCCTCGCTCGCGAACGGATGAGCGCATGAGGCGCAGTTCAGGTCCTCGCCCGCGCGCTTGAAGCCTTCATAGCGCGGTGTTCGTTTTAAGAGAGTTTCCCGGCCGCAGGCCGGGCAGGTTATTTCAATTGATCTGTTTTCGTCCATGTTTCAAAATTTGAACAAACAGAACCTTGTCCCGGACAGCGATGATTTTTTTTCGGTCCCATTTCCGCCGCGCCGCAGGATCCGTTGTTGATTGTTGCGATCGCGAGTTTGTGGCAGAGTTTTTTAAGGAGGATCAACGCCCCGGCGCATTGGAACTCGGCGTCATCCGGATGGGCGGTTATGGCGAGAATATTCATGTTCTCTTCCTTTTGTGCGCGGTCAAATATTCTGCTCGACGGCCTGGCATCCTACGCTCTGCTCAAAAAAGATGGCCTGCCATCCGAAGCTCAAGCCGGC
>CAYYWX010000047.1:0-32126 GCA_964475405.1 uncultured Verrucomicrobiota bacterium
CACCGGGCCACTTCCCCCGCCTCCTGCGCCCTGGCAAGCGCCAGCGCGTTCTCGGCGCCGAAGACAACGCATTCGGCGGTCCGGACCGACCCGTGCGGGGCGCCATCGCGCTTGAGCTTTTCATAATTACTTTTTGCCGCGCTTAACCCGGATTGGGCCCCGGCAACGGAAGGAAACACGTTCGGCGCAAGTTCCACCTTCCGGCTGGAAACCGCCAGCGAAAGATCGGAACGAAAATCGGCGTCTTTTAAAGCCCTGAGCGATTGCACGACGGCTTCACCCAGCTTGCGCCCTAGGCGCTCCGCCTCGGAGAATGTCTGGGATTTGACGTCATAGCGCGGGCTGAGATTCCCGCAGGGCCCGTTGTGATAGACAACGGCAAGGCCAGGATATTTTTCAACGAGTTGCTGGCGGGTGAAGTGCGGAAAATCGGACGAGACAAGTTTTGAATCCTCATGCATAACGGTCGGATGCATGCCATAAACAAGATCCAGCGCGATAAAACGATCATCGTCCTCGCCCTTGACCGCCAGCAGGCCGACCTCGGCGTCAAAAGGTCCTTCCGGATCAAGCCGGTTGCGCCCGACGCCGGCGGCGATGGCGCCTGTCACGGCTATCCGCGCCGGGATCGCGCTCGCATGCGCGGCAATGCCGGCTTCGATGATGCCATTATGGAACTGTTCCATGTAATCCGGATCAGGCCGGGGAACAGTTGGATCCTCGGACCAGGCCAGTTCCTCCCCGGTAACCGGCCCGGAATGGGTATGGGTGGCGCTGATAAGAATATGCCCGGCGGGAATGCCGGTTTTTCCGCTTATGCCTTCACGGCAATGATCGGCCGATTTTTTAGTAACATAGAGGATATCCACGCCGATCAGGAGTAATGCGGTTTTCCCGTCAAATAGATAGAGCGCGGAGGCAAGCAAAGGGGCATGAACACCGGTTGAGACGCGCGGCGTATGCGGGTATCCCGCGAGAAACATCTGTTTACGGGGAGTAATGTCGCTAACGGCCGCTCCGGCTTTAAAATTCACATTCTTCATGGTCTCAACTTATTTTATCGCGCGCTTCCCTTTATGGCTTTTATCGGGCTCGCCCTTGTAATTGCCGCCGATGGGGATGCCGGGGTCGGCAAAATAATTATCGGCGACGATGCACGGCTTGGAAATTTCAAGGATCAACGCCGGCCCGGCACCGCGGAACTGGTGCGGCTTGCCGTATTCCACCAGGAGGACGTCGCCGGGTTTCATCCGCCGCACCCTGCCCTCATAGTCCATGTCGACGTTCCCCCTGACGATGAAGAATGTTTCCAGCTTTTGGCGATGAGAATGACGAGGGCACGTCTGGCGATCAAACAAGAACAGGAATTTGCCGCAATAACCTGCCTTCAGCTCGTTGGCAATCCAATATTCAACCAGGCCGACGCGATAGAAATCGCCAAGGCCGAAATCCAGCACCAACGGCTTGACGGCCGGCATAACCAGGTCCCAGGCGCGCATTTGCCGGGCAAATTCCGCCAACGCCTTCCCGGCCAGCGGCCCGGGGGCCTCAATGTTGCTTGCCTTGTTTATTTCCCGCATGATCATGCCGTTATTATTTTCTTTGTCTTTTTTGCGCATTTTGCATCAACTCCGGTTGTTTTGCTAAGGATTGACCGCCACGACTGTCTTCTTTGCCTGCGATTCAAGCGCGGCGCTGAACAAGCGATGGCTCAAAGCGGCTTCTTCGGGCGTGACGCAGCCGGCGAATCTGGCCGGGGTCTTGCGGCTCGCCAGTTCATAAACGAAGGCCGCCCACATCTGCAGGATCGCGTCGGTGAACCCGAACTCGAAAATGCCGCCGGTAATTGTCTTGAAAACCGGATCATACCCGGTGTCAATCCTCTGCCAGATCTGTTCGTCCCCATGATATTCCAGGATCTCAAGGCATTTGGGATTCTTGGTTGAAAACCGGGCGCTTGCCTTTGTCCCCAATATTTCAATCCGCCAGGTGTCCTTTTCGCCGGGCGCGATACGCTGGGTTTTCAAGGTCATCGGGAACAATTCGCCGCTGAGGGGATCGATCGTCTCGCATAAGAGAGTGGCATTGTCCCAGGTCTTGCAGGGTGCCATGCCCCCCTTGCCGTCCGGACGCTCCTTGACGATATCCGAAAGGATGGCCCTGACGTTTTGCGGGATCCAGCCCGCCCGGAAGGGAACATGGCAGACGTGCAGGCCAAGGTCGCCGAGCACCCCGTATTCGCCGTTGATTTCCACCATGCGTTTCCAGTTGATCGGCTTGGTCGGGTCCAGATCGCTGGAGTGCAGGAAAGCGGCGTTGACTTCAATCACCCGGCCGAAGGCGCCCTTGTCAATCATGGCGGCAATGCGCTGGACGGCCGGGGAAAACGGAAATTCCGACGAACAGCGCGCGAACACGAACGGATTTTTTTTAAGCGCCGCCATGATTGCCCGGTTGGCTTTCAGGTCAACCCCGAACGGCTTCTCGCCCATGAGGTGCTTGCCGGCAGCGATGATGGCGCAATAAATCTCCTCATGGAGATTGTGCGGCACGGCGCAATAAACCGCCTCCACGTCCGGATTGGCAAGCAATTGGCGGTAGTCATCCGTGTATTGGGTTATGGACGGGAAACCGGAACGATACCATTCATAGATGGCTTTTTGCCGGTCGCAAACCGCGATAATTTCCGGCCGGGCGGGCATGTCAAGGAGATGGCACCAGCGCGCCGCGGCGGATGCGAATTCGCGCCCCATCAGTCCCGCCCCGACAATACCGAACTTGATAGTTTTCATCCTCAACTCCTTTGATGATTGTCCAGCTTACACGGCAATTATTGCTTCTTCCCGAATATTTCCTGATTTTTTATCATTACACCCGCACCGGCTGGAACAGCTCAGACATTAGAACCTAACCAACAACCGGGCTGAATAGTCGAATTTCTAATTTCTCGCTTCCCTTCATGATTCGGATCTTATCATTCGCATATCCACGGCTCACGCAATTGTCAGCGTTCAGGCTGAGGCGCGTTAGCGCCGATAGCCTGCGATGCTTCGTCAGGCTTCCCATTCATCGTTCTTCTGAGATTCCCCATTTGGATAACCGCGTGGATGGCAGTCAGGATCATAAGGACGACGAAGATGGCCCGGGCTGTCCGACTGGTCTCCAGAACCCGTGCCTGGGCTTGCCCGGCACGTTGGAGGGCACGGCGAAAGACCGTGGGTGCTCCCCAAAGGTCGAGGCGCCACCAGAGAATGCAGATGAGCAACGGCGTGGCGAACACTGAGACAAGTCTGAACGAGGTAATGAAGTCAAGGCGCTCCATCGGGATCAGGAAGACGCAACACACCAAACCGAAGGCCCCCATTGTGGCCGCAAAGTTCAGCGCAAAGACGATCACAAACTTGATTATGTTCAGGATCATTCTCATTGTCCGGCCAACTGTCTTATCACGGCTTCACCGCTTCGCCGATGCAATACAAATACTTCTGCGCACGGTAGAATATATTTTTTCCGTCAAAGAACGGGTTGCTCACCGTCCCTTCCAGCATGTTGGTCTTGTAGGAATGATAAAAACGCTGGTCAATCGTGTTGCGCCCGACTTCCTTGTATTCGCGCCCCGGCTCAATAATCAGGGTTGTGCCGAAGTTGCCGGTAATGAATATTTTGCCGCCGGCCAGCGCCGGCGAGGCGGCCACGCCGCAGCCATAGGGCCGGTCCCCGCGCTCGGGCTGGGGAGATTCCCCGAAATTGAGCTCATTGGAATAGACGAGTTTTTCCGCGGCAACGTCATAGACATACAGCATCGGCTTGACATTCACGACATAGAGCAAGCCGTCGTTATAAAGCGGCGATGATGTGGGAAAATCAGGCTTGCTGATTTTCAGGGACAGGCCCTTGAGCACCGGAGTGAAGGGCGCGTCCGTTTTTTCCGGAAGCTTGTAATAAATCGGGCTTCGAAAATATCCGTCCACCGCAAGAAGGAATCCGTCGCCCGTGATGGGAGAAGGACTTCCGCCATAATACCAGCCCCTGGTCAATTGCTTGCCGTCCGCGGCGCGGATCAGGCCGCCCTCGCCGGTGACCACCACTTTTTCGCCGCCGATCGATGTGATGACGGGAGAAGCGTAGAAGCAGGGCGCCGATTGTCCGGGGAGTTGCAGCCAATTCGTCCTCCAGACTTCCGCGCCGGTTTCCTTGTTCAGCGCCAGGTGCTGCTGGCCGAGATGGGTTATCAGCAAATCGCCCACCGGCAGCGGCGAGCCGTAGTGCCCATGCTCATGCCATTGGGCCTTGTCAAAGCGGATCCACTTGCGCTTGCCGTCAAGGTCAAAACAGGCCGCCACTCCCCAGCCGTTCCAGGCATAGACAAACTTGCCGTCGTAAGCGGGCGTGCTCGCCATGAATCCGCCGTCGCTCCAGTTCATCCCCGGGTTCTTGTATTTCTCCTTGTCCGTCTCGGTGAGCAGTTTTTGAATTTCATCGTTGTTTTTCTCTATTCCCCCGACCAGTTTGCCGACCGAGTTGGTGCCAGGGGCCGGAATTTGCGCCAGTAGCTCGTCGCGCGCAATGGCCAGCTTGTCCATTTTTTCAAAGGCCTCCTTGTTTGCCGCGCGGTCTTCCTTCGTCGCGGCGTCATAGGGACTAACCGTCCGCATCCACAATATCCTGCCGGTGCGCTTGTCAAGGCAGACCAATTCATACTGGTTGATCGTGGCAAGCAGCCGGTCACCGGCAACAATTACCGAACTGGGCGAGGACGGCATTTCCGTCATCCAGGCGATATTGCTTCCCTTGCCGTCCTTGTAGCCCCAGCTCATCGGCGGGGTTGCGCCGGGGAAATGACCCGAACCGTCCCCTCGCCAGCCGATCGGCCGCTCGGCGGACGCGCGGAAATCCGGCGACCCCAGCGGCGCATCCGCGGCCGCAACCGGGAAAACACCGGCCGGAAAAGTCAGAAAAACCAGCGCCAGAATGGTTGCCAGAATCATTATTTTCGATCCGTTCCGATTAATCGCCATTACCTGTCCTCCTGTAATTTTTGGTGATTTTACGTTTTACACGCCGCCTCAAGCGCCGCCCCCTACGGCAGGCGCGGGCCGCGCCACACGCCGCCGCCGAACGTGCAAACATACATCGCATTGGCGTCGTCGGGATCGAAAGTGACGTTTGTCACGCTCGCAAATGGAAAATCTTCCACGCGTTTCCAGGTCTTTCCGGCATCGGCACTGAACCACAGTCCGTGGCCGTTCGTGCCGAGATAGACATGGTCAGGATTGGAAGGATCAATGTTCACGTAGAAACAATGAACATATCCGGCGCCGCCCGTGGCCGCGAAATCCTCGTCCTTCAGGAGCCGCGTCCAGGTCTTGCCGCCGTCCGTCGTCCCGTACACTCCGCCTTCGCGCCCGCCGGGGATCGTGGCCGCGGTCAGATAGATCACGTTCGGGTTCTCCGGGTTGACCGCAAAATTGCCGGGCCAGTGGAGCTTCAGGTCCTTGGTCAGGTCGGTCCAGTTGTCCCCGCCGTCGGTGGATTTCCACAACCCGCCGGGCACTGTAAACTTGCTCCCCTCCTGGAAGGCCGTGATGCCGCAGTAGACGTGCCCCGTCTTGGGATGGACATAAACCTTGAGCACGTGCAGATTGCCGGGGTTGCCGAGCAGGTTGGCGCTGTTTGTCACCGTCTCTCCGCCCTCGGCCAGCGGCACGGGCCGGGGAGGCAGATAGGATGACTTGTTTACCCACGTCTGCCCACCGTCAACGGACTTCCAGCAGCCGCTCTCAAACATTGCCGCGTAAATCGTCCTGTTTTCCTTCGGCGACTTCGGGTCCAGGCAGATTGAGGTGCAGGGCAGCAGCGGCAATCCCTTTCCGAGCACTTTCCAGCTCACGCCGCCATTATCCGACACGCACACTCCCCCGCCTTTCCTGTTCCCGACCTTTTCCACAAAACCCCAGTTGGGAATATCGTGCATACTGGCGGTCGCGGCATACAATCGCCCTTTCACGTCCGGATCGCAGACAACCTGGTAAAACGTGTTTCCCCACGGACATCCCGCGGCCGACGAAATCCACGTCTCACCCTTGTCCACGCTGCGCGCAAACCCTATGTCGGTGTAGGCAATATAGCGCCGGTCCTTGTCGAGAGGATCAAACAGAAATCCCCAGCTGCTGGTTACCTCAAGCCCGTTGCACCGGTAGCGCCGACCGGGATCGCCCGGCAATACGCCCATGTCCTCGTTCATCATCTGCTGCCAGGTTGTCCCGCCGTCGCGGCTGACATAGAAATCACCCTGGGTGGTCAGCATCAACACGTTCGGGTCGGTGGGACACATCCCGAAACCTTTGTCGGTTATGTAATATCCCCAACCCAACTGCGTCTGCACCCAGGAAAGAGCCACGTTCTTCTCCGGACCGTTCATTTTGAAACATTCCTTCCAGGTCTCGCCGGCGTCGGCGGTCTTCCACACCTTGCCGTTGCCGAGGCCGTGACTGGCCTGGGCCATATACGCGATCTTCGTCTGGTTCCAGGGAACCATGATCGCCTTCTGGTCCTCGTATTTCTCCATGACCGTCTTCCAGGTCTTGCCCCCGTCCGTTGATTTCGCGATCCCGCCGGCATACATTGCCGCGTAAACGATTGACCCGTTCTTGTCCTCGGCCCCGCCCAGCCCGTGCGCCGTCTTGCCCGCCACCAGCGGATCGTTCAGCATTTCCCAGGTCGCACCCGCGTCGGCGCTGACATGTAATTTCAAATACGCGCCGACATACGCCCGCTTGCCGACAACCGCCATGCTGAACGAGTCCATGGCCAGCACCTGTTTCCAGGTCTCCCCCATGTCTTCGGACCGCTGGATGCCCTTGTTCTTGACGTGCGCCAGAAACACGACGTCCTTGTTTCCCGCCTGCCCCGCCTCAAACACACCGAAGAGGGTTACGGCCCCGCCCAGCGGTTTTCCCATAGTTGTCCACGTCTTGCCGCTGTCACGGCTCATCTTTATGGTTCCGGCAATCGGCCACAAAATACTTCCATCCTTGAGGAACACCGGATAACAGGAGTTCCCGGTCGTGACCAGCTGCTTGCAAGGGATCAGCTCCCAATGGCGGCCGCCGTCCACTGAGCGGTAGTTTCCGCCCATGTCGCACGAGACGAGCATCAGGTTCTTGTCATACGGCGAGGCCGCCGGCGTATACATCCCGCCCGCGCCACCGATCCCCGTAACCTTGAATTCCCCCGCCCAGGCCGACAACCCCAGGCACAATTGGACCAACAGAACAATACCCAGTCTTTTTTTCATTTGCTTTCGCTCCTTTTTGTTTGTTTTTAACCGTTTTTATAATACACTGGCTTCCTGTCGCCTGCATCTTTTTCCGTACGCGAAAAAATTCTCAACGGATACCGTAGATGGTGCCCGCGCGAATATTTTCAAAGGCACCCATGTCAACAATGCCATACCTGATCCGTTGCCGGCCGTCCAAATCCACGCTGGTAACGCTTCCGTTAGTCATCCATGAAAAATTTATCCCGGCGTTGATACATGGCGAACGCGCCGCAAGGCGGTAGTTGCCCGCGATATGGCTCGTTCCGAAGCCGAGGCCCTTGTCAACAAGCATCGGATCATCCGTGATGTTCCCTGCGCCGGCCGCTGCGGGCGCCGTGCAGCTATATGCAATTGTGCATCCGGTCCAATTTGAGATATTGGCGTAACCGCCTGCATCATTGAAATATACAACGCAATTAGACAGGACGCAGCTGTACGCTCCGCCGCCTCCCCAACTGTGGGTTGTTTTGTTACCGACCACGGTGCAATTATACAGGGACACTCCGCACGCTCCGCCGCCATAAAGACCGGAGTTGCCGGTCAGTGTGCAATTATACATCTTATAAGCGTTGGGATCGGTGCCATACGCCCCGGCGCCGCTTTGCGCCGCCGTATTGCCCGAGAGCACACAGTTATATAATGTGCTTGCATACGCTCCGCCGCCGTAGCCGGCAGTCGCCTGATTGCTGACCAGTGTGCAGTTATACAGGACGCTATTCATATATGTGCCACCGGCATGCAAAGCCGAGTTGGCTGTAAGTGTGCAATTTGACAAAACGCAAGCATAGCCGCAGGCGCCGCCTTGATACGCCGAACTGTTACCGGTCAAAATGCAGTTGTACAGGTAACTATACGACGCTCCGCCGCCAAAACAACGCCATCCAACTCCAACATTGCCGATCAGCGAGCAGTTATACAGGGTGCCATACCAAGCCCCGCCACCGCCATAGTATGCGGCTGCGCCGCCATAAGCCGAGTTGCCACTTATGATACAATTGGATATTACCGGGGTCGTGGTGGCGGGACAATATACGCCTCCTCCACATCCGGACAAGTTCTCCACCCTCAACGTGGCGCCATTGGTAATTGTAAAACCGATCAAGGAAGAATTGGCGGCCATGTAAACGCAACGGACCGCATCCGGACCGTTGGTGTTGCCATCCGAGGCCCAGGCACCCCTGATGACCGTATTGGTCGGATTGTTGTCCTTGCTCCTCACTGTGATCGCCTTGGTGATCGCAATCCGGTTGGTCAAAATAGAGCCGGCGGGATAATTCGTGATACCGCCGGAGGCATATATCCCATTGCTGACCCAGATCGTGTCGCTCGCCGCGGATTTGTCTATGGCGCCCTGAAAACTGTTGGTGGCGTTCGCCCAGCCATTCGTGCCCGGTCCGGACCCATTGGTCGCCACATACCAGTCAACCGCCTGAATTGACTGGAGCAGGCAAATCAATAAAATCGCCGCTGTACAAATTCTCAACCGCATGGTCAATATCCCAATGCTTTTTCCGTCTCGCCGATGGCCTCGTCAATGATGTCCATGCCCCTGGCCGCCGCGTCAAGATCCATCACGATCGGCGGGCTCATGCGCAGAATATGGCCGGCCGGGATCCAGGCCAGACCCTTGCGGAAGGCGCGCTGATATACCTGTTTCCCGGCTTCGTCAAACGGTTCCTTCGTTCCGCGGTCCTTGACCAGTTCAATCCCCATCAGGCAACCCTTGCCGCGGACGTCGCCGATGATCGGGTGCTCGCGTTTCATTTTTTCCATCCGCGGAATGAAAAATTCCTCCAGGCGGAGCGCGTTTTCAAGGAGGCCCTCCTCCTCAATCGCCACGATCGAAGCCAATGCCGCGGCGCAGGCCATCGGGTTGCCGCCGTAACTGGTGGACGCGCTGATCTTTTCGACCGACTCGGCATAGGGCTTGCGTACCACCATGGCCGTGACCGGGAAGCCGTTCCCGAATCCCTTCCCCAAGGTCACCACGTCCGGCAGCGTATCCCAGTGTTCCATCGCCAGGTATTTTCCCGTGCGGCCGATTGAAGTGAGGACCTCGTCCGCGAACAGCAGGATTTTGCGCTCGTCGCACCATTTCCGCAATTTCGGGAAGAAATCGTCCGGCGGGAAAACCGAGCCGGCCCAGCCCTGGATCGGCTCCAGGACAATGGCGGCCACCTGCCCCGTCGTGGCCTCGGTTATGAACTCGCCGAAAAACCGCAGATAAGCGTCGGTGTCAATCGTGCCGTCGGCCTTCTTGAACATCGGGCGGTAAGGATTGGGCCGCGGCATCATGTAAAATCCGGGCGAACGGGTCGGGCCATTGGACTTGTTGATCCGCGCCAAGTTGACCGCATGGCCGGACTTGCCGTGAAAATCGCCGTAACATGACAGAAACTCGTGCTTGCCGGTGGCCATCCGGCAGACGCGCAGGCCGGCCTCAACGGCGGTTGTGCCGCTGTCATACAACTGGACCCCGGAAAGATCGCCGGGCAGGATATCGCTGAGCTTTTCGAGCAGTTCCAGCTTGATGGGCGTCGTGAAATCGTGGCAATTCATCAATTGCCCGGCGTATTTCTGCACGGCTTCCGTCACCTTCGGATGGCAATGACCGAGGGTGGTTACGTAAATCCCGGAGGAAAAATCCAGGAAAGTATTGCCGTCCACGTCGGTCAGGGTGACGCCATGCCCCCTTTCAAAAACCACCGGGAACAGCTTGACCTGGCTGGAGTAGCCCTTCATGATCTTGGCCGCGCGCTCATGGAGTTCGCGGGACTTCTTCCCGGGAATTTCGCCTCCGGCCAGATGCGGCACTTTCTTCAAATCAACTTTCGCCCAGGCAATGTCATAGCTCATCGGTAATTCTCCTTCATTTAATCGGACACCCTGCATACATCATCAGATATTTTAGATATGGTAATGGGTCAGTTATTGGGGGTATGAATACGGTTAAGCCGGCAACGAGGCATGTCCGCCGCCGCCGAGATTCCTCGCTTAAGCTCGGAATGACAGTTTCTGCGTGTCATGTCGAGCAAAGTCGAGACATCTCCGCTTGGGTGGTATAACTTTGCCTGCCCCCCAATAACTGACGCATTACGACTTATGCCCATATGTCATTCCCGTGGCAAAAAATCCCATATATCATCCTGCCACTTCCTTGATTATTGTCATTTTTTTTAATTTATTCAGCTCCTTAAACTTCAGCCCCTCGCTCGTGATCCAGAGATCGAAATCCTTCAGGCCGGCAAACCGGACCTGGGCGCGGGCGCCGACCTTGGTATGGTCCGCGAGCAGGATCGCGCGTTTTGCCTGCCGCATCATCATCGCCGCGATCCGGGCGACATCCTCGTCCTGGCAATAGCAGCCGCCGTCCGCGCTTATGCTGTCCGCGCCGATAAAGGCCAGGTCGGCCGAAATGGTTTCCAGGACCCGCGCCATCAGGCTGCCGCCGAGGTAGAAAAAGTCGGGATGGTACTCTCCGCCGAGAACGTTCAGGCGGACGTTCGGCAAGCGGCTGAATTCGGGGATCATCACGACCGAATTGGTGTAGACCGTCACGGAGCCGCATCTATCCATGCGTTCGGCCAGGTGGAAGGTGGTGGAGCCATCATTGATCAGGATGACGCTGCCGGCCTTGATCTCCTTTGCCGCCGCGCAACCGATCGCATGTTTGAGCTTGAAATTCTTGGCGACCCGGTCATGGTAAGCGGCCAGCCGGCTGCGGTTGTCGATCAACCCGCCGCCGTAGGTGCGGATGACGCCGCCGCCGCGATAAAGGCAGTCCAGGTCGCGCCGGATAGTGACGGCCGAGACGCGCATTGCCCCGGCCAGCTCCTCCACCTTCCATTCCTTCTGGATGGCTCGCATCCTGGCCAGGATTTCCTGCTGTCTGTTTTGCGGGTTCATTTGACCATGATCATATTAATCAGTTAAGATGATTAAGATAATCAGTAAGGGATGAAAACACAAGCAATAATTGGATTAATTTTTACATGCAGAATGGTGAATATTAAGGTAAAACAGCGGCAGGGATAATCATGGCCGCCCGGAATGGCGCTAATGTAATGTAACTGAATTAAATGAATTTAAGACTGAAAAACGCTAGAAAAATCGCGGGATTGTCATTCCGAGCGTGCGAGGAATCTCGTTATGATGGAGATGCTTCGCTACGCTCAGCATGACAACCTATAAATACACGTCTGCGTGATACACTCCACTAAGATAAACTTGCGGCGGTCGAGGCCGCCCGCCCTCCAGGAGGGAAACGCTTGTGTTTTATGATGGAGGGCGGCGGGCCTCCGCCGCCGTTTGGGGTGTGAAAACGGGTTAACTTAGCATCATTCAGGGCCGCCCGTTAACCCTGCCCTGCCGCAAGCCAGTGTTGAACGTTGGATGTTGAATGTTCAACGTTTTTTAATTCCGATCCATCACACGATCGCAAGCATGCGCTGAAGCGCGAGGGACGCCTTGGCCTTCAGGTCCGATTCGACGTGAATCTCGTTCTCCTCCGGCCAGTTTTCCAGCAAAGCAAGCAGTTTTTCCTCGCTGGTCAGGGCCATGTTCCGGCAGGCGGAAGGGCGCAGGGGATAAACCGCCACCCTCCCCTTGTGCAACGCCGCCAGCCGCTTCACCAGGTTGAGTTCCGTGCCGATGACAACCGTCGCCCCGGCCTGGGCCGCGGCGACATACTTGACGATCTGCGAGGTTGACCCGTGCGCGTCGGCAAGGCGCAAAACGTCCTTCGGGGTTTCGGGATGGACGATGATTTTCGCCCCGGGATGCCCGGCGCGCGCCTTCTCCACGTCACCAGGCGAAAACATGTGCACGTGGCAATACCCCTTCCAGACCAGGATTTTCGCCGCCCCGATTTGCGCCGCGGTCAACCCGCCCATCGGCTTGCCCGGATCATAGACCGCCACCGCGTCGTCCGGCAGGCCGAGGTCATGGGCCGTATTGGTCCCAAGATGTTCGTCCGGGATGAACAGGATCCTTTTCTCCTGCTGGAAAGCCCATTGAAACACCTTGGCCGCGTTGCTGGAAGTGCAGGTCGCCCCGCCATGCTCGCCGCAGAAGGCTTTGATTGCCGCGCTGCTATTGACATAGACAACCGGCAGCCAATCGTTGCCGATTGAAGATATTTCACCCCAGGCCCTGACCGCCTCGCGCAGCGGCGCCATATCGGCCATGGGACAGCCGGCGTTCGGGTCGGGCATATAGACGACCTGGCGTTCGCCGGCAAGGATGCAGGCCGATTCGGCCATGAAGTGCACACCGCAAAACACAATTTTTTCGGCCTGTCCGGCCGCCGCCGCGCGGCGGGCAAGTTCAAGCGAGTCGCCGGTAAAATCGGCGTGCCGCAATACCTCGTCCCGCTGGTAATAATGGCCGAGGATGCAGATTTTTTCCTTTAACTGCGTCTTGATCCGGTCAATTTTTTCAGTGGTGGTCATAATGTTCGCGACGCGGCAATATGAAAACTCATTCGTCTTCCGCGTCAGGATCCTTCTCCGCCTTGGCTGGCGCCTGGGTTGAGTCCGTCTTCGGCACGGCCGGGGCCGCCGTAACAACCGGTGCGGCAGGCGCTGGGACAGGTTCAGGGGGTTTAGACTCGGCCGGTTTCACGGCCGGCTCGGCGGACGCCAGGGCCTTTGCCTGGTCGGCATTGAGCGCAATATTGTAAAGGATTAACTCGTCCAGCGCGCCGTTTGGCGACAGGTTTTTCGCGAAATCACCGGCCGCGATGCTGTCCGGGGAATTCATCGGCATCACTGCGCCGGCGGCATTGGGATAATCCATCCCATCAATATAAAGCATGCGTTCGCCGGCCTCGTTCCAAGTGACGACAACATGGTGCCAGCTGTTTTTCCAGTCAGAGGACCCGAACGAAACGCCGGCCGGCGAAAAATGCAATTTTCTGCCGGAATGCGACAGACAAAGCTGGTTGGTCGTCACCTGTAAAATCATTTCAGCGCTGTCGTCGCGCGCTTCCCACAGGGGATAAAACCAAAAAGCGATGCTCCCCGTCTTTTTCCATGAATTGAAATAATCGTTCCGGACATCAATTGTCAATTGCTCCTGCGCCGCCTGGAAGGCGCCAAGGACCCAGGTGTGAGGTGAAAGCGCGGCCTTGCCGCCCGCTTCGGCGTTGCGCTGCTCAAGCTGGAAGCCGTCGGCAAAGAAATTCAATTTCTGACCGTCAACCGTGGCGCAGACAAGCTGAAGATGGGAGGTGATATTGGTGTCCGCCGGAAGCGATTTTTTCCAGTCCGCCTCGTGGCCGGCGCCGATATTTTTGCGGCTGAACGGATAGGCAAAAACACAGGAAAATCTCTGCCAGTCCGCCGGCAGGTCAACATAAACCGGCGCGCCGGTCGCGCCGCTCTCAACGTCCTTTAACATAAGCTTTAAATTGCCCTGCCCTTTCAAATAAAGCGAGGCGAGGTAAACGACCGGCATAATGCAGGAATTTTCTTTCGTATAAAAAGCCCTGTCAACCAAAGCCTCGACGCTGAATCCTTCCTCGCCGCCCTCGCCTTTTGTCGCCACCGCGAGCGCTTCCTTCCCCTGCCACGGCTTGTCAGCCGAGATGGAAAGCGTCGTTCCCGGGAGCGGCTTGAAGGCTTCGGCCTCCGCGGCGCCGGACTGGCTTATGGAAAAATGGTTGGCGTAGGCCGATTCAACGAGCAGGGCCTTGCCGGAACGGCCGGCGACAAAGCGCGGCGAGTTTTCGTTCACCGGGGCGCAATCAAGATAAGAAGCCGATGAACGCTTGAACATTACCGACATCACAGTGCCAGCCGCATCCGGCTGAAGACTGCCGTCAAAACCAAAACGGGCCACGACGCATTTCGCCGGATCCTTCGGCGGTGGCGGCGGGGCGTTGGTATCGGCAACTGCCGTTGCGGCCGGCGCGGCGGCAACCGGTTCCGCGGTCTGGGCCCCGCAGGCCAACGCGTAAATCATGACCAAAAAAACAGCAATAAATTTCATTGGTAATTCTCCAGATATTAGCTCAGCGAACGAGCGTGTTTCCCGGCAATAATTTGTGAAGATAACATCAACCCCGAATCCGGGCAATGAAAATCATGCCATTGTGCTAGGGGGCAGGAACTGCGCGGCGGATTTTACTGAACCATTACACCAAAGGCGGAATGAAAATTATTCATTGCTCGTTTGTTATTTTTGAGGCGCATCCCCGATCTTGCACGTTTGTAGGCTCCAGTGGCTGGTTGGGACGCGCGAAGCGCGGACCGACCGGACACTGGCGAAGCAGCGCCCCATTGAGACGACGCGCCTCGCGTCGGCTCAACGTTTCGCCTCACTTTCGGCGCGGAACGCGATGTAGAGTGGAGGCGGTTGTTGGCTCCATTCTCTTTGATGCAAGTCGGACCACTGCGTGACCAGAAGTGGTTTGAATTGAACGAAGGTTGGTACAAATCGCCTCAAGGTCGCCTCCAAATTTGTGCGTATGCTCCATCCGATGCTTGCGGACTTCCTGTACAATAGGGTCATTCATGTTTTGTTCTCCAGTAGCTCTTCAGGGGAGCATATTTCAGGGCTGACGTAACCTTCGTTCTCAACAATCTGCCTAACCATCATGCGCGTGAATGGATTGGACAGATGGGCGAAATTCCATGTGGCTATGACGGAAATACCGTTAACAGCTGCAATTGCGATATGAAGGGCATCTTCCGGATATTCTTCAGGTATGCCTTTGCCTGATATTATCTTCTTTGCGAGTATCCGGGCTTCGTTATCAACATCGAGCATTTTAAATGGTTTTATGGCCGAAAGCCGTTTTGCGGCCTGTTCCGCGTTGCCACGTCCGGCTTCCTGGAAAACCAGCGCAGAGACATAAGCGTCAAAGTCCTTAGTCAGCCTAGGCCATAATTCTCTGGTGGCTTCCTGATGCCCTGCAATAATCAGGTCACGGCTAGGCCTGGAAACCAGATAACTGACGACGGTCGTTTCGATGTAAATCGTTTGTTTCATTGAGGTGATATTATCAGATTAACTTTGCTACTCAATCTATTAATCTGTGATTATGAGCCAATGGGGCGCTGACAGCCTCAACGGGATGGAGCGTAGCACGCTTGCGTGCGAAGCTCCAGCACGTTTGCAGGCTCCAGTGGCTGGTTGGGACGCGCGAAGCGCGGACTGACCGGACACTGGCGAGCAGCGCCCCGTTGAGACGACGCGCTTCGCGTCGGCTCAACGATGTCGGCTCACCGGCCGCGAGTTTGGCGAGCGGTACGGTGAAGTCGCTGGTTCGCTTAAATTTTCAATTCTTTCCGAACTGAAGCAAGGGAAGAAGTGGAGGCGTCTACTTCTTCCGCCTTGGCGGCGCGAAGATCCTTGATGTCCTCAAGATCATCAAGCTCTTCCTCGATTTTTATAAACTCCTCATAAGGCAGGACAGCAAAAGCCTTCTTGCCATCGCGTTCAAGTATGCTTGGATGCAGTGTTACCATTTGAGTTTCTCCTATTCTACCGATACGCCTCGCGCCGATGAACGACGCGATATGGCCCGTTATTTATCATCCCTTGATAATGTCATGGACTTCACCATGTATGCTACTTTCAAGCAGTGGTTTGTCAAATTAAATTACGGGATAGATGATTTTGATTGATTCGCAAAACCCCTGTAATAGGGTGTTATCTGACATCCTTCATACTTGATATCCCGGCCTTCTTTTGACATATTGCCAGCGTGAACGTGGCACTGGCAGGTTCAGGAAAGGGAACGGCATGATTTTGGATGGCTTGACACCCGAAGAAATGGAGGCGATTGAAAAAATCGCCAAGGTGGAAGACTACAAGCAGGGTTCCCACATTATTGATGAAGGCAAAGCCGGGACTACCTTCTTTCTGCTGCTCTCCGGGCGCGTCGAAATCCGAAAACGGATCGCCGGCTGCCATTACAAGAAACTGGTTGAACTGGGCCCGTGCGGAATGTTCGGCGAGGTTGCCTTCCTGGGTGTTGAAAGCCGGTCAGCGAGCGTGGTTGCGCTCCGGGATTGCAAAGTGCTGGAATTCGACGGCAAGAAGACCGAACAGTTCATGAACGAGAATCCGGCAATCGGCTTGAAGCTCTATCGCGGAATGGCCCGGGAACTGGCGGCGCGGCTGGCGAAAAGCGATGAAGATATTAAGGACGCCATTGTCTGGGCCATGGGAGATGCGAAGGACAAGGTGCTCCCCGGCAGTGACAACATAAACATCCCCACCTGGTCAAGGTTGACTCTCAATCCCCGCCACGCACCGCCCAAAGATCGCGATCCCAACCAAGACAGTAATCTCTTCTAAAGCGGGCTATGCCCGCAACCCAAATAACCAACCACTGATTACCCAGGCTCCGCCAGCCGTCGTCGCGCCGAAGCGGTGCTTTGCCGAGCCGCGAAGGCGGAAGGCTTCGCCGAGGCGAGCACTGATTTCACGGATACTGATGCAGAACTGTCCGACTGTTTGACAGTCTAACGGTATCCGTGCCATCCGTGGTTCCGCCTGTGCGGATCCGCCGGGGCGGAAATTTTCTTGTTTTTCATAGCGGTTTCTCATGTATCAGGTAGTAACCCATCGGTCGCACGAGCGGAACGCGTCTTCCGATCTTACCTCGCGGGGCAAGATCAATGCTCTTCATCCGACGGCATTTAAATTGTTCACCCAAACCATCGCAGGAGTTTGTGGAGACACGGCTATCGGGCACGATTATGGAAACCGGCCGGTTCATGATCCATTAAATCATGTGCTTTTCGCTATCTTCCGGGATTGCATCGCCGCTTTGCTTATGTCTTCAATGCTTCTTTCAGGCCATAATTTCTTCCGCCACTTTGTATAATCAAACGGCTCGCGTTTGATTAGCGCGATAAATTTCTCCGCCTCTATCTCGCCAAGCGCTCCGGACAACACCTTAAAACCTTCCAACCTGATTTCCGTGTCTGTTTTCATTGTTCCTCCCCCATTACAAATTCAGTCGGACTGACAACGTGGATGGCTTTCGTCCCTTTCAATTTCATGATCAACACATCGTCAGTCGTCAGAAAATATTCACACTCCCCCGCGATTGCACACGCAACATGAAGCGCGTCTTTACTGCTGACGCCTTTTCGCTTCAACCGATTTGCCATTGACAGCACGTCCTGCGATTCATCGATGTCAAGCACCGCGTGCCTATTCCATTTCTGGATCGCCTCTCTCCGATCGTCAAACGGGTTGGCTTGATTTTCGTAATCCAGCATATACGACCAAACCAATTCAATCCGACCGGTCAAAACCTTCTCCTGAACGTCCAATTTGGCCTCAGTCTCCAATCTCACCCTTAACTGATCCTGGTCATCAAAAGGACGATTGAAACAGCAATTATCCAGATATATTCTCATTAACAAATCCCGACATTTGTTTACGTAGAATAAAACATATCAAAACGATTCTCAAGGGAAATTAAATCGCTTATTCAGATATTATGCAAACACAAATTATGACCATTTTCAAAAGAAATAAATATCTTTCCAACATTAATATATCAATTTAAAGCAGGAGTCTCAACCCAAGCGAATAAGGGGTAGAGCGCGCCGCAAAGCGCGAGTTGATTTTTTGCCCGGGATAAGGCAGGATCAGCGGCAATGCCAGATAAGGCGCAATTTATGCAACAAAAAAAATATCCTCTTCGCGGGAATCTCATCGTCCAAAACATTCCTGGCAAAGGCTCCGCCCGTCAATGGCTGGACTGGCGCTGGCAACTTGACAACCGGATTACGGACGTTTGTCTGGCTGCGGACTTGTTGAATATGCCGGCCGGACAAAGGACGGCATTGAACCTTGTTGCGGAAAATTATCCGTTCTGCGTGACGCCCTATTATCTCGCGCTGTGCAATCCGCGCGACGGTCATGACCCAATCACCCGTCAAATCATGCCCGACCGGCGCGAGCTGGCGGCAAAACACGCACCGCGCGACCCGCTTGGCGAGGAAACATATTCGCCCGTGCCGGGACTGATCCACCGTTACCGCAACCGGGCGGTGGTCATAACAACAACCGACTGCGCGGCGCGCTGCCGGCATTGCACGCGAAAGAACACGCTATCGTCTTTTGACGCTAACTCGGTATCCGGAAGTTTAAAAGAGGTAGGGCCGGACTGCCAGTCCGGCCGTCAGAACGGCAGAAGTACGGCGGAACCTTGCCTTTGGCGTGGCAAGCAAGGCTGTTTACCACGATCAAAGCGTGGTTCCGCCCTACCCGGGAACAATAGTCAAATACCGGATTCAATTTTTCGCCGCTTGCCGGCAATTAAAAAATATATCCGGCAGAATCCGCAAATCCGCGAGGTGCTTGTTTCCGGCGGCGATCCATTATTGCTGGAGACCTCCCTACTGGACAGGATCATGGGCGAACTGACCGCGATCAAAAGCATCGAGGTGTTGCGCATCGGAACGCGCGCGCCGGTCGTCCTGCCGATGCGAGTGGATAAAGAATTGTGCGAATGCCTGAAAAAACATCGCCCTTTATGGGTCAACACGCAATTCAATCATCCGCGCGAGATAACCCCGGAGGCAATCGCCGCCTGCCGGCTTATGCAGGAGGCCGGGGTGCCGGTCTCCAACCAGGCGGTCTTATTGCGCGGCGTGAACGATTCGTTTTCCGTCCTGACGGCGCTCTGCAACGGACTCCAGCGCATCATGGTGCGGCCTTATTATGTGTTCCAGTGCGACGGCGTGCGCGGAACGACGCATTTCAGCGTGCCGCCCGGCAAGGCGGCGAAACTGTCAAGACGGTTGCGATCGTCGCTTGGCGGTCTGAGCATGCCCTTGTTTGTCGCTGATCTTCCCGGCCGGAATAGCAAGGTTCCGATTTGAATGTATTTGTGATAGGTGCGACAAATTTTTTGATCTGGGACAAAGACACCCACCCCGGCCTATCGGCCTGCCCGCAATGCTTCGCATAGCGATGCAGGCGGGCCACCCCTCCCTGGGAGGGGATCACAAGAAGTCCAAAGATAAAAATGCTTTTGACAGTATTAAAATTATATTTCATTATGTGTCCTGCTTTTCAAACATTATCAATCACGGCCATATGATTATTTACAATTTCATCAGCTTTGCCGGGATATTCGGGTTGATGCTTGTCGCCTGGCTTTGCTCGGCCAATCGCCGGATTATTAACTGGCGGGTCATATCCTGGGGCACCGCGCTGCAGTTGATCTTTGCCGCGCTTGTTTTCCTGGCGCCCGGCAGCAGGGACCTGTTCCAGCTCTTGAACAACGCCGTATTGAAACTGCTGGCCGCCTCGGAAGCCGGCCAGAAATTCGTATTCGGCGCGCTGGGCACGAGCGACACCAACCTCGGCTTTATCCTCGCGTTCCAGGCCTTCCCGATCATCATCTTCTTTTCCGCGCTGATGGGTTTGCTTTACTACTGGGGCGTCATGCAGTGGATCATCCGCGGCTTTGCCTGGCTGTTCACCCGCCTGATGCGCGTCAGCGGCGCCGAAAGCCTTTGCACCGCGAGCAACATATTCGTGGGCATAGAATCCCTGACCGCGATCCGGCCCTACATCGTCCGCATGACCCGCTCGGAATATTGCACGATCCTTACGGCCGGCATGGCGACCGTGGCCTCCAGCATGATGGGCGTTTACGTTCTTTTCCTGAAGGATATTTTCCCGGGCATCGCCGGCCACCTGATTTCGGCCTCAATCCTTTCCGCCCCGGCGGCCCTGGTGATGTCCAAGATTATTTACCCGGAAACGGGGCAGCCGGTAACCCTCGGCGAACACGTCAAGATACCCTCCTCCGAGGACGCAAGCACGCTGGACGCGATTGTCAACGGCGCCATGGTCGGATTGAAGCTGGTCGGGGGAGTGATCGCGCTATTAATCGCCTTCCTCGGGATACTGGCCCTGGCCGACATGATCCTGGGCTGGCTTTCCGGCAAGTTCGGCCCGGCGCTTTCGTTGAGCGGATTGCTGGGATACTTTTTCAGGCCGTTCGCCCTGCTGGTCGGCGTCCCGCCGGAGGATGCCTCGTTCGCCGGCCATCTGCTGGGTTTGCGGCTTGTGGCCACCGAGGTGCCGGCGTACAAGGAACTGGCAACGGCCATGGCATCCGGCAAGCTGATCCATTTCAGGAGTTCGGTCATTATCGCCTACGCCCTCTGCGGCTTCGCGCATGTCGCCTCGCTGGCGATTTTTCTGGGCGGGACCGTCGCCCTGGCGCCGGAACGGCGCAAGGATATTGTTTCGGTCGGAGTCCGGGCCCTGGCCGCGGCAACCCTGGCTTGCCTGATGACGGCGGCGGTGGCGGGAGTTTTTTGCCGGTAAGACTGTTGGACGGTCAAACTGTTGGACTGTTAAACTGTCCGACGGTATCCATCCGTGGTGAAAATTCTGAAATAAAAAAGGAGAAATCAAAATGGTAAAAATCGGGATAATCGGCGGATCGGGACTTGACGATCCGAAAATATTACGCAACGCCAAGGAAATCAAGGTCACAACGCCGCTCGGCGAGCCCTCCTCGCCGCTGACAACCGGGGAGATTGACGGCGTCGAAATCGTCATGCTCGCGCGCCACGGCCGGCAGCACACCATCCCGCCGACGCAGGTGAACTACCGCGCCAACCTCCTCGCGCTCAAGGAGCAGGGTTGCGAGAGCATCCTGGCGACTTCCGCCTGCGGCTCCCTGCGGGAGGATATCCGCCGCGGTGATTTCGTGGCGCTGGACCAGTTCATTGACTTTACCCGCCGCCGTCCGTTGACTTTTTTTGAAAAGTTTGAGCCCGGCATTCAAAATTGCAAACACACGCCGATGGCCGACCCGTTTTCCGAACCCATCCGCCAGAAAATCATCGCGGCGGCCAAGTCGCTGAAGCTGCGCTGTCATCCGTGCGGGACGGTCATTTCCATCGAGGGGCCGCGCTTTTCCACGCGCGCCGAATCCAACATGTTCCGGGCATGGGGGGCGGACGTGATCAACATGACGGTTGCCACCGAGGCCGCCCTGGCCAAGGAGCTTGACATCCCCTACGCGGCCGTGGCCGTGTCAACTGATTACGACTGCTGGAAAACCGACGAAAAACCGGTGACGATGGCGGCCATCATGCATGTCTTTGAGCAGAACGTGGAAAACCTGAAAAAACTTCTGCTGAAAACGATCGCCCTCATGGGCGCGCGGGGGTGATTCCGAAGCCAGGCACTGAGGCACATAGGCACAAAGGGACAAAGTAATGAATACATACAATTGGGAATCGGAAAATCAGACTTTGTGCCTTTGGCCCTTTGCCACTTTGTGCCTGAATTAAACATCAGTACGCATTCTGGCGGCTACGGAAGGTCTTCAGCAGGATTTTGAAGTCAAAGGCCAGCGACCAGTTTTCAAGGTAATACAGGTCGTATTTGATCCGCTCGGCGACATCGGTGTTGCCCCTCAGGCCGTTGACCTGCGCCCACCCGGTCATGCCCGGCCTTGAGACGTGCCGCCACATGTAGCGGTTGATATCCTCCTTGAACTGCTCCACGAAAAACGGCCTTTCGGGCCGCGGCCCCACCAGGCTCATCTCGCCCCGCAGGACGTTCCACAATTGCGGCAGCTCATCAATGTTGAAACGGCGCAAAAATGAGCCGATTGACGTGCAACGCGGATCGTTTTCCACCGTCCAGACCGGCCCGGTCCCGGCCTCGGCGTTGACATACATCGTGCGGAATTTTATCAGTTTAAATTTCCGGCCCTTTTCCCCGCAGCGCTCCTGCAGGAAGAAAACCGGGCCGGGAGAATTGCGCTTGATCAACAGCGCGATCAGCAGCATGAAGGGCGACAAAATCAGCAGTCCGGCCAGCGCGCCGATGACGTCTTCAAAACGCTTTGCCAGGCGGTTCCAGAAATTATCCAGCGGCCAGCGACTGACGCCGAGCAGAGGTATGTCGTCAATCGCCTGCATGTCAACGCTTCCGGTCATGATGTGAAAAAGGTCCGGCACAAGGCGAAAAGTCACCATTGATTGCTCGCAAAGCAGGATAAGCTCAACCATGCGGTCGGCGCCGACGCCCATGTCGGCCAGGATCACCTGGTCAACCCGGTTGGTTTCAATAAAACGTTTGACATCCTCCATGCCGCCCTGCACCAGTTCCGGCACAATGGCGGGATTGATTTCCGCGCCCGGGACGGCGCGGAAAAATCCGGTCACCCGCGCGCCGAGCCGCGGATCGTTTTGCAGGGTGTTTTTGAGGCGCGCCGCGATTGAGTTGGTGCCGATGATGATTACATGGCTGACCTTTGAGCGGCGCCGCGCCGTGATCAATTCCCAGCGAAAAAGCAGGTAACGCTCGAGCAGGACGCAAACCGCGATGACAACGAAGGCCATAATAACCGTAACGCGGGAAAAAGGCGGCTCGGTCCTGATGGCAAAGGCCAGCGCCGCGCTCAAAAGGATGCCAAGCCCCGTGGCCCGGATCAAACGGGGTATCTTGTCGCTGAACGAACCGGTTTGCGGACGGACATATAGCCCAAGCGACTGGAAAATGAACAGGAAAAGAAGCATGGCCAGAGCCGCCGCCTCTGAATACATCAAATAGAGATCGGCCGGCGGAGTATCGTGACGAAGAGGAATCAGGCCGCTGTCAAAGCGCAGCCAGGTCGCGAGCATAAAGCCGCCGAAAACGGCAAGGGCGTCACCACACATGGCGGCGCAGCTTGCCATGACGTTTAATGTATCCCTGCCTCGCATATATTTTATCGCTTAACTACAATTGAAACTTGGATAATTGTTATCAGCATGTTGTTCATTAAACAAGCATTTTTATGACATAAACCAATAGGAGAATTGGTTTATTGTAGCGCCGCATGGCATGCGGCGAGCCTGTCATGCCTATGGCAGATCCTGTGGCGGAAAAATCAGCAGCATTTCGCGCCACGCCCAGGCTTCACCGATGGCTATGCCGAGGCGAGCCGTGGCGCGCTACAGAATCGCGCAACTTGGGCAGACTAACAATGCAGTTCGCGATCAATATAGCAGAAAACGAGCGCGGACTGACCTGAAGGCGCGGATATCGTCCTGCCAGCCGCGGATGACGTTCCCGGCCGGTTGGCCCAACTGGAGAGAGAGTCTTACGCGGTCGGTCCCGTAAAGCTTGTCAAAAAAATCAGGACGCGTCCCGGTCTTTCCCCATATCTTTTCCATCCCGCATAATTCCTGCAAGGCGGCAATAATGGCGATGCCGGTGGAAACAGGGTGGAAAACATCCGGATCGCGCACGGCAATCCGCGCGCCGTCATATATTTTATTCTCCCCGGCAACCTTGTAAGGATGCGGATAAAAATCAACCCCGGGCAATTGCCGACGATTCAGGTCCTGGCACAGCGCGGAACCGTCAATGCCCGGCGCGCTGAATACCTGGAAAGCAAGATTTGAATTGCGCCCGATGTTGACCGCCGGCAGGGCCTCGGCAAAAACCGTCGCCAGGTAGCAGTAACCGGTTTCCCAGGAACGGATGCCGGGCGAGGGCGGAATCCACGGCGGCCATTTTTCGCCGCGCGCCGACCGGCGAGAATATCCGCGCATGGCCGCGACTTTCAAATCCAGATCGAGCGACAAGGCCCGTTTAAGCCAGAGTGAAGTTTCGCCCGGCGTCATGCCGTAATGCATCGGAGCGGGAACGCTGCCGACAAAGCTTGCGAATTTATCATCCAGCATCGGGCCGTCGACAGCGCGCGGCAGGGGGATCGGCCGGTCGGCCACGATAACGCGCTTATGCGATTGAGCGGCCGCTTCCAGGACATAGCGCAGGGTTGAAACGTAGGTGTAGGGGCGCGCGCCCAGGTCCTGCAGGTCAAACACCAGCACGTCAATATTTTTCAGCATTGACGGCGATGGGCGGCGATTCCTGCCGTAGAGCGAATAAACCGGGATGCCCAGTTGCGGATGGATTTGGTTGCCAACCGGTTCGCCGGCCGTTTCGGTCCCGAAAAAACCATGCTCGGGGCCGAAAAGCGCCGTCAGGCGCGCGCCGGCGTCCAGGAGAATCCGCCAAGCAGGCGCACCGTCTGAACCGACCGCGGCGGGATGGCTCACCAATCCGACCCGGCGCCCCTTGAACCAGTTCTTCTGAAACTTGGCTATAACTTCAATACCCGTCAGAAAACTAGTAGACACAATCCCTTTCTGTCATTCCCGTGTAAACGGACCTGCCCGAGCTCGGCCAAGGAATCCAGTACAGGTTTGTATGAATCTGGATTCCCGATCAGGTCGGGAATGACAATTTCGTTAGCCAGGCATGTCCACTGTGGGAGACGACATGTCCGAGATCTGGTTGCGTCAGGAAAATCACTTCCGGCGCGGCAGATGGGTATTGGTCTTGCCCGGACCGAAACGATAAATAACCTCGCCGGTTTTGGCCTTGCCCAGCTCCTCGCGCGCCAGTTTTTCCACATATTTTGAATCAGTGGAAACCTGCTCACGTTGTTTTTGCAACGCCCTGGTGGATTCCTCCTTGCGCTGATTTTCCTCCTCCAAAGCCGCTATCCTGCGCTGCCGTTCCTGGTTCTGCCTGATTTTCGGCAGGAACGCGCTGATGACGGCGACAATCACCACGACCACAAAGACCATCGTGGCAATCCGGTAAAGTGTCAGCCAGAATTTCATATGTGAATAAAATAGCCGTTAAGGTTGTTTAGACTGTAGACTGTTAGGTCCAGAATCGGAATATTATCAACTTATGAGGAGTGCGCTGCATACTCTCGTTTGCGCAATTCTCCTCTTCCGCCAAAATGCCGAATGCGATCCGGCTGAACCTGACAGTCTAACAACCTACAGCCTAACCGCCTGATCAGGCAATCAGATCACCCCGCCATAAACGGCGTTGTCGCCCAGCAATTCCTCAATCCGCAAAAGCTGGTTATACTTGCAGACACGGTCGCTGCGGCAGGCCGAGCCGGTCTTGATCTGGCCGGCGTTCACCGCCACGGTCAGGTCGGCAATCGTGGAGTCTTCCGTCTCGCCGGAACGGTGGCTGATCACCGCGGTGTAACCGGCGCGGTTGGCCATCAAAATGGCATCCAGGGTTTCGGTCAAGGTCCCGATCTGGTTGAGCTTGATCAGGATGGAATTGGCCGTGCCGGTTTCAATG
Organism: uncultured Verrucomicrobiota bacterium; assembly: GCA_964475405.1. Classification (GTDB taxonomy): domain Bacteria; phylum Verrucomicrobiota; class Kiritimatiellia; order JAAZAB01; family JAAZAB01; genus JAQUQV01. Next base: position 25,433 of record CAYYWX010000047.1, read on the forward strand.
CCTTTCTGGAGGAACTTGGTGTTGGTGACGAACAGGTCGTCGCCGACCAGCTGGAGTTTGTCGCCGAGCTTGTCGGTCAGATGCTTCCAGCCGGCCCAGTCGTTTTCCGCCAGGCCGTCTTCAATGCTGATGATGGGGAATTTATTCGCCAGCTGGGCGTAAAAATCAACCATCTCTTCCGAGGTCTTGGAGCTCTTGTCGCTCTTTTTGAAGACATAACGCTTGGCGGCAACATCATAGAATTCGCTCGCGGCCGGATCGAGGGCGATAAAGACGTCCTTGCCGGGCTTGTAACCTGCCTTGGCGATGGCCTTGACGATCACCTCCAGCGGTTCAATGTTGTTGCGCAGGTTGGGCGCGAAGCCGCCCTCGTCGCCGACGGCGGTGCTGAGTTTCATGCCCTTGAGAATTGATTTCAGGGCATGGAAAACTTCAGCGCCCATGCGCAGGGCTTCACGGAAACAGGGGGCGCCCTTGGGCATGATCATGAATTCCTGCAGGTCAATCGGGGCGTCGGAATGGGCCCCGGCATTCATGATGTTCATCATCGGCACCGGCAGGACTTTGGCGTTGGCGCCGCCGATATAGCGGAAAAGGGGCATGCCATGGCACTCGGCCGCGGCCTTGGCGGTTGCCAGGGACACGCCGAGCATGGCGTTCGCGCCGAGTTTCTTCTTGGTTTCCGTGCCGTCGAGCTTGATGAGCGTGCGATCAATGTTTACCTGGTCGAGCGCGTCAAAGCCGATCAACGCGTCCTGGATGACGCCGTTCACGTTCTTGACGGCCTTCAGCACGCCCTTGCCGCCGTAGCGCTTTTCGTCGCCATCCCGCAGTTCAAGCGCCTCGTGCTCGCCGGTGGAAGCGCCGGAGGGAACGGCCGCCCGGCCGGAAATGCCGCCGGTCAGGTGAACTTCAACTTCAACAGTGGGGTTGCCGCGTGAATCCAAAATCTCCCGTGCATTAATGCCTACGATTTCCGACATGATTATTTCCTTTCTTTTGCGTGCTTGTCATTGCTTTCAAAAAACAGGGGGTAATATAACGCCATTATTCGCCGGGAACAAGCCAAATAATGGGCATAAATCAGGCTTCAGGTTTGGACAACTGACCACTGATTACACGGATAACACTGATGCCGGACTATCCGACTGACATAATCATCCATCGGCCAGCCTGGCGCCGGCGCGGCAGAGCGCCTGTTCCGCCGGCGGCAAAGGCAGTTTATAGAGTCCTTCCACCCGCCGCGGGTCTTCGCCAAGCACCAGCAGGCGCAGCATCACATCGTGGTTGACATGATAGAAGACCGCGGCCTGTTCCCGCCATTCCTGGTTCCCGGAGGGGTCCTCGCCGCCGGAACGGATTGACTCCGCCACTTCGCCGCCCACATAGAACTTCAGCCAGTCGGCGTACCGCTCAGGGTGTTTCGCTTCCCACTCCCTTGCCAATCGCCGCAAGAGAGAAAGAGGTCCGTGCCTTTTTAACAAAGCGCAATATTCCGGAAAAAGCGGCGCCCAGGACTTGGTCCTGGCCGTGGCAATCCACGCGCCCCAGCGCTCGCGGCAGACGCGCAGGCCGTAAACATCCTTCCAGTCCGCCGGCATTTCTCCGGGCGGATTGAAAAGCAGGCCGTATTTCCGGTGGAGCTCCGCCAGGGGATAAGCGGCCAGGAAACAGACCGCAAAGCGCGCGGCAATGTAATAGCAGAAATCGCGGCCGCGAATATCGCCTTCGCTCGCGCGCATCCGCGCCTCGGCGAGAATGCCCTCAATGGCATTATGCGAACAGTCATAATCATAGCCCTCGCCGCGCGGGTCGGTGAACGCCCCTTCAAAAGCCCAGTCTGAAAACACGCGGCAGTAGCCGGTCAGTTCCCGCCGTTCCCCGCGACAGGCCGTGTAAAGTCTTTTCGCGGCGCCGGCAATTTGCCGGTCGGAGCACTGCGCCGCGAGCCACATGCCGGAAAGCGTCAAGCCGGTATACCAGTCGGTATCGTAGGACACTTCCCCCCAGGCTTTGAAAAGAGTCCTGTCCTTGGCCCAAACCTGTCCGCACGAAGGCTCCCGGTAGCGCGCGAGCGTTTTTTTGAATGATTTTCCAGTTGGCATTTTTATGCGGCGTTTGATTTCATTCCACATTCCGGGCGGGATCAATCCGGCCAACGGCGCCCAGACGCGCATAGAAAGCAAGGCATCCATCGGATACTTCTCGTTCCAGCTCATGTCGCCCGCATAGGCCAGCTCGCGGGGCAGCGGAGAAAGCTTGCCTTTAATCGGGCGGATAAACTCCAGGCGCGCCGCGAGCCAGTCCATCTGAACCGTGCGGCAAAAGGCGGACTTGCCGGGCAACACGGCATAAGGACCGGCGTAACCGGCGAGCAGCCGCACGCTGCCGCGCGGCAACTGCTGCAACGAGCAGTTCCCGAGCAGCGCGGCCATGGGCGGGATGGGACAGGCCTTGGCCGGACGGCCGGCGGCGGTTTTTACTTCGGCAAGGATCGTCATTTTTCCGTCCTTGTATTCAAACCGTTCCGCGCAAGCGACCGGCGGGCGCTCAAGCAGGTCAAGCCATAAACGGGCGAGCTTCGCGGTGCGCGGCGCATCACCGATATCCAGCAAGGGCACGATCATTATCCGGACGCCTTTTTTTCTGAAAGAGAACCACCAATGCTCATGCGTGATGATTTCAAGCGAGAGGGCCCGCTCGGAAGTCAGGAGGAGGCAGGGTGATTCCGGGTGATGCAGCAGCATGACTTGCGGCAGACGCCTGATGACGCCCCAGGCATGAAGTTTTCCGCCGTCCGGCAGAGATTCAATATCCACGAAGGAGGAACCCACCGCCCAGTCAAAACCCCAACGCCGCCCGGCGGGCGTGAAGAGCGGTCCCGGCAAGGTGGTATAAAGGTCAACCCGCTGCGTCTCGCCGCGGGTCGTGAGTTCAATTGTCCGGCCGCACCAGTTGTTGCGCGCTATCCTCGTCCTGACTTCCCGGCCGACGGCCGGCTCGCCGATAACCTTCGCCTTCTTGCCGAACGTGAAAAGCGTGCAGTCGTTCACGACGCAGGTATTGAGCGCGACAGTCCGGTTGCCGGCGTTCTCCTTGAATCGCCCGAACCGCCCCACGGATGTTTCACCGGAAAATCCCTTCTGCATTGACCAAAATCTCCCTTGATGCAAGATTACTTCACGCAATACAAACTTTCCATGCCGCGGAAATACATCCGGTCGCCGTCAAAAACGGGAGTGCTCGTCATGGTACCGTCCTGGTACTCCGGGCAATACTTCGGGTTATACGCATAGTAGCGGTAGTCACCAAGGGCGCGGTCGCTCCGGGCGAGATTCTGGATGCGGTTCCGGGCGACTTCCTCGTATTTGCGCCCCGGCTTGATGACCAGCGTGACGCCGGTGGAGCCCATGAGATAAATGTACTGCCCGGCCAGCGTGACGCTGGCGCCCATGAATTGACGCTGGTGCGCCCCGTAAAAGAGATCCAACGGCAATTCCTGCCGGTAAACCGATTCCAGGGTGGCCACGTCAAACACCATCAGCACGCCGTTGCACGTAACCACATATCCGATCCCGTCGTGGATCAGAGGCGACGCCTCAAAAAAATGCCCCTGGTAGAAATTCAGCCCAAGAAAGTTCTGCCTGACATCGTTCAAAGTTACGCCCTTTGCCGTGCTTAAGATCACGCCGCCGTTAGTCGCAGAATTGATCGGGTGCTGGGAAACCGTTCCCATAAACGTCTGCCAGGCCGCGCCATACTGGAAGACCGGCGTGGCATCAAAGTTGCCCCACCCTTGCGAGCCAAAGACCTTGCCGTCACCGGCGCGGATCACGATGTTCCCGCCCGGGCAAAGGACATACTCCTCGCCGCCAATCATGCAACGGCTGAGGGATCCGAACCAAATCCGCCATCCCTTGGTCTTGGCGGGATCATCGAGGCCCACGCTCCACTTCGCCGAGCCGTCGGAGAGGTCCAAGGCCGTGACCGTGCCGTCCAGGATGACGAATTTATTTCCGGCGATGACCGGGGACCCGAAGAAACCGTGGTGCTGATGCTTCGGCGTCTCATAGCGAATCCAGCGGCGCTTGCCCTTGAGGTCATAGGCGGCGCTCACGCCGCGCGTCATGAACACAAAGACGCTGCGGCCGTCAGACGCGGGGGTCGGGATGGCCCACCAGTCCGGCTCCCCCTGCTCCACCGGCCTTTTGTAACGCTGGTCAACGTCCACCATGAGTTTGTCCATTTCCGCCTCAAGCGCAGTCTCATCTTTCACCGTCTGGTTGGTCGCCAGAGTGCCGGAGACGAAAGCGTTGTAATAAGCTTCCCGCTTTTTCGCCAGGTCATCCAGCCTGGCAAACAGTTCCGGCTTGGTTTTCCTATCCTCCGCGGTCGCCGCATCGTAAGGACTGTTAGACCGGATCCAGAGAATCTTGCCGGATTTCTTGTCCAGGCAGACGAGATTGTAAGGATGCGCAGTGGTAAAAATCAGGTCGTCGACCACGATCGGCATGGCCTGGGAAAGCCCCGGCATCGGCGTTATCCAGGCAATGTTCTTGCGCTCGTATTCGCGCGGCTCATCGGCCGGCCAGAAGCGGCAGCGGACATAGCAGGTGGGCGGAAAATCATCTCCCCCGATGAAACGCGGGGTCAGTTTAAACAGGAAACGATTCCAACCGGCCTGGAGGTTAAGTTCCAGGGTGGGCCCCATGCTGCCCGCCCCGGCCGCCGACTCGGTGTTGGCATGCACAAGCTTACCGTTCAGCCAGAACGCGAGGCGGCTGGCGTAGCTGAAATGGAACCAGATCTTTGTCGGCTTTTCCACGAACAGGCATGACTGGACATATGCGGCCTGCGTATTGGTCATTTTTCCCAGAGAACGGAACAGGTCGATGAATGAGTCTTCCGCATTAACCTTTCGCCAGGCCGTCCCTTCAAGCTTGTCGCCTTCCAGCGGCGCGAATGAAGCCTCGCCTGATAGAAATTCATCCTTGATCGCGTTGGTCGCCTGGACGCACGAAATCGGACCGGCCACCAGCCACTCGCTAAAAAAACCGGTCGTGGCGGGCGTTGCGCCGGAGGAGGAGTTGTCCTTCGGAATGGCGGCCGCGCATTTGAATTCGGCCAATTGCTTCAGGCTTTGATTCCAATGCACCGGCGGGGTGGCGCCAGGATATTTTCCGTTCCCATCCCCGCGCCAGCCGACAGGCCGCTCCGGGGACGGGCGAAAGTCTGCAGATCCTAGCGGCGCTTCTCCTGCCGCAACACCGGGAGTACCGCAAATTGAGACTGCCAGTGCCAGTCCCGTCGCCAAAATCATCGTCCTCGTCGCGTTCCAAATGATTATAATTGACAACTCTCCTGTTATTTTTTCAGCGGACACCATAAATGGTTCCGGCCCGGATATGTTCATAAGCGCCCATGTCCACAAACCCGTACTTCACCCGTGGCCTGCCGTCCAAATCTTTACTGCGCGCGTCGGCAGGATTCGTCATCCAAGATAAATCGTTTGTCCCGGCATTGATGCACGGCGAACGCGCTGAAAGGCGGTAGTTGCCACTGTTTGTATTAACAAACATCGGATCATCGGTGGTATTACCAACCGCCCATCCGTTACTGGCTGGTGTTGTGCAGGTGTTTGTAAAACTCATTACACCGCCTAAATACGTGCTTCCACTCCAATTTGAATCCCTGGTCTTTGCCGTATTGAAATATACGATGCAGTTATACAGCCGGCAAGCCATCACTCCGCCGCCGATGCTGTCGTAGGAAGAAAACGAATTATTGCTGGTCACCGTGCAATTATATAGATTACAAAGGAGCGCTCCGCCGCCGTAACCGTTACCGTTATAACCACTAATACTATTACCGGTCAGGATGCAGTTATACAGAGAGACTTTGTACGCGCCGCCGCCAATACCCGCCCGGTTGCCGGTCAGCGTGCAATTGTACAGGCTGTAGGTAGAGGCGTTGTCGCTGCCGGTTCCGCCGCCAGCGCAACAGTTATTGGCCGCTGAATTGCTGCCCAGGATGCTGTTGCGCAGGTTGCAATTGTAAGTCCCGCCGCCGTTTCTAGTAGCGGAGTTGCCGGTCAAAGTGCAGTTATAGAGCGTACTGGCATAGGCTCCTCCTCCATCGTAGAGTGCTGTCGAATTGCCGACCAACTCGCAATTATAAAGAGTGTTCCCGTAAACCCCTCCGCCGTGGTAGTACGCCGAGTTGCCGCTTATTACACAATTGGATATTATCGGGGTGGTATTTGGAGAATATGCTCCGCCGCCATACCGATCAGCGGTCCCTGTCGTCATTGTATAGCCGTTAGTCAGCGTGAAACCGACCAGTGAACCGGCGGACATGTAAACGCAACGGACCGCCTCCGAACCGTTGGGACCAGCGCCCATGATGATCGTGTTGGTCGGATCGTTGTCTTTGCTCATTACCGTGATTGCCTTGTTGATCACAATCCGGTTGGTCAGTGACCCGACGGCAGTACCGTCGGCATCAAACACGCCATTGCTTACCCACACCACATCGAAAGTAGCTGCCGATGACGCATTAATCGCACCCTGAAGACTGTTGGTGGCATCCGCCCAGCCCCCTGTCCCCGTTCCGGTTCCATTGGTCGCCACATACCAGTCAACCGCCTGCGTTGCCTGGAGCAGGCCAACCAATAAAACCGCAGTAACGCACGTTT
>CAYYWX010000048.1:0-12663 GCA_964475405.1 uncultured Verrucomicrobiota bacterium
CCGAATATTTTCATAAACGGCTCCCGATCCACTTTTTCGCCCAGCAATGTCTTAACAAATCGTTCTCTTGTATTCATTGTTCCTCCAAGGCGGCATTTAGCCGCAACCAAATTTATCTTATCGCCTTTCTTTGTTAATAGCAGTGCGAATTTCGTTTGAAAAAGGCTGCGGCGATTCCGGTTCATCTGCGGGTTTCCCTCGCTCGCATAGAATCGAGTCTGATGCTTCGCGCGGCGCACCCGCATCTGAACCAGACTTGCCTTGTTTTTTCAAATCCGCCGCTGGCGGAAGCGAAATTCGCACTGCGACCATGCCGTCCAGCCGCAGCGGCTGGACGGGATAAAAATTATTGTCGCCTTATATGTTTCAACTTCTCCGCAAATATGTGTCATGCCTGCCCAGCTACAGGCAAGGTTTTAACGGAACTATCTAATGTGGGCTGTGCCCGATGGTTAAGACACTAAGACCGGTTGAAGGCGCCGGGCCACGAGAACAATGCTTTCTTCATCCACGGTTTTCATGCAGACGCCAGGCGTTTGCGGACAATCTTTGCCGCCAGTTCACGTTCCCGGGCCCGCCCGCCCCTCAGGGCATCCGCCAAAACGAGCCATTCATAGAGTTTTGAATCATTCCTGGCGGCGGCTGGAACCGAGCGATAAAGTGGTTTAAACTCATACCCCTGCTGTAATCCTTCAGGATCAGGCCAGACCGGGACGTCATTATCCCTGGAAGAAATGAAATCATCCCGAAGAGGTTGCGCCGCATAACTGGTCGGCATACCCCGGCTGCGAGGACCAGGCTGAACGGGAAAAACATACTTCAGGCCGAACAATAAAAATTCGGCCAAGGCCGCTTTATTGGGCTGATTGCTGTCAGGCTGGATGAGTCCCGCCTGCCTGGCCCGCTTGAACGCCTGATGGGCGGCAGATGCGCTCATCCCCAGTTGCTGTCCCAGTTCCGCAAATGATTTTGGCCATCCCGAAACCAGCAATTTGAGCGTAACTAATATATCTTGTGGCTTCAATGACATGGAGATACGCTATTCGCGAATCGAGAATAAGGCAAGTAAAAAAGGCAACAATATAACGATATTGTTCGCAATCCTCATTTATCTCCAATTAAAAGCCCGCAATGCAATTCCAAATGCCATCGCTGTCACCCCGGCATTCATTTCTTTGCCAGCTTCTTGAAAGTATACATCGGTTTCTCGTCAAAAAGCGATTTGTCCTTCAGTTGTGACTTTATGAATGATGTTAGATCTTCCGTGGGGGAGAGCAGGATGTATCCTTTGTCCTTGCTTCCTTCCTCAAGCAGTTTGATTTTTGTTTTATCGAGGCGGGCGCCAAAGGACTCAAGGTTGAGGCCGAACAGTTTCATCGTGTTTTCCTCAAGCTCCACCCTGAACAGGAGATGGGCCGGTAACAAAGTTATGCTGTCAAAGTCATTCTGATCTTCCGGGCCGACAACCAGGAAGAGTGTCTTTTCAAGGCGATGCAGGGATGCCTTGAATTTGGCCTGGTCTTTCTTGTCGCTGATGAAAAGAACATTGTAATTTGTCTGGCTGCCGCTGGAGAAAAAAGCTATGTCATTTTCCTTTTCGTCATGCCACGTGCCAGCCAATGAAATGTCGGTTATCCTGGTGCTCTCAGGGAGCCATGGGTATATGGACCGCACGACGCAGCCGGAAAGCATGCAACTGACAATAACCAATAATGCCGGAATAAGTGTTTTCTGCATAATGATTCTCCTTCTGTCGCGCTTGCTTTTTTATCATTCTGTCCGTCCATGGCCGGCAAATCAAGTTTTAAAATTACAGCCGGGAATATCGCCGGTATTTCTCCGGAAAAAAATCTTGATTCCGGGCCGGGGAAAGATATTGTCCGTTCTCAGTCGGCGTAAAAAGGCGTCTGACCCGGATATTTTTCTTGAGCCAAATAATTATCCATAGTGTGCATAAGAAAAGGAGAGATCCCATCATGAAATCATTCAAGTCCTGCGTATATATGGCGTTCGTTTCCGTAATATTGGCCTCTGCCGCCCTGGCGCAGAATCCGGCAAACGGACCACTTGCCAGGCGGCCCGTTGTGGCCAATGACGGCTATTATTATCCCGGCGAGGCCCTGGCGACGAACGAGATGCGGATATCCTTCATGGGCACCTCCTTTTTGCCGCGTTTGACCCAGGCCGCGAACAGCGTGTTCGTGGAATGCGGCAACGGCGACAGCTTCGTGTTTGACTGCGGGGCCGGTGTGATAGAAAAATACGTCGCCATGGGCGTCGCCTATTCCCGCATGGACAAGATCTTTCTCACCCACCTGCACGCCGATCACATGAGCGAGCTGATGTTCATTTATACTTTCGGCCCCTCCACGGACCGCAAGACCCCCCTGCACGTCTGGGGGCCGACGGGCGACACCACCAACGATGGCGTAACCTATTTTTGCGACACCACGAAGTCCATCACCGAGTGGCACCGCGAAAGCTTCAGCTTCCTCTCCACCGGTTTGACCAACGGCCTGGACGGCTATGACCTCGTCGCGCACGAGTGCCCTTATGAGCTGATCGGCAACGAGGTTTACAATTCCAACGGCGTTCGGATCACGCATTTCCCGGCGATCCACGACCGGAACGGCGCAATCAGTTTCCGGCTGGAATGGCAGGGCATTTCCATGGTTTTCTCCGGCGACTCGCAGCCGAACACTTTCATGCTGAGCCAGGCCACCAACCTGGACGTCCTGGTCCACGAGGTGACCCTGTCGCCCCAAACCTGGGCCGCCAAGAACGGCAATTTGACGCCGTCACTGGACCCGCTCTTCGTGCAGGCCGCCGAGCTCGCCAAGACGATCCAGGATTGTTCCCACACCCCCGCCAAGGCCCTTGGCTATATGCTCAGCCAGCTGGATGCAAGCAACGCCGCCCCGCGCCTGGCGGTGGCGACCCATTGCCAGTTTGAGGACGACACCACCAACGCCGTCATGACCGGTATCCGCTCCTGGTACCAGGGGCCGGTCACGCTCGCCACGGACCTGATGGTGCTCAATGTTTCCACCGACAAGAGCCAGCCGATCCGGCAGAGGACCGCGGTTGTTTCCAGCGACGCTTTTTACACATCGGCGGCATATTATCCGGCATCCATGCAGGCGACGCCCGAATATACAAACAACATGATGCAGTTGAGCGCCTGGCTCCAGTCGCACATCATTCCCGAGGCGTTATATACCAACGTGGCAACCGGTTTGACGGCCGGCGCCGGGAAGGTTGCGGGCAACAAGCCGGCTCCTGTGGAAAATATCCCGGCGGTTGTTGACGAGCCGGGCAATGGCTTGGTCAATATCGCCGCGGCCCCGGCGACGAACGAGATGCGGATCTCGTTCATGGGCACATCCTTCCTGCCGCGCCTTTCCCAGGCCGCGAACAGCGTGTTCGTGGAATGCGGCAACGGCGACAGCTTTGTGTTTGACTGCGGGGCGGGCGTGGTTGAAAAATACGTCGCCGCCGGCGTGGCCTATTCGCAAATGGACAAGATTTTCCTCACGCATATGCACGCCGATCACATGAGCGACCTGATGTTCATGTATTGCTTCGGGCCTTCCACCGACCGCTTCACGCCGGTCTATGTCTGGGGTCCCTCCGGCCCCAGCACCAACGCGCCGCAGGGGGCGCACCCGGATGAAGGCGTCAATTATTTTTGCGAAACCACCAAGGCCATGACCAAGTGGCACCGCGACAGCTTCAGCTTCCTCTCCACCGGGCTGGCCAACGGGCAGGACGGTTACGATTTCGTGCCCTACGAATGCCAGTATGAGCTGATCGGCAACGAGGTCTACAACTCCAACGGCGTTCGGATCACTCATTTCCCGGCGATCCACGACCGGGATGGCGCAATCAGTTTCCGGCTGGAGTGGCAGGGTCTTTCCATGGTCTTCTCCGGTGATACGCGCCCGAACACGTTCATGCTGAGCCAGGCCACCAACCTGGACGTTCTGGTCCACGAAGTGACCTTGTCGCCGGAAGTCTGGGCCGCCAAGAACAGCGGGCACGGACCGGGCGACCCCCTCTATTCCAACGCGGTGATTATTGCCAGGACGGTCCAGGATTGTTCCCATACTCCCGCCAAGGCGCTCGGCTACATGCTCAGCCAGCTGGACGTGAGCAATGCCGCCCCGCGTCTGGCGGTGGCGACCCATTGCCAGTTTGAGGAAGACACCACCAACGCCGTCATGACCGATATCCGCTCCTGGTACCAGGGGCCGGTCTCGCTCGTCAAGGACCTGCAGGTGATCACGGTCCCCACCGACAAGACCCAGCCGATCCGGCAGGGAATCGTTTCTTTCTCCAGCAACGCCTTTTATGCCCATAAGAAATATTACTCCTCGTCGCAACTGGCGCCGCCCAAATACACCAACAACCTGATGCAGTTGAGCAGCTACCTGCTGGACCATGTCATTCCTGCCCGGTTGTATTCCACGCTCCACGCCGACGCGGACATGGATGGGGACGGCAAAATGGACCTGGTACTGTATGACCAGAATACCGGCACGTGGCTGGCGAGCCTTTCCGGCAGCGCTTACGCGAGCCAGGTCGCCGCAATGGGCGGCCCGGGTTACCAGCCGGTCGCGGCTGATTATGACTCTGACCGGAAAACAGATCCGGCCGTTTATGATGAAGCCTTACGGCAATGGAGTGTTGCCATGTCGCAACAGGGATACGTCACGCTCTCCACTGGCTTCGGTGGCCCGGGATGCCAGGCAGTGCCGGCCGATTACGATGGCGATCGCAAGGCCGATGTTGCCGTTTACCAGGAATCCACCGGGAACTGGTATGTGTCGCTTTCAGGCAGCGGATATGCGACCGTTCCGGTCGCGTTTGGCGGGGCGGGGCTGGAGCCGGCGCCGGGTGATTACGATGGCGATGGCAAGGTGGACTTGGCGCTCTATCAGGAATCCACCGGGAACTGGTATGTGTCGCTTTCAGGCAGCCACTACACGACCGTTGCGATCGCATTCGGCGGTCCCGGTTATATACCGGTGCCGGGCGATTATGACGGCGACGGCGCGACCGACCTGGCGCTTTACCAGGAATCCACCGGGAACTGGTATGCCTCCGAGTCGGGTTATGGATACGGCACAATGTCCGCGACGCTCGGCGGCCCCGGTTGTGTGCCGGTGCCGGGCGATTTCGACGGCGACCTTAAGACTGATCTGTGCGTTTACCGGCAGAGCACCGGCCAATGGTCGTTCCTGCTTTCCGGCAGCGGTTATGCCGGGGGAAGCCTTTATTACGGCGGGGCGGATTACATCGCGGTCGGGCAGAAATAACGCGGAGGCGGTTTAAATTCAGAAATCCTGATCACGGTGGGAAATAAAATAGCACATTTTAATCGGTTCCATGGAGGGCGATGGGCCACCATCGCCGCGATCCCGGCGGTCGAGGCCCTTTTTCGCCGAGGCGGCTACGCAGGGCAGGCCGCCCGCCCTCCATATCGAAAATCACTTTTCATGCCACAGGCAGATCCGCTCGCGGCGGAAAGACTCACACGAGGTCAGGAAGTCTGAAATTATCGAAAAGCGGGAGAGGGATTGCCTCACCCGCTTTGATTTTTCCGGTCTTGCAGGAAATTGCGGATCAAGGCGTTCGTGGATGAATCGTGTCCCACTTTTCCTTTACCAAGCAGTTCCGGCAAGATCTTCCCGGCCAGTTCCTTGCCGAGCTGGACGCCCCATTGGTCGAAGGAATAGACATCCCAGATGACCCCTTGCGTGAAAATTTTATGCTCGTAGAGCGCGATTAATTTTCCAAGCGTCGCCGGGTCAAGTTCTTCGGCCAGGATGGTGCTGGTCGGCCGGTTGCCTTCAAAGGTTTTGTGCGGGACGAGCGCGGGCGGGACCCCTTCCGCCGCGACTTGCCGCGCGGTCTTGCCGAAGGCGAGCGCCTCGGTCTGGGCGAAGAAATTGGACATGAGCATGGCGTGGTGTTCTTCGCGCGAAGCGCTTGACAAGCCCGGTCCCGGCGCGGGCTTGCAGAAACCGATAAAATCGGACGGGACGAGCTTGGTGCCCTGGTGGAGGAGCTGGTAGAAGGCGTGCTGGCCGTTCGTGCCCGGCGCGCCCCAGATTATCGGCCCGGTCTGCCACCGGACTTTTTCCCCTTCCTTGTCAATGTATTTGCCGTTGCTTTCCATGTCGGCCTGCTGGAGGTAGGACGGCAATTTTTCCAGGTACTGGGAGTAGGGCAGGACGGCATGGGTTTGCGCGCCGAAAAAATTATTGTGCCAGACGCCGAGCAGGGCGAGGATGACCGGCAGGTTCCTTTCGGGCGGGGCGTTTAAAAAATGCCGGTCCATGGCGTGAAATCCGGCCAGGAGCCGGTCAAAGTTTTCCGGCCCGATCGCCAGCATCAGGGAAAGGCCGACCGCCGAGCAGAGCGAGTATCTTCCGCCAACCCAGTCCCAGAATTCAAACATGTTGGCCGGGTCAATGCCGAATTCCTTCACTTTTTCGGTGTTGGTTGAAACGGCGACAAAATGTTTTTTCACGGCCTTGTCGGATTTCAACCGCCCGAGGCACCAGGCGCGCGCCGAGCGCGCGTTGGCCATCGTTTCCTGGGTGGTGAACGTCTTGGAGGTGACCACGAACAGCGTTTCCTCGGGGGAAAGGTCGCGCGTGGCTTCAATGATGTGGGCGGCATCGATGTTGGATACAAAACGGACGGTCAAACCCCGTTTGGAATAGGGTTTCAGGGCCTCATAGGCCATGGCCGGGCCGAGGTCCGACCCGCCGATGCCGATATTGATTATGTTGCGGATCGGCTTGCCGGTGTAGCCGCGCCATGAACCGCCTCGCACGGAATTGGCAAAAACGCGCATTTTTCCGAGGACGCGTTTCACTTCCGGCATGACGTTCAGGCCGTTGACATAAATCGGTTTGCCGGAAACATTGCGCAGGGCGACATGGAGCACCGGCCGGTCCTCGGTGCGGTTGATGACCTTTCCGGCAAACATGGCCGAACGCGCCCGCGCCAGGCCGCGCTTGCGCAAAAGGGCGAAAAGCGCGCGCATGGTTTCAGGGGTGATCCGGTTTTTGGAATAATCGAGCGTGATGCCCTCCGCGGCGACCGTGAATCTTTCCGCCCGGCGTGAGTCCCGGGCGAACAAATCGCGCAGGTGGTCCGATTTGACGGCCTGGTAATGGCCAGCGAGCCGTTTCCATTCGGGAAGCCGGGTCAGGTTAAGTACGTGCTTTTTCATTGATTTCCTTTTGCAATCTATGGTTTCAATATCTGATTATTTCTTACCCGCTCGCAAATCTCGCTTTTAGCTTTATTATTCGGTGTTTCTGTTGCATTATCCTACCCATATGTCGGCTTTTTGGCAAAATCTATTTGTTTTTTTTCGCTCCGCGCCCACCATCTTGAAATACGGCATTTTCGGCCGTTGGCGCGCTGAACCGGCCGGCAATCCGGCCGGCGAACACCAGGTTGGCGCCGATTTCTTCGGCATTTGCGTCGCCACCGGCGAGGATCCGGCCAGTGACGATTACGTGGTTGAGCGCCTGAAGGAGCTCGGCTTGGCCGGCGTCCGCCTAGATTACACTTATAACAGCCGGGGACAATACGGGGAACGTTTTTTGCGCCGCCTGCTGGCCGAGAAATTCAAGGTTTGCCTGCACCTGGTGCAACCCATGTCCGGGGCGGGGAAAATACTAAAAAGCGACCAGGCGCGCGAAGACTGGCGCTTGTTTGTGGCCGAGACCCTGGCCGATTACGGCCATAAAGTTGAGCTTATTGAAGTCGGCTCCACCTGCAACCGGCGCAAATGGGCCGGTTATTCATTGCCGGGTTTCCTGGCGGCGTGGAAAATCGCGCATGAAGTGGCCGGCGCCAATAAATGCCTGCTGGCCGGCCCGAACGTGACCGATTTTGAGCCGGTTTATAACATCGCCCTCCTTAAAGAAATGAAACGAAAAGGTATTTTGCCCGCCGTGCAGACCGACAACCTTTTTGTGGAACGCGCCGTTGAGCCGGAAGCGTATGATCCCAAAATTGCCGGCAGATGGCTGGCCGGGGTGTTTCGGTTCAATTTTTTCCGCAAGGCCTGGATGCTGAACGATATTGCCCTGGCCTTCGGTGTTAAACGGACAATATGCGCGCATGTGTCATGGAGTTTGCGGAGAATTTACCGCCTGCTTGAGGATACCGAGGAAAAACAGGCCGATTACCTGGCGCGTTATTGCTGCCTCGCGGCCGTATCGGGGGCGCTGGGAAGAGTCTACTGGGGGCCGCTCATCGGCCAGCGCGAGGGATTGATTGACGACGGCACGAATGAATTCCCTGAAGATCTGCCGCATGTCACCTTTTACGGCCGCGCGCGCGGGAATACCGGCGCCTACAGGATCCGGCCGGCTTATTACGCCTTCCAGGCCGTCAACCGGCTCCTGGCCGGGACTGAATATATCCGCAGGATCCCGGCCGAATACGGCCTGGAAATTCATGAATTCCAGGCGGCCGACGGCTTTCTGCATGCCTGCTGGACGATGAACGGCCGGCGCGCGCTGACAAGGGATTGTTATCGCGCGGATATCCTCGGTCGGGCGAAATGTTATTCGCGCGACGGTGTCTTTCTTGAACATGTCCCGCCGATGATTTCCGAAAGTCCTTTTTATATCGCCTGGGGCGACAAGGCCCCGGATGCGGGGGAGGCGCCGCCTTTGCCGTTGCGACCTTTGGCAAATATCCGTTTCGCGAATGGAGACGGCGGACAATACGACTTTTTCGCCAGCGATAAGCTTTCCGGCGTTTGCCGGCCGGACATGGCGGCCAAAATTACAGACTTGTTTTCGGCGTTAAAGTCCGGAGTTTGCCCGGGGTTTGATGTTTTGCGCGACGCCCGCAACCGGGTTTGGCGCGGCGTTCTCCCCGGCAAAGAGGGAAAAATCGTGATCAAGCTGTTCAACCCGCCCCCTCAGTTCAGGCGGTTCCTCCAGGGGAAAAAAGGCGACAAGGCCCTGCGCAGCTGGAACGGCGCGCAGGAGCTTTTGCGGCGCGGCATTTTCACCCCGTGGCCGGCGGCTTTTTTCCATCATGCCGGAAATCCGCTTTCATCTGAGAGCTGGTTCGTTTGCGACGATTTTGCCGGCGGTTTTTCTGTCAGGAGCGCTTTCACCGCTTTCAGCGCCGGCGCGGACAGGTTTGAAGGGATGAAAGCCGGGGAGCTTTACGATCAAGTTGCCATGTTCCTCAGGAAAACACATGAGCGCGGCGTTTATTTCCGGGATCTTTCCGCGGGCAACCTGCTGTTCCGGTTCGGGCGCGACAAAACCCTGGAATTCGCCCTGATTGACACCGCGCGCGCGGTGTTTTACGACAAAGCCGCCGGCTTGCGCCAGAGGCTTTGCGACCTGATGCGCCTTTGCCATCCGTTGGACTGGAAAGGGAGGAAGGTTTTCCTGTCCAAATACATGGCGCTTTCCGGCCGGCGTTACCGGTCATGGATGAACGTTGCTTTCCACTATTACGATTTCAAGCACTGGCTTAAGAAAAAAATCCGTCCCTTGCGCCGCCGGGTTCGTGCATCGTAGCCCGTGATGCCTCCGTCAGGAAATATACCGACCAAAGCGGGATATGCTCGCAACCCAGAAAATCAACCACTGATTACACTGATTTCACGGATATAGGGAGCAAGAAAGACCTTGTTCCCGCATTGGCGGGTACGTTTTCAGGCGAAAAAAACATTCCATATCAGTGCTATCCGTGCCATCCGTGGTAATTTTCTTGTTTCTCATAACGGTTTCTCATGTATCAGGTGCTAAAGTTCGGCCAGGAAATTAAACGCGCTGTCGGAACTGCCCGATACGCCCTCATGGCCGAAATCCGGGTTGATGATCATCTTTTTGCGCGCCTTGATCTTGTTATAGGCGGCAAACTGGGTTGAGGGCGGACAGACCGTGTCCATCAGGTTCGTTATCATGAGCGTCTCCGCGCGGATGCGCCCGGCCAGGTGCTGGACGTCTATGTAGCCCAGGCGGGTGAAAATTTCGGTTTCCCTTTCGTGGCGCGGGTCAAACATGCGGAAGAAGGTTTTTAATTCCGCGTAAGCATTCTGGGCCAGGTCCATTTCCCATACGCGCTTGTAATCGCAAAGGAATGGATAAAAGGAAACGGCCTTCTTGATGCGCGGCTCCAGCGCGGCGCAGGCCAGGCTCAAACCGCCGCCCTGGGAGCCGCCGGTCACGCCGACCCGTTTCGGGTCAACTTCCGGCAGGGACATCACGATCCCGGCCAGCTGGGCGGTGTCCAGGAATATCCGGCGGAAGAGCAGGGCGTCCGGCGAATCATCCAGTCCGCGGATTATATGCCCATTGAGGGTCGTTCCCTTGATTCCGCCCCTGTCCTCGGAAAGCCCGGCTTGGCCGCGGCAGTCCAGCATGGCGATCGAGTGCCCGAGCGACACGTAATTCAACTTGTCGTTCCAGTCGCCGGCGCTGCCGGCGTAACCGTGGAACATGAGCACCGCCGGATGAGGCTTGCGGCTGTTTTTCGGGCGCATGTACTTGGCGTGGATGCGCGACCCGCCGACGCCGGTGAAAAATAGGTCAAAGCATTCCGCGCATGCGGCCTGGAACTTGCCGGGCCTCATTTCAAGCCTGGGGTTGGTTGAGCGCATTTCGCGCAAAGCCCGGTCCCAATAACGGTCAAAATCCGCCGGCCTGGGGGTGCGACCCTTGTATTTCGCCAATTTTTCAACGGGCATGTCAACTAATGGCATTTTTATTTCTCCTGTTTTGATTTGTTCAATAATTTCAGAAATTCATTTGGCAAATGAGCCAGATCGGGCGCGGTCCAGTCGGCGCCGGCGGATTTCAGGACCTTGCTCTTGAAACTGGTTGTCAAGCCGAGGGTGCGCATCCCGGCCGACTTGGCCGCCTTGAGGCCGCTGGGCGAATCTTCGATGACAAGGCAGCTTCCGGCCGGCCGGCGCAGTTTGCGGGCGGCCAACAGGAAAATGTCCGGGCTTGGCTTCTTGCGGACAACTTCGTCGCCGCTGGCGAGCGCGTCAAATGATTCCGGGACGACGCCGATTTCAAGCAGGTTGCCTTTCATCTTGATTTCGTCGGCGCTGGTGGCGACCGCCGTCTTGATCTTTCCTGCCCGGCATCCGGCGATGAACTTCCTGACCCCGGCAAACGGCTTCAGCTTGCCTTTGATCAGCTTGAGGTAGATTTCATAAGTCCGGTATTTGTCGTCCGGCAGGTTTATGCTGACCCCGTATTTCCGGGCGGGGCCGCCCAGGAAGGAATCCTCGCCGGTGCCTACAAAAGGCGCGAAGTCTTCCGCCTTGACCTTCAGGCCGTGGCGCTCGGCGAGCATTTTCCGGGCGGAGGCGAGGATGAACGGCTCCGAATCGCAGAGGACGCCGTCCATGTCAAAAATTATGCCCCGGATGGTTTTTTCTGGAATCGGGCTCATGACACGTCAATCAGTCTGGGTTGCCTTATTCGCTGTTGACAATTGCGGCAAGTTATACTATATGATTTAAAAAAGCAACGATTCTTGATTGTAAAATATTTAAATTAACGGGTAAAAAATGAATGCAAAGAATAAAGCGGCAAACGTGTCCAAGGATCCCTTCGCCTATATTGCCTTCTGGCAGTTAATGACGTTTATTATCCTGATCCTGCTGGTCTGGATAAACGAATTGAGGGACGGGGCCGCAATTTTCTTTGATGCGCCGCGGGGTGAATTCAGCATTTACCGGGGTAGTATTCTTACGATTGCCGTGCTGATCGCGGCGATTATCACGATCGGCAACACTTATCTCCAGGAACAGCGCGTGATGAAAGCGTTGATTTCCGTCTGCTCCCATTGCCATCGGGTGCGGTTGAATAACGATGTATGGCAAAAATTGGAGGAATATGTCGGCGAGCGCTCGATGCTCAGTTTTACGCACGGCATCTGTCCCGATTGCACGGTCGAATTGATGAAAACGATTGAGAAAAAACAGGGAGCGGCGAGCGGCGTAACCAGTTTAACGTAAATCGCCGCAAATCCCGATAAGACGAATAACGCTTCCTTGTCCCGGCGCTTGACGGCCGGGCCGTCATAAAGAATGATTTACTGATTTCAGATGGGGGCGACAGGTTTCGACGCAGGAGTGGAAACAGCAGTCGCGCGCCGAGGACCCCCGGTCGGCCTCGTTAAAAAACCGGGAAATCAAGATAAACGCTAATAATGAATTAGCCCTCGCAGCTTAATGCCGCGACGTCTTGCCGTTGACCACCCGCTAAACGGACAAGGCGACGACAGCGGGTTAGTTCCGGCGCTGAGCGACCGGCCGCCGGGATGAAATAAACGTGGACGCTAGTTGAAGCGACGCCTGTCTGCCGGCAAGCGCTTCCGCGAACGATAAAAGACAGAACACGCGCGTAGAAGCTGTTGTGATGCTCATGTGGACGGGGGTTCAATTCCCCCCGCCTCCATTTTTCGCCCATTGGGCGAAAAATGCCCTGCGTAGCTCAAGACTCTTGTCGACGAGCGTAGAAGGGCAAAATTTACCCAATAAAGTTCTGCACCCCGAACGTTGGGGCTTGAACTACGCGGATGGCAAGCCGTTTTTTTTCGCCCATTGGGCGAAAAATGCCCTGCGTAGCTCAAGACTCTTGTCGACGA
>CAYYWX010000048.1:12763-30687 GCA_964475405.1 uncultured Verrucomicrobiota bacterium
TGGCAAGCCGTTTTTTTTCGCCCATTGGGCGAAAAATGCCCTGCGTAGCTCAAGATTCTTGTCGACGAGCGTAGAAGGGCAAAAATGAATAAATCAAACTTCAACCGACTGGATGAATATCGCTGGATGTTGTCCCCGACCGGGAAAATGCGTGTCCCGGCGGTACTCTTCGCCTCGGAACAATTGGTGGCCGGGCTGGACGACAAGGTCGTTGAACAGCTTGCCAACATTGCCTCCCTGCCCGGGATCGTGACTGCGGCCTACGGCATGCCGGACGCCCACTGGGGATACGGGTTCCCGATCGGGGGCGTGGCGGCCTTTGACGCCGACAAGGGCGGCGTGGTTTCGGCCGGCGGCGTCGGGTTTGACATTTCCTGCGGCGTGCGCACCTTGCTCACCGGCATCCCGCTTGGCGAATTTAAAGCGCGCAAGGATCAAATCGCGGATATGTTGTTCGAAAAAATACCGGCCGGCGTCGGTAGCACCGGTAGAATCCGGCTGACGGACCAGGAAACCGACAATATGCTCACGCAGGGCGCCCGGTGGGCGGTGGGGTGCGGTTACGGAACGGATGACGATCTCCGGCGGATTGAAAATAACGGCCTCATGCCCGGCGCGGTTTGCGGGCGGATATCCAGGGAGGCCCGCCGCCGCCAGCGGGACGAAATGGGCACGCTCGGCTCGGGCAATCACTATCTTGAGGTCCAGGAGATAGCCGAAATTTATGATGAAAACACGGCGAAAATTTTCGGATTGCGCCAGGGCGAGATCGTGGTCAGCCTGCATTGCGGTTCGCGCGGGTTGGGGCACCAGGTCGCGACCGAATTTTCAAAGTCCATGCTGCAGGCCGCGCAAAAACACGGGATTGAACTGCATGACCGCGAGCTGGCCTGCGCCCCGGTAAAATCGGAGGAGGGGCAGGCTTACCTCGGGGCGATGCGCGCGGCCGTCAATTGCGCCCTGGCCAACCGGCAGATTCTCGCGCACCTCGCGCGGGAGGTGTTTTCACGCGTTTTCGGCAAGGTGGATATGCCGCTGCTTTACGATGTCTCGCATAATATCTGCCATGTCGAGGAGCATGTCACGTCGGACCGCAGCGGGCCAGGTGATCACTTGAAAATTGACGGCCAAAAGAGGACTCTTTATGTGCATCGCAAGGGCGCGACGCGCGCCTTGGGTCCCGGCGATCAAACCCTGCCGGAAGAATTCAGGCCGACCGGCCAGCCGGTCCTGATCGGCGGCACGATGGGGACCTCTTCCTATATTCTCGCCGGGACGAACGGGAGTTCAGGGCTGTCATTCAGCTCGGCCTGCCACGGGGCCGGGCGCAGGATGAGCCGGACCCAGGCGGCAAAGCAGTGGCAGGGCAGGGACGTGGTGACAAGGCTTGCATTGCAAAACATCACAATCCGCAGCCAGTCCGTCCGCGGGGTGGCCGAGGAGGCGCCGGGCGCGTATAAGGACGTCAGCGAAGTGGTCGAGGCGACGGTTAAATCAGGCCTGGCGCGGAAAATCGCCAGGGTGGTCCCGCTTGTCTGCATTAAAGGTTAATGTTTAATGTAGCAGCAACTGCGTCACGCCGTGACGCACTACATTTCCATTTGTAGCGCCGAACGGTGTTCGGCGTTCAAATCCCGAACGGCGGCGGAGGCCTCGCCTTTGCCAAGGCTACGGTGGGCAGGCCGCCGCCATAAAACACAAGCATTTCCCTCCTGGAGGGCGGCCCCGACCGCCGCGTGCTTCTTGACGCTACCCGCTCCAAGTAAGCCGTCCGCGTTAATCACGCGGCGGCTTTTTCATTAGACCGCCAGATACAGGTTGTAATAATAATAGGCGTATTCCATGTAGGCGTTGTAATAATAGACGGCGTAGTCATAGCCATAGTAATACAGGTACCACGTGTAAACGTAATTGGCATAATAATAATACGTATAGGCATAGTAGTAATAGTAATAGGCATAGGCGGAATGAGAATCGCCCAGATAATACCCGTAATAATAGTAATAGGCATAAGCGTCATAATAGCAATTATAGCAGGTCGCCAGGTTGGCATCGCCATAATAATACATGTAATAATAGTAATAGGCGTAGCCGTAATAATAATAATACATGGCCAGGTAGATGTAATCTCCGGTGTAAGAATAATAGCTGTAGTAATCGGAGGCTACACCGTAATAATAAACGTAGTACTGATATTCATAGTCCTGGTAATAGCTCTGGGCGTCGGCCGAAGTATCGGGGGCGACAAGCGCTATGCCCGCGGCCGGCTCGGCCACCGGCGCCAGTTCATCGGCGCAATATGCTTTTCCGGAAAGCACGGCAACGGTCAGCAACATGCAGATCAGCTTCAGGAACGAGCTCATAATTTCCTCCTTATATATTGTTTCCCTGCTTAAACTCTTTATTCAGGTAAAAACATATATTATTTCCTGACCAAGGTCAACTGTTTTTTGGTTATTTCTTGCCGGGCGGGCGGTTATTTTTGCCGGGCGGGCGGTTATTTTTGCCGGGCGAAAAAAGAGTTATTGATTCAGACAGTCTGGAAATGTAACAATTCGACGAAGTATATGAAAATTTCAAGAATAATGAAACACTTGTCACGCCGATGGCGTGAAGCATTAAAAGTGATCGTCAGCCTCCTGCTGCTGGCCTGGCTTGTCACGGCGATTGACTGGCGGCATTGCCTGCAGATCGCGGCCGGAGCAGACCTGATAATGATGGTCCTTGCGGTTCTCCTGCTTACCCTGGAACGGGTGTTAAGCGTTGTCAAATGGCGGCTTTTCTTAACGGTCAAGGGCTCGGCCATCTCCTTCTGGCGCCTGTTTATCATCAATTATGTCGGCGGTTTCTGGGGCCTGGTACTGCCCTCGAGCGTCAGCGCGGATATTGTCCGCGGCTTCTATCTCTCCCGGGTGACCGCGGACCTGAAATTGACCGTGACCTCCATGGCGGCGGACCGGTTCATTTCGGGCGTATCGCTTGTGTTTCTCGCCTGCCTTGGCGGCTGGTATGCCGGCGCGCGGCCCGGATTGCAGTATCTCCGTCTTGTTATCCTGGTTGTTGCCGTCCTGGCATTTTCCGCGGTTTTCCTGTTGTTCCACAGCGGGTTTCTGCGCTGGCTGGACCGGCGGATTATTCGCAACCTGGGCGATTGGAGGATTCTTCAGATAGCGAGAAAGTGGATCGCGTCCTGCCTGGAATATCGGCAATATCCCCTCCTGCTGGTGAAGGGCTTCCTGCTTTCGCTGGCCGTGCAGGTTGTGCGCGTCCTCGTGTTTTACGTCGTGGCGCTCGGGTTTGACCTTCACGCGCCCCTGATATATTATGTGATTTTCATTCCGCTCATCATGGTCTTGATCATGCTACCGGTTTCGTTCAACGGGATAGGGGTGCGCGAGGTAAGCTTTGTCAGTTTTTTCGCCCTGGCCGGCATGCCGCAAAGCGGGGCGTTTGTCGTGTCATTCGCGGTTTCGGTCCTGACAACTCTGACCACGGCCGTGGGAGGTTTGATTTATATGTTTGACCGGGGGCCGGGCGGAATAAAGGAAAATGAAGGATGTCGAATGAAGAATGCGGAATGAAGCCGTGGAAAAATATGAAGTTTTCACCTAAATATTGCGTGTTAATTGCCGGGTTGATGATTTTTGGCGCCGGTTGCCGCCGGCCGGTTGAATCTTTCAAACAGGCTTTTTCGGCCGGCGAAACGGTGTTTTTTGTCCCCAACGCTAAAAAGATGATCGCCCTGACGTTTGATGACGGGCCCAACGGCGCCGCGACGGAACAGATCCTGGACGCGCTCCGCGAACGAAAAGTGCCGGCCACGTTTTTTGTGATCGGCGCCAATGCGGAGCGGTTCCCGAAGCTGATTAAGCGTATGATCGCTGAAGGCCACCTGGTCGGCAACCACACCTACCGGCACCCGCGTTTTGACCAAATAACAACAGCCGAGATGGAAAAGGACATCGCGGACGGAAGCCGGGCGGTGGAAACCGCCTCCGGCACCAGGCCGTTCTGGTTCCGTCCGCCCTATGGCATTAACGGCGCCGGCCTGGGGAATGTCTGCCGGCGGCAGGGGGTCGTTATCACCGGCTGGTCGCTGGACGCCAATGACTGGAATATCCATCCGGTGGAAGAGCTTGTGGACACGATCGTGAGCCAGGCTGCGCCGGGCGATATTATTCTCCTGCACGACGGGTGGGAGACGAGGCCGGATGCCGACCGGCACCTTACCGTGGCGGCGGTTCCCATTATCGTGGACAAACTGAAGGAAGCCGGTTTTATTTTTGTCACCTTGCCTGAATTGCGGCGGAATGCCGGCGCGCCGATGGCGGTCTTTGCAACCGGAGTCCGGCTCCTCGGTTTGCAGGTTACCCGCAAGGCGGTCGCCCCCGGCGGCCGGTTTGGCGCGCGTTATTTCTGGGACGTGCCGGAAGGTTACCCGGGAAATATGCCCTCGGCCTTCGTTCATTTCACGAAGGCCGGCTCAACGTATTTCTTCCAGGATGACCATGACCTCGGCCGGCGCGGGGATGTGCGCGACATTGTTGTCCGCCGGATTGTCAGTGTTCCCGAAAACGCCCCGGCCGGAAAATATGATATTAAATTCGGGCTTTTCCCGGGCCATTCCAATGCCCGGACGCAGATCAAGGACCGCTTGAGCGTCCGCTCTGATTTTCCGCAGGCGCAAAGGGCGGTTTATCTGCCGGCGGTTCTGGAGGTCAAGCCGGCGTCCGACAAATCAAATTGAAAGGTCTTGAGTCCTCCTGGTAATCGGAGAGGGAGCGGGGCAACTGTTATTGCGTTGTCATCCTGAGCGAAGCGAAGGATCTCGTTTGCGTACATATCCTAAACGAGATTCCTCGTCCCGACCTCCAGAGTGTCGGGACTCGGAATGACAAATTTTAAATCATGGAAACTGAAAATCAAATTTTACCGGGGTCATTTTCGGTGGCGATCATCAATTATAACGGCCGCACGACCCTGGAGGAAACGATAAAGTCGGTCCTTGCCCAGGACCTCCCGCCGCGGGACATAAGGCTCCTGGACAACAATTCAACCGACGGGTCGGTTGAATTTGTGGCCGAAGAATTCCCGGAAGTAGTCATCACTAAATTGCCGGTCAATCGCGGGCCGAACCCGGCGCGCAACGAGGGTTTGCGCCTGGCCTTGTGCGATCACGTGTTGGTCATGGATAATGACATTGTCCTGGCGCTCGATTATGTTTCCCGGCTGATGCAGGTTCACCGGGAGAATAATGCGGCCGGCGCGGCGACCGGCCAGATCAGGTTCCATGACCGGCCGGATACAATCCAATATAATGGAACTGACATCCATTACGCGGGCGAGATTGTGCTTAACAGGAAAGAATTTCCCGGGCCGATCAAGGTCGGTTGTGTTTCCGCCGGCGCCGTCCTGCTTGACCGGCGGAAAGTTTTCCAGGCCGGCGGGTTTGACGAGGATTTTTTCATCGGCTGGGAGGACGGCGATTTGACTTTCCGGCTTTCGCTGGCGGGGTATCCGTGTTTTGCCGTGTCCGGCGCGGTGTGCTTCCATATGCGGCGCGAGCGGGGGCAGAAATGGGTCCGTTACCAGACCAGGAACCGCTGGTGGTTTATCGGCAAGAATTACGACCGGCGCACTTTTTTCCTGGCGCTGCCGGCGATTGTTCTGCTTCAGTTTTGCGCGTTTCTCTTCTTCATCTTCAAAGGGCAGGCCGGAGCTTTCTGGCGCGGCACGCTTGACGCCTTGAAAAGCGCGCCGGACATCCGGCGCAAAAGAAAGGCGGTGCAGGCGATCAAGAAACTGGGCGATGCCTCGCTGCTGCGCGGCGACCGGATTGATTTGCCCGGCGGACTGGAAAAATCAGCCCCGGGCCGTTTGCTGATCGGCGCTTTTTCCTTCCTTTTCCGGCTTTACTGGCATCTGATCCGCGCGTTTTTGAAGAAGTAATTTAAGCATTTGTCTGCGGCTGGCTCGGCGGCGGAGAATGTGCTTCCGGTTTCTTGACGCCGCTGTGCGGGGGATGGATCAGGAGGAAAAGATTATTGCCGAGCAATTTCGGCGGTGATTCGGTAACGCCCACCGGCTCGCAGTCCTTAATGAGGCGCTTGAAGAGTTCAAATCCGAGCTCGCGGTGCTCGTTTTCCCTTCCGCGGAACATCAGCGAGGCCTTCACCCGGTATCCCTTTTCAAGGAATTCACGGATATGCCTGAGCTTGGTCTGGTAATCATTGTCGTCAACGTTGGCGTGAAACTTCATTTCCTTGACGACTGAGCCGGATTGCTGCTTCCGGGCCATTTTTTCCTTCCGGCTTTCCTCATATTTGAATTTGCCGAAATTCATGATCCGGCAGACCGGCGGATTGGCCGCGGGCGATATTTCCACAAGGTCCAGGCCGGCGGCAAAAGCCTGCTTGAGCGCCTCGGAAGTGGAGATAACGCCGAGCATGGCGCCTTCGGCGGATATGCAGCGGACTTGCGGGACGCGGATGCGGTTGTTGACCCTTACTTGGCTACGAATGACGGACCTCCTTTGTTTGTTTTTATTAAATAGTTCAAGGTTCACGGTTCATTGGTTCAAAGTTGGGCAAATAACCATATCCCTGCTTTCCAACCCTGAGCTTGTAACCGTGAACTTTGAACTGTGAACTTTAAATCTTTAACTCCTCTTTCAGTTTATTGACCAGCTCCGCCAGCGGCAGGGCGCCCTGGTCGCCGGCGGAACGGCTCCGGACCGCCACGGTCCGCGCGGCCTGTTCCTTGCCCCCCACGACCAGCATGTAGGGGATTTTTTCCATCTGGGCGTTCCGGATCTTTGCGCCTATCTTACCGGAACTGGTGTCAACCGTCACGCGGAAAAGATCCGCGCGCAGCGCCGCGGCCACCTCGTTTGAATATTCAAGTTCCTTGCTGGTGATCGGCAGGATCCTCGCCTGTTCGGGCGCCAGCCAGAAGGGGAAAGCGCCGCCGTAATGTTCCACCAGGATGCCGAAAAATCTTTCCAGGCTGCCGAGCAGCGCCCGGTGAATCATGTAAGGGCGGTGCGGCTGGCCGTCTTCGCCGATGTAGCTGACGTCGAATCTTTCCGGCAGGTTGAAATCGAACTGCACCGTGCTCATCTGCCATTCGCGGCCGATGGCGTCATGCACCTTCAAGTCGACTTTCGGGCCGTAAAACGCGCCGCCGCCTTCCTCCACGGCGAAGTTGATCTTTTCATTCTGCAGGGCGTTGCGCAGCGAATCGGTCGCGGCGGTCCAGTTTTCGGCGCTGCCGATGGCCTTGGCCGGCCGGGTGGAAAGGTAGGCCGAAATATCCGCAAAGCCGAAAGAGCGCAGGATCCTTATCGCAAAACGCAGTGTTTTCGATATTTCCTCCTCCATCTGCCCGGCGGTGCAGAAAATATGGGCGTCATCCTGGGTGAAACCGCGCACGCGCAGGAGTCCGTGCAGGACACCGGCCTTTTCATACCGGTAGACCGTGCCCAGCTCCGCCCAGCGCAGGGGCAACTCGCGGTAGGAGCGCAGGTTGGCCTTGTAAACCAGGATGTGGAAGGGACAGTTCATTGGCTTGATGAAATATTCCTGCTCGTCGATCTGCATCGGCGCGTACATGCTCTCGCGGTAGAAATCCAGGTGGCCGGAAGTGGTCCAGAGCAGGGAGCGCCCGAGGTGCGGCGTGTATAGAAGCTCGTAGCCTTCCTTAAAATGTTCCCGGCGCCAGTAATCTTCAATCACGCTGCGGATCAGGGCCCCCTTCGGGTGCCAGAGAATAAGGCCCGGGCCGATCTCATCGTGCGAGCTGAACAGGTCAAGCTCGCGGCCGAGCTTGCGGTGATCGCGCTTGCGCGCCTCCTCCAGGCGGTTGAGATAATCCTCCAGGTCTTTCGCGGATTGGGCCGCGATGCCGTAAACGCGCTGGAGCATCGGGTTCGTCTCAAGACCGCGGTAGTAGGAGCCGGCGACCGAGAGGAGCTTGAAGGCCGGAATCTCGCCGGTGCGGGAGAGATGCGGCCCGCGGCAGAGGTCGACAAAATCGCCGCATTTGAAAAAGGTGATTTTTTCATCAGCCGGGATATCGGCCAGGCGTTCCAGCTTGTATTTCCGGCCCCGCAGTGCTTCCGCCGCCTCGGCGCGGCTCATTTGAATCTGTTCAAAGGGATAATCGGCCTTGATGATCCGGCTCATCTCCGCTTCGATGCGCGGGAAATCTTCGGGGGTAATCCGGGCGGGGAGGTCAAAATCGTAATAGAAACCGTCGTCGGTAGCCGGACCGATGTCAAGCTGGACGTTTTCAAACAGCCGTGCAACGGCGGCGGCCATGACATGCGCCGTGCTGTGGCGCAGTGTTTCCAAATCCAAGTAAGTTACTCCTTTCAAATTCAATTAAAGAAACATACTCAAAACAGGCGATAATGTAAACATTCGGGCAAAATATGTCAATGAGATAAGTGTATTGAAGTGGATTGCGTCCGAACCGTTAAACAGTTGGACGGTAAGACAGTCGGAATTGTTAAACAGTTAGACAGTCTCACCGTCAGACAGTAAGACAGTCGAATCCCGGGTCAATAGACGTCGTAGATGGTGCCGGCGTGGATGTGTTCATAGGCGCCCATGTCAACGATTCCGTACTTGAGACGCCAGCGTCCGTCCAGGTCTTTGCTGCGCGCGTCGGCGGGGTTCGTCATCCAGGAAAAGTTCGTGCCGGTGTCAATGCACGGCGAACCCGGCAGGAGGCGGTAGTTGCCGGCGATATTGGTCATTCCGTATCCGTTGCCCTTGTCAATGAACATCGGATTATTGGTGGTGTTTCCGGTTCCGGTGGGTAAGGGTGTAGTGCAACTATTCGTATATACCGGTGAATTTGCCCAATTAATAGGAGTGTTGAAATATACGATGCAGTTATTTGCTTTGGAATTGTCCACTGCACCGCAACCGGATGCTGCACTATTACCGACCGCGGTGCAGTTATACAAAGTAGCTCCATGCGCCGCACTGCCGTAGTAGCCAGCATAGTTGCCGATCAGAAGGCAATTATACAAGGCGCCTCCGGACGCTCCTCCCCCCTGGTAGATTGTGGCTGTATTGTTTTTCAGGATGCAGTTATACAGGGTGCAAAAATATGCTCCGCCCCCTTCCGGGTACGTTCCAGGGGTGCCATTCACCGTGTTGCTGATCACAAGGCAGTTATACAGCGTGCTTGACCGCGCTCCGCCGCCGTTCTGCGCAAAATTTCCGGACAGGATGCAGTTACGCAGCGTGCCATACCACGCTCCGCCGCCGCCATAATTGTTGCCATAGCTGCCTCTCGCCCTGTTGTAGATTAGCACGCAGTTGGTGAGGATTGGATTGGTATTGGGACAATATACTCCGCCGCCGCAGAGATCGGCGGTACCGTTGGTTAACGTTGCGCCGTTGGTCAGGGTGAAGCCGATCAGGACGGAGTTGCTGGCCATGAACACGCAGCGGACCGCGGCCGGTCCATTGGTTGTGGAGGGCGCATCCCAGGCGCCTTTGATGATCGTGTTGGTCGGGTCGTTGTCCTTGCTCCGGACCGTGATTGATTTCCAGATCGCGACCCGGTTGGTCAGGGAAGATCCGGCGGGATAATTCGTGACCCCGCCGTCGGCATAAAGGCCGTTGCTGACCCAGATCGTGTCGTTTACCGCTGAAATATTTATCGCGCCCTGGAGAGAGTTGGTGGCGTTCGCCCAGCCGTTTGTCCCATGGCCGGCCCCGTTGGTCGCCACGTACCAGTCAACGGCCTGAGTTGATTGGAGCAAGGCAATCAATAAGACCGCCGACAGACATGTTTTCCAGCAAGCAATAGGTCCTGTTTTCATTGCCGCCATTTTATACTGCTCACCATCGGCATGGCAAGCCGTTTTATGCTGGCAGGTGTGGACGGTGAGACAGTCAGACAGTCAGACCGTTAGACAGTAAGACAGTCGGACTGTCTCGGTCAGTAGACGTCGTAGATGGTGCCGGCGCGGATGTGTTCATAAGCGCCCATGTCAACGGTCCCGTACTTGACGCGCCATCTGCCGTCCAGGTCTTTGCTGCGCGCGTCGGCGGGATTCGTCATCCAGACAAAATTCGTGCCGGTATTTATGCACGGCGAATTTGGCGCGAGGCGGTAATTGCCCGCGACATGGCTCGCCCCGTACCCGCTGCCGACACTGATAAACATCGGATTATTTGTGATGTTCCCGTTTCCGGCCGGGGCGTTGGTCAGGCAGGAGTTTGTGAAAACGGTTGAATAATAATTATTGGGGGAGTTGGAAATGAGGATGCAACTGTTGGCGCGGGAAAAATCAACCGCGCCGGCCTGGGCATTGCCGGTCACTCTATTGCCGGCCACGGTGCAGTTATAGAGGGTTGAATTATGCGCCGCGCCGCTGTAATAACTGGCGACGTTGCCGATCAGGAGGCAATTATACCATGTACATCCGGACCCCGCGGCGCCCTGGTAAATCGGAGTCGTGTTGCCTTGCACGATGCAGTTATAGAGGGTGCAACTATACGCCCCGCCCCCTTCCGGGTACGATCCCGGTGGGCCAGCCGTGTTGCTGATCACAAGGCAGTTATACAGCGTGCTTGACCGCGCTCCGCCGCCGTTCTGTGAAAAATTTCCGGACAGGATGCAGTTGCGCAGCGTGCCCCCCCACGACCCGCCACCGCCATAGCCATTAGCATAGTTGCCTCTCGCCCTGTTGTAAATTAGCACGCAGTTGGTCAGGATCGGGTTGGTATTGGGACAATACACTCCGCCGCCGCAGAGATCGGCGGTCCCGTTAGTCAAGGTGGCGCCATTGGTCAGGGTGAACCCGATCAGGACCGAATTGCTGGCCATGAACACACAGCGGACCGCGGCCGGGCCGTTGGTCGTGGAGGGAGCATCCCAAGCGCCCTTGATGATCGTATTGGTCGGGTCGTTGTCCTTGCTCCGGACCGTGATTGATTTCCAGATCGCGACCCGGTTGGTCAGGGAAGATCCGGCGGGATAATTCGTGACCCCGCCGTCGGCATAAAGGCCGTTGCTGACCCAGATCGTGTCGTTTACCGCTGAAATATTTATCGCGCCCTGGAGAGAGTTGGTGGCGTTCGCCCAGCCGTTTGTCCCATGGCCGGCCCCGTTGGTCGCCACGTACCAGTCAACGGCCTGAGTTGATTGGAGCAAGGCAATCAATAAAACCGCCGGTACCATGATTTTCCACTGCATGAAGGACAGCGTTGCCATGATTAGTGATTTATACTATTTGTCCGCGGCATGGCAAGCCGTTTTATACTGGCATACAGTAAGACAATCAGACCGTTAGACCGTCGGACAGTAAGACGTTGAAATCCGGGTCAACGGATAGTGTAGATCGAGCCGGCGCGAATAAGTTCATAGGCGCCCATGTCAACGGTCCCGTATTTGATGCGCCTTCGTCCGTCCAGGTCTTTACTGCGCGCGTCAAGGGAGTTTGTCATGTAGGCCAAATTGGTCCCCCGATTAATACACGGCGAATCGGGCGTGAGGTGATAATTGCCCGCGATATGGGTCAACCCGTATCCGCTGCCGCTGTTAATCCACATTGGATTATTGGTGATATTCCCGGTTCCGCCGGGGGAGGGTGTTGTGCAGGAATTTGTAAAAGTAATTCCATTCCCCCAATTGCCGTTATTCAAATATACGATGCAGTTATTCAGGGCGCAATTCCATTCCACGCACCAAGCACTGCTGTCCGTATTGCCGACCAGCGTGCAGTTATACAAGGCGCAACCATTATACGCTCCACCTCCGCGCGATGCCGAATTGCCGGTCAGCAGGCAGTTATACAAAGTGCAATAATTCGCCACGCCTCCTCCTCCGCCGTTGGCTCCGCTGACCCAGTTTTTGGTCACGATGCAGTTATACAAGGCGCCTCCGGCCGCGCCGCCGCCGCGCCAGCTGGTGTTGCCGGTCAGCGTGCAGTTGTACAGGATGCTTTTTTGTGTTCCGCCGCCACTGGCAACGGTGCCGCCAACGGTTGTGAAATTACCGGTCAGAACGCAGTTATACAGGGTGCCATAATACGCTCCGCCTCCTCCCCAGAATTCCCATGCGCCGCATGCTGAATTGCCGGTTATCAGGCAATTGGATATTGTCGGCGCGGTGGTGTCATGACAAAACACACCGCCGCCGCTTAAATTATAATTTGCTCCTGACGCAAAAGTGGCGCCGTTGGTCAATGTGAACCCGATCAGCCAGGAATTATTGGTCATATATACGCAGCGGACCGCCGCCGGGCCGTTGGTCGTGGAGGGAGCATCCCAAGCGCCCTTGATGATCGTATTGGTCGGGTCGTTGTCCTTGCTCCGGACCGTGATTGATTTCCAGATCGCGACCCGGTTGGTCAGGGAAGATCCGGCGGGATAATTCGTGACCCCGCCGTCGGCATAAAGGCCGTTGCTGACCCAGATCGTGTCGTTTACCGCTGAAATATTTATCGCGCCCTGGAGAGAGTTGGTGGCGTTCGCCCAGCCGTTTGTCCCAAGGCCGGTCCCGTTGGTCGCCACATACCAGTCAATTGCCTGAGATGTTTGGAGCAAGGCAATCAACAAGACCGCCGTCGCATATCTTCTCCAGGACGTAATGGACCATCTTTTCATCGCTGGTCATTTATACCACCCGCCTCCGGGCATGGCAAGGGCGCCTTTCTCACACTCCGGGTGTGAGAAAGGCGGGTTAGATGATATCAATGCTGGTCATTGGGTGCCAGTTGTCAGCGGTTTTTTCCCGGATGGCAAACCAGACTTTGGGCCGGTTGTCGTTATCCACGATGACAAGATCAACCTTGGCTTCGCCCTTGTGGAGGGCGCCGGGCACGGTGATTTTTTCGCTGAACCAGGTATGGCCGGGCATCCAGCGGCGGATGTCCTGCTTGAGACGCACGATGGCCGACTTCTTTCCTTGCCGGAAACGGATCGCCAGCGGGTAGGGGCGGTAGATCGGCGCGCAGCCCAGGTTGTCAATATGGAATTGCAGTTCAATCTTCTTGCCGGGTTTGCTCTCCAGGGGGAGGGTGAGTTGCCGCAGGGCAAACCGGTATCCGATCTTCTTGTCAAATTCAATCAGTTTGTCCATCATTGCCTTGGGAAAGAAAACGTTTTTCGGCATGAAGACCGACATGTGGTAGCAGTAGCCTTCGTGGATGATGCGGTCCAGGTCGAATCCGTCCATCAACCACCAGGCCACGTTCCAGCAGGTCTCCATGGTCACCGGCGCGGTCTGCCAGGCATCCGCCCCGCTCAGGGCGATTTCCCTGGGATAACAGTCTTCGGTGTGATTCCAGGCGAGTTTTTTCGGGACGGTCAGGACATCGGCGCGGCTCAGGTCGCCGTAGCAGTCCGTCCGCCAGCCGATATGCCGGTTGGTCCCGCGCGTGACTTTGGCGGCGTGCTTGCAGCCCGGACTGCCCAGCATGGAGAGGATCTGTGTCTTTTTAAAGCTTTTCAGATATACGTCCGCCAGTTTCCGGGCCGTGGCCGGCGTGGTGTTTCCGCCCGCTTCGCCCCAGAAGCCGGCATAGGCCATGTCAATGCTTTCCAAGTCAGGATGCCCGTCGTAGCGCTTTCCGAAGGCGCGGATAAAGTCCCCGAAATGCTTGAGATAAAGCGGATCATTGCAGTCCGGTTCATTGACGGAATATACGCCTTGCTTGATCCAGCTTGCGCCCGTATCCCAATACCATGTGGGCACATTGACGGATCGTTTCGGAGGGTGCCGGTGTCCCTTGGCCGGCTTTTCCGGATGCTCAACCCGGGTTGTGTAGGGTTGGAAGCGGAGCTGGAGGGTTTGTCCGCGGTCATGCGCTTCCTTGAGCGCGCGGTCAACGATATCCCAGCGGAATTTTCCCTTCTCCGGCTCAAGCCATTGCCACGGCCAGCGGCAGTAGGAGAGCGTGGTGCGGGGGATATACTTGACGTTGTCCTTGACGGCCTTGACCGATGTAAATTCCACCGGGCCGTGGGTGTCGCTCGTTAGCCAGGCGGGATATGTCTTGTCGCCCTGGAACCGCTGGAAGGTGGTCGTCCCGCGGTGGGGGTTGGGGATGTAATCGTTTGACTCCTCCGGCCGGACGCGCTGGATTACTTCGTCGGGTCCGAACTGGTCGCGCCAGTACCTGATCGGCGGGCGCTTAAGGGGCTTGCGGCCCGCGCGCGCCACGATCTCGCGCAGGATACTTCCGGCCTGGTCGCCACCCCATCCTCCGTCAAGGGCGGATTGCCACGCTTTGGCGGTATCCCGTTTGGGGCGCAGGTTGGTGAACGCGGGGAGCTCGCAAAGTGTCGCGACCATCCGGTGCATGTCCGCGTTCTGGTGCAATGTCTTAACCCAGAATTGCCGGCGGGTGCATCCGGCCGGCAGTGATTTGACAAGTTCCGGATTGAGACGCAGCAAGGTCATGATAATGTCAATCAGTTTGTCTTCCGAAATCCTGTCCGTTGCCTTGTCCGCGCCTTTTTTCATTAATTGCTCCTGTGTTACGTGCTTTTAACGGTTAAAATTCATTCTAATAATTCATCCTTGGCCTGTGTAAGAGGATGGGGGCATGCTGGTGTTGACGCGGTTGATCGACGGAGGAAAACCATAACGCCTTCCGGCGCATGCAAAAGTTTCCTGAAATAAAGTTTCAGCGCGTGATTATTTGGCGCCGATGCAGTAAAGTAAATCACCGCTCCTGAGGAAGGTCTGCCCGCCCACGAAGATCGGTGTTCCGGCCGCGCCGCTGCCGAGTTTGTTCGTGCTGATCACCTTGTATTCCTTGCCGGGCGCAAACACCATGGTCGTGCCCTGGTTATTGCCGATGACAAGGTTTTTGCCCGCAAGGCTGACGCTGGCATAGATGTTGGGGGGCAAATCTTCCACCCTGTTTTTCAGGAGAATTTCGCCCTTGTCGGCGCTGAGCACATAATAGATCGCGTCGTTATTCATGATATAAACAAGCCCGTTTTGAATGACGGGCGACGCGTAAAATTCGCCTTCCAACTCGACGTTCCAGAGTTCCTTGGTCTTTAATTCCTTGTCCTTTTCTCCCTTCTCGGCGCTGGCGGGGAGCTGGACGGCCGTGGCGAAGTGCCCGATGAAGTAGACGATGTTGCCCTGCACGACCGGGCTGCCGTAGGTGACACTTTGAATTTCTTTCGCGAGGATAACGCCGTCCGCCGCGCGAACGATGTCTCCCTTGGGCGTTATGATTACTTCAACGTTGCCGATGCGCGCCGTGACCGGGGTTCCGAAGGACTCCATGGATTCCTTGGCTTCCCAGGCGACATTGCCGTTCTCGGTGTCCAGGGCGGTGAGATAAGCGAGGTGGATGATCAGCTTGTTGCCGGCGAGGATCGGCGACGCGCTGCGCCCGTCCGAGCTGAACTGTTCCCGATCAAATGACTTGATCCACTTGCGGTTGCCTTCAAGGTCATAGCAGGCGACAATCCCGGTCGCAATAACAACATAAATCTGTTTGCCGTCCGAGACCGCGGTCGGGACGGTATAGCCGCAACTGGTGGGCGGCGCCGGTTTTTCTTCCGTGGGCTTGACAGCCAGGTCGGCCGATGAATTTGATTTTTGCCAGAGTATCTTCCCCGTAACCCGGTCAAGGCAGATCAGCAGGTTGGGCTCGGCGGTGATAAAGACCTTGTTTCCCGCGACGATCGGCGAGGAGTAGCTTTCCCCCACCTTGGTGGACCAGATAATATTTTTGCCTTCCTGCCATTCCGTGACCGGGGTGGCGGCCGGGTAAAGGCCGGTTCCGTCTCCCCGCCAGCTGGCGGCGCTGTTGGGCGCGTCGGCGCCGACTGAATTGCCTGTCGCTCCGGCCAGGATCAGCGAGAGAGAAACCAAGGATGCAAAATTTAAACCTTTCATGCTTTCCTCCGTATAATTAAGTTATCTGCGCAACCTGCCGGAACAAACCGGCGTTTTCGCCGCAATTTTCCGGGAAACCTTTCCCCCGAAACTGTTCGCCCAACCTAGGCAGTTTGGCGTTTTGTGTCAAGAAGAAAAGAAGCAAAAAATGCCGGCATGATAATAATTTGTTTTTTTCCACATAATCCGGCCCGCCGCTCCAGGTTTTTTCCCCAGTAACGGATGTTTTCCGCTTGACTAATTTTCTTTCTTGGCCCATCTTTTTCATGTTTTTTACAATCTTGGACGGGCGTCTGCAGGATGGTCGCGCGGCAAAAAAATCATCTGAATTTGATTTAATCGGGCAGCAAAAATCAATCTGGATTATTACTCTCAACGGTTGCCATGAATGAACGATTTGTCGGCTGGTTGACCCTTCTTCGCCAGAAAGCACTGCGTCTTTCGGGCTTCCGCCGTCGCCCCTTGGGCTATGGCGGACAAGTCGCAGGGTTACGCAAAGACTCG
Source organism: uncultured Verrucomicrobiota bacterium (assembly GCA_964475405.1). Taxonomy (GTDB): domain Bacteria; phylum Verrucomicrobiota; class Kiritimatiellia; order JAAZAB01; family JAAZAB01; genus JAQUQV01. The sequence goes on from CAYYWX010000048.1 coordinate 29,156, forward strand.
ACCTGCGTAGCCAATGCTACTCCGGCGAAGCAAGTTGCCCTGCAGATTGCCGCAGGGTGCTTCACTCTGGCGGTAGCTTCCCTGGCGGCGATTGCCTGCCTGGCCTGGTGGTTTGCCGTTTCTCCCGCCCTGCCTCTCAAGGAGCGGGTCGCGGTCAAGGATGCCAGTTCTTCCCAGAAGGCGGCCGCGGTCAATATTGCCGGAAAGTTCCAGAAATTTGACGCTGTTCCTTCGCAACTGCCGGGCGCCTGGCCGAATTTTCGGGGACCAAATTTTGACAACATCAGCCCGGAAAAAACCGCCCTCCTTGAGATCTGGGGCAAAGGCGGCCCGCCGCTTCTCTGGTCGGTCAGTCTCGGCGAAGGCTACGCCGGCCCGGCCGTCTTGAACGGACGCGTTTACCTGCTGGATTATGACGAGAAGGAAGAAGGCGACGCCCTGCGTTGTTTTTCGCTTGATGACGGCCGGGAAATATGGCGGCGCTGGTACAAGGTGCGCACTAAAAAAAGCCACGGGATCTCGCGCACCGTGCCGGCCGTGACCGGGACGCATGTCGTCACGATCGGGCCCCAGTGCCATGTCATGTGCGTCAACGCCGTCACCGGCGACTTCCTGTGGGGGATTGACCTTGAGAAAGAGTACAAGACAAAAGTGCCGTTGTGGTATACCGGCCAGTGTCCGCTGATTGACGGCAACCAGGCGATCATCGCGCCGGCCGGCGACGTCCTGATGATGGGCGTCAATTGCGAGAGTGGGCGGATTGAATGGAAGACGCCCAACCAGCGCAAATGGCAGATGTCGCATTCCTCAATCATGCCGATGACTTTCAAGGGACGGAAGATGTACGTTTACTGCGCGGTCGGCGGCATGGTGGGAGTGTCGGCCGAGGGCGCAGACCGGGGCGCCGTCCTCTGGGAAACGACCGAATGGAACCATTCCGTCGTCGCCCCCTCGCCGGCCATCATGGATGATGGCCTGATTTTTGTCACCGCCGGTTACGGGGTGGGCAGCATGATGTTCCGCTTGACGGAGGAGAATGGGCGTTTTTCAATAAAGTCCCTTTATCGCCTGGAGAAGAGCGTATTTGCCTGCGAGCAGCAAACCCCGATTTTTTATCGCGGCCATCTTTTCAGCATCCTTCCCAATGACTCCGGGGCCCTCAGGCAACAGCTGGCCTGCATGAAGCCGGACGGCAAGCTCTCCTGGACCAGCGGGACGGAACACCGCTTCGGGCTGGGGCCGTTCCTGGTAGCGGACGATAAAATCTTTGCGCTGAATGACGACGGAGTCCTGACGCTGGCCAGGGCGTCGCCCGAGGGTTATACGCGCCTGGCGCAGGAAAAAGTTCTTAACGGCCGCGAGTCGTGGGGGCCAATGGCCATTGCCGGTGGAAGATTGCTTGTGCGTGACCTTAAGAGGATGATCTGCCTGGATGTGCGGGCGCGTTAGTACTTTATGTACGAGAAACTGCAATAAAAATGTTAACCACGGATGGCACGAACGACACTGATACCGTAAGACCGTTAGACGGT
>CAYYWX010000049.1:0-12393 GCA_964475405.1 uncultured Verrucomicrobiota bacterium
GCCAGCCGTCGGCAAGCAGGGCCATGGAGTTGAACATCCACCCGGCGACGATTTCGACGACCATCATGACGACGGTGAGGAAGACCACCCGCAGGGTCTTGCGCTCAGTGTCCGTGCCGCTATAGTGGAAAACGTGAGTGTGCTGGTATCTGGCTATGTCGTCAGCGTGCATCGTATCTTTCCGGTTCCCGCTTTTTCGCGTTTTTGCTTTATCAAATGCGGGTGCAGGTGGTGTAAACCGTCAGGCTCATCGGCGAGAGGATGTCCGAATACTCCATCATGCCCGACTTCGCCTCGATTTCCCCGCAATAGTGATACTTCCGGACCGGGTCATTGACAATCTTGCGGACGGTCGTCGCCGCGCCGGTCTGCATCTGGACAATTACGCGGGCGCAATCCCGGTAATCGTCGTTGACAACGAAAGTCGTCCGGGTCCCGTCAATGTTTTCCACCGCGAGGGCATGGGTCGTCACCGGCGTCCCGGGGTAGGCGACCAGGTCGCACTTGAAAATTTTGGCGCGTTCGCTGATGAACCGCATCAGTGTGCCGTATCCATAATAAGGCGCGACCACCGGCGAATCCGAGCCGTCCACCGTCTCGATGATCTGCCACCAGCCGTCAATATCGCCCGGGTTCAGCCAGGCCCAGCGCAGGACCGTGTCCGCGCCGGCACCGAGCGCGCGGATGATGAATTCCGTTTCCAGGATGGAGTTGTCGTGGCGGGCGATGCCGGCCGGATCGCCGCGCCCCCAGCCGTAATGGAACATGCCCAGCTCGGTCATGAGAAACGGCTTGCCGCGGTCATGGGCGTACTTCGCGAAAGGCGTCACCTGCTCGTCGATCGTGTAGGTCATCGGTTGCGACTCGATGGAGTGGCTGCAAATGTCCCAGTCGAAATGGGAGTGGTAGTGGTGCATGCAATAACCCTGGATATGCGCGTCAATGTCCGCTCCGACCTCCTGCATGTGCGGGATCGGCCAGTATTTGAGCGTGCAGGTGTCCGGTCCCATCAGGCCGATATGCCCGAAGCCGGCTTCGTTCAGGCCCTGCCGGATGGCGGCCAACACTTCCACGTACCTGGCGTGGTCGTCCACGCCCGGGGGAGTCGCGCAGACATTTCCCATGAGCGGTTCGTTGACGTGGTTGAGCCAGACGACCGATTTGCATTGCAGGTCCCGGACCACGTGCCGGACATAGGGAACGATGAAATTGGACACATAGCGGTCGATGTCCTTGACGCCGAAATGAAAATTCCCCGGATCATCCCATGAGCCCGGCGCGTGGGGCCAGGGTTTGAATTGATACGCGGTCGGGATGAGGCCCGGGTCAATGAGCAGCCGGACGCCGCGCGGCTGCGCCCAGCGATCCACCCGCCGGAGCTGGTCGAATGATTGGGCGTCCGTGACGAGGTTGCCGGCGTTGTCGACAATTTCGGAACATTGCGAAAATCGGAAAAACCTGGCATTGAGCCATTCGGCGTGGTCGAGGATGCGCTGCCAGCGCTTGTCGTCATCCCTTGCCGGGTATGTTTTCGGGTCGAATCCCGCCTGCCAGTTGAACCCCAGGCCTTCCGACATCGTGCGCATCACGCGGTCGCGGACGTTGATTGTTGTCTCGACCTGGCGGGTTTTGAACATGTGCATTGGCTTTCTCGTCCTTTCTTAGTATGTCTAAATTTATTGGTGATGAATGGCATGGTTCTGCTGACTAGGTAGACGCGCCGCGCATTTCTTTCTGTTATCCGCGTCACGACGCTTATCTTTTCCTAACGCGGGCTATGCCCGCAACCCAAGTTCGCCGCACACCGTGCGGCGCTACAGTTGTAGTGCGTCACGGTGTGACGCATTGCTTTCTTGTTTTTCTTCTCTGTTCCCGATGGTTAAGACACTGACATTTTTTGCGGCGTTTTACCGGTTCTTAAACTGGGCATGGTTTCCCAGGCCCACCGCGACTAGGCGCTCGACGGTTGAAAGGGCGAGGCCGACCGTGTGATCGGCGGCGCCATAGTAGATCGCCACGCGCGTGTCCGGTTTCTTCACGCCGTCGCCGCGGCCGTCGCTGAACAGCACGCCCGACGGGAAGATGACGTTATCCACCAGGCCGTCCAGTTCGTGCTGCTCCTGCGGATTCAGGATCGGCGCGGGCGGCGCGACCAGTTTCATCGTCTTTTTGTCGATCAGGCAGATACCGCCGCGATAATGGACGCGGTGCGTGCCGTGGACCTCCACGCCGTGGACGCCCATCACCCAGTATTTCTCGGTTTCGAACGGCGGGAAACCGGGACCGCCATAACACATCCAGGCGTGTCCCGCCGAGAAGAGCACGGACACTTCCTCCCACTTCACAAGGTCTTTCGACCGGAACAGGAGCGTATGCTGTCCGGTGGCCGGCTCGCCCGCCCGGCCGTAACTGTTCGGGCGCCCGGAGGCATAATAATAGCCGTCAATCTTCCGGGGGAAAATGACCCCGTTGCGCGAGTTGCCCATGAAGGTCGAAATAAACTCGAACTTTTTGAAGTTCCTTGTGCGGAACAGGACGTTGTCGCACATGTTGTAGTAGGGGCGCCCATCCGGCTCCAGGGTGTCGTAATCCACGGCGAGCGCCACGAGGTATTCGTCGCCCATCTGGGTGATGCGCGCGTCGTAGAGAACGCCCTTGCGCCACTTTTGATTTTTCGGCAGGTCCGGGTTTGCCGCCGCCAGTGTGTCCTGGCGCGGGCTGGCCGGAAGACCCGGCATCTCCAGCACGCGCGGGAGGTGGGTCCAATGGATGCCGTCATCGCTTTCCGCCAGATAGTGGTCGTTGAAGCGCCGGAGGTTGCCGAACCGGACGGCCATCACGTATTTCCCGCGGTAATGAGCCAGGCCCGGGTTGAACACATCGCAGAGAATATCCAGCCGGGGGTCTATTTTCGCCGGGATAGCCTTTCGCACCATTTGCGACTGGACGCTGTCGAAGAAATCGTTCGCCGTCACCACCGGGCCGCCGGGATACCGCACGACGGCCGGAATGCAGGTATTCACCGCGCCGGAAAACGGGTCCACCGCGACGCCGATATCTCCCAGCCCTTTCCGCGAACTCAAGACCGTATCGAACACTGTGCTCATTCTGCCTCCTTCATAAAAATTTGTTCTCTTTTAGCGCCAAACGGATGTTCGCGCAAGCCAAAACCGTTTGTTTCGAACGGAGGGGTGCAAGACAAAGATTTTGGTATTTAGAGGTAAACAGATACAGATACAAACCTTACCCACCCCGCCCGTTCCGGCTCCGCCGGCCGTCGTCGCGCCGAAGCGGCTTCGCGTAGGGGGAAGCGCTTCCGCCGTCGTCAAGGCTATGGCGGACAAGTCGCCGAGGCGAGTGGGCACCCTCCCGGGAGGGGATTGTAAGTGATTGTGACTGAGATTTTTTCCGCCAACGGCGGATCCACCACAGGCGGACAAGTCTGCCTGTGGCATGAAAGTTCCCCTCCTTCGGAGGGGTGGCGCCTTGTCCACCAAAGCTCCTTGAGCGTAGGTGGAAGGCCGGGGTGGGTGCGCGGAAACTGACCCCAAATAATTTATATTACACCCGAACGGAGGAAGATAACTCCAAGCGCAAGAAATGACTAAAAAAAGCAAAACATTACACTTGTGATTTTATCAATTCCGGATGTAGTCTGATGCCAATCAAGCGAAGAAGGCCGTAGACAACAAGCCCGTCCGGCCGGAAAAGGGTGAATGAGAAAACCCGGACCGGAAACCGGGATGAAAATAAACCGAAAAAGTGGTTAAAAATATGCGCACGGAATATGATGTGATCGTATTCGGCGGCGGAACGGCCGGCGTCGTTGCCGCCATTCAAGCAGGGCGCGCGGGCGCCGCAACCCTGCTTGTCGAAAAGAATGCCATGCTCGGCGGCACCATGACCGCGGGGGGCATCAACGCGCCCGCTCATTTCTTTGCCTGGGGCAAGCAGATCATTGCCGGCATCGGCTGGGAACTGGCGCGGAAGACCCTCGAAGAAACACGCCAGCCGGTTCCCACGCCGGAATTCACGCGCGACAACAGTCATCCAAGACACCTGACGATTGACAAGGCAATCTTCGCCGCGTTCTGCGACGAAGCGGTGATTGCCGCGGGGGTTGACCTTCTTTTCCACGCCATGCCGGCCGCGGTCGCGTTCCTAAATGACAAGTGGAGGGTCAGCATCTGCTCGAAGTCGGGTCTCCAGGAGACCAGGGCCAGGGTGCTCATTGACGCCACCGGCGACGCCAATGCCGTTTCCCTTGCCGGATTTGAGCTGGTCCATTCCATGGTCGTTCAACCCGCGACGCTTGACCTGCGATGTTCAGGATATGATCCGGAAGCGCTCGACTACGCCGCGCTCAAGGCGGCCGCGGCCGCGGCCATCGCGCGCGGGGAGTTGAAGACCACGGACATTTCCTGGCATGATGACGGGCCTGAGGCATTTCTCCGGCAGCGCGGCCATAACGCAAATCACATCGAGGCGCGTAATTCCGAAACAAGCGAAGGCAGGTCATCCGTTGAAGTCGCGGCGCGCCAGGCCGTCCTGCGCATGTACCGTTTCTTCAAAAAGCAGCCCGGACTCCTTAACTTCAACGTGGACTGGATGTGCACAGAGGCCGGAATCCGCGAAAGCGTCACCATCAAGGGCAAAAAAACAATTATGGCGCAGGACTATGAATCCGGCAAAACCTACGAAGACGCCATTTGTTACGCGTTCTATCCCGTTGACGAGCATCTCAACGATGGCAGGGGCATTAATTACCGTCTTCTTGGACGGAATGTATTGCCCACGATTCCACGCGGCGCCATGCTTCCCGCCGGCAGCCGGTTCCTCATCGTGGCCGGGCGCTGCATTGCCAGCGATCGGACGGCAAACAGCGCAATTCGGGTGGAGTGTCCGTGCATGGCCATGGGACAGGCGGCCGGAGCCATGGCGGCGATCAGCGCGAGAACAGGAGTGGATCCGGAAGCCCTTCCGCTGAAAGACGTCCATGCTCTTCTCCGTGAACATGGGGCGCTGGCGCCGGGGGACGTCAATATAAATACCTGACCATATCGGGGCCTCGCGGCAATACGGCTAGAGCAAAAAGATAACCAAACATTATACGTGTGATTTTAACGGCCCCGGATGTATTTTGTAATCAACAAACAACGGCGGAATTTTATTGCATAACAATACGTGGAGGAGCTAACCGATGATCTCGCGCGAAGGCCAGGAATACTGGCAGGAAATAAGCAAGCAGCCGGGGTTTGGCGCCGTCAAGTTCGACCTTGGAGAACTGCGCGCCTGCATGGCGGGGCGCGCAGAGCCCGCCGACCGCAACGTCAAATGCATTCGCGCGGATATTGACGGTTTGCCATGCGAATGGGTCGTTGCCCCCGGCGCGGACCCCGACCTGCGGCTCCTGTATCTGCACGGCGGCGGCTATGTTTCCGGTTCAGGCGGGGCCTACCTGCAGTTGGCGGCCGATATCTCGAAGGCGGCAAAGTGCGCCGTACTCCTTCCGGACTACGGGCTGGCGCCGGAGCACCGCTTCCCGGGCGGTCTTGAGGATTGCGTCCGCGCCCACGAATGGATGCTCTCGTCCGGTCCGTTCGGCCCGGCGGGCGCCAGCGCAACTTTTATCTCCGGCGATTCGGCCGGCGGCGGCCTGACCCTGGCGACATTGCTGGCGCTGCGCGACCGCGGCCTGCGGCTGCCGGCGGGGGGAATGCCCATCTCGGCCTGTGCCGATATGACGATAACCGGGGAGTCAATGCGGACCGAGGAAGACCACATCTTCAGTGTGCGGTCCATGCCGGCGGTCGTGGATCTTTATCTCGGCGGACAGGATCCGCGCAACCCGCTGGCATCGCCCGTATTTGGCGATTACAGCGGCATCCCGCCCTTGCTGATCCAGGTCGGCGAGCACGAGATGCTTCGCGACGACAGCGTCCGCGTGGCGGCCAGGGCCAGTTCCGCCGGCGTCAATGTGACGCTTGAGGTATGGCCGGGGATGGTCCATGTGTTCCATGTCCGCGGCCTGCCCGAAAGCCGGGAGGCCATAGAGCATATGGCCCGGTTCATGCATTCGTGCCTTGTCGCGTAAAAACTGGCGTCCCATAGGGACGCCGAGACTGTAGCTGTTTAGGCTGTAGGCTGTTAGTGCAAAACACAAAAAACGGACACATTGATTGACATGATAATTTACAATATGCGCATCCTATCGGATGCTATTGAAGGATGAAAAATCGATGAAAGACACTTTGCGCGTTGGCGCGTGCGAGCTGGATATTACCCCGCCGGCCGGCACCGCGCTGGTCGGTTCAATTTTTCCGCGCGTGTCAAAGGGAACCCAGGACCCGCTTTATGTCAAGGCGGTCGTCCTGGAATCGGGCGGAACGCGCCTTGCGTACGTCATTATTGACCTTTGTTTGCTTTCGCGCCGGGAAGGGGACAAGGCGGTGGAACTGGCAAGCCGCAAGACCGGGATACCGGCGGAAAATATCGTCTGGGCGGCGACGCACACCCATACCGGGCCTTATACCGGGCGGATTTTCGGGCAGGAGAAAAGCGTCGTCAACAAGAAATGGCTTGCGAATCTTCCCGGCAAAATCGCGGAGTGCGTGGCGCGCGCCGACGCGACGAAAGAGCCGGCGCTCATGAGCCGCACGCGCGCTTACTGTTCCAGCGTGCAGGCCAACCGGCGTTACCGGTTCAAGGACGGACGGGAAATAAATAACTGGGCGCTTGACCGGGGAGAGGAGGATTTGCAGTGCGTCGGCTCCGCCGGGCCGATTGACCCCGAGATCGGGATAATCTCTTTTGAAGATTTGAAGGGAAAAATGCTGGCGGTCCTCTTCCACTTCACGCTGCACGCCAATACCAATTTCAGCGAATATTTCAGCGGCGATTATCCGGCCGTGGTCGCGGCGCGGTTGGCGGAAAAGTACGGCCAAAAATGCGTGACGCTCTTCATGCCCGGGGCGTGCGGCGACATCAACAACATTGTCACCGGCTACCGCAATATCGGCAACATCCTTGCCGATTGCATCATAACCAAACTTGACAGCCGCCGTCCTTGCGCGGGGAAAGTCCGGCTCGGCGCGGTCAAGCGGGAAGTGATCGTGCCCTACCGCGACTTTGACGTTGACCATAAGAAGCGGATCCGGGACTCGCAGTGGGAAAAAAAGTGCCAGACGGTGTTTTTCAAGGAACTGGAAATAATGAGAAGGGAAGGAAAGCGCCGGACCGCGTCGGTCCTGCAGGCCTGGCGCATCGGCGAGGTGGGCTTTGCCAGCCTGCCGGGCGAATTATTCGTGGAGTGGGGGATAAAGATCAAGCAGGAGAGCCCGTTCGCCTGGACCTATCCGCTTGAGCTCGGCGGCGATTACCTCGGCTACCTGGTGACCGAAAAGGCCTGGCGGGCGGGAGGCTACGAATCGCTCATTTGCAGTTCAGCCCGGCCGAGCGTCGAGGGAGTGGCCGGCATGGTGGACGGCGCCCTGGATATGCTGAACGAATTATACGGCCGGCGGAAATGATTGGCGCGCGTTGAATTCAAGGGAAACATGAAAATGACGGGACGCGAGCGACTGGAAGCGATTCTTAAAAAAAAGCCGGCTGACCGCATTGCCTGGACGGCCCTGATTGACAACACCAGCCTTGATCATTTCCCGGTGGAATTAAGGGGCAACAACGGCCTTGATTTCTACCGCCATATCGGGTGCGACATTTTCCTTCTGAATGGCTGGGGCACGCCTTTCCAGTTCAGCTCGCCTGAGTTCCGCTGGGGGCCGGAGGTGACCGATGAAACCCGCAATGACGGCGAACAGGTCGTCACCACCTGGGCAACTCCGCGGGGAAAATTGACGTATGTCACGGAGCGCGGCCATCCGCGGAAATATCCGGTTGACTCCATTGAGGCCGTGCGCGTGTTCCGGGCAATGTGGGAGAATGCCAAATTTAAGAAGCATGATGACGCCGCGGCGCTTGCGTCCATCAATAAAATCATCGGCGACGACGGAGTGGTGACGCGGTTTTGGGGGCCTTCCACGATCCCGCGCCTTCTGGAAAACGACATGGGGTTGGAGAACTTCTACTACTTGATGGCGGATTACCCGGACGAGATGGAGGGGTTGATTGACACCATGCATGGGCGCGAACTGGAGGCGTTCCGGTATTTGGCGGATGGTCCCTGGGATTCGGTCACCCTGGTGGAAAACACGAGCACACGCTATATCAGCCCGCTCATTTATGAAAAATATAACATGCCGCATCAGAGGGATTTTGTGGAGATTGTCAAGCAACGGGGCAAGACGGCTCTTTTGCATATGTGCGGCCATGTTTTCGACCTGCTTGAGCTTATCCGCGAGACCGGTTGTGACGGCATTCATGCCCTGACGCCGCCCCCGACCGGCGACACGCCCTGGGAAAAAGCCCTGGATGTGATCGGCGAGGATCTCATTATCATCGCGGCTTTGCCGGTATTTTTCGCGGCCGGGCCGATTGACGCGATCGGGCCTGAGCTTGACCGGTTGATAACTCCCCGCCTGCGCCGGTCCAACTTTATACTCTGTGCTTTTGCCGATGGAATCCGGGTGGACCTTGAACGGTTCAACGCCGTCCGGCAGTGGATGGAAAGGAACGCGGCCCGGTAAATTTTATATTTCACGTCGGAAAATTGAATGAAGTATTGACAGGAGGAGCCAGATGAAGAAGTTGAAAATCGGCATTGCGGGTCTGAGGCGCGGCGAAGGGTTTGTCAGCGTGTTTAACAAGCATCCGGAAGTGGAAATCGCGGCATTGTGCGACACCAACCCGAAGACGCTGGCCGATACCGGCAAGGTGTTCAACCTGCCCGAGAGCAGCCTTTTTTTGAAATACGACGATTTTGTCAACGCGCCCCTTGACATGATCATGATCGCCACCCCGATCGCCTGCCATACCGATCACACGGTCAAGGCGCTGGAGAGCGGCAAACACGTCTTGTGCGAGCAGACCGTGGCCTACACTTTTAAGGAATGCAAGAAAGTCCTGGATACCGTCAGGAAAACCAAAATGAAATACATGATGGCGGAAAATTACACCTATTTTCATTATGTCCGCCAATGGAAAAAAATGATCGACCAGGGCAAGCTCGGCGACATTGTCTATGCCGAGGCCGAGTATATCCATGAGATCGTCGATTTGCTTGAAAACCGGCAGACCGGCGAATTTTTCTGGCGCGCCACCCGGCCGCCGATCTGGTATTGCGCGCATTGCCTCGGTCCGCTCCTGACCCTGATGAATGACCGCGTCGTCAAGGTGGTCGGCATGCACTCCGGGTTCCACCGTTTTCCCGACCGGACCGACAAGCCCGGGTTCCTCGATATGGAGGTCGGCTTGTTCCATACCGAGAAGGGCAAGGTCATCAAGATTTTGCGCAGCCAGACGCCGGTGCGCGCCCACATGGTCTGGTATTGCCTTTACGGGACCAAGGGCAGCGTCGAGAACGGCCGCCTGCACGAGGATGGCGGCATGCTTTATATCCCGAAGGAAATGGGGCCGGAGAAAAAGGCGCAGACGCCGAAATACTCGGTGGTTGACCCGGACGCTCCCGAGGAAGCGAAGGAAGGCGGCCACGGCACGTCCGAATATTTCATGATCCGCGACTTCATTGACGCCGTCAAGAACAACACTAATCCGCCGATTGACATCGTCCGCGCCATTGATTTCACGGTGCCGGGCATCCTCGCCCACCAGTCGGCGCTCGCCGGCGGCAAGATGCTGGATGTGCCGGTTTATTGGAAATAGGAGAAAGCGCGGCTCAGAGATATTTTTTCATCAATTCCCTGGTTATCCGGTGGACCGTTTCCGGGTCTTCGTTGTTGTGGGCGTAATAGTAAAGCGAAAGATGGCCGGGGTGATAGTTTTGCAAATACGCGGCAAGGTTGGCGCGGTATTCCGGGATGGCTTCCACTGGCATGAGCATGTTCTCCACCAGCGCGAAGGTTCCCTTGCCGGCCGCCGCGCACTCTTTTTGCGTTCGATCCCAGGCGCTTTCAATCCGATATTTTAGCCAGGCCGGTTCCTCATGGAAATAACTCTGCCGCGAAAGGTTGCCGTCATAGCCGGCATAGCCGATGCCCGGGATCGCGCAGCTCAATCGGGTGAAGCGTTCCGAGGATGTTTTCTGGTTGAAAAGGGTCACAATCAGCTTCGGGTTGAGCGCCAGGCAGTGCGCGGTCAGGTCGCGCAAAAAATCAACAAAACCATCCTCCATCTGTTCCGGGGTAGGGTTTCCGCCATACTTCGCCAGTGTGTCCGGGTGCGTCGAGATCAAATTCTCATCCTTCGGTTCATCCCAGATGATGCCGTCAAGCGGGTAGTCGCGGAGAAGCGTTGCCATGAACTCCTTGATCCAGTCGCGAAAGGCCTTGTTTTCAAGGCAGGCCATCGGCCCTGTCCAGCCCAGATAGCGGGGGATTTGGGCTTCCGGATGTTGCGTCAGCCAGAGGCTGGGCATCAATGGCGCCCCGGCGAAGCGGTTGCCGAGGCGGCTGGGAATGACAAATACCCGCAGGCCGCAGCGGCGGGCGAGGTTCACCTGGATTTCAAAGGCGCGCCTTGAATAAAACATCTCGCTTTCGCTGAAAGAAATGGCCACGGCGTTGAAACCGCAGTCAACCATGTCCTTGAAGTTTTCCTCCAGCTGGCGGGGGATGACGGTCCAGTTGCCGTGTGATAAAAAATATGCCGTGACAATCATGTCATTATCCTAATGCAATCTATCTGAATAAATAAATTTATGAAACCGAAAAACGCTTTTAAAATCACGGGATTGTCATTCCGATCCGCCGCGGAGAGGAATCTCGTTATGATGGAGATGCTTCGTCCCGATTGCGAAGCGCATCGGGACTCGGCATGACAACCAATAAATACACGCCCGTGTGATGCGCTCCCCTAGCTTGCGCAAAACTGAAATCGTGAAATGTGCGAATTGGCCGGTCGCCCGTTTTTTACATCATAGTATAGAAGTTGTCATCCGGGACAGTCAATATTCGATGATAAATTTGGGCAAAAATTTATCTTGCCATCCTTCCGGCGGGGATTTATTCTTCATGTCCGTTTGCTTTTACTCCGCGCTCTTGGTCTGAAGCGGCTTTTCGCGTAAATGTTTATTTCATTGAACCAACAAAAGGAGAGATTCTGTTATGGCAAATAAAGAAATGATGGATGGCAATACCGCGGTAGGGACAGTGGCTTACTCGGTCAGCGAAATCTGCGCGATTTATCCGATCACTCCCTCTTCCAACATGGGCGAACTGGCCGACGAGCTGAGCGCCGCGGGCAAGAAAAACATCTGGGACACGGTTCCCCAGGTCGTGGAACTCCAGTCCGAGGGTGGGGCCAGCGGCGCCGTGCACGGCTCGCTGACCGCCGGCGCGCTCGCGACGACCTTCACCGCCTCGCAGGGACTGCTCCTGATGATCCCCAACATGTTCAAGATCGCCGGCGAGCTGACATCAACCGTTTTTCACGTCAGCGCCCGTTCGGTTGCCTGCCAGGCCCTCTCCATTTTTGGCGACCATTCCGACGTGATGGCGACGCGCTCAACCGGGTTTGCGCTGCTCTCTTCCAACAGCGTCCAGGAGGCGATGGACCTGGCCCTGATCGCCCACGCCGCCGCGCTGGAAGCGCGCGTCCCGTTCCTGCATTTCTTTGACGGCTTCCGCACCTCGCACGAGGTCCAGAAAATCGAGGAAGTCAGCCGCGAGACGATGCGCGCCATGATCAGCGACGATCTTGTCATGGCCCATCGCGCCCGTGGACTTTCCCCGGACCGGCCCAAACTGCGCGGAACTTCGCAGAATCCCGACGTTTATTTCCAGGGCCGCGAGACGGTCAACCCGTATTACCTGGCCTCGCCGGCCATCGTCCAGAAGCAGATGGATAAATTTGCCGCGCTGACCGGCCGGCAATACAAGCTTTTTGAATATGTCGGCGCGCCCGACGCGGAAAAGGTGATTGTCATCATGGGCTCCGGCGCCGAAACCGCGCACGAAACGGTCAACGACCTGGTGGCGAAGGGCAAGAAAGTCGGCTTGCTCAAGGTGCGCTTGTTCCGTCCGTTTGACATCAAGTCCTTCATTGCCGCCCTGCCGCCGACCGTCAAGGCGATCGCCACCCTGGACCGGACCAAGGAGCCGGGCTCAATCGGCGAGCCGCTCTACCTGGACGTGCGCACCGCGATCGGCGAGGCGATGAGCGAAAAGCTGATGCAAACGCGCCGTTACCCGCTGATTCTCGGCGGACGCTACGGCCTCGGCTCGAAGGAATTTACGCCGGCCATGGTCAAGGCGGTCTTTGACAACCTGTCGCGCAAGGGCATCAATCATTTCACGGTCGGCATCAACGACGACGTAA
>CAYYWX010000049.1:12403-30556 GCA_964475405.1 uncultured Verrucomicrobiota bacterium
TTTGAAGGCGCAGGAACCGAAGAACCACTTTACGGTCGGCATCAACGACGATGTTTCCAACACCAGCCTGAAGGTTGACCGGCGTTTCCAGATCGTCCATCCCGGCCGGATCGAATGCAAGTTTTACGGCCTGGGTTCCGACGGCACGGTCGGCGCCAATAAGAACTCCATCAAGATCATCGGCGACGAGACCGAAAATTTCGCCCAGGGCTATTTTGAGTATGATTCGAAGAAGGCCGGCGCGATCACCATCTCACACTTGCGTTTCGGCCCGACGCCCATCCAGAGCCCTTACTTGTGCACCCAGGCCGATTTCGTGGCCTGCCATAATTTTTCGTTCCTCGAAAAATACAACATGCTTGCCGACGCCAAGGACGGCGCCGTGTTCCTCCTGAACAGTCCCTACGGGGCGGACGAGGTCTGGAAGCACATGCCGGACGAAATTGAGCAGCAGATCATAAAAAAGAAAATTAAATTTTACGTCATTGACGCGGTCAAGCTGGCCAAGGAACTGAATCTTGGCTCGCGCCTGAACACGATCATGCAGGCCTGCTTCTTCAAGATCGCCGGCGTCTTGCCGCCTGAAAAGGCGATTGAGGCGATGAAAAACGCCATCCGCAAGACTTATGGCCGCAAGGGCGAGGAAGTCGTGGCGATGAATTTCAAGGCGGTTGATTCGTCCGTCGCCGCGCTCCAGGAAGTCGTCGTGCCGGCCAAGCCCGCGCGCCGCCTGAAGATGCCGCCGGTCGTCGCTCAAGACGCGCCCGATTTTGTCAAGAACGTCACGGCGGTCATCATGAGCCAGAAGGGCAATGAGCTGCCGGTAAGCGCCATGCCCTCCGACGGCACCTGGCCGACCGGCACCACCAAGTTCGAGAAGCGCAATATCGCCATTGATATTCCCAAGTGGGACCCGAAGCTCTGCATCCAGTGCGGACAATGCTCGCTGGTTTGCCCGCATGCCGCGATCCGCGTCAAGGTTTACGGCGCGGACAAGCTCAACGGCGCCCCGGCGGAATTCAAGTCCGCGGACGCGAAGGGCACCGAATTCGCCGGGATGAAATACACCGTCCAGGTCGCGCCCGAGGATTGCACCGGCTGCGGGGTTTGCGTCCAGAATTGCCCGGCGCGCGAAAAGGATCCCGCCACCAAGCAGGAAACCGGCCACCGCGCGATCGACATGACCGCCCAGCTCCCGTTGCGCTCCCAGGAGGCTAAAAACTTTGCCTTTTTCATGGCGATCCCGGACATGGATCCGAAGCTTTATAACCGCTCGACCATCAAGGGCAGCCAGTTTGTGCGCGCGATGTTCGAGTTTTCCGGCGCCTGCGCCGGCTGCGGTGAGACGCCCTACGTGAAGCTGCTGACCCAGCTTTTCGGCGACCGGGCCCTGATCGCCAACGCCACCGGCTGTTCCTCGATTTACGGCGGCAACCTGCCGACGACGCCCTATACGACCCGTGAGGATGGGCGCGGCCCGGCCTGGTCCAACTCGCTCTTTGAGGACAACGCCGAGTTCGGTTACGGCATGCGCCTGGCGGTCGACAAGTTTACGGCCTATGGCCTGGAACTGCTGGAGCAGGCCTGCTCCTGCACTTCGTGCGGCGACATGAAGCCGCTCCTGCAGGAAATCAAGAACGCCGACCAGTCAACCCCGTCCGCCATCGAGGAACAGCGCGCGCGGGTGGAGAAGCTGAAGGAAAAACTGGCCAAATGCGACGCCGGCCTGGCGCGCCAGTTGCTGTCGGTGGCCGATTACCTGGTGAAAAAATCGGTCTGGATCCTCGGCGGCGACGGTTGGGCCTATGACATCGGTTACGGCGGACTCGATCACGTCCTCGCCTCGGGCCGGAAGGTCAACGTCCTGGTCCTGGACACGGAGGTATATTCCAATACCGGCGGGCAGGCCTCGAAGGCGACCCCGATGGGCGCGGTGGCCAGGTTCGCCATGGCCGGAAAGCCGCTGATGAAGAAGGACCTCGGCATGATCTGCATGAGCTACGGCAATATATACGTGGCGACCGTTGCGATGGGCGCAAATCCGAACCAGACCGTCAAGGCATTTGCCGAGGCGGACGCCTATAACGGGCCTTCGATCATCATTGCCTACTCGCATTGCATCGCGCACGGGATCAACATGACCAAGGGATTGCTTGCCCAGAAGGACGCCGTTCAGTCGGGCCGTTTCCCGCTTTACCGGTTTAATCCCGACCTTATCAAGGAGGGGAAGAATCCGCTGACCCTGGACAGCAAGCCGCCGGTGCTCAAATACAGCGAGGCGGTCATGAAGGAAAACAGGTTCCGTGTCCTGGCGCAGACTTATCCGGAAAACGCCAAGCGCCTGATGGAAGAGGCGGACAAACTGATCATGGCGCGCAGCGATCTGTACCAGAAACTGGCCGCTTTGCCGCCGTGTTCGGGCGAAATCAAACCGCCGCAGGCGGGCGCTAAGCCGGAACAGCCCGCGTAAGGATGATATAAGCGGTTGCCCCGGGAAGAGAGAAACCGGCCAATCGGTGCGGGCAACAAGCAAGTATCATTCCTTTCCGGACTTTGAAGGCAAACAGCATGGAATGATCGGAAATGAGATATTGCCTGACGTTGCTTTTATTGATCGGTATGCTCCAGGCAGCACAATCCGTTGAGTGGTATGTCGCGACCAACGGGACCGGCCTGGGGACCAATGGCTGGGCGTACGCCACCAATAATCTTCAAGGCCTGATAACCAACCCCCTGGTGATTGCCGGCGACACGATCTGGGTCAGCAACGGAGTGTATGACTCCGGCGGGATCACGAATTATCCCACCGGCTCTGATCAGACCACGCGGGTGGTGATCACCAAGGCCATCACTCTCAGGAGCCAGAACAATGATCCGACCAACACGATCATCAAGGGCGCCTGGGATTCCGCCACCAACGGTCCGGCGGCGGTCCGTTGCTTGTACATGGCCGCCGATTCCACGCTGATCGGGTTCATGGTGACCAACGGGGCCACCCTGTCACCCGTTTCGTCCCGAAATAGCGGTGGCGGAATATATTGCGCCAATACCACCGCGGTAATTTCAAACTGCATCATAACCGGCAATTCGGCGTACTACAATGGAGGCGGAACGTATTATGGCACCCTGCGTAATTGCGTTTTGATCGGAAATTTACAATGGCGGGGCACCAGCCAGGGCGGCGGCGGCGCTGCCTATGGCATCCTGACTAATTGCACCTTGATCGGTAACTATGTGTTTTATGAGAGCAGCGGCGAGGGCGGTGGCGCGTATATGTGCACCATTTATAACTCCACGTTGATCAGCAATAAGACATTGCTGGGGAACACCCATGGCGGCGGCGCGTCCAGATGCACCCTGTATAATTGCACATTGATCGGCAACTCGTCGCTAAGCAAGGGCGGCGGCGCTTGTATTAGCCAGCTGTATAACTGCACGTTGATCGGCAATACGGCGGCCAACGGCGGAGGAGCGTATGGAGACGCTTTTGGCAACTTCGATCTGTATAAAATGTATAACTGCACGCTGATCGGAAACTCGGCGCCTCTCGGTGGAGGTGCGATTTATATGTCATTGTATAATTGTACCGTGGTCAGCAACTATGCGTCATCTTCCGGCGGCGGAGTGAGGGATTGCACCATGTATAACTCCGTCGTATATTTAAATACATCACCCAGCGGATCAAATTGGTATGGAACAGTTTTCTCTACAAATAGTTGTACGGCATCCAATGTTCCCGGATGGGCGGCCGGGAATATCGGGGTTGGCCCGATGTTTGTCAATAGTTCCGCCGGGAACTACCGCCTCGCGGCCGGTTCGCCGTGCATCGACGCCGGAATTAATATTTCCTGGATGACGAATTCCGCCGATGTGCGCAGCAGAGATATGGACAACCGGCAGCGCCTGCGCTATAATGCCGTTGACATGGGCGCCTATGAACATATCCGGGCGGGAACCATCTATGGCATTCACTGAAAAATTACCGGATCTATCCGGATGCCGATCCGGCAACCGGGGCAGAGCACGGTTGCCGGCATAATGCGCGGATTAATATTTTTCAAGCATGACAGGCTGACGCGAATGAAGCCGCAATATATTATTATCGCGAAGATATGCATGGTCGCGGTTTTGTGGATCGGTATGCACCCGGCAACCCGGGCCGTTGACTGGTACGTGGCGACCAATGGGACCGGCCTGGGGACCAACGGCTGGGCGTACGCCACCAATAATCTTCAAGGCCTGATAACCAACCCCCTGGTGATTGCCGGCGACACGATCTGGGTCAGCAACGGAGTGTATGACTCCGGCGGAATCACGAATTATCCCAGCGGCTCGGCCCAGACCACGCGGGTGGTGATCACCAAGGCCATCACTCTCAGGAGCCAGGACAATGACCCGACCAACACGATCATCAAGGGCGCCTGGCATCCCGGCACCACAAACGGCGCGTCGGCAGTCCGTTGCGTTTACATGGCCGCCAATTCCACGCTGATCGGGTTTACCTTGACCAACGGGGCCACCTTCTCGACGGATACGACCCTCAACAGCGGCGGCGGCGTGTATTGTCCGTCAATCACCACCCCGGTAATATCAAACTGTATAATAACCGGTAATTCGGGGTTTTATAGGGGCGGCGGGGTGAACTATGGCACCCTGCGTAATTGCACGTTGATCGGCAATTTCGCGTGGCGGGCCAGCAGCGGCGGCGGCGGCGCGGTCTATAGCATCGTGACTAACTGTACCTTCATTGGTAATTATGTTTTTTACGGGGACAGCATCTCGGGTGGCGGCGCGTATGGCTGCACCATTTATAACTCCACATTCATCAGCAATAAGACATTGCTGGGGAACACCCACGGCGGCGGCGCGTCTGCAAGCACGTTGTATAATTGCACATTGATCGGCAACTCGTCGTTGAGCAAGGGCGGCGGCGCTTGTATTAGTCAGCTGTACAACTGCACCTTGATCGGCAATACGGCGGCCAACGGCGGAGGAGCATATGGAGACGCTTTTGGCAACTTTGATCTGTATAAGATGTTTAACTGCACGCTGGTCGGAAACACGGCCGCTTCCGGGGGAGGCGCGATGTACATGTCCCTCTTTAATTGCACGGTGGTCAGCAACACCGGCAATTACTCTTACTCCGATGGAGGCGGAGGAGGGGTGAACCGTTGCGCGGTTTATAACAGCATCGTATATACAAACTATGGGCCGGCCAACGGTAACACAAATTGGCTTTTATCTTTTTTTACAAATTCTTGCACGGTTCCCGCGACTAACAATTGGGCTGTTGGAAATATCACGGCCGACCCGATGTTTGTCAACCGCTCCGCCGGGAACTATCGTCTCGCGGCCGGTTCACCGTGCATCAACGCCGGGACTAATTTTTCCTGGATGACGAATTCCGCCGACGTGCGCAGCAAAGATATGGACAACCGGCAGCGCCTGCGCTACGGCACGGTTGACATGGGCGCCTATGAACACATCAACGCCGGCACTATCTACGATGTTCACTGAAAAACGGAATGCATTGTAAAAACGAAGGGGGATTTATATGCTGGATGGACATATTCATATCAGGCCCGGCGTTGAAGGCCGGAACACGTTGGTCCGGAGGATGAAGCGTTCCGGGATTGACGGCGGTGTTATCTTGTCTCTCCCGCCGTCCTCCTACGTGGCCGACGGGTCGCGCCGGTCCTGGCAGGAACGTTTGGAGCATGTCCGGGAATGGGCCGGCCTCTCCAGTCAACTTTATCCCTTTTTCTGGATTGACCCCCTCGAAAATAGCGCCCGGCGCCAGGTCCAGGCGGCGGTTGGGCAGGGGATCAGCGGATTCAAGGTCATTTGTGATTGCTTTGAACCCGGCGACCGGCGGGCGCTGAAAACTTTCCAGGCGATTGCCGACGCCCGCCGGCCGATATTGTTTCATTCGGGCATTTTGTGGGACGGCAAGCCGTCATCCAGGTATAATCGCCCGGCGCTTTTTGAGGCTTTATTGCGCGTGCGCGGGTTGAAGTTCGCGATGGCGCATATTTCCTGGCCGTGGTGCGACGAGATGCTGGCGGTGTACGGAAAATTCCTCGAGGCGCATACCAGCCGGCCGGAGCTGGATGTGGAACTGTTTATCGACATTACGCCCGGGACGCCCAGAATTTACCGGCGGGAGGCGCTGACCAAGATATTCAAGATCGGCTATGACGTGGAAAACAACGTCATTTTCGGGTCGGACTGCTCGACGAATCAAGATGATTTTTCCTGGACCCGGAAATGGGTCCAATATGACCGCCAGATCATGCGCTCGCTCGGCGTCCCGGCGCGGGTGATGGAAAAGGTTTTCGGGGGCAACTTGCGGCGGTTCCTTGGGCTTGTCCCGGACAAGGTGCGGAAGCAGGTCTTGCGTCCGGGGGAATAGTTTTTCTGGCTTCTCAGCAAGATGCGTGGGTCAGATACAAGAAGATTGACCACGGATGACACTGATTGCACTGATATTAACTGTCCGACTGCTTGCCCTGTGCGGCCCAAGCGAAGAAGGGGCTGACATTTTAACCATATAACCGTATCCGTGTAATCCGTGGTAAAAAACGATTTGGTATTGCCCACGGATTCTGCGGGAGCCCAGTTTTTCTTATTGATAACCCCAGCCGGTAAGATTCCGGTAGCTTGTCGCGAGCGCGTCAAACGGATCCTTGCCGTAGCAGTCGTCCTGCTCAACGAGCAGATACTCCACGCCGCTCTGCTCGGCCTGGTGCAGGATGCCTTTCCAGTTCAAGTTGCCTTCACCCACTTCCGCGAACCGCTGGACGCGCTCCCTGGTCACGAGCATGTCCTTGCAATGCAGGAGCGGGATGCGCCCGGCGCAGCGCTTGACCCATTCGGCCGGGTCGCCGCCGCCGGCCGTGATCCAGTATGTGTCAATTTCCGCCTTCAGCATCGCCGGGTCGGCGGTGTCAAAAACTGTCGCCAGCCACGTCTTGTTGCCGTATTTCGCCAGCTCATGGCTGTGATTGTGGTATGAAAAATCCATGCCGGCATCGCGCAATCTTTCGGCAATCGGGAAAAGTTCGGCCAGGAACCTGCTTATGCCGTCCTCGCAGAAGTAATCCTCGGGCAGACCGCCGATGGCCGGGTGGGAGCATTTCCAGAGCTTGTGTTCCGCGATCACTTCGTCCAGTTCGTTTAAAAAACGCGGCCAGGCCGTATGCGTGGAGACAATCTTCAGGCCGGCGTCTTCCGCCGCCCGGGCGATTTCCTTCGGGTTGGACGTGCCGAATCCGGATACCTGCACGGTCTTGTAGCCTATCGCGGCGACTTTTTTCAGGGTCTGCGCGATTTCGGGCATGGTTTTTTCGTGTTCTCTCAGGGTGTACAACTGCGCGCCGATCATGGGCTTGGTCATAATTTTGTCCTTTACCAACGCGGCATTTAGCCGCAACCAAATTTCTCTTGTCGCCTTTCGTTGTTCATAGCAGTGCGAATTTCGTTTGAAAAAGACAACGGCGATTCCGGCTCATCTGTGGGTTTTCCGCGCTCGCATAGAATCGAGTCTGATGCTTCGCGCGGCGCACCCGCATCTGAACCGGACTGGCCTTGTTTTTCAAATCCCGCTTGCGCGGGAAGCGAAATTCGCCCTGCGGTTCCTGCCGCCCAACCACGGTGGTTGGGCGGGGTAAGAATTTGCGTTGCCGTGTTTGCTCCAATTTCTCCGCAAAAATTTAATGAAACGATCTTACTACTGACTTTGACCTCTGGTCTCTGACCTCTGATCTCTGATTGCTGACCACTGACCTCTGATCGCTGATCTCTGCCTACTGACTCCTTTCCTCCGAGCGTTGATAACGCAAACTCGGGATGCGGTAATTGGCCGCGATGCGCCGGTTGGCCGCCGGCATTTCGTTTTCATCCAGGACAAGGTCAACCCCGCTGCCCATGATGGAAACGCGTTTCAGGCCGCCATCGGCGTCAACCGCCTTGAAAACATCCGCCATCCGCCGGACAGGCCGGCCGTTGACGGCCGTGACGACTTCATCGTGGTATTCATGGTAGCCGATGTTTATCTGGTCCGGCAGTACCATCGAGAGGATGACGACGTGTTCGCCTTCCTTCGCGCTGAATTGCCACGGGTTGAAATAATAGTAGACCAGGCGGTGGTTCATCTGGGTGATCCAGTCATTGCCGCCCGAGCGCAAATAGTCGCCGGTCAATTCGCGCAGGATCAGGCCGCCCTCGGCCAGGTATTCGGCCTGGTCGCCGCTCGTGTTTTCCGGGATCGTTTGCGCGACGTCGCGTTGCCTTTTCAACGTCATTTGCGCAGCCATCTTTTGCCGGTTGCGGAATATGGTCAGCGCCGCCTTGTCGCCGGGTTTGTGCCGGCCGTTGATGAGATGGGCGAAAAGCAGGCGGCCGTAATCCGGGTCGGTGTAATATCCCATTTTGTCAAGTTGAAGCCCGTCAATGTCAACGATCACATCCTCGGCCTGGAGGGTTGCGGCAGCCCCGGAGCCGGGGAGGGTCCGGACGACGAGGATCCCGCCGTTCTGGTCGCCGATGCCCAGATATTTGCGCTTGGCCGGATCGAGCAGCGGCTCCCACATCAGGCCGGCCGACGCTATGCCTTCATAAGGCGGCGCGCCGGCGGCGGCCACTATTTTTTTCAAGGTTACCCCGGCCAGCACGAGGCAGGTCTGGGTGCCCTTGTCGTAGTTGATCGTGATCCCGGCCAGCGCGCGGGAAGCGCCGGATTTTCCGGCGTTATCGATGAAAACCGGGGTTCCGTTCTTTTCTATGCTGAGGTTGGTCAACACCTTTAAAACCAGGCCGCGGGGGGTGCTGATAATCTCGATCACCTGTCCTTCATCGCTTTGGAACTGCCCGCTTTCGTCCATTTTGACGATTGTCACCCGGTCGTTCCTGCTGATTTTGTCGGTAATCGGCACGCTCTTGAATTGCGCCGCGGCGGCCGCGTCGTTGATCTTCAGCAAGGCGGCGCCAACCTGTTCGTCGGCCACGAGCGTTTTTGCCTCAAGCTTGGTCCCGGTCTTCGCGCGCCGGACTTCAATTAAAGTGCTGTTACGCGCGATGTCGTCAAAGGTCAGGATAAAATTTCCTTCTATCACCACGCCGAGTCCCTGGCGGATCTGGGGCGGGTTTTTGCGCCACGGTATATGCTGGTCAAATTCCTGGCAGGCGGAGATTACTTCCACGACCGTCGCGTCATCGGCCGGCGCGGCGGCTTCAGAGCAAAAGGAGTTTGAAGCAGCAAGTAACAAACCAAAGAGAAGAAATTTCTCACAGAGTGCACGGAGTTCACAGGGAATAAGCAGCAGATAAGCGTGGCCGGTATTTTTTTTATATGAACGCAAAAAAAATACCGGCCGCATTTTTTCTCTATACTCTCCGTGAACTCTAGCGAGCTTGGCGAGCGGGTGAGAAATAGTTCTGAAATTGAATTTCATCTGGAGTTCTCCTGCCGCAAATAATACGGCGCGGGAACATTATACCTGCGCCGGATCTCCTGGTCGGCCTGCTGCGCCGTGTCGGCCTGCAGGGTGAGCGTCACGGAAGTTTCATTAAACCGGATCACGTGCAAACCGTTGGAAGGCGCGCTGAAGGCCGGCGGAAGGTCGCTCATCTGCCTGATGGGGCGGCCGTTGATTTCGGAAACCGTCTTGTGGAGGAAGGCGCTGTCATAAGTATTGACCCGGTGCGCCAGCCTTTCCGTCAGGACGACAAACTGGGTTTGATTGGAATATAAGCCGTCGATTTTGACAAATTGTGAATAATAGAGCAGCTGTTGCCGGCCGGGCTGGTTGAGGTCTTTCCCGGTTTGGGCCAGCAAATTGAGCGTAAGGGGCGTGAACACCAGGCCGCCGTATATGAAATATTCTGGCCGCCGGTCGTATTCATACCGATAGGCGAACGGGTCATGACGGTTCAAAAGCGGCACGATGATGGTCTGTTCCCGCCCCTGGCGCAAGATTTCAATGTTCATCGATTCACCGCACTGTTTCCGCTCAATCAGCTCGGCGTATTGCATGGTCTGGCCGTCAATGACGCAGGTGCCGTCATCCGCTATGGGGTATCCGTCGATTTTCAGGAGAACGTCGCCAGCCTGCAAAAGACCAAAGGCGCTGCCGAAGGGATCAATCTGCGTGACAACCGTCCCGCCGTCCTTGCCGTCCAGCTTCAGGCTGCGGCGCAGGGCCGGGTTGCGCGTTTCCATGAAGTCAATTCCAAGCTCGGGATAGCCGTCATAAGCGCCGTCGGCTATGTCCGCCAGGAAATGCCGGATAACCGGCAAGGGAATCGCGTAGCCCAGGCTTTGCGCGTTGGGAATCCCCTGGAAAGCCACCCCGACCACCTTGTCCCGGTAAAGGACCGGTCCGCCGCTGTTGCCGGGGTTGATGGCTGCGTCAACCTGCATGGCCAGGTGCCAGTCCGGCCCGCTGTGCGAGTAGGGGATGTAATCAATGCGCGATACCACTCCCTTGGTAAGCGAGATGCGCTCTCCGCCCATCGGGTAACCGAGCACGATTACCTCGTCGTTCAGGCTGGGCAGGACGGATCCCAGGGCCAATGGGCGCGTGCCTTCAAAGAATGACTCGTCCGGGACGGAGAGGACCGCGATGTCGCAGTCATGACCGGCGAACAGGACGGTTGCCTGGTATTTTTTCGGGTCGCCCTCGCGCTGGATTTCAATGAAACGGGCGTCGGAAATCACGTGGGCGTTGGTGAGGATTCTTTTTTTCTGGATCACAAATCCCGATCCGTTGCCCGAATGGGGGTGGCCGGGCTGCCAGGGCGTCCTGTAATTCTCGGGCTGGGCGGTGATATATATTTTTACGATTGAATCCTTGAAATTGACCGCGGCCGGAACGAGCGATGGGGAAAGGCATAAAAAGAGCAGGCAGTATGCGGATAAATTTAACATTCTATGTTTCATAAAATCTATTGTCCGCCTATTTTGCGGACCGCCCCGGCAATGGCCTTGATATGGTCCGGCGTCGTGCCGCAGCAGCCGCCGATGATGTTCGCCCCGGCCGCGATAATGGCCGGCACATACCCGGCCGCCATCCCGGGCGTTTCCGGGAAATATGTCGTGCCGTCCCGGTTGACCGGCATGCCCGCGTTGGCATTGATGATGATCGGCGCGAGCGGCGCTTCTTTCCTGATATTTGAGGCGATTTCCGGCATTTGTTCAAATCCGTTCCCGCAATTTGAGCCGATAATATCGGCCCCGGCCGCTAGGCAGGCGCGGGCCATCTCGGCGGGCGAGACCCCCATCATGGTGCGGTATTCGCCGTTGGCCGTTTTTTCAAAGGTAAAGGTGCAGATGATTTCCAGCCCGGTATTTTCCTTGACCGCCTTGATCGCGAGGCAGGCCTCGGCGATATCCGACATCGTTTCAATGCAGACGGCGTCCGCCCCGCCCTTTTCAAGGGCGAGCGCCTGGGCGGTGAAAGCGTCTTTCAATTGATCCTCGGTCACATCGCCCATGAGGAGCATCTTGCCCGTGGGTCCCATGGAGGCGATGACGTGCTTTTCCGGCCCGGCGGCCTCGCGCGAGATGGCCGCGGCCGCCGTGTTTATCTCGGCAACCTTGTCCGCGAGCCCGAAAAATTCAAGCTTGAAGGCCGTGCCGCCAAAACTGTTGGTTTTGATCATGTCGGCCCCGGCCGCGATGTAACGGCAGGCGATGTCAAGCACTTCAGGGCGATGGCTCAGGCACCACAACTCTGGGCATTCCCCCGGCTTGAGGCCTTTCTGCTGAAGAATGGTTCCCCATGCCCCGTCGGAGACAAGGATGTTCCCCCCGGCAACCTGTTCGGCGATGCGTTTCATTGTTTGATTTCCAGCGCTTAAATCTGTGGCCTGAAAAGCCATGTTCAACAGTCCGAATAAAATGTCAAGCATTGACTTGTCGCGGCATTTTCTTAATCATTGAAGCCGGATTGCCCGAAGGTGAGAAAATGCCGAAAATATCGGATGCAAATGATAATATGACCGGGGACAAGCCCAAGCCTTTCCTCCAGCATCTTGAAGAACTGCGCTGGACCCTGCTCTGGTCTCTGGCGGTACTGGTGGCGGCGATGATTGTCTGCATACCTCTGGCCCCGGTCATTTTCAGGTGGCTGTGCGCGCCGTTGTCAAAAATCACCGATCACCCCGAAATGTTCCTGCGCTCGCTGGAGATCACCGGCGCCTTTTCAATCGCCCTGCAGATAGTCGTCTGGTCGGGGTTCATTTTGTGCGCGCCGGTCATTCTCTTCCTGGTCGGGGGCTTTGTCTTTCCCGGTCTCACCGCCGGGGAGCGCAAAATGGTCCGGGTCTCGGGAGTATTCGCCTTTTTTCTTTTTATTCTCGGCACGGGGCTCGGCTATTTTGTTACCCTGCCGATTGCCCTGAAGATATTTTTCGGCCTCCACGCCTGGCTGGGCATCCAGGCCGAATGGACCGCGCCGAGCTATGTGGCGTTTTGCATGCAGTTGCTTCTGCTTTTTGGCCTGGCCTTTGAACTGCCGGTGGTCCTGATGAGCCTCGGCTATTTCCAGGTTGTATCCTCGTCTTTTTTAAAGTCCAGGCGAAGGTACGCGATCGTCATCATCCTCATCCTGGCCGCGGCCCTGACACCCGGCCCGGATGTGTTTTCGCAGATTATCATGGCGGTCCCGATGATCATCCTTTATGAGGTGTGCGTCTGGGTCGTGTGGCTCTTTGAGAAACGCAGGTTGGATCCCGGGGAAGGCGGCGTGGAATAAAATAATTGTATTTTCCGGGCGATCAATTAAGATTATGTAAATGAGAACCATTGCCAAATTAACGAACTTGGACCGGGCGCGCGCGATGACTTGGGCGCGTTTTCAGGGCATTTTCGGCGCAGTAATTTTGACGGCGTTTATCTTTTGCGGCGGCACTGTGGCCTGGGCGGCTGTTGCCGGCCATGATTTTACGCGCTACCAGGTAATCCTGGATAAGAAGCCGTTCGGGGAAGTCGCCCCGTCGGACGCGGCCCTGCCCCAGGCGGCGCTCGGCGATGTCCTTGCCAAGGAAATAGAGATGAAATCCATCATTGACGACGGCACCGGCATCCGGGTCGGCCTCCTGGACAAGAAAACAAACAAAAATTTTTCACTGGGGATTGGGGAAGATCATGATGGTTTGCAGGTGGTTTCCGCCAACTATGACAACGAGGAAGCGGTTTTAAAAAAAGGCACCGAGACGGCGACGGTAAAGCTGCATCCGGATAAGGACAAGACGGGGCTTGCCTCAAACGCCGCCCCGGCTGGCTTGGCCAGCGCGGCGGGCCCGGCAATGAATCCTTTTGCGGCGGCAATCCAGGATGCCTCGCCGGTGGCCCGCAAGCCTTTTTTTTCAGATTTATCAAAAAGAAGGATGACGCCGTTTCAACCCGCGGGCACGAACGTTCTTCCTTTCCAGGCCAAGCCGCTTGATTCGTTTTTTAAGGTCAGCACCGGCGCTTTTCCCAGTGCCAAGTCGCCGTTCGGTCCTTTCCAGGCTCCCCAGGGCAGTGCCCCGGCCGGCGGATTCCAGCAGTTGATGACACCCGGTTCAAATGCGCCCGGCCTGTTCGCGCCGGTCAATCCGCAGAACCCGAACGCGCGCACTGACGGCAAGGGGGCCACCATTGACCAGTTGATGCAGGGGCAGGTTCAGCCGACCACGTATCAACTTCCGGCGGAAACCGAAATGCCCGCTGAAGAAATTGGGCAGTGATTGAAGACTGAAGATTGAAGACTGAAAAGAGATAATGTTCAGCTAAATAACTTTACAAGTCAGGCGAAAATACATTTCAACGTCCAACATTATCGTTCCAAAGTTTCAGAGTGAATCAAAGCACTTGAAAGTTGGATGTTGAGTGTTGAACGTTTCCGGTTCGGAGCTTAATTATCTGAAAGACTACAGCATGGCATTTTGCCCCTTAACCTTGAACTCCGAACCGTGAACCATGAACCCTGAACCCGACAACCCGATCAAAGGCATTTCCGTCGTCATTCCCTGCCTGAACGAGGAGGCCTCCGTGGGGCAGGTGATTGAGCTGGCCCGCAAGGGGATTGCCAAGTTGGGGTTGGCGGAGGATATTGTCGTCGTGGACAACGGTTCGTCCGACCGGTCGGCGCAGATTGCCCGCGAACATGGCGCGCGGGTCGTGGCTGAGCCGCACCCCGGTTACGGATCGGCGCTGCGCGCCGGCTTCCGGCGGGCGCGCTACGGGATCATCGTGATGGGCGACGCCGATTTGACTTATGATTTCACGGCGATTGACGACCTCGTCAGGCCGATTCTTGATGGAAAAGCAGATTTTGTCATCGGCAACCGCATGAAAAGCATCAAGCCGGGCGCGATGCCGAGGCTGCACCGATATATCGGCAATCCGCTGCTTTCCTTCGCGCTGCGCGCGATGTTCCACAGCAATCTCGTGCACGACGCCCATTGCGGGCTGCGGGCGATAACCGCGGAAGCGTACCGCCGCCTCCAATGCGTCACGACCGGCATGGAATTCGCGAGCGAGATGGTGGTGCGCGCCATCCGCTGTCGCCTGAAAATCATGGAGCGCGACATTGTCTACCATCCGCGCGCGGGCACTTCCAAGCTGCATGCCTTCCGCGACGGCTGGCGGCACTTGCGTTTCATGATGCTCCACAGCCCGACGGCCATGATGCTTGTGCCCGGTGTTTTTTTCTGGACGCTCGGCCTTTTGATTTCGTTGCCGCTCGCTTTCGGCCCGATTGTCATCGGCGGGCGGGTCGTTGATATCCACTGCATGCTGATCGGCGGCGTGCTCAATATTCTCAGCATCCAGATTATCACGATCGGTCTGCTGGCCAAGGCCTACGGTCATCTCTCGGGACTGCACGACGACCCGGTCGTGGCCTGGTTCTACCGCTGGTTCACTTTTGAAAGGGCCTGTTTCGTGTCGGGGGGGATAATCCTGCTCGGATTGGTTTTGACCATGCTCGTGGTGATGACCTGGGTTTCCTCGGGTTTCGGGGCGCTCAACCAGCAGCGCCTGCTTTTCTTCGCGCTGATCTGCCTGGTGAACGGGGTCCAGGTCGGGGCGGCTTCTTTTCTCTTCAGCATCATGGCCCTTCCGCGCCACATTGACCGCCTGCCGCCGGAGGCCGAGGCGACCGGGATCACGGATACATGATCGGAGCCTTTGCGAGAGTAAATTTTGAAAATATCTGTTGTAATCCCAGTATTGAATGCGGAAAAGTTGTTGCCGGGTCTTCTGGCGGCGCTTTTTTCCCAGAAGCCGTCTGCCCCGGATGAAATCATCCTGGTTGACTCGCGTTCCCGGGATAATACGGTCGCGATCGCGCAATCGCATCCCGGGGTTAACCACGCGCAGGGCGCGGTGAAGGTTATCCCGATTGAAAAATTTTCGCACGGCCGCGCGCGCAACCTCGGCGCGCGCGCGGCGACGGGCGAGATTATCGTCCTCATGACCCAGGACGCCCTGCCGCAGGGGGATCGCTGGCTGTCCGGCCTGCTGGCGCCTTTCGCCGACGGGCGGGTCGGGGCGGTTTACTCGCGCCAGGTACCGAAGGACGACGCGCCGCCGACCGAGAAATTTTTCCTCGGTTATCATTTCCCGGCGGGGGAAGCCGTGCGGCGCGTGAAAAAAGATTCCGCGCCATTGTCTTTCAAGGACGTGTTTTTTTCAAACGTCAGCGCCGCCATCCGGCGGGAATTGCTACTCAGGCATCCGTTCGATGAAAACCTGATCATGAGCGAGGACCAGCAGTTCGCGCGCGAGTTGCTGGAGGCGGGGCACGCGCTTGTCTACCAGCCGGAATCGGTCGTGGTCCATTCGCACGCCTATTCGTTGAAACACGCTTTCCGGCGTTACTTTGACAGCGTCTATTCGTTGACCGTCATCTTTCCCCGGCATGACATGGCAACCAGCGCCTCAATCGGGTTGAGTTACCTGCGCAAGGAATTGGCGTTTATCGCCCGGAATTATCCGCTCTACCTGCCGTATTATTTTCTCTATACCATTGCCAAGGCCGGCGGGACGGTCTGCGGCCATTTCGCGGAGCGCCTGCCGAAATCAATCCTGAAAAAATTCAGCCTGCACAATTATCATTGGAAATAAATTGCCGCGGACTTATTCCCATGATCCGGCGGAACTGGCGCGAAAAATAATTGCCGTCGTTGAATCCCGCCTGGAACGCGGTCTCGGTCACGTTCAGCCGGCCCTGCCGCAGGAGTTCCGCCCCGCGCATGACGCGCAGGCGGACAAGGTACTCAATCGGCGCAAATCCCGTGGCGGAGGTGAAATCCCGGTGGAGCTTGCTGAGGGACATGTGGGTCGCCGCCGCCAGGTCGGCCATGTGGACCGGCCTGGCGTAATTTGACTCGATATACGCGATCGCGTTGGAAATTCTCGCCAAGGGATGGCGGATAAGCGTCCGTTGTTTTTCGTAATGCCTGGAAAGGATGCAGATAATTTGCATGAAGAGCCCTTTCGCCATGAACGAAAACCCCGGTGATCTGTCTTTTAAATCCTGCTCCATGGAAGCGATCAGGCCCCCCATGTGCGTTAACTGTTTCAAATCAAGCCGCAGGTGGCTTTTTAACCCGTAAAATTCGGAATAACGGCGTTTTGTTTCAAAAAGCGCGTGGTAACCCCGTAGTTTTCCGAGTTCCTTGAGCGGCAGGGCCAGTTTGTTCGGATAAAACAGGATGTTAATCAGGCGGAGATTGCTGGTGTTTGAATATCCGTGCGCGTCGTGTTTGCGGATCACAAACACGTCGCCGGCCGCGATCGGGTAGGATTCCGTCTCGGTGAAGTGGATGCCCTGGCCGCTTTCAATAAAGACCAGTTCCATGAACTCGTGGAAATGAAAATTTACCGGATGCTGCGGGTTCATTCGCACGACCGACAGCGGGAAATAGTCCGTTCCCCAATCTATCAAAAGCGGTTTTTTCTGCCTCGTGTTTGAATCAATTATTTCTTTTTTCGTGTTCACTGTTTTCTTTGGATATGTCATGAACGTCTTGCCGCGCAGATTGCCCGGCCTTTCCGGTTTTTGACGGGGATGGCGGATGTCCGCGCGCCGGCGGACAAGATGCATCGCTTGTTTTCCGGGAAAACCATTGACAGAATAGTGCTAATATTTGACAGAATAATCAAGGTCATATTTTCCCGTTTCACTTATGTTTTTCTTCATAGTCTAATTTCATGTCTTGAGCAATCCGCCAGTGGCGGAGGCCGCTAGTGTAATGTAACTGAATTAAATGAACATATGAGAAAGAAAAACGCCTTAAAATCATGAGTTTGTCATTCCGAGTCCCGACTCTCGGGGAGGTCGGGACGAGGAATCTCGTTATGATGGAGATGCTTCGTCCCGATCGCGAAGCGCATCGGGACTCAGCATGACATGCTATTAAATACATATCTGAGTGAAACACTGCACCAGGAGGATAGGTCATGATGATTAATTGGAACGGAATAATGACAAGAGTTCTGGCATCCGGCCTAGCGCTGGTTTTTCTAACCTGCGGCTTTCATGGCGTTACGGCAGGAGAAGTTTTGCTTGGTTCTCCGGAGTTTTGCCCTTCACCTGAACATCCCTTCGGCTGGCGCGGGGACGGTTCTGGTCAATTTCCCGGCGCCACGCCGCCGGTGCACTGGGAGCGCATGGCCATGGGCGTCAAGGAACTCCGCTCGCAGGCGGCCAAGCCGAAGGAGGGCGAAACCGGCAGCCCCATCACCGACGGCGTCATCCGCGAATGGCTGGTGCTTGGGCCGGTGCCCCTGGCGGAGGAGGAAAATTTCATCAAGGGTCTGACCAACAAGGTTGATCTTGCGCCTGCCGCGAACGACAAGGTTGTCAATCTTTCCTGGAGCAAAGTTGCCGCGGATGGCGCCACGCTGGATTTTTACGATCTATACGGTGAAAAAGGAGCGTCAACCACGGCGGTTGCGTTCGCGCACGCGTATCTTTATTCCGGCGCAAAGACGAAATTCAGATTGATCAAGGAAATTGATAATATCAACGGCGGCAATTCAATCAGGACCTATGTCAACGGGGTGTTGCAGAAAGGCCGTGATTTTGAACTGGAGAAAGGCTGGAACAGCATAATGCTCAGGGTGGTGAGCGGCATGCGCCTGCCGTCGGAGCGCATCAG
>CAYYWX010000050.1:0-28997 GCA_964475405.1 uncultured Verrucomicrobiota bacterium
GGGTTTCCCGCGCTCGCATAGAATCGAGTCTGATGCTCCCGGCTCCGCCGGAGCGCTTCGCCGAGGCGAGTCGCGCGGAGCACCCGCATCTGAACCAGACTTGCCTTGTTTTTTCAAATCCGCCGCCCGCCGTCGCTCAAAAGCTATGGCGGGCAAGCTGGCGGAAGCGAAATTCGCCCTGCAATCCAGCCTTCGTAGCCAAAGGCCTTACTTCGGCGGAGTAGGCCCATGCCGTCCAACCGCAGCGGTCGGACGGAATAAGAATGATTGTCGCCTTATATGTTTCAACTTCTCCGCAAATATGTGTCATCTCTTAACGGAACGGACTAATGCGAATGATCATTCAACATGACAATGGTGGCAACCCCGATCAGCATCAAGACCAATTGGAGCACGGTGGAGGTCAAGGACGTGTGCCGCCGGTGGTCGGGTACGAGGTCCGACAGGGCGATATAGATAAAACTCGCGGCCGAGACCGCCATCACATACGGCATGGCGGCGGACACATTTTTCAGGAAGAAAAAGCCAAGCAGGCCGGTGAGCACGATCGTGCTGCTGGAAAGGGCGTTCAGGAGCAGGACCAGCCGCCGCGAATATCCCGCCTGGAGAAGAACCATCAAATCGCCTAATTTATGGGGAATTTCGTGGGCGATGACGGCAAAAGCCGTGGCAACCCCAAGGGCCGGGGAAGTCAGGAAGGTCGCCGCGATGATGACGCCGTCCACGGAACTGTGAAACGCGTCTCCAAAAAGAATGAGAAGTCCGGGTGTTTCATGCACCGGGCATTCCTTGTCATGGCAATGCCGCCAGAGCAGTAATTTTTCCAGGAGAAAAAAGGCGAGTATGCCCGCGAGGATGACCGGCATCAGGTTGGCGGCCGGAAGATGACCCAACGCCTCCGGGATCATGCCGAGAAACGCCGCGGCCAGCAGGGTTCCGGTGGCATAGGCCACCAGGACCGGCATGAGCCGGTCCGTGAACCTGGCCGGCACGAGCAGGAAGAGCGCGGCCAGTCCAACCGACCCGAAACTGACGAGCAGGCAGAAGAAAAGGATATAGATCAGGTTCATGCTTTTCCGGACTGCAGTTGTTCAATGTAGTCGCGGACGCCGTCCTCAAGCGACATGAAGGGCTCGTTGTAACCGGCCGCGCGCAGGCGGGAAAGATCGGCTTCCGTGCGGTATTGATACTTGGCGCGCAACTCCTCCGGCATGTCAATGAGCTCCACTTGCGGCTCCTTGCCCATCGCGGCGAACACCGCCCTGGCCAGGTCAAACCAGGTGCGAGCTTTCCCCGAACCGCAGTTAAAAAGTCCGTTCACATCCTGGTTCTCGGCGAAAAAGAGCGTCACCGCCACGGCATCCCGGACATGCATGAAATCCCGGAGCTGTTCGCCGTCGCGATAAGCCGGATTCTCCGACTTGAACAGCTTCATTTTGCCGGTCGCGTTGATCTGGCCGAAGGCCTTGTGGACCATGGAGCGCATATCGCCCTTGTGCGCCTCGTGCGGGCCGTAGACGTTGAAATACTTGATACCCGCGATCCGATCAAAGAAATCGTGCCTTAACGCCCAGAGATCGAACATCTGCTTGGAATAACCGTACATGTTGAGCGGCTTGAGGGTCGCAATCTTGTCAAGGTCGTCGGCATATCCGCCGGCGCCGTCGCCGTAGGTCGCGGCGCTGGAGGCGTAGATGAATCGCGCCTTGTGCCGGATGCACCACTCGCACAATTCGCAGGTAAAGCGGTAGTTGTTGTCCGCCAGGAAGGAGGCGTTGCGCTCGGTCGTGGAAGAGCAGGCGCCGAGATGAAAGACAACGTCGGTCTCGCCGAGCGAATCGTTCCGCAAATGGAAGCGGAAGTCGTCCTTCTCCCAGTAATCGGCGTAATCCAGCCCGACCAGATTCCGCCATTTTTCATCCTGGCCAAGCTCGTCAACCACAAGGATATGGTCCTCGCCGCGCCGGTTGAGCTCTGCCACCAGGTTACTGCCGATGAATCCCGCCCCGCCGGTCACGATATATTTTCCGCCCATGATTATTTCCCTTTCGCGTACGCTTCGATAATTTTTTTAATGATCCCGCTGGTTGAGTGGCCCGCCGCCAGGTCCGCCAGCGCCACCCGCCCGCCGTGCTTTTCAACGATTTCGCGGCCGCTGACATAATGCGCCCAGTCCCTGCCCTTGACCAGCACGTCGGGGACAAGCGCTTCAACCAGTTTGAGCGGCTCGGGCTCGTCAAAGACCACCACGTAGTCCACGCATTCCAGCGCCGCGACCACACGCGCGCGGTCGGCCTGCGGATTGATCGGCCGACCGGCATCCTTGTAACTCCTGACCGATTTGTCCGAGTTGAGCCCGACGCAGAGGGCGTCGCCCTGGCGCCGCGCCCAATCAAGATACTGGGCGTGGCCGGGATGGAGGATGTCAAAGGTGCCATTGGTGAAAACCAGGACGCGGCCGGCTTTCTTCAGGCGTTTGCGCTCAAGAGCCATGGCGTCGCGGCCCAGGATTTTTGATTCCGGCGTTCTCGGTTGATTAGTCATGGTTTTGGTTTCAGACATGGTCATCGCGCTTTTATCTTGATTGGTGAAAAATACAGGAGGGAGTTACCTTTTTCAAGCGTCAATTGAGTGAATTTTGGAAGGCGGGCTTCCGACGGCAGTGCCTGACGGCATTATTTGCGAGAAGCGCTAAGGCGGAAAGCATGCAGGAGCCAATAGTTCAATCATCGGTAGTATATTTCCCGCCGGTAGCCGATCCTGAGAACAAGGACGTTATTATGATTTCGGCAATTCGTAATGCTGTGATTTTTGTTTCCTCCTCTTTCGTCTCTCTCGAATAAGGAGATATCCGGCAACGATGACGAGCACAGTAATTTTAATAAAGTAATATGCCGTTGTGTTTATTCCCAAAGACTCAACTAATCGATCTTCCCATGCAATCCATTGTCTGCCGTAGATGATTCGCAATGCATATGATACGGGGAACAATAGAATCGCAGAGATGATCATTAATTGAACCCATATCGTTTTCATTTATATTTCCGGCGGCCATTTCGTTTCATCACTATTTTGCTTCGGATTTTTTAAGGGATTCCAACGCTTCAGCATCGGCCAAGTCCTTGGTTCGTCCTGAAGCTCGCTTATTTCGGTCCCACCAGGAGGAACTTAACCTTTTCGCCGGCTAAGCACTGCAGCGTCTCTTTGTAATCTTCGTTCAACATCGTGGCGCTTGCCCAGGGACGCGCTTTCGCGGGTAAGTTGCCAGACGAGACTGACACGGCTGGCAATTGACCCGGGGACGAAATCGTCGTGCCGATGATCATTTATGCGTCCCTTCATGGTGATCTGCTTATTCATTGTCTTCTTTATAACATTATTCGCGTGGCTGGTCAATCCATTGCACCCACGAACAGGAAAGTGTTGAGGACGATAGCCGAAGCTTAGTTCGGCAATCCTATTCCTTGATTGAGTTTAGGAATTCCGCGTGCTCTTTGACAATATTTGTCCAATACGGCCGGTTATTATCCTTAAGGAAATCAAATGTCTTCTGAAGGCGGTCTTTAAAATCCGCCGTTGTTTCCCGCGTCCCGCCTTCCGGAAGATCATCTCCGTGGGCGGCCCGGCTCAAATCCGGCCCGAAGACCATCCACATCTTTTCCGTATGGCGATTATAATGACGGTCGCCATTCCATGTCCGCCGTGTTTTCTTCTTTAAATACAAAAGAACGAGGTCATTCGGGTCATCGGATCGCAGGCCGGGAACATATCCGTAATCATTTGCAAAACTTGAGGAGGAATGAAAGTATTCTCCAAATTGAGCAAACGACAACAGACCATTGCCGTCTACGTTTGGATATGTATTTGTCTGCTTTTCAATCTGCCATTGATCAAACCCGCAGATCAGTACCTTCTGGCAATTCCGGAGAGGATCCGACGGATGCCGGAATAATTCAATACCGACAAGGACCCCGATAACGCCAAACACAATCGCAAGGATTTTGATTGCATCAATGATTGATTTCATAATCGTTGGTCAAAATTCTTAAAAAAACATCCCCTACTCATCTTGTTGTTTACAATACCTAAACTGCATTGACCATTACCACACCATTCGCCAACGGATTCAGCGTGATGTGCCGCCGGCCGGACGCTGATCCGGCAATGGACGGGAGAAACTCTCCCGCACGACGCCGTCAACGTCAACCGTTTGCAGGCGCAATCCTTCCGCGTCAATGGCGGCCTGGACAAAATGATGATACTCGCCCTGCCCCATGAAGCCGCCGGGGCCGTAATTGGTCCCAGCCCCTCCCGAACAGACCTGGAGAACACCGTCATGTTCCTGCACGTCAAAGGCAATGATGTGTGAACAGAGATAAGCCAGCACCCGGTGCCGCACGAGGACCGACCAGAACATTTTCGCGTCATCCTCCGCGATGCACCAGAGGGGACGCTCGGCATATCCGTTCACCGGGAAAACCGGGTGATGACCGGCAACGATCCTATAACGCGCGTCGGCGTTGGCGGAGAGCGTGGCATCCAGCCAGGCCGACTCCACATGGCCCTCGCCGCCGCGCCCGGAGAAACTCGTGTTGACCACGACCAGGAGCAGGTCGCCCCTTCGGACCCAGTAACTCAACCCCTCCTGCCCGGGAGGACTGTTCGTCGGGATATCCGGCAACACCTCGCGCCAGACACTTTCCGAAACCCGGTCAAATGTATCGTGATTACTGGTGACGTGATAGACCGGGGTTGGCCGAGAGTTAAGCCAGGCCATTTCAACGTCCAACCAGCGCCGCCACTGCCGCCTCAGGCCATCGGCGCCGGCAGGTTGGCCAGTTATGTGATCGCCAAGGAAAACTATAAACCCGGGCGATGGATTCAACCGTTGCAACGCCGCGTTGACCCTTGCGAAATTTCCCTCAAAAGGCCCGCCGGGGATGCCGGAACAGCAGTCGCCGTAGAACACAAACTGGTGACCGCCGCCCCGGGGGACAAGCGCAGGCACGGGTTGTATTTCCTTCTTCGCCATGGTTCCTGTATTTTTTGACTCCTCCGCCGCGGCCGTAATGCACACCGCCAACATCCACACAAGCAAGATGCCACATTTTGATTTCATCCTCAATTCACGTTCCGGACACGGAACCCGAAGCCGCCTCGGAGGCATTGCCTGGCACAAACAGCGCCCGCACACTATCGCGCCCCAGCACGAGAAACGTCATCACTCCGGTCAACGTCCCGTATGGAATCCCAAGACAATTCACCCCGGACATGACCAGGCAGAATGCACGATGCCGTCGCCGGCTAATGTAACGCCCGACAAGAAACTGCAGCACCGCAAACAGCCAACCCCCGACGAAAATAATGAGTCCGATTCCCGCAAACATAGACCCAACAACGGCAAGCGACGGCTCATTTGGTTTCGCAGTGACGTTTTGCGACGCAATGATCATGCCTACCCCGACAATTACATAAACGAGCGGGATGCACGCGACGAATGCGGTTATACCGGCTCTTACGTAATGGAAGATACTCAAGAGCCGGAGATGTTCCTGATCCAAGATTTCTTGCTGCCGTTGACTGTCAATTGTCATCCTTTCCTCCTCATTGCCCAACAGTATTTATTTGAACAAATTCAGATCATATCATGAATAAGTTTGTTCAGCTTTTTTGAATCTTAGACAATCGCCGGATTGGATGTCAAGGAGTGAGAATGAATCAATGGCGGCACCTTGGGACGCCGAGACTGTAGCGGTTTTCCGCTATAGTCTTCAGTCTTCAGTCTTCAGTCTTCAGTCTTCAGTCTTCAGTCTTCAGTCTTCAGTCTTCAGCCTAATCACCTACGGACCCGCGACTTCAGTCATCTTATTCCAGTCGGCGTACATGATCTGGAGCGATTCCACGACCTTGCTGAGCTCCCGGTTCAATTCCATGGGCTTGCCGGGCGTGTCGTAGGTGGCCGGGTCTTCCAGCCGGGCGGTGAGCTCCTTCTGCTGTGTTTCCAGCTTTTCAATGTGCGCTTCCAGTTTGGCCAGTTTCTTCTGCTGTTCGCGGCGGGCACTGGAATTCACCCGGCGCGCCTCGGCCTCAAGCCGGCGCTGGTCCTTGCGCGAAATCGTCCCGGGCTCCGCGACCCTCCCATCGCCCAGCTTATCGCCGGCCGTGAGCGCCGCGCGCTCCGAAAGTGCCTTGGACCGGTCAAGATAATACTGGTAGTCGCCGGCATAAGGCGTCAAATGCCCGGCATTAATATGCAAAACAGTGTCGGCAATCGAGCGGATAAAATAAACGTCGTGACTGATAAAAATCATCGTGCCCCGGTATTGCTTCAGCGCGCCGATCAGGGCGTCAATGCTGGACATGTCCAGGTGGGTGGTCGGCTCGTCCATTAGTAAAAAATTCGGCGGGTCAAGCAGGAGCTTTACCAGGGCCAAGCGGCTTTTTTCGCCGCCGCTCAGGACGCTGACGCGCTTGAAAACATCGTCCCCGCGAAACAGGAACGACCCGAGCACGTTGCGCGCGGATTGCTCGCTCGCCAGGAATTTTGAACCGAGCGCCTCCTCCAGGACCGTATGGCCTGGATTGAGCATTTCAAGGCGGTGCTGGGCGTAGTAGCCCACTTTCACGCGCAGTCCCAGCTCGCGCGCTCCGCGCTGGAACGGGATCACCCCGGCCAGCAGTTTCAGGAGGGTTGATTTGCCGGCGCCGTTCGGGCCGACCAGGACCGTGCGCTGGCCGCGCTCAACGTGATAGTTCAGGCCGCTATAGACCGTAACCGGCCCGTATGACTGGTGGATATCGGTCAGGGTGATTACCCGCTGCCCGGTGCGCTCCGGCTGGGGCCAGTGGAAAGTGATCGTCTTTTGCGCGGCGACCGGCGATTCAATCTTGTCCATACGCTCAATCTGCTTGAGCTTGCTCTGGGCCTGGGCGGCCTTGGTCGCCTTGGCGCGGAAGCGGTCGGCAAAGAGCTGGAGGGCCTCGATTTTTTTCTGCTGGTTTTTGTAGGCCGAGAGTTGCTGCTCCTCGCGCGCGGCGCGCTCCTGCAAATAGGAGTCGTAGTTCCCGCGATAGCGCTTGACGCGGGACTGGGCTATCTCGAAAACCCGAACGATAAGCTGGTTGAGAAACTCCCGGTCATGCGAAATCATCAGTATCGCGCCGGGATAGTTCCGCAAATATTCCTGGAACCAGACCAGCGATTCAATGTCCAGGTGGTTGGTCGGCTCGTCCAGCATCAGGAGCGAAGGCTCCTGCACGAGAAGGCGCGCCAGGTGCGCGCGCATGATCCAGCCGCCGCTCAGCGCGCGCGTCGGCCGGTTGAAATCGGCCTGGCGGAAGGAAAGCCCGGCCAGGATCTGGCGCGCCTTCGGCTCAAGCTCGTAAAGGCGCAATTCATCCAGGCGCGCCTGGGCGACGTGACCGGCCTCTGAATTTTCGCCCTCGCGGCGCAAGGTGTGGCGCAAGGCCGTGATTTCCGGGGTGACGGATGTGGCCAGTTCCAGGACAGTCTCATCGCCGCTGGGCGCGATCTCCTGTGGCAGATAACCCAACACGGCGCCGCGGCGCAGGACAACCTCGCCCTCGTCCGGCTCCAGTTCGCCCAGCAGGAGACGCAGGAGCGTGGTCTTGCCGGAGCCGTTCGGTCCGATCAGCCCGATCCGGTCGGCATGGTTCACGTGGAACGACACGTCGCTGAAAAGGACGCGGCCGGCGTATGATTTGCCGAGTTTGGAAACGCTAAGCATTGGCGGGCGCAACCTCCGCGAGCAGGTCAAGCACGCGGCGGATTTTGGCGCATTGCTCAAGCGCCTGCTGCTGGCGCTCCTTCTGGACGGCAACCACTTCCGGCGGAGCCTTATTGACAAAATCGGCGTTATTCAGTTTCGCCTCAACCGCGGCCATGCCCTTCTCAAGTTTTTCAAGCTGGTCCCGGTGCTTCTTGATTTCCTGGGCGACATCCACCAGGCCTTCAATCGGGATGAAGACCGTGCCCAGCGGGCTGATGGCGTTCAGCGCCTTCCGGGGCGCGCTTTGCGGCTCGATCTCAAATGACTCCGCGCGCAGGAGGAACGCGATTGACTCTTTGTCGGAAAGGAGCGTCGCGGCGATCGCATCGTTTTCCGGCTTGATGATGTATTTCACCTTGGCCAAGGACGGGATATCGCAGTCCTGGCGCAGGTTGCGGCAGGTCCGGATAAGCTCGTGCTTGCTTTCAACATATTCAACCGCGCCGACCGCGATTCCGAGCCCGGCCAGCGCCTCCTTGCCGAGCGGCTTCGGCCAGGGAGTGGTCTGGATCGTCGCCTCATCGGCGCCATACCCCATGCCGTGCCATAACTCCTCGGTCACGAACGGCGCCAGCGGATGGAGCAATTTAAGGATGTTTTCAAAAACATAATGCATGAGACCCAGGGCCGACTGACGGCGCTTCTCGTCCGGCGAATTCAACGGCATTTTCACATATTCAATATGCCAGTCGCAGAACTGGTGCCAGACAAAATCATAAACGCACTTGGCATAGTCGTTGAACCGCGACTTTTCAAGATTCTCGGTGCAGGCCGCGATTGTCTCGTCCAGCTTGGCAAGGATGAATTGCTCGTCGGGGGATAAAGGTAGGGTCGGACAGCCTTGTCCGACCGGATCGAACGTCGGGACAGCCTGTCCCGCCCTACCCTTATCCGAATCAATTGTCATTGGTAGGGCGTGTGCGTCCCCGCACCGCCGCGTCTTGTCCGGCGACACCATAGGCGCGAGCGCGGCTTCAGAACGGGCTCCGACCACGCCATCGGCGTGGTAAACAAGCTTGTCCCGCGTTTCGCGGGACGGAGCCCCTACAATTTTGAAATTTACATCCCCTTTCTCAACAGACGCCGAAATCGGTCCCTTGTCGTTCATCTGGATGAACCTGGCCGCGTTCCAGATTTTCGTCAGGAAATTGCGGCCGATCTCAAACTTGTCGTTGGAGAGAAAGACGTCCTGCCCGGTGGCGGTGACCATCATCAGGCTGAAACGCAGGGCGTCGGCGCTGAAATCCTTGATGACCCCCTGGGGATCAATGGAATTGCCAAGGCTCTTGCTCATCTTGCGCCCGGTGTTGTCGCGCACCGTCCCGTGGATATAAACCTTGCGGAACGGCAAATCGCCCATGAATTCAAACCCGGCCATGATCATCCGGGCCACCCAGAAGAAAATGATCTCGGAAGCCGTGACAAGCGTGTCGGTCGGGTAATAAAATTTCAAGTCCGCGCGCGGCTTCGGCCAGTCAAAGGTGCTGAAAGGCCAGAGCCAGGATGAAAACCAGGTGTCGAGGACGTCCTCGTCCTGCCTGATTTTTCCGGATTTGCATTCCGGGCATGCAACCTGGGCCTCGGCCGCCGCCCACTGGGCGTTGCAGTCATCGCAGTAAAAAACCGGGATGCGGTGGCCCCACCAGATCTGGCGCGAGATGCACCAGTCGCGGATATTTTCCATCCAGTCCAGGTAAACCTTGGTCCAGCGCTCCGGCACGAACTCAATCCTGCCGCTCTTCACCGCCTCGATCGCCGGGGCGGCCAGCGGCTTCATTTTCACGAACCACTGGAGCGAAAGGCGCGGCTCAACGACCGTGTCGCAGCGGTAGCAATGCCCGACGGCATGGGCGTGGTCAATTATTTTTTCAACCAGCCCGGCCGCTTCCAGGGATTCAACCAGCAGGCGGCGGCATTCAAACCGGTCCTTGCCGGAATATATTCCCGCGTTCTCGTTCATCTTGCCGTCCGGGTGCATGACGTTCACCGGCTGCAAGCCGTGCCGGCCGCCGATCGCAAAATCGTTCGGATCGTGCGCCGGGGTGACCTTCACCGCCCCGGTCCCGAACGCCGGGTCCACAAAATCGTCGGCAATGACCGGGATTTCCTTCTCTATCACCGGCAAAACAACCTGCCGGCCGACAAGATGACGATAACGCTCGTCCTTCGGGTTGACCGCCACGGCGACGTCGCCGAGCATCGTTTCCGGGCGGGTGGTCGCGACCACGAGCGACTTGCTCCGGTCGGATTTCAGCGGGTAACGGATGAAATACAGCTTGCCGTTGGTGTCGACATGGACGCTTTCCTCGTCGGAGAGCGCGGTATGGCAGCGCGGGCACCAGTTGATGATGTAATTGCCGCGGTAAATGAGCTTCTTGTTATAAAGCCGGATAAAGACTTCCGTAACGGCGTCGCTCAGTCCCTTGTCCATCGTAAAGCGCAGGCGGTCCCAGTCGCAGGAAACTCCCAGCTTTTTGAGCTGCTGGATGATGGTGTTGCCGTATTGCTCGCGCCACTCCCAGACTTTTTTGATGAATTCCTCCCGCCCGAGGTCGTTACGCGTCTTGCCTTCCTTGCGCAGGGCGCGCTCGACGACGTTCTGGGTGGCGATGCCGGCGTGATCGGTGCCGGGGATCCAGAGCACGTTGCGGCCTTCCATCCGCCGCCAGCGGATCAAAATGTCCTGGATGGTGACGTTGAGGGCGTGGCCCATGTGGAGGATTCCGGTGACATTGGGCGGCGGCATGAGGACCGTGAACGGCGCCCCGCCCCGGGTAGAATCGGCCTGGAACATTTTCTTTTCAAGCCAGCGTTGATACCACTTGTTCTCAACATCCGACGCGTTGTAATTTTTCTGTAATTCAGACATGGGCTTTTTTGTCCATAGACACGGCATCATAGAGCAACAGTTAAATTGTCATTCCCGCGGAAGCGGGAATCCAGTCGGACTTTTTTCTGGATTCCCATTTTCATGGGAATGACAGAAAGGCGGGAGCTGGCTACTGACTCCTGACTTCAGACTTCTTCTTGGATGAAAGGTTAGTATTAATTTCCTTTCTGGCTTCAGCAAAAACTTCTGACTTCTGACCTCTGACCTCTGACTTCTTCTTGGCGGGTTTCAGGGCATTCTCCTCATCCTTAAAGAGCTTGAATTCAACGCTGTCCACCAGCGCCTCCCAGGAAGCCTCGATGATGTTTTCGGACACGCCCACCGTTCCCCAGGTGTCAACCCCGTCGCTGGACTCAATGATGACCCGGGTCTTGGCGGCCGTGGCCTCCTCGGGATCAATGATGCGGACGTGGTAATCGGTCAGGGCGACCTTGGCGACCGCCGGATAAAACTTTTTCAAGGCGAGGCGCAAGGCGTGGTCCAGGGCGTTGACCGGGCCGTCGCCCTCGGCGACGCGGTGTTCAACTTCATCGCCGACCTTCAGCTTGACGATCGCCTCGGAACGGCACGGCTCGTTCTTGCTCTTCTTTTCCACGATGACCCGGAAGCCGAGCAAGTCAAAGAAAGCCCGGTGCTTCTTGAGCACCTTTTGGATCAGGATTTTGAACGATGCGTCCGCGCCCTCAAATTCATATCCCTTTTTCTCCAGTTGTTCCAGGCTGCGCAAAACCTCCTTGACCTGGGGCGAACTGCGGTCCATTTCCACGCCCATCTGGACGGCTTTCAAGAGGACATTGCTGCCCCCGGCCAGTTCCGAGATCAGGATCCTGCGCTCGTTGCCGACTTCCTCCGGCGTGACATGCTCGAAGCTTTTCGGATTTTTTTCAACAGCGTTGACGTGCATCCCGGCCTTATGCGCGAAGGCGCTCGCCCCCACGTAAGGCAGCCGCCGGTCATGGGTGACGTTCAGGAGCGTGTCCATGAACCGGGATAGATTGGTCAGTTCATTGAGGCTTTCGCGCCGGCCGAACCCGATGCCCATTTTCAGCCGCAGGGCCGGAATGATGGAGCATAAATTGGCGTTGCCGCAGCGCTCGCCGAAGCCGTTGATCGTGCCCTGCACGTGCGTGGCGCCGGCGCGGACGGCCTCAATCGAGTTGGCCACCGCCATCTCGCCGTCGTTATGGCAGTGGATCCCGACCGGGACCGGGATGGCGCGCGCGACCGCGGAGGTAATGTCGAAGATTTCAAGCGGCAAGCTTCCGCCGCGGGTGTCGCACAGGACGATCCCGTCCGCCCCGCCCTCAATGGCGGCCCGGACGGTGCGCATTGCGAATTCCGGGCTGTCCTTGTACCCGTCAAAAAAATGCTCGGCATCGAAAAAAACTTCCTTGCCGTGTTCCTTGAGGCAGCGGACCGTGTCCCTAATCATGGCCAGGTTTTCATCCTCGGTCGTCCGCAGGACGTCGGTCACGTGCAGGCGCCACGATTTGCCGAAAATCGTGGTGACCGGCATGCCGGCCGCGAGCAACTGGCAGGTGCCGTGGTCCTCGCCGACCGGGGTGTTGGCCCGGCGGGTGCTTCCGAACGCGGCGACCTTTGAATTTTTCAAGCGCCGTTTCTTGATCTCGGCGAAGAACTCCATATCCTTCGGGTTGGAAGCGGCGTAGCCGCCCTCGATGTAATCAACGCCGAACTCATCAAGCTTCACCGCCAGCCGGATCTTGCTGGCGCTTGAGAGCGAAACGCCCTCGGCCTGCATGCCGTCGCGCATGGTCGTGTCGTAGATTTGTATTTTTTTCATTTTGTTCCAACCCTCCTGCCATGCATAAGAATTTCAAAAGTTCGCGGCAACAGAGTGCCGCGGCTACAAAAAAAATGTAACCTCACTCTCCGCCACCGGCGGATCTGCCTGTGGCACGAAGCTGAGGCGTCTGAAAAAATTACCTTCTTTGGCGTCATTTGCGTGTTCCGCGGGCAAAGCATTTCCTGTCAATTTCCTTCCGCGGGCTATTTTTTCCG
The DNA here is from genome assembly GCA_964475405.1 of uncultured Verrucomicrobiota bacterium. Classification (GTDB taxonomy): domain Bacteria; phylum Verrucomicrobiota; class Kiritimatiellia; order JAAZAB01; family JAAZAB01; genus JAQUQV01. Next base: position 12,703 of record CAYYWX010000050.1, read on the forward strand.
GTTCAATTTAAAGGCCTGGTGCAGGGCGCGCATGGCCTCGGCGGCGTGCTTCTTGCGGATCACGACCGAGATCTTGATTTCCGAGGTGGAGATCATGAGGATGTTTATGTTTTTATCGGCGAGGGCCTTGAACATCTGGAAGGCCACGCCCGTGTGACCGCGCATGCCCACGCCCACCACGCTGACCTTGGCGATATCGTCATCAATGCTGATGGACTTCAAGCCGGCCTTGGCGGTCGTCAAGCGCATCAGGTGTTTTGCCTTCCCGAGGTCATCCTTGGGGATGGTGAACGAGATGTCGGTCAGGCCGCTGGCGCTGCTGTTTTGAATGATCATGTCAACGTTCATGCCGGCGCCCGCGAACTCCTTGAAAATGCGGGCCGCCACGCCGGGCTTGTCCGGCACGTGATCCAGGGTGATCTTGACCTGGTCCTTGTCAACCGCCACTCCGCGCACAATGACGTCTTCCATGCTTTTTACCTCTTCTTTGACTATTGTTCCCGGTTTCTTCTCAAAACTTGAAAGGACTTCCAGCTCAACCCCGTATTTCTTGGCGAATTCTATCGAGCGCGACATCAGCACCTGCGCCCCGGAACCGGCCAGCTCCAGCATTTCGTCATATGAAATTTCGTCCAGCTTGCGCGCGTCCTTGACGATGCGCGGATCGGCGGAATAGACGCCTTCCACGTCCTTGAACACCTGGCAACGGTCCGCCTTCAGCGCGGCCGCGAGCGCGACCGCGGTGGCGTCCGAGCCGCCCCGGCCCAGGGTGGCGACATCATGGTTGGGCGTAAGCCCCTGGAAGCCGGCCACGATCACGATATGCCCCTCGCGCAGGTGCCGGCGAATCCGCCGCGTGTCAATCGCCATGATTTTCGCCTTGCGGTGCATGGCGTCGGTCCGGATCCCGGCCTGGGGCCCGGTCAGGGAAACGGCGTCCGCGCCCTTGGCGTGCAGGGCCATCGCCAGCAAGGCCATGGCAACCTGCTCTCCGGTCGCCATGAGCACGTCCAGCTCGCGGTCATCCGGCTCGGGCGTGATCTGATGGGCCAGGGAGATAAGATCGTCGGTGCTGTCGCCCATGGCGCTCACGATCACCACCACGTCGTTCCCCTTTTTCCTGACATCCAGGACCCAGTCCGCCACGCGCCGCAAACATTCCGGGTTGGCCACCGATGTTCCGCCGAATTTCTGGACGATCAAAGCCATTCTTGTTCCTTTATTAGTATTCTCTCTCACTCGCTCGCAGACTCGCTAGTGGAGTGTATCACGCAGACGTGTATTTATAGGTTGTCATGCTGAGCGTAGCGAAGCATCTCCATCATAACGAGATTCCTCGCACGCTCGGAATGACAATCCCGTGATTTTTCTAGCGTTTTTCAGTCTTATAAATTCATTTAATTCAGTTACATTACACTAGAGCACACAGAGAAAACAATGATTGATCTCCGTGAACTCTGTGTTCTCTGTGAGAGACATTCTTTTCTTACTAAAAATCTTCAATTCTTATGCAAACCGCCTTCGCGCCGGCGCCCGGCATGGCGTCAAGCTCCTTCAACGCCTCGCGAAAATCACTTTCGCGCACCTGGTGGGTGATGATGATAACCGGGACATGCTTGCCGGCGCCATTCTCCTTCTGCAGGACGGAGGCGATGCTGACCGCGTGCCGGCCGAGCAGGTCGCCGACCTGGCCGAACATGCCGGGCTTATCAAGCAGGGTCAGGCGCAAATAGTAACGGGCGTTCGACTCGCCGACCGGCGCGACATGATCGGCGTTGGCGCGGCCGAATCCATTCACGGGGCGGCAGGCGCCGCAGGTCAAATTGCGCGCGGCCTCAACCACGTCGCTTAATATGGCGCTGGCGGTTGAATCGCGCCCCGCGCCCATGCCGTAGCAGAGGATATCGCCGACGCTGTCGCCGCGGATCAAAATCGCGTTGAACACCCCGCTCACCGAGGCCAGGATGCTTGATTGCGGAACAAGGGTCGGGTGGACCCGCGCCGATACTTTTCCGTTCTCCTCCTCAACCACCGCGAGCAGCTTGATCCGGTAGCCGAGCCCGATCGCGTTTTGCATGTCAACGGTCGTCAACCCGCGAATGCCCTCCACCGAAACCGATTCCATGGGCATGTGAAATCCGTAGGCAAGCGAGGCCAGGATGACCGCCTTGTGCGCGGTGTCGATGCCGTCAATATCCAGGGCCGGGTTGGTCTCGGCGATGCCCTTCTCCTGCGCCTCCTTCAAGGCGGCCGCAAGGGAAATGTGGGCCTGCTCCATCCGGGTCAGGATATAATTGCTGGTCCCGTTCAGGATGCCGTGGATGCTTTTGATCCGGTTGGCGACCAGGCCGTCGCGCAAGGTGCGGATAATGGGGATCCCGCCGCCGACGCTCGCCTCAAAAAAAACACCGGCCCGGTTCTTCTCGGCTTCACGGAAGATCTGCGCCGCGGCCTCGGCCAGGAGGGCCTTGTTGGCGGTGACCACCGGCTTCCCGAGCGCCAGGGCCTGGAGGATAAATTTTCTGGCATGGTCGATACCGCCGATCAATTCCACGACAATCTGGACCTTGGGATTGTTAATGACCTCCGCGGCGTCGCGGGTCAACACCCCGGCCGGCAGCACCAGGCCGCGCTCGCGCTCCAGGTCAATATCGGCCGCGCCGTGCAGGACCAGCCTGATGCCGGTGCGCTTTTCAATGACCTCGCCGTTTTCCTGGAGCCATTTGACGACCCCCACCCCGACCGTTCCCAGCCCGAGTATTCCGATTCCTATTTCCGTCTGGTTCATAACATTAAGACCATATTGCCGTTGCGATTCACAAACACTGACAATCCGCGCAAAGAAAAAATAATTTATCAATATTCCCGCGCCATTCAAGACAAAACCGGTATTTCTTTATTTTCCGGCATGAAAAACAGGCGGGAAGTCGGCTCCTATCCGGTAATGAAATAATGCGACAGAGCATTTACTTACCCGCATGTCTCATAGGCGAAAACCGCCTGCGAGAAATGCGCTTTTGCCGCAATCCTTTGCGACAAAAGTTTCGGCCTCCGCCACTGGCGGATTGCTCAAGATAGCCCTTCGACGCGACGAAAGGCTAACCCTGCCTTCGTCCCGAGCTCAGGCCGAGGGGAGCAAGCCCCGGTCTCGGGGCGCGTCGAAGCCTTTTAGGCGCATTTCTCGCACGCAGGGCGTGAGAAATGCGGGCTTACGATTCAAGGGAAGAAACTGAGGTTCGTTGCGCCATCTGCCGGATAATTTTCTATTGTCCTAGCAAGACAAGAACGGCTTCACGAATTTTGGCTGCCGAGGCAAGAACGATCGCCGGTCGCAACTTGCTGGCCGAAAGGTCGGAAAATGGAAACGTGACGAGAACTACCGAACCGATTGCAAGTGAGACCATGCTCGATCCTCCTCTGGTCGGTTCCAGTCCTCGCCCAGGGCAATTTCGCTCAACAGGGCGGTTTCCGGGATTTCCGGTTCGTCAATTATGGTCACGATTGCACGACATGAATGTTGCAAACGGACCTGTTCCCTGAGATGAATCTGGCCATTCGTTTCAATTGTTGCTTCAAGTGATTTTAGCATTGTTTTTTACCTTTTTTGACAGAATACAAAATAAAACCGACCCGCGCAACACCTTATTTTCGCATCTGTCATGCGGTTTTTTAGTTGACACCGGCCGGAAATGAAATAGTCTAAACAAACATTCAGCCAAAAAAGAATAACAAACAAGCAACATTCAGGAGAAAAAAGCAATGCCTTTGATTAATTTCGGCGGAACCAGGGAAAACATCGTCACCCGCAAAGAATTTCCGATGGCGAAGGCCAAGAAAATCCTGCGCAACGAAACGATCGCCATCATCGGTTACGGCGTCCAGGGCCCGGCCCAGGCGCTCAACCTCAAGGACAACGGCTTCAAGGTGATCATCGGCCAGTCCAAGAAATTCATGCGCGACTGGGACCGCGCCCGCAAGGACGGCTGGGTTCCCGGCAAAACCCTCTTTGATATTGACGAGGCCGTCCGCCGCGGCACGATCATCCAGATCCTGGTTTCCGACGCGGCCCAGAAACAAGTCTGGCCGACCGTCAAGGCCAACCTGAAGAAAGGCGACGCGCTTTATTTTTCGCACGGCTTTTCCATCGTCTACCGCAAGGAAACCGGCATCATCCCGCCGAAAAACGTGGACGTCATCCTGGTCGCCCCGAAGGGCTCCGGCACGTCGGTCCGGCGCAATTTCCTCTCGGGCGCGGGCATCAACTCCAGCTACGCCGTGTTCCAGAACGCCACCGGCCGGGCCAAGGACAGGTGCCTGGCGGTCGGCATCGGGATCGGCTCCGGTTATCTTTTCCCGACCACGTTCGAGGGCGAAGTTTACAGCGACCTGACCGGCGAGCGCGGCGTGCTGATGGGCGCCCTGGCCGGGGTCATGGAGGCCCAATATGACGTCCTGCGCAAGCACGGCCATTCGCCGAGCGAGTCGTTCAACGAGACCGTCGAGGAATTGACCCAGAGCCTGATCCGGCTCGTGGACGAAAACGGCATGGATTGGATGTTCTCCAACTGCTCCGCCACGGCCCAGCGCGGCGCGCTGGACTGGAGGCCGAAATTCAAGGCCGCCGTCCTGCCGGTCTTCAACGACCTTTATAACAAGGTCAAGACCGGTTTTGAAACCCGGCGCGTCATTTCGTCCTGCAGCAGCCCCGACTACCAGCAGCGCCTCGCAAAGGAATTGAACGCCCTCGGCAATTCCGAAATGTGGTCGGCCGGCAAGGCGGTGCGTTCCCTGCGTCCGCGCGAAAAGGCGCGAATCATCACCAAGGAAACCAAGGGCATCGGCGGACGGAAGGCATAAGCGCATAGTTTTGCCCAGTTCACAGTTCAGGATTGCACTGCGGCTGGCCAGGGGTTCACAGTTCAGGATTGGGAAACCATGAGCATTGAACCGTGAACTTTGAACCGTGCTCCGTAATTTATGAACCAGGTCCAAGTCACCATTGAAAACGGGAAACCGGAAAGCCACCCGGTCAACACGCCGGTTGGCGCGCTGTTGCGCGCGCAGCATAACGGGCACGGCATGCCTTTCATCGGCGCGGAGGTCAACAACAATGTCGTCTCGCTTTCCTACCCGCTGAAGATCAACTGCAACGTGCGATTCCTGACCGCGACCGACCAGCAGGGCATGCGGATTTACCGCAACTCGCTTTCATTCCTCCTGACCAGGACCGTCAGCAAGTTATTTCCCGAAATCCGGCTTTGCATCGAGCATTCGCTCAGCACCGGCTTTTATTACACGCTGGAAAACCTCAAGAAGGGCGTCAAGACGGAGGCGCTCATCCGCGAGATTGAAAAGGCCATGCGCCGGACGGTCGCCGCGAACTTAAAAATTGAAAGGCGACAGTTGTCGTTCGCGGACGCGATCGCCCTGCTGGAACAGGCCGGCCTGAAGGAAAAGGCAAACCTGCTGCGCTTCCGCAATCCGCCGAAAATTACCATTCACTGGTGCGACGGATTCTTCGACCTGGCGCACGGCCCGCTGGCCCCCGGCACAGGCAGCTTGAAATATTTCGGCCTGGTCAATTATCCGCCGGGACTGGTCATGCAATTCCCCGACCCTCAGAACCAGCGCCACGTGCCCCGCTTCCGCAACCAGCCGCACTTGTTCCAGATTTTCCAGGAACACAAGGAATGGGGACGGATCCTCGGCGTCAGCAACGTCGGCCGCCTGAACGAGCTGATCGCCGCCAATGAAGTCGGCAATTTCATCAAGATTTCGGAGGCCCTGCATGAAAAGAAAATCGCCCGGATTGCCGACACCATCACGGCGCGCCGGGGACAGATAAGGGTTATTTTTCTCTCGGGCCCCTCCTCCGCCGGCAAGACGACCTTCTCGAAGCGGCTGGCGGTCCAGCTGGAGGTGAACGGCATCCGGACCGTCACCCTTTCGCTGGACAACTATTACGTTGATGACGCAAAGACGCCCCGGGACAAGAAAGGAAACCGGGATTACGAGCACATTGAGGCGGTGGACGTCGAGCTTTTCAACCGGCACCTTGTCAGCCTGATCAACGGGAACGTCATTGAACTCACCCGTTTTGATTTCAACCGCAAGAAAAGGGTCACGACCGGCCTGCGGCTGAAGATTGACCCGGACCAGATCATCATCGTCGAGGGCATCCACGGCTTGAACCCGGCCTTCACCCCGATGATCGAGCGCCGGCAAAAATTCAAGATTTACATCAGCGCCCTGACCCAGCTCAACATTGACCGCCATAACCGGATTTCAACGACCGACAACCGCCTCATGCGCCGCCTGATCCGCGACCACACTTTCCGCGGCAATACGCCCTTGATGACCCTGAAGATGTGGCCTTCCGTGCGGCGTGGCGAAAAGCGCTGGATTTTCCCGTTCCAGGGCCAGGCCGACGTCTTTTTCAATTCCGCCCTCGATTACGAGCTGGCGGTCCTCAAGCCGCTGGTTGAGCCGCTCCTGATGCAGGTCAAGCCGGCCGACGCCGAGTACGCCGAGGCCGTCAGGCTGCAGGAGTTCCTCTCCAACTTCCTCGGGATCACGAAATACGAGGTACCGCACACATCCATCCTGCGCGAATTCATCGGCGCCAGCAGTTTCAAGTATTGATTTTTATCTTGCCCGGCTAAAAGGGGTCGCCCTTTTGCTTTTCTCTATTTCTCTATGGCTTGTCGGCCGGCGCCGGCATAAGCAGCATGCGCTCCCTGATCATCCGCCACACCGTATGTTCGTTTTTTGTGATCCGGCGCGGAAAGTAATCGCGCGTGATGAAATTCCGGTCCATCAACCAGACCAGCAAGGCCTCCGCCGCCATGCGGTGGGCGATTTCGCTGGGATGGGTATCCACGTTGGGCATTGCCTGCATGCGCACGGGCATTTTCCCGCGAAACGTCTCCAGCAAATCAAGATAGGGAACACCCAGCGCGTCAAGCCGCGCATGCAGGGCTTCGTGGGCGAATTCAAAGGGGTAGCGGTTCTTTTCGCAGTTCTCCGACAGGAGAGGGAAAATCATCACGCCGAAGGCCGCGCCTTCATTGGCGCAGTCATTGCGGAATAACTCGAGCGCGTTGCTGGACCGGATCCATCCGGCGTAATCCGGATTGTAGATGCGACGGTAATAGTCCACGAACGCGGGACGGCAGCGGATGTATTCTTTCTGCCGATAGACCCAGGCCAGGGCCCGGGACCGCCGCGTCAGCGGCTGCAGCAGGCGCCCGGGTTTGCGCGGTATCGTCGCTTCCCGCCAGGTCCACATAGCGGCAGGATTGGCGTAGTCCTCCATGTCATTTAAGCATATGCCCAGGATCACCACCTGCGGCCGCCATTCAAGGGCCTCCCGCAGCAGGTTGAACTGCATGAAGGTGGAGGTCCCGCATTTCGCAAACACGTGCACCGCGGCGGGGCGGACCCCGTCGTTCATGTTCAGCAGGCGTTCCAGCCGGGGCCCATAAGCGTCATCCGGCTGGACGCCGGCGGCCTGGGTAAACGAATCGCCGATCACGGCCACCCGCAGGAAATTGGTCGCGCCCTGCACCCAGGGATGGACGCGGCTGTCCTCGGAATGGGCATAAACCGGGCTGCGGTCGGACATGGCTTCCGTATCCGGGAAGAAGCTTTGGGGCATCACGCGAATGACGATTTCCAGCGCGATGCCGGCAAAGAGGAGCACCATGGTCGTCAAGGTCAACTTGCCCAGCAGGCTGGGAATCCAGCGTAAGCGGTTGCTATTCATGGCGCGGTGTCCTTCCCCCCGCCGTCCGGACACAGCGCAAACCGCAGGACCGGGACCGGTAAGACGGTTTCCAATAATCCGAGCGGAAGGAACAGCGCAGCTGAGCCGAGCTTGAATTCCAAGACCCGCCGCGAATTACCCGCACCCGGCCCGTGTCCGGTCCGCGCGGATTTTTCTCCGGCGAAGCCGCGTAATAATTCGGATCGAACCAGTCCCAGCAATATTCCCAGACATTGCCGGCCATATCGTAAAGCCCGTAGCCATTGGCCATATCGCCGCCCGGGGGCGTTTGCGCCCCGTTGTAATACCCCACCGGCGTGGAATTGTCATCATAGGGATCGGAACGCCAGAACGGGTGCCAACTCATCCAGAAATTGGCCTTGCTCCCATCGATCGGCAGGATTCCGTTTGTGCCATTGCCGGGCCAGGGAAAATCCTGGTTTTCGCGGCCGCCGCGGGCGGCCTTTTCCCATTCCGCCTCGGTCGGCAGGCGGTACCCGTCCGCCTCCCATTTTACATTGGCACTTGACAGGTTCTCGCTGCCGCGCCGGTAAATCGCGGTCTGAACCTTATCAATGTAATAGACCGGCGTGCGCCCCTCCCTTTCCGAACGCGCATTGCACCACTTGACGCAGTCATCCCATTCCATGTAAGAGACGGGATGGTTGGACTTGCCGGGCGGGACGTTCGCGAATTCATAGCCGTTGGTTGCGGCCCAGTCGGCCACCGCGCTCCATAGGGCGAACGACACTTCGCAACGCTCGATCCAGAAAGCGTCAAGTTGAACCGCGTGAAGCGGCCGTTCGGCCGGACTGCCTCCGGCGCCGGGATTGCCCATGCGAAAAGAGCCGGCGGCAATAAACTGCATGCCGGTGGAAACGAGGGCGACGGGAGCTTCCCCGCCCGCCAGCCCCGGCTCGCCGGTCACCAGGCCGGCCGTCACTCCCAGTATGAATATACACGATTTATTCAAGGCATTCCAATAGAAAGGCAACCACCAAACAATGTGACGAATTGCAATTTATCAGGACGGTATTGGATGGGCAAGCAGGAATTAGTGATTGCAAAGAAAGCCGAATTTGTTTGAAGGGGTGTTATTAAAAAATGCCCTCCAGAAAAACATTGACAATCACGCCCGGTTTTCATAATCATTTAAACAATCGGCCTGTTCTTTGCAATCATGTTTATGGAAAGAAAAATGGAAGTCCGTGAAAATCGGACGCGGTCGCGCCGCTGTAACCGGAACGAAATCTGAAATCCACTGTCACGAGCGTGTAAACGCCCCGGGATGGGAAGGACAGAAAGTAGGCAGCATGAAGCCGGAAGCCAGAAAACATTGCTTTCCATACCCATCACATTTACGCCCCGAGGCGTATACTCTTTCGCAGATGAGGAGGGTGAGGATATTTGTTTGATACCCGGCCTTCGTTCCTTCCCATCGGAAAGAGCGAAGGCTTTTTTTATGTTTTTCATGAAAAGTAATATAATTAAAAACGTTTTGTTTTCGGTCGTATTGCACGGCCTGGCCCTGGCGTGCTGTTTTGCCGTGCCGGCCGCAAAACTTATCCCGCTCTTCCAGAACGGGAACTCGGCCCTTACCCTGACCTCGCTCTCCATTTCCCGGCCGGCCGATGACCAATCAAAGGAGGCCGCGCCCCAGGAACAGGAAACTGAGGATGAGGAAGCTGCCGTAATTGAAAACAATGAAGAGGATAGCCAGGATGACCTGGTAAATATCCGGGATGAAAAACCCGCGCCGGTCGCCGCGCCCAAGACGCAACCCAGGCAAACACCGGTTTCCACCCAAAAATCCCAACCCCGGCAAACGCCGCTTGATGCCGACGCCCACCTCAAGGGGATTATCGGCGGACGGGCGGGGAACACGGCAATCCGCCCGTTTTACCCGCTCGGCTCCCGCCTGCGGGGCGAAGAAGGCGTTGTAAAAGTTGAAGTGCGCGTCGACGCCGGCGGGCATCCGCTGAACTGCGCGGTGGTCAAGTCAAGCGGTTTCCTGGCGCTGGACGACGCGGCGCTGGACGCGGTAAAACACGCGTGTTTTGTCACCGCCCAGGGGCGGGCGCCGGCAAAGGACAGCAGGACCGTTTTAACTTTCCGTTTTGATCTTCTGGATTAAGGAAATATAACCGATCAGACAGACCCGCCTTGGCGACTCGCCCAGGCAAAGTTAAAAAAATGACCGCTAAAACAAACCAATCGCCCGGGAAGGATGAAAAATTCTTCACCTCGTGGAGCGGCGGCAAAGATTCATGCCTTGCGTTGCACCGCGCCCGCCAAGCCGGCGCCCGGCCGGACTCTCTGTTGACCATCATCTGCGAGGACGGCGTGCGGTCAAGATCGCACGGATTGAGGAAAGAAGTCCTGGAAGCGCAGGCCGCGGCGATGGGGATGCCCTTGTCGGTCAGGTGCGCAACCTGGGCGGAATATGAATCGGTCTTTATTGACGCCTTGCGCGAAATCCGCAAGGCAGGCGTCAGCGCGGTGGTGTTCGGCGACATTGATTTCCCGCCGCACCTTGAATGGGAGGAAAAGGTGTGCGCGCAAGCCGGCCTGACCGCCTATCTGCCGTTGTGGGAATGCGCCCGGGAAAAGCTTCTCCATGAATTCCTGTCGCTCGGCTATAAGGCCCTGATCGTGATGGTGAATGAAAAGATGCTGGACCGTAAATTTCTCGGCCGGATTATTGACGGCGAACTGGTTGATGAATTCAGGAAGATCGGCATAGACCCCTGCGGGGAAAACGGCGAATACCATACCCTTGTTTTTGACGGCCCCGTTTTTTCCGGTCCCCTGCCCTTTGAAACCGGTTCCATCACGGAACAGGGCGGATATTGCTCGCTTGATGTCCTGCTCCGGTCTTAGCCCGGCCGGCGGAACCTCAGTTGATATTTACTCCCGCAAGACACAGCAGCCGGGAAAGTTGCCGCAACCCCCGTTCCGGATCCCTGTTTTGCATGGCAATCCAGGCCCTTAACTTTTGCATGGCCGCACCGCTGAAAATGGCCTCGCGGCTTATCGCGATGCCTTCCGGCAGGTCGCAGGCCACGCCGGCCACGACAAGGATGGCGCCGGCATTCATGCAGGTGAAGTTGACGCACGCCTCATGTCCCTGGCCGGCGAGAACCCGGACAAAGCGCCGGCTTTCTTCCTGGAAATCTTTCGTTGAGGCGATTTCCTCAAATCTGGCGGTCGGCAGGCCGACGTCCTCCGGCCGTATCCTGGAGTCTTCCGTCCGCTCGCCGTCAAATGTCCTGACGATGGTTTCGCCCGTGACGGACAGTTCATCCATGCCGCCCTTTTTTTGGTCGTCTTTGCCATGTACGACCATGCCTTTCCGGTAGCCGATTTCGCGCATCACCTGCGCAACCAGGGGCACAAGGGCTTCGGCGTAAACGCCCCGCAAACCGGCGCCGGGCCGGGCGGGATTTGCAAGCGAGGCGGCGATATTGAGCGTGGAGCCGAAGCGGATCTGGCTGAGGATGCGGCCCAGCGCCGCAGGATGGACTTGCGGGCTCATGCCGTTGAAGAGTCCGATCCCGACCGATTCGATGCTCCTCGCGACGGTTTGCACGTCGCACTCCACGTCAATGCCCACGCTCTCAAGAATGTCAACCGTGCCGCAAAATGAAGTAAGCGCCCGCGCCCCGTGCCTTGCCAGTGTTGCGCCGCAGGCCGCGGCGACGATGCCCGCCGCGCTGCTTACGTTGAAGGTCTTCAACGAATCCATGCCGGTCCCCGAATTTTCCACAAGCAGGCCGCGATTGCGCACGGTCACCGGGAGGGTATCGTAGGCATTAATCGCCTCCCATACGCCGGCAATTTCCTGGGCCGTCTCGCCCTTGCTGACCAGCGCGGCAAGAAAAGCGCCCTGCTGGAGATCGGGTTGTTTGTTTTCCAGGATCTCCGTGAAAAGCGAGCGGGTTTCCTCACGCGAGAGCTGTTCCTTGTTGATCACGCGTTGGATATAACCGCCGAAATTCTTCAGCTTGTCTTCGCTCATTTAGGTCTTCCTTTCCGTAGTTGGATAAATCATGATTTTCATTCCCTGCCGGCGCTTTACCAGCTCAAGCGCCCGGCCTAATTCCCGGAGGGGAAAGCGGTGGGAAATGAGGTCGGCAACCCGGACTCGTCCGCCGGCAATCAAATTAAGCGCCTGCACGGCATGCCGCCACGAGCTGCCATAGGCGCCGACCACGGTCTGTTCAAGGTAATGCAGCCGGTTGAAGTCAACCGCCTGGCGGGACTCGGCGGCCGAGAGTCCGGCAAAGACAACAAGGCGCCCGCGGGGGGCAAGGCATTCCACGGCCTGGGAATAAGCGCCGGCGGAGCCAACCGCCACGATGGACACGTCAAAACGCTTATCAGGCGGGCAGATGAACCCCTTAATCATGTCCCGTCTGCGCTCGTCCGGCTCAATCACGACCGGATGAGCCCCGAGACTCGCCGCGGCGCGCGAGAGCAAAGTACCCGCCGGTCCCGCTCCCCAGATCGCGATATGTTCGCCTTCGCTGAGCCGCCCGAGTTCAAGGGCGTTCAGGCAGCAAGAGAGCGGTTCGGCGAATACGGCTTGTTCAAAGGAGATGCTGGCGGGAATTTCAACCAGGCTAGCGACAGGCGAGACAACATACTGCGCGAAACCGCCGTCGCGATGAAACCCCATGATCCGCATTTCGGCGCACAAATTCCCGGCGCCGGCCCGGCAGGCGCGGCAGGCGCCGCAGCTCGTTCCGGGATAGACAAATACCCGTTGCCCGGCAAGATTCCGGTCCGCGGGAGATCCGACCGCGCAAACAGTGCCGGCAACTTCTTCGGCCGGGATGCGCGGCAGGATGAGATCCCGGTGTCCGGCCTCAATAATCTTGAAATCGGTGCGGCAGAGGCCGGCCACCGCCACTTCAACCAGCGCCTCCCCGGGACCGGGCGAGGGTTTCGGCACATTCATCAGTTCATAATGCCCGATTGCCTTGACGACGATTGCCGGCATGCTTTCCGCCGCGTTCCGGCCGGGTTTAACTTTTTTCTTCACGTATTCCCGTGGCTGAACCGCCTTCAGCCCCATCCATCCGTTTCAGAACGTCGCTTTCAGCCCGCCCATGACGCTTGCGCCGGGCATGGGATAACCGTCAACCAGCTGGTATTGCTTGTTGAGGATATTGTCCCCGCGGACATAAATTTCCACGCCCTTGAAAATGGTCTGCGCGGCATAAGCGCCGAGGGTCATGAAGCCGCCCAATTGTTCCGTGTTGGCCCGGTCGGCATAGACCGAGTCGGTATACTCGGCATTCACGTTGCATTTAAACCCCTTTTGGTTCTGATATCCCAGCCGGCCGCCGACCTTGTTCTTCGGCCGGTAGATCAGCGTTTCGCCATCGTATTGGCCGCTTGTATCCTTCGCTCCGAGCAGCGTGTAATTCAAGGCGCCGGAAAAATCCCTGCTCAGGTGGGTGCTTAATTCAGTCTCCAGGCCCTGCATGAAGGCGTCATTGACGTTTTCGGCTTTGTAAACTCCCTTGCCGGCGTCAAACCAGGTGATCAGGTTTTTCACGTGGCTTTGGAAGAACGACACCGCCAAGGTGCTTTTCGCTCCCAACTGCTGTTGAATCCCGGCGTCGTAACTGAGCGACTCTTCCGGCTTAAGGTCCGGATTGCCCTCGGTATAGGAATCGCGCCAGTAAAGCTCGTCAACCGTCGGCGCCCTGAATCCGCGGCCGATTGAAGCCTTCAGCCCGGTCCCTTCAAAAATCTTGTAAAGGCCGCTGATCTTCGGGCTCAACTCCGCGCCCCATTGCGACTGCATATCGCAGCGCAGTCCGGGCGTGGCGACGAACCGCTCCAGGAACGAGATTTCATCCTGCAGGAAAACGGCGCCGGTGAAAAGATCGCGGGTGCCGCCGATCAGCGACTCGCCCTGGCTGTCCTTGATGCTCACGCTGTTGTTTTCCAGGTAAATACCGCCCAGAAGCAGTTGCTTCTCGCCAACCGGCAAAGTCTGCTGGACGTCCAGCCCGGCTTTCTGGTCCCGGCTGATGTCATCGGTGAAGATGTCGGGGTCCTTGTAGTTCTGCCAGTTCTGGTTAAGGAAGATTTTGCTCGTCAGGCAGGTGTTTGTCTCAAATTCATATTTGTGCGTGAGGTCGTACCAGGATTGCTCGTCATATTGCTTGGCATTGGGCGTCGGCCAGCTTGTTGAACCCGGCAAGCCCTTGTTCTTCCGCGAGAAGCCGGAGTTCAAGACCAGCCGCGATTCCTTCGTCAGGTCATAATCCAGTTTCCCGGAAACATTGTAGCCGTCGCAGGCATCGTTTTCACGCCATCCGTCGGAGGCATTCTGGCTGGCGGTGACAAGGTAGCCAAAGTCGCCGATCTTGGCGCCGTTATCCAACTGGACAATGCGCGTGTTTTTCGTGCCGTAGGACGCCGACAAATCGGTTTGCAGCTGCTCCGGCGGGTCGCGGGTGACGATGTTCACCACGCCGGCCATGGCGCCCGCGCCGTAAAGGACCGATCCCGGCCCGCGAATCACCTCTATCCTTTCAATCTGGTCAACGGGATACATGGAAAGGTCGGTCTTGCCCACGGAGGAAACATTGACCTGCCGGCCGTCAACCATGACCAGCACCTGGTTCGCGGTTGATCCGCGAATGGTTATGTCGTTTTCCGCGCCCATGGAGCCGTAGGTGTTCATGTGCACGTCGGCCACTTCCGCCAGCACCTCGCCGGCGTTTTGCGCGTTCATCTCCTCAATTCTTTCGCGCGGCACGACCGAGACGCTCACGCCCAGGTCCCGGACGGCCTGCGGGATCCGGCTCGCGGCCACAACCACCGTGTCGGCTTCGCTTACCGCCTGGGTTGCAACCGGAGCGGACGACCCGGACGCCTTCGCCACGGTGTTTGATTCCTGCGCCCGGTTGCTTCCTGAAATTACCAACGCCATCGCGACACCGACCGTTAACGCGCATATTTTTCTGACTGGTTTCATTCTGCGGCTCTCCTCCCAATTTTATTTTTCGAATGTTTTCATAACTCCGCACTCTCCGGCCGCGCTGTAATAATCAGACCTTCTGCCCGTAAAAACAAAAAACCTCCAGACTCCCGCCAAAAGAATCTGAAGGCATTAAATAGAGGACATCCCTCATTCTCCTTTCCAGCGAAGGAGCCGGCGGCGGTTTTAAGCCGCCGCTTGCAACGAGCATGAAAAGAAACGTCTTCTGACTCCCGGCTTCAAACCTAATCCTTCGCCTTCCCATTCGCCATTACGGCTCACGGTGGCTGTTGAAGTTTCGCCACATCACCCGTCCTTTGACGGGTAAGTGGTCGCTTGTCCCGATGCGCTTGCGCATCCGGGATGACGCGATAGCCGGTCACAGAGGCGCGACCGTATCCGATTCTCACGGACTTCCGTACTCTTTTCACAAACAATTTTATTTCCAAAGAACTTTTCGCACTATAGCTCAGCCCGGCAAAGTGTCAACGGAAATTTTAAAAAAATCTTTTCACCACTGATTTCACGGATCGAACGGATGATAACCGGGCCGTTATAATATTTTACTGATTGATCGAACAATATAACTGCGCTATATTAAATCCAATTTACGCGATTGGGCATCACTATTCAGGCAGACTGATTTCCGGACCGCGTTCAAGGGAATGCTAAGTTCGATTCAGGAACAGAACGATGAAATACGCTCCGCTTAAAGAGATAAGAATCGAAGAACTAATTGCGGCAGGCTATCGTGAAGACAAGTCAGCCGAACAACGTTACAAATACCACGCCCTCATTGTGCTCGGGGTTGGTTTAATCGCATTATTCGCGGGGCTAGTTCTCGCAAACGCGAGTTCATGTGAAGGGCTTGGAATGTATGCCATTTACGGGTCATTCTGCTGGCTCTCTGTTGGTTTCCTTATAGTGCACTTCTCTCGGCCAAAGAGCAGCCAGTCCGGAAAGAAAATGGAAATTTACCTTAACCTATCTGTGCCTGATGGCTATAGTCAA
Organism: uncultured Verrucomicrobiota bacterium; assembly: GCA_964475405.1. Taxonomy (GTDB): domain Bacteria; phylum Verrucomicrobiota; class Kiritimatiellia; order JAAZAB01; family JAAZAB01; genus JAQUQV01. Next base: position 28,479 of record CAYYWX010000050.1, read on the forward strand.
ATTCTTTACGTCAGCCAAGAATCCAAAACATTTTTCCGGGGGATACTTAATTTTAATGGGGGACAATACTGAAAGAAAGATGATCGAATCGGCATTGAACCTATTCGATGTCCCGGGGCAGGTCACCGCAAGGTTCATGTCGGACATTGACACAACTCGCCTCGGCAGAAGCGCCTTGGCGAAGAACTGGTACATTTTTGCGAAAAAGTTGGCATATATAAGGTGACAATAATTCTTCCACCATCCAAACGTTGCGGATGGATGGCATTGGCGCAAGGCGAATTTCGTCTTGCTATTAGTGTCGTAACAATCGGTAACAGCGAAGAAATACAAGAAAACAATGCGTCACACTGTGACGCACTACAACTGTAGCGCCGCACGGTGTGCGGCGAACTTGGGTTGTGGGCATAGCCCGCATCGGTAAAATCAGGAATATGCACATGAACGGACAAACGGCATTGATCATCGGAACGGCCGTCATCGCCTACCTGGTCGGCGCGATCCCATTCGGATATCTCC
>CAYYWX010000051.1:0-27977 GCA_964475405.1 uncultured Verrucomicrobiota bacterium
CCATATCCTGAAGAGTTTTCCGTCGCCGAACACGGGGGTCCCGATACAGGCCCCGAAATTCGTCAGCTTGAAAGACGAGAGCCGTTTCCCGTCCCGCGCCCGGTAGATGTTCGGGGCCGTCACGACCAACGGCTCATTTTCCAGCGTCATGCCGACGACCGAGGAGCAGGTGCTGCCCTCGGCGTTCGTCCACGCCAATTTGCCAGTATTGCAGTCCACGGCGAAAATACGATCGGAAAGGGAGACCAGTTTGCCGCCCACCAGGGCGGAGGAACTGAAATCGCCATGGTCACCGGCGGGGACGCCCGGATGCATGTAGATCCATTTCCGGTTGCCTTCCAGGTCAAAGCACGCGACCAGGTAAGGATGGAACACCGCGTAAACGTTCTTGCCGTCGCTCAACGGCGTGGGGCACGACACGCCCCCTTCTCCGCCGCTGCCCGGAAGGGGCGCGTATTTCTTCTTGTCAACCTTTGCCATCAACCGCGAGATCTGGACTTCAATTCCCTCGCTGCCATTGGTGGAAAGGTTACGTTCCGACAATTTGGCGGCGAGCGGCGCGATCTCGCCGAACACTTCCGGGTTGGCCTTCTTCTCCTCCTCCGTGGCGACGTCGTTGAGCGTGAGGGTCCGCACCCAGAGCAATTTGCCGTCGTTCTTGTTCAGGCAGCAAAGGGTGGTTTGCTCGGTCGTGACGAAAATCCTGTCCCCGACAATGATCGGCGTTGAAATCCCGGAGCCCGGAAGGCCGGCGCGCCAGGCAATGTTTTCGCTCTCGCAATGGGTCTCGCCCTTGCCGAGTTTGTCACCGCCTGTTCCGTAGAACATGGTCCGCAGGAACCAGTGCGGCTCCGGACCCGCGCCGTATCCCGCGAGTTTGCCGCATTGGACGCGGAACATGACCCGATTCCAGCCCTTCTCGAGGAAGAGCACTTCCCCGCGTTCGGAAGGCAATATGGCGGCATTCTCTTTCGGGACAACGCCATTGAGCAGGAGCCGGCGTCCCGAGCTCATGATGTTCATGCGGACACTCTGCGCGCTTTCGCTGTAGAGGTAGGCAAAAACGTAGGCCACGGCCTGGGTCTGGCGCTCCACGCCGAGCAGGTCGCGGAAACTGAGCGTCTGGCTTGCCGAGGATATTTTCTTCCAGGCCAGGTTCCCGGTCTTATCCCCTTCTTTGGGCTCCATTGTTGCCTCATCCGGCAACAAGTCCTTGTTATTGTCGATTTTATTCGTAACCGGCACCGGGCCCAGGATCAACCATTCGCGGATCGTCCCGTCAATGGGTTTGCCGGTCTCGCCTTCCTTCGGTTTCGTCACCTGCGAGCGCAGTCCTTTCACCGATTTCGACACCCGGCCCCAGTGAACCGGCGGCGTGGCGCCCGGATATTTTCCGGAACCGTCCCCGCGCCATCCGATGGGATGTTCCGGCGACGGGCGGAAATCCGGAGAACCCAGCGGGGCCTCTGCCGCCGCGGCGCCGCGAACGCCGCCGATTGGAAAAATCAGCGCCAGGCCGGAAGCCAAAAATATTGTCTTTGCCGCGGTCAACTTGATTTTCATGGCCGATACTCCCTGTGTAAAATATTCACCATTATTTTGCCGAACTCAGGAAACGCGCGACAAGATCGGCTGCTTTTCTCCTGTCATTTTGCATTTCGACGGGATTTTTGCCTTCCCGGTCCTTGGCGGGCGTCAGGGCCAGGACCTCGTCCAGGAGCGCCTTGGCCTCGGCCGCGGCGGGGCTGCCCGGATTCTTGGCCAGCAGGTTTCTCAGGGCGAGGAGATAGCGGTAGTCGTCAATCCCTTCGCGGATGCGTTCAAAATACACGGCCGTGACGAGTTCCGCGCGCGCGTTGGAATTGGCCCAGGCATAGTCGTCCTCGCGGCAATCAAGCGCATAGTAAGGATCGCCGGCGTTGCAGTTCCAGTGCCAGCTGATCCTGAATTTCATGTCATACTTCTGCCGGAGCATGAACATGTAAGCGCCGTAAGTCCAGCGCGAGCCGCCGTTATAGAACGACCATCCGCCGGTTTTACGGGCTTCCTCGATTGACCAGACGTCATGGATGTTGTAGTTCGCGATGCTCAGACTCTGCGCTAATGCGAGATGATTTGAATCGGCTCCTTTCGTCATGGACGTCGCCCCGGCAAACTGGATCTTGTCGGTCGCAAACTCCTTGAGCAGCGCCGCGTTCGCGGCGGCTTTGCTGACGTTCTCCCCGATCGGCTCATCGCAGACCGTAAAGGCGATCGGGATCCAGCCGGCATCCCGGGAATGCTTGTCCACCAGCGCGAAAACATGCTTGTAGAGCGACTTGAGGCTGTCAAACCCGAACTTGGCCGGATCGGACGGGGCGGGATAACCGTAAATCCTGATCCCGGAGACCGCTTCGCCGTAATTGACGAACATCTGCATCCCCTTGTCCTTGGCCAGCTTCATGATCTTGTCGGCATGGGTGAAATCAAGCGTCATCTCGGCCCCCTTGCCCTTGATCCCGATCGCCACTCCCGACGAAAAAGTCGTGCAGCCGTATTTCCGCATCAGGTCAAGGCACTTGTCATCCATCTTGGTGTTGTAATCCGCCATCTCATCGTCAAACCAGGGAACCCTGATCTCGAGCCCCCACGGCCCGGCGGGAACATCCAGCTCCGGCAGGACTGGCCCGACCACCTCAAAGCTCACGTCAAGCGCGTCCTTCGCGCCGTCCGCGAACTGGAGCTGGAGCTTGCCCTTGTAGAGGCCGGGGGCCGCGTTGGTCGGGACTTCAACATTGGCCCAGAACCATTTGCTCTGCCCCTTCACCAGCTCGATCTCGGCAGTTCCCATGACATAGCGGGGCGCGATGGTGTATTGCGACCCGTCCGCGGCTATCCGGCTGAGGCGGTTCATCACGTAACCGACCTTGATGTTCGCGGCGGGAATGGTCGCCGGGCCTTTCAGGTCCGTCGGGACGACATTCACCTTGCCGAGGTCCTTGACCGGCCGGACGGCGAACGTCAACGGTTCAATTTCGCCGGCCGAGGCGAACGCGGACAAACTGTTGGTGATTTCGCCGCCAAGGGGCTTGGTGTCGGGATAAATGTCCTCCATGTAATTGCGGCTGAAAACGCAGTAGCCCTTTGCGGTCTGTTTTTTATCCAGTTCCGGCTCGGGGTTCTTGTCGGTATGCAGGGTCCTGCGGAAATAGTTGTCAAAGTCGGCGCGCCGGCGCTCCCTGAGGCTCGCGAGATATTTTTTGCCCTCGGTCATCTTGTCGGCCGGGAAAACAACGACGCACGAGACCGAGCAGGAAAAGTCCTTGCCTTCAAATTCCACGTTCAGCTGGCCGTCCTTGACCTCCGCGTCGAATTCCTTCTCCTTGAATATCTCGCCGAGATATTTGTCAAAGGTGTTGTCGGAATACAGGTCCTCCTTGTCGGCGAAGCGGAAATATTTCGCGATCGCCTGCTCGCGGTCCATCTTGTCGTCAGCGGCAATCTGGCCCTCGCAGATTATCTTTCTTTCGCGGTATTTCGGCAGCTCACCCCAGTAACCGCCCGGGCAGTCATAGTTGGCAAAGACATGGTATTTGCCGTTCGGGACGTCAAGGGCCAGGCCGCCCTTTTCAATGCAGATGAAATTGCGGTAGACAACGTCCGGCTGGAGCGCGTCAAATGTCCGCCAGACCTGCGCGTTGAGCAGGCCGTAGCCCCGCGACTTGGAATAAACGGTGCCGGGCGCGATCCTGGTCATCCCCCTCAGAAGCGGGGCTTTGCGGGGACCGAAGCTGAAGGCGTGCAAGCCGTTGAAACGGTCGCGATCGGAGTCGTCGCATTCAAGCCGGACGTTGTCAAGGTAGACGGGCGCTTTCGCGGCGCCCATGCTGAACACCAGGACCGTCACGGCGCTGCTGACAAGCTGGCGCCCGGGTCTTGACTTTTCACCCACGAAAACATTGGCCGGGATGACGACCGTGTTTTTCCCGGGGAAGAGGATCGTGCCGTAATTCACCCTGGTCCAGTAGTCCTTTGTCTCCTTGTCCCTGATTTCCACCTCCAGGGGCAATGGCTTCTCGGAATCAAGAAAGAAATCGGCCTTCAGGAAATCGTAGCCGGTCCAATCCTGGTCGCCGCCCCACTTGGCCCAGCCGCCCTGGAACTTCAGAGCCTTGGTACCTTCCGTGGCGTGTTCCGCCACGACCGCCGCCGCCTTGTCGCTCAAATCGCTGAACGGGGCAGGTTTGCCGTCCTCAAACGACGCGAGCAGCTTGGGCGGGAGCATTTTTGCCTCGCCGGCCGGAAGTGGCGTGCCGCAGGCGTAGCATTTCTTCCACTCGGGCATGTTCTTGTATCCGCATTCCGCGCAATTCACGCACTTGTCCGGGTTCAACTCGGAGGGCGGCTGGATTGGCGCCTCTTCCTTTTCAAAGGCGGGCGCCGAGACCGGGACATCGTTCCCGACTTTTTCAACGCTAACGTCGTCAACCCAGAGGTAGCCCGGCGCCATCAGGCCGAAGGACGGATGGACAACCGGTTTTTTCTCGGCCACATCGGCAACGTAGGTCAGCTTCGTCCACCCGAACGTCCCGAATTTTCCCAGGGGCATGTATTTGCCGTTGAACATCAGTTCGGTGTTCTGGTTGTACGGCCCCTGGCCGATTTCCAGGCCGCGCAGGTAGGCAGTGACGCGGTAGCGGCCCGGCTCGAAGGCCGGAAGGGTGCGCGGCCAGGCCCGGATCTTGGGGCTGCTGGTCCCGACGATCAGCAGGGAGGTCTTGCCGGAATGGGCGACTTCGCTGACGCGGAATTCGCACTCGCCGTCATATATCCATCCGCCCCATTTCGCGAACACCCCGCCGAACTTGTCCTTCTGCGCCGGGGATTCGAACGAAGGATCCTCAATCAGGTTCTGGGCATAAGCGCCAAGCCCGGTGATGGTCAACGCGATCGCGGCCACGATAGCACACTTCCTGAATTTCATGAACTCCTCCTCTGATGATTTTTAAACAAAATCAGTTGATTCCAGATCGATAACCGGCTGCTGATTACCGCCATATGACAACCCACGTCATGACTATAAAATGAGTTTTAGATGTTACCCTCCTCCTCCAACGTGTCAATGTTATTTCGCTTATTTGTCGTGTTGTTACCGGAATTCATCACCCGCCAAGCAAATAGATAAGACTTGCGCACCGGGAGGGGATTATGCATAGTGCGCGGAATTGACCGATCGGGCCCCGGGGCGCCATTGCCGGCGGTAATTTTTTGGTGCATCGCGTTTTGTAACAAGTTTTAAACCGTAAAAACCCTACTTGCAAAAGCAAATCCGGATAAAGGAGAACGCATCATGACGGAATACTGCACATTCAACAAGAACGACATCTACGACGACAAGGTGGTCGGATTATACAAGACGCTGACGGTAAGCGAACTGAACGACCGCTTCGTCGTGAAGGGCGAGACGTTCCAATACGAGTTTTCCAAGAAAAGCGGGCAGATGGTGTCCGCGCGGGTGCTGGACGCGGAATACATTGAACCGGGAACCTGCCTACCCGATCCTTACATCGGGCTCTTCCCGGAAGACGACCCGGGCGCCCAGGTTCTCGGCAACAAGCGGACGGCGCGCTATGGTTTTGAAAAGGCCACCCTGATCAAGCCGCCGATGTTCTCGCGCGAGCTGACCAACGCCGCCAAGCGTTGCGACGCGCGCGACTCAATCAATATCCGGCTGAAGGTTGAAGAATCCGGCCCCTGCGGCGCGCGCCTGGTCGCCACGGGCGAATATGCGGATAACGGAGAGGGCGCCGGGATTGAATGGAAAATCACCTACACGATTGACGTGGACAGCTTTACGCGCATAGATATCGAGGCGATCCCGCGCAAGCCGGTGCTCCTGCAGTGGCACTGTTTCCTGCACGCCCATGTCCCGCGCAAGTCATGCGAATTCATGGTGTCCTGGATGGATAACATCATGTCCGGAATCCTCGGCTTCGGCCTGATGCCGGCCAAATTCCTTGAGGGACGACAGCCCGGCGAACTGCTCCACGGCGCCGAAATAAACCCGTTTCTCCAGTTCGGCAACCGGCGGACCGGGATTGAATTCACCAAGGAACGGTTTGACGGACGAATGACGGGCTACCGCGACGCCGGCGCCACGGTGGACGGTTTTCATAACGACTTTGACACCGCCAAGGCCCCGGACGGCAGCATGGTCTGGGGGGCCGACAGCCGCGGCCGCCGGCGGCACATGACCCAGGTGTTTTTACAGGAAAAGTCGGTGGAAGTTGAGGATTTTGACGTGCGCAACACCACCTGCCCCCTTAACCCGGGCGACAAACGGCACCGCTACCTCTTTCTCCAGATGGTTCCCGCCAAGCTCCCGCGCCAGGACCTGAACAGCGTGCGCGTGGTATGGCCCGGTCCGCACCAGATCATCATGGCGGGCTGGAACCATGACAACGAATGGACGCCCCCGAGCGACGAGCAGATCGCCAGGTGGAAGGCGTTGAACGTGAACCTGATCATCGGCGGGGCGAATTATTTTGACGGCGACACGCCCAGCATCGTCCACGCGGACAAGGTCCGCGCGTTCCTGAAAAAGGCCCATGCCGCCGGGATGAAGGTCATCCCCTACGTAACCTTCTCCGATTTTGAATTCGGGGCACGGGAGTACCGGAAGCACGCGGCGGACTGGTATTCGTCCCGCTGCATCGAGTTCAAGAACGAGACCCTCCTGATGTGCCCGGGGGCGGACGGCTGGCGGGATCATTTTGAGAAGCAGATCGAATGGCTGCTCTCCAATTTTGAATTTGACGGCCTGTATATCGACCACTGGCAGCTCCGGGTGTGCGACAACCCGCGGCACGGGTGCGGCATCCCGCCGTTCCGCTTTGTCACGGAAAAGTATCACGACCTGGCAAAGCGCGCGCGCCGTGTCGTGGCGCGCCACACCGCGGGCAAGGGCGTGATGCTCATGAACGGCGGCGGCGCCTGCCAGTCCTACTGCGCCTCGATGTTCGACCTCGGCCTGCTGGGGGAAAACACGGACATGCGCAAGGTGCCCGAGCGCGATTTCCTGAGCAGCGCCAATCCCGAGCGCTCCGGCAGCCACGCGCTCGTCTACCCGAGCAGCTTCGGGCAGAACAACTCCTTCTTCAACTTCGCGGCGGCGGCCGGGTTTTCTTTCCACGCCAACATGGATGGCGGAAAAGATAAAAACTCCGGCAACGATCACGGCCGGACCCTGGGCAACGCGCTCTGGAAAATTTACAACGAGTTTGACCTGAACCGCGGCCGCAAGATCAGCACTTTCCAGCGCGCCGGCATCCTGGATATCACCGGCAAGGAGGCCCAGGTAAACGCCTACTGCCACGACGGCAAGGCGCTTCTGGTCGGCGGAAGATTCCAATCAGCCCGCGCGCCGACCATCGACTCCGACAAGCTGGCCGCGGACATCCGCGACGCCGTTATCCGCGCAGGGCAGATCTCGTGGGTCGCCGACGACATAATCTTCAACCTGAAGCCGTTTTTCAAGCCGACCGGCGCGACCAATTCCATCGACGACCTGGAAGCGACCAAGCGCGAGGCGTTTACCGAAGGCGGCCAACGCAAGGCGGCGGACGGCGGGGCGACCGAGCGGGTCATGATAAAATTGCTTGACCGGAAGGCGCTCGGCCTGGAGCCGGGGAAATCATACCGCCTGACGGACATCCTCGGCCGGGCCCGGCCGGGACCGCTCCGGGGTGAGGAGTTTGAGATCGACCTGACGGACGATTTTCCGTTCGCGATCCTCGTGGAACCGGAATAAAAATCCGGGTCAGCGGACGCCGTAGATGGTGCCCGCCCGGATATGTTCATAGGCGCCCATGTCAACGGTCCCGTACCGGACGCGCTGGCGCCCGTCCAGATCGGCAGGATAAGATGTCGTCCAAGTACCATTCGTTCCCGCGTTGATGCAAGGCGAACGCGGAGAGAGACGGTAGTCGTTGCCGCCCTTATTAACGAATTTCGGGTCGCTCGTTATGCTCCCGGCTGTCCATGTGGTCGTGGTCGGAGCCGTGCAGCCGTATATGAAGGTTGATGAATACCAGTTTGAATAGGTGGAGTTTTGACCGTTGAAATACACGATGGAGTCATACAGCGTGCAGGAATTCACCCCGGCGCCGTTGTTGTAATATAAACTATTACTGGTCACCGTGCAATTATAGAGGGTGGAGCCGGCCGCCCCGCCGCCGTTGTCAGAAGCATAGTTGCCGGTCAGGAGGCAATTATACAGGTAAGATCCTCCCCCCGCTCCGCCCGCAGTACTCCCGGTATTGCTGATCAGTTTGCAGCCGGAAACCACACTGCAATTCCACACACCGCCGCCGGTGTCATTCACCGAGTTGCTGATCAAGGTGCAGTTATACAGCGTGCTGTCGCACGCGCCGCCGCCGCGCCGTCCGGAATTACTGATCAGCGCACAATTATACAGGGCGGCCCTGGCCGCCCCGGCGCCCTGCGGGTAAATGGCGCTTTCGGTCGTGGTATAGTTGCCGATCAGCGTGCAGTTGGACAATACACCGTACATCGCGCCGCCGCCGTAATATGAGAAATTTTTTATGAACGTGCAGTTGCGCAGCGTCCCGTAGAATGACCCGCCGCCGCCATAACTGACGTCTCCGCTGTATGCCGAGTTGCAGGTCATTATGCAGTTGGATATCACCGGCGTGGTATTGGGACAATACACCCCTCCGCCGCTCCTGTCATTGAGGTTACCGCTGTTTAAAGTGGAGCCGTTGGTCAGCGTGAACCCGACCAGCGAACCGGCGGACATATACACGCAGCGGACCGCCGCCGGGCCATAGGGACCGGAGCCCTTGATGATCGTGTTGGTCGGGTCGTTATCCTTGCTCCGTACCGTGATGGCCTTGGTGATCAGGACACGGTTGGTGAGGAGATAACCTGAATTGGTAATCCCGCCGGCGTCATACACCCCGTTGCTGACCCATACCACGTCGAAGGTAGCTGCGATTGCCGCATTGATCGCGCCCTGCAAGCTGTTGGTGGCGTCCGCCCAGCTTGTTCCCCCGCCGGACCCATTGGTCGCCACATACCATTCAGTTGCCGAAGTTGCCCGGAGCAGGCCGATCAACAAAATCACCATCAAGCCCGTTTTCCAGAATAGCGCGTCGCCTTTTGATCTCATTTGGTGTTACATTATATTTTTTTTGGCTTTCGTAAACTTATTTTCATTGTATTGAACGATAGAAGACCTTACTTGACCTGGAAAAGCGTGCCCATGGGCACATAGGGCTTCGAGGCCTGGTACGTGCCGCCATAGGCGCCCATGTTGATCCTGCGCCCGTTGGGCCAACTCTCGTTCTGCCAACGCAAATCGCTCGGATCCCCGGCGTCCACGCACGGGCTGGTCACCTGGTCAATCACCCATATGCCGGCTGACGCATCCCAGTGGCCGCCCCTGCTCTTGAGATGATAATCGTTGGAAGGGGCGTTGACAAATAATGGATCGGCAGAAATGCAATTTGTCCGGGTCGCCTGGGGGGCCGCATTGGACACGTTGCACCACGCCAGGGTCATCGTGCCGGTCGCGTCCACGCCGTTGCCCCAGAGGATTGAATTGGTGACGAACACCGTGCCGCCGCCGACGTTCAAACCTTCGCCCGAGTTGTCGGCCACGGTCACATTGACAAGGCTCACGCCGCCATCCGAGGTATTCGGCTCCAGGTAAATGCCGTCGCCGGTCACCGGCTCGCTGGCGCGCGTGCCGCCGTCAAAACGGAGAATATTATGGGCGACAACGCAGTTCCGGATCACATGTTTCCCGCCATTGGCCCAGATCCCCGCCCCCTTCAAATAGCACCCGCTGTATGGCCGCCTGACATAGTTGGTCAGGATACTGCAATCGGCAACCGTCCACTGTCCCATCTCCAGGTAGATCGCGCCGCCGCATTGCTGCCCGAAACCTGACACCGACGGGATCCGGTTGGCGCGGACAAGGCATCCGGTTATGGTGCCCGAACTGTGTTCGGCCGATATGCCGATCCCGCGTTGATTCCCGGTTATATTTTCGTTCACATTGCCCGTATTCCCGGTGATCACGCAGGACACGATGTCAAGTCCCGAGCCCCAGGCATAAATCCCGATCCCGTTTGTCGGGTTAGTCGCGCTCCCGTTAATGACGCTCAAACTTTCAATCCGCGAGTCACCGAGGGCGTTATACACAGATATCACGCGGTTCGCGGACTTGGCGTTCACAACGGTCGTGGTGGCGTTGGTGCCCAGGAGTTGAACACCATAAAGGTTGCTGATGGCCACGGGAAAGGTCTCCACCCCGTTCGTATACTGGCCCGCGGCAATATGAACGCGCGTCCCGTTTGCAGCCTGCGAGAGCGCCTTGGTGATGGTCCGGTAGGGATTGCCCGCCGAGCCGTTGCCCACGGTGTCGCTGCCGGTTTCGGCGACATACAGTTCCGCCGCCGCCATGTTCATCCCCGTGGAAAAGTGGTAGCCGATGTCCACCGGCCCGGTATCCTTTATGCCGTCGGCGCGCATGGTCAGGTTGCTCATTCCATAAGTCGCGGCAGCGGTGCTCCCGGCGTCCACGCACGGGCTGTTGGTGACAAGGTAAATCCCGCGTTCAAACCGGGGATCGGAATAGATCACGCCCGTGCCGGTATTGGTATCGCTGATGCAGCTGTATTGCACGTCCACCGTGCCGCTGAGATCGTCCGCGTTGTAGCGCACGATTGAATCCCTGACGATCACCGTCCCGCCGGAATTATAGATGCCGATGCCCCCGTTGTTCAGCACGTCGCAATTGCGGAACGTCAAGGTCCCGCCGGCGACAAATGCGCCGTCCCCGCCCGTATTGGCGAGCGAGGAGCCGACCCCGTTGTTGCCCGAAAGCACGCAATTCCTAAGCTCGTGGGTTCCGCTTGCGGAGTAGATCCCGGCTCCCTTGGCTTCGGACGAACTGCTCATCGTGTTGTGACGCAAGACCGAATCAACGATCGTCCATGCGCCGCCGGAAAGGTACACCCCGCCGCCCCGGCCATAGAAAAGACCCCCTGACTGGCGGTTGGCGGAAAACAGGCAACCGGAAATACTGCCGTAACTGGCGTCCGCGCAAAATCCCGCCCCATAAAAATATGACCAGCCTGAAACGCCGGCGACGACATTGGTGCTGATTGCACAGTCAGCCAAAACAAAATTTGTGCAGCTGAGTATGTAAATGCCGCCGCCAGTGACTGTCCCGTTGGTCATCGAAAACTGCGCGCCGCTTATGGTCGCATTCTTCAAGGTTCCGTTTGTCACGCCGGTGATGGATATGATCCGCTGCTGGGTGTTAGTCTGGCGAATGACAGTCGGAGTGCCGGTGCGCGCGCCGGGGCCCGGGTCCACCCCCGCATAACCGCCCTCAATCCGGACGTACGAGCTTGTCCACACCAGCTGGGTGCTGATATTGAACGTTTCACCCTTCATATAGATGACGGTGTTCGACCCGCGCCCCAGCGCGGTCTGGATGTTTGTCCAGGCCGTGCTCCAACTCTGGCCATCAGGAGTGCCGGTGACGCCGGTCACCGCCACGTAGTTCGTGGATTGGGCCGAAGCCTCGAACGCCGGCGCGAGCGCGAGCGCCCATGCCAGAAGTAATGGAAGTAATAAATATCTTTTCACGTAATTTCTTTTGCCGGATTAAAGAACCGCACAAAAAGGAATTCATTTGCCGGTCAAATCGTAGCAAACAACCTTGTTCCCGGTTCGAAGGAAAAGTTTGCCGTCGGCGAACGCCGGCGAGATCCAGGCCGAAAGGCCGAGGTTCGCGGTTCCGAGCAATTCGTATTTGTCCGGGTTGGCATTGATCATGACCAGCGCCGCCCCCGCGGTCGCGATCAGTTTCCCGTCGGCCAGCACCGGCGAGGCAAGCTCGGCATTGAGCGGCTCATCCCACATCACCTTGCCGGATTGCAGCTCAATGCACAATGCGCGGCCCTTGCCGGCGTTGCCGTTGCCGCCGCCGACGGCATAGACGTGTTTCTTGTATATGACCGGCGAGGCGTACTGATCCTTGAACGGCACGTTCCAGAGCTTCTTTGGTTCCGCCAGGGAAAGCTTGTAGGCCGCCAGGCCGACGGCCTCCGTGCCGCCGGCGAAGACCATGCAATCGTCCTTGATGGCCGGCGTGGAGGCCGCTGATCCGCCGGGCACGTTCCAGAGCGCCTTGCCGGTCGCAGGATCCAGGCAGACAACTTTCGCGCTTCCCCCGGCGCAGATAATGACATCCTTGCCGTCTATGCGGCAGGCCACCGCGGAGGCCTCCTTGTGCACGGCTTCCTTCGTCGTCCAGATAATTTCCCCGGTCTTGATATCCAGCGCATGGTACGCGGTCTCCGTGCCCGCGATCGCCTTGTCGCCGAAGACCAGGACCGACGACGACCGGTTGTGGCTGTGGGCGGCCGCGCCGAGGGGCTTGCTTTCCCAGACCTTGCGGCCATCCTTCAGGTCCAGGCAATGCATCACGGCGGTTGAAGCCATGAAGTAGCAGCGCCCGTTGACAAGGCAGGGCGCGGTGGAGTTCGGAAAATACATGAAGTTGCCCGGAAAATCGCTCTTCCAAAGTGTCTTGCCCGACGCGCGGTCCAGCGCGTAAACGCTGTCGGTCGTCACCCGCTTTGTCTTGGCCACCTTGTCGGCAACCAGCTTGACGCCCGCCTCGTCCAGTCCGCATTCCTTGAGGGCGGAGGCAAAATCTTCCGGACTGGCATATTCCTTTTCAGCGATCGGCGCAAGCTTGGCCAAGGCCGGCATTGGCAACGCCTGTGAACCCAGGACCAGCCGCGCCCTGACGGCGGGCTTGAATTTACCCCACTCCGGCTTGAGATTTTCCTTGAGCCATTGATCGGCCCAGGGGTTGATTTCCTTGTTGTCCTTGAGCTTGGCGCGCACTTCCGAAACGCGGGCATCTTCCGCGGTCTTGACCAGGTCCTCCGGCATGGCCGCCGCCCAGCCCAGCTGGGTCAACAGCTCGTTTTTAAGGACCCGGTTCTGGATCGGCACATCCTTGTAAGCATGGACCGCAAGGCAGACCAAGTCGCCGGCGATCGACACCTGGCCATAGCCCCCGCCGGACCCGCCGGCGATCGGCTCGCTTTCCCAGACCTTCACGGGCAGGTTTGATCCAAACTGGCTGATTAACGCGGGCGACTTGGACGCGACCCCGTCGCGATTGGGTCCGCGCCATTGCGGCCAATCGCCCGCGGGCGAGACCGATGAAAGCATACAGATGCCCGCCACGATCGAGAGCACATATGTAAAAAGTCCCGTGAATCCATAATTATTGATCCGGTGCAATCTCATATTTAACTCCTTATTTTTGTCGTATTTGACCGTTATTATTTTGGCAATTACACAAGTCATCTACTATCCCAGCGACCGCACAGGGCTGTGCGGCCCTACCTTTTAATTGCATCTTTGGTAGGGCGGGACAGCCTTGTCCCGCCGTCTTTTTCCCGACTACATGAGTATTCATTATTTCGACTCGTAAATCACCGCCAGGGCCGGACGTTTCGCGACATCCTTGCACTCGCGGGTTGTGACCCACAGGTAATCAACATACTTCGGCGCCCCGGCCAGGATAAAGCCCTGGTTGGCGTGCTTGCCGTCGGTCCAGTATTTCACGGCGTTGGTAAAATCCCACGTGCTGGTTTTACCGCCGCTCGGACCATGGGCAAGGAATACGGCCGAGCAGTCGCCGTCGTCGCCCCAATTATAACCGGCATAATCCTTCCAGAAATTGTCCTTGGAATACTCAAAAACATTGACCTCATATTCATTCCACGGCCGGTTGCACGGCTCAACCGCGAACATCGTCGGCTTGGTTTCCCAGGCATTTTGGACTATGTGACCGGTGGACAAGATCAGGCGGGCGGAGAGAATATCCGCGCCCTTTGGTATGCTTGCGAGGTCCACCCGCAGGAACCCCGGCCGATTGCGGAAGCAGGTTTCTATCTTTTCGCCCTTGCCGGAATTGCCGAAGCAGGCAAGGGTCAGCGCCATGGGAAGGTGGGAAGGAGTCCCGGCATCGGCCCAGCCGGCAAAAACCTTCCCGGGATCGGCCGGGTCGCATCCCTTCTGCCCGTCACGCAGGATGACCAGCACCGCTTTCGGTTTTTCCTTTTTGATCTTCCCGTACTCGGCCTGTACCTCGGCCTCCACCTGCTCAACGGTCTTGTCCTCCGGCTTGACCCATTTGTCCTTGAGCTTGTCGGCCAGATCATTCACGTCGTTGACCTCCAGGTCGGTCCCGAGCACCTTGTACTTGGTGGAGGGCATCTTTGTTGCATCGCCCAGAAACGACGAAACGGTTTTGGACTTATTGGGAGACAGGCGGATGTTATCTATGTAAACGACTTCGCCTTCTTTCGGATTGTACATGTAAATCTGGATGGTCTGGATGTTTGTCTTGGACGGCGCTACGGCGGCTAGCACGTTTTTGCCTGGCTCAAGGCGGGCGGCAAATTCCCAGCGCGAGCAGCCTTCGTTGTAGCCCGAGCCGAACTTGCTGTTCTCATACATGGCGCGGAAGACAACCATGCAACCGCGGGTAACGGTGACCTCAGCCAGGAAAGTCTTGTAAAGCCTCCAATCCGCCAGGGGGGAAGGCGTAGTTATCGTCGGGGTCCTTCCCCCGGCGAAGGTGATTTTCAGCGCGCGCTTGCCGCTGGTGGCGCCTTCGGAGGCAAGCTCCACCTTCGGCGCCGGTTCCACTTTTTGCGCGGCCGGTTTGGCGGGAACCGGCTTGCCGGCCTTTTCCGCGTCCGCCGCGGCCGCCTGCCACTGGTTGGACAAAGCTTCGTTAAGATCAAAGTTTTTCCAGGCGGCAATATCAGCTTCATTCTCAAAATCAAAGAGGACCTTGTCGCCTTCGCCCGGGTCGCTTTTCGCGCCTGCGGCCGGCTCCTCCCCGAACGCAACATTCAGGCTGCCGCCCGTCAAGACCGCCAAGCCGGTTGCCAGGATCATCGTTTTCACCGCGTTCCGATTAGTTTTCACGCCGGGCCTCCCTTTGTTGTGAGCGATTCAAGCGCGACTTTATCCGGTTAATGGCCGCAAAGCGAATTATTTACCCGGTTCGCCTATGCAATACAGGTTCCGGGTGGTGCGCACGTAGATCCGTTTGCCGTCAAACACCGGGCAGGTGATCATGATCTCCTGCCGTCCTCCCGCAACCTGCTCAATCCTGTTCCTTGCCACGGGTTTGAATTCCCGGCCGGGCTCGAGGACCAGCGTCTCGCCCTGATGACCGAAGATATAGATGTATTTGCCGCCAAGCGTCGGGCTGGAAGAACAGCCGCCGCGGATCTCGTCGCCATAGGCAACATCGAACACGTCAAGGTCAAGCGCCTTCTCATAGACGATTTCTCCCTTGACGGCGTCAACAACAATCAGGACCGCATCGCCGCTGATGATGTAGGCAAGACCCTCGTGGATGAGCGGGGACGCGCAAATATCGTTCATGTAGTAGGCGGGATACCGGCTTATGTCCATCTTGATATCTTTAACCGATTCCGCGCTCACCGTCTCGCCCGTGGCCTGGCCCGTCTTCAGGATAAAAAATGAAGCGCCAATTACTTTACTCATCATGCCGTACACAACGCCTCCGGAAACCACCGGGGTTGATATCTTCCCGTAAGCCAGGCGGCTTGCGAACTCACCGGGCAGGCCGGACATTGACAACACCTTGCCGTCTTTCGCGCGCAGCAGGCGGGTATCCGGAGCCATGACAAGGTCTTCGTCCCCCACCCTCAGGGAACAGAACGAGGCATGGGCGTGATTAATCTGGCAGTAACCGTTTTTCGGAGTCTCCCAGAGAAGCTTGCCGTCCCGCGCGTCGAAGGCGAGCGTCACGCCAGTGTATGCCAGGAGTTTTCCGCCGACAAGAATGGGTGAGGCGGTCAGGCCGTGCTCCGGCGGCCTGTCGCGGCGCTCCAGCGCGATCCATTTCCGGTTGCCGTCCAAATCATAGCAGGCGACCAATGAATTGGCGAATTGCACGTACACGTTCCGTCCGTCGCTCACCGGAGTCATCGGCGCGTAGCCGGCCTCGCCAACGTGGCATGGCTTGTACTTCTCGGTGTCAATCCCCTTCATCAGGTCATGGATTTTGCGTTCCAGGTTATACTTCTCCGACAGCTTCTTGCCATCAGACGGCATGCTTGACGAAAAAGACGCATCTATCTCCTTGAGCTGGGCGGACAGGGCCTCGACTTCCTTGAGCGCCTCCGGCTGCGCCTTCTTCTCCTCCTCGGTCATGGAGTCAAACCATGTTCCGGACCTGACCCAGCGGATTTTCCCTGTATTTTTGTCCAGGCAGATCAGGTTGCATATTTGCGCCGTGACAAATATATTGTCGCCGACTACGACCGGGCTCCCCACTCCACGCTGGAACATGGGGGTCGTCCAGAGAATATTGCCGGTTTCAACCTCGCAGCCCTCGGCGCCGAAGAAAACCGGCATGACATACCATGATCGCGTCCGGTTGTTCTGGTCGTCCACACTAAATCCTTTCCGGATGAGGAGGCTGTTCCAGCCGGCGTTGAGCTCAATCGTCCTCGCGCCCAGCATGACCGTCTGCGGCGGCTTTCCATTCAGCCAGAGACTGATTCCCCCGGTACAACTCTCGCCCGGACTCATGTGCAGCCGGGCCGCGACCGGGGAATAGAGCCGCGTAAAAGCGTAGGCCACTCGGGGAGGAGCGCCTGTTTTGGCATCCGCCGTTCCAAACAAGCTTTTGAAATCAATCGCGGCCGTTTCCGCCTTCACCTTCTTCCAGGCCAGGCCGCCGGCTTTTTCGTTCTCATCCGGCGATAACTGCGCCTCACCGGGCAGCAGTTCGCCGCCTTTGAAACCTTCCGGCGCCTGGATCGGGCCCAACACCAGCCACTCCCGCACAACGCCATCCGGTATAGGCTGGCCCGTCTCGCCCTCCTTCGGCTTTTTTACTTGGGAGCGCAAGGCCTTGATCGTCTTCGCTACGCGTTCCCAATGAAGCGGCGGATTCGCCGCCGGGTATCTCCCGGATCCATCCCCGCGCCAGCCGACCGGTTGTTCCGGGGTTGGACGGAAGTCCGGGGAACCAGGCAAAACTTCTCCGGCCGCAACACCACGCGCGCCGCAGATTAGAAAAACCAGCGCCAGGCCGCTTGCCATGATCATTGCCTTCATTTCGTTTAATTTGATCTTCATTGTTCTCCTGTTATTTTCAGCGAACGCCATAAATGGTGCCCGCCCGGATGTGTTCATAAGCGCCCATGTCCACAACCCCGTACCGGAGGCGCTGGCGGCCGTCAAGGTCTTTGCTGCGCACGTCGTTGGAATCCGTCATCCAGGAATAATTTGTCCCGGCGTTGACGCACGACGAACGCGCCGCAAGGCGGTAGTTCCCGGCGCCGCTGTTGATAAATACCGGATCAGCCGCGATATTCCCGGCCGCCCATCCGGGGACATTGGATGCCGTGCAACTATTTGTAAAGGAAACCGCCCCATACCAATTTGATCCGCTTGGCGCCGTGTTTAAATACACGACGGAGTTATACATGGTGCAATCACTCACTCCGCCGCCGGCAGTTGCCGCCGAATTGCCGGCCACCGTGCAATTATACAGAGACATATATCGCGCGCCGCCGCCATAGCCCCCCGAGTTTCCGGAGAGCATGCAGTTATACAGACTATACAGATTCTGGATGCCCGTGCTGTCACCCCACACTCCTCCTCCGCCCTCGCCCGCCGAGTTGCCGGTCACGATGCAGTTATAGAGAGGCGTGCAACGAAACGTAGCGCCGCCCCTGGTCACGGCCGAGTTACCGGTCAATATGCAATTATACAGAGCGGACTGAGCCGCGGCGCCGCCGTGGGAGTTCCCGACTATGGCCCTGTTGCTGGTCAGCGTGCAGTTATACAGGGTGCTATAAGCCGCGCCGCCGCCGATAATGCTACCCGAATAAAAAACATAGTTTCCGATCAACGCGCAGTTGGTCAGGACGCTGTTGTACGCGCCGCCGCCGCCGGAGACCCATGCAAAATTTCCGGCCAGTGTGCAATTACGCAGGGTGCCATAATACGCTCCGCCGCCGGCGGAATAGGCTGAGTTGCCGGTTATTATGCAGTTGGATATCACCGGAGACGTGCTTGGACAATATACGCCTCCTCCAGGCATATTATAGGAGATCGAGGTTAACGTGGCGCCGTTGGTCAAGGTGAACCCGATCAGCGAAGAACCGGCGATCATATACACGCAGCGGACGGCCGCCGGGCCATTGGTGGCGGCAGGATCCCAGGCGCCCTTGATAATCGTGTTGGTCGGATCGTTGTCCTTGCTCCGGACCGTGATGGCCTTGGTGATCGCAAGGCGGTTGGTCAGGATCGAGCCGGCGGGATTATTTGTAATCCCGCCGGCGCCATACACGCCGTTGCTGACCCAGATCGTGACGCCGTTGGTCACCAAGGGGTTGTCTACCGCGCCCTGGAGAGAGTTGGTGGCGTCCGCCCAGCCGTTTGTCCCCTGCCCGGTCCCGTTGGTCGCCACATACCAGTCGGCCGCCCGTGTCGGCCGGCACAGGCCGGACATTAATAACGCCAAACCGACAGCCAGGCCGAAGCGCTGAATTTTCAACGCTGAATCTCCAATTTTAAATTTCTCTCTGGCCTTCATGATTTGGAGTTCGGCATTCATCCATCAGGCTTTCTCGTCATTTTTTCCCCGGCTCGCCGATGCAGTACAAATATTTCTGCGCCCGGTAATAGATCCGGCTTCCTTCAAAGAACGGGTTGCTGACCGTCCCCTCGATCATGTTGGTCTTGTAATTATAATCAAAGCGCTGGTCAATCGTGTTGCGGCCGACTTCCTTGTATTCCATCCCCGGCTCAAGGACCAGGGTCGTGCCGAAGTTGCCGGTGATGAATATCTTGCCGCCGGCGAAACTCGGCGAGGCGCAGATGCCGCAGCCATAGGGACGGTCGCCGCGCGGGGGCTGTTGCGCGAAAACAAGCGCGTTGGAATAAACGAGCTTGTTTGTGGCGTCGTAGACAAAAAGGATCGGGTTGCTCCCGACGATGTAGGTCAGGCCGCCGTGATACAAAGGCGAGGACGACATGAAGCCCGACGCCTTGTAATCCAACGCGCACCCCTTGATGACCGGGGCCGGGACAGCGTTCGTGACGGTGCTTGAAGGCAAAACATAACTGTAGGGGCTTTCGCGGGAAACCCAGAACACGCGGTTATCGCAGAGAATCGGCGAAGTGGCCTGCATCGCCTTCCCCTTGAAGAAACGCTGTCCGTTCTTTGCCAGGATGAGGCTGCCGTCGCCGGTCACGATCACCTTTTCGTTGCCGATGCTCGTCGCCAGGTGCGAGCCGTACCAATAACCATACCAGGCCGTCTCGGGATGGTGATATTCGGAGGTCCAGATTTCCTTCCCGCTCTTCTTGTCCAAGGCCACGTAACGCCAGCCGATATAGATCACCACTTTGTCGTCCACCAGCAGCGGGGAGCCATAATGGCCATGCTCCTGGGGGCGCAGTTTGTCAAAACGGGTCCACTTGCGGTTGCCGTCAAGATCAAAGCAGGCCGTCACCCCCAAGCCGCTCCAGGCATAGACCAGCCTGCCGTCGGAAGCCGGCGTGGCGGCCATGAATCCGCCCTCGCCCCCCAGGTCGGAGCTTTTGTACTTTACCTTGTCGGATTCGGCGAGGAGTTTCATCATCTCGCCATCGGTCCCGGCCAGTTCCGCGACCAGCCTGTAAATTTCGCCGAGCGGCGCCGTGGCCGGGGACATTTTAGCCAGAAGCCTCTCGCGTTTTTGCGCCAGGATGTCCATTTTTTCAAATACCTCCTTGTTCGCCGCGCGCTCTTCCGCGGTCACGGCGTCACAGGGACTAACCGTCCGAACCCACAATATTTTGCCGGTCAGCTTATCCACGCAGAACAGATAATACGGGTTGCCGGTGACGAACAACTTGTCGCCGACGACGATGACGGAAGCCGGGGAAGAAAATGGCAGGGCCGTCTTCCAGATAATATTGGTTCCCTTGTCGCCCGTCAGGCTCCAAGTCAAGGGCGGAGTTGCGCCGGGAAAGCTGCCCGAGCCGTCACCGCGCCAGCCGACCGGTTGTTCCGCGGACGGACGGAAGTCCGGGGAACCAAGCAAAACTTCCCCCGCCGCGACACCGCAAACGCCGCAGGCTAAAAAAACCAGCGCGAGGCCGGTTGCCAGGATCGTTGTCTTCATTTTTCCTCCATTAATCTCCATTATAGTTCCTTCATTTCATCGAGCGATCAACGTTAAATTGATCCGGCGCTTGTCTTGCGTCAGCGCAATTCGGAATGTACCGCCCGACAAAAAATCAGGCGTCTGTTTTTTTAATTTCAAGTTTCCCGGCGTCAATTTTCGCCTGATGCAGCGCGGGGGTCAGCACGTCAACCGCCTCGGCCGGGCAGACCTGCCGGCAGGTGTCGCAGCGCACGCATTTTTCGGAATCAATCTCGTGCTTCTCGTAAGGTTTCATGGCGATCGCGTCCACCGGGCAATGCTGCGCGCAGAGCGTGCACCCGATGCAATCGTCGTTGATCGCGTAGGTGACCAGCGCGCGGCATTTCTTCGCCGGACAGCGCCCCTCGAGGTGCGCCTCAAATTCGTCGCGGAAATATTTAATGGTGGATAAAACCGGGTTGGGCGCGGTCTTGCCGAGGCCGCAGAGACTGGAGCGCCTGACCTTGAGCGCGAGGTCCTCCAGCTCCTCAATGTCGCCTTTTTTGCCGCCGCCGGCGCAAAGCCGCTCGAGGATATCCAGCATACGGCGGGTGCCGACCCGGCAGAAAGTGCATTTGCCGCAGGATTGATCCTGGGTAAAGCTCAGGAAGTAACGGGCGATGTCTACCATGCAGTCGGTCTCGTCAAGCACCACCAGCCCGCCCGACCCCATGATGGCGCCGGCGGAAGTCAGGGCCTCGTAGTCCACGGCTATGTCGGCCAGGCGCTCCGGCACGCAGCCGCCCGAGGGACCGCCGATCTGGACCGCCTTGAGACGCTTGCCGCCGGCAATCCCGCCGCCGATATCGTTGACGACCTGGCGGAGCGTGATGCCCATCGGCACCTCAATCAGGCCGCCGCGGACAATCTTGCCGGCGAGCGAGAAGACCTTGGTCCCCTTGCTCCCGGCAGTGCCCATTCGCGCAAAAGCCGCGGGACCGTTGCGCATGATCCAGGGAACCACCGAATATGTTTCGCAGTTGTTGACCAGGGTCGGACGGCCCCACAAACCGCTCTGGGCCGGGAAAGGCGGCCGCTGGCGCGGCATGCCGCGCTTGCCCTCGATGGAGGCGATCAGCGCCGTCTCCTCGCCGCAGACAAACGCCCCGGCGCCCTCCATGATGAAAAGCTTCAGCGCAAAACCGCTGCCGAGAATATTATCGCCGATCAGCCCGGTTGCCTCGCAGCGCGCCAGGGCTTCGCGCACGCGGCGCAGCGCCAGCGGGTATTCGGAACGGATATAGAAATAACCTTCATGGGCGCCGACGGCATACGCGGCGATGACCATGCCCTCGATGATCCGGTAGGGATACGATTCAAAGAGCATGCGGTCCATGAACGCGCCCGGGTCGCCCTCGTCGCCGTTGCAGATGATATATTTTTTCCCGGCGGCGGCGCGCACGAACGTCCACTTCTGCCCGGTCGGGAAACCGGCGCCGCCGCGCCCCTGGAGGCCGCTTTCCTTTATATCCCTGATGATCTGGTCGGGGGTTAACTCCAGCAGGCAGCGGCGCAAGGCCTTGAACCCGCCGCGCCGGCCGTATTCTTCCATGTCGGTCGGGTCGATCGTCCCGCAGAATTCCGTGGCAATATGTTTTTGCCGGTCAAGGAACGCCGCCACCGGCGGATCGCGGGGACTGATCAATTGCCGGCTGATCGGCGCCCAGGTCTCGTCGGTCAGCAACTTCTCCAGCAGCCGGGGAACGGTGTTGCCGATTCTGCGCATGACCCCCCGGGGCTTGAAATGCCGCAGGACAACTTCCCTGGCGTCCTCCGGCTTCAGATGGGAATAAAGAACCGAGGTATTGTCCGGCAAAACCACTTCCAGGAGCGGCGTCTGGTGGCACATGCCGATGCAACCGACCCGGTTGACCGGCACGGCAACCCCGGTTTCCGCCAGCGCTTTTTCCAAGGCGTCCTTGATCTTGCTGCTGCCGCTGGCAATGCAACAGGAGCCGAGCCCGATCCGTATTTCACCGGACTGCTTGCCGTCTTTTACGGGCGCCGGTCCGGTTTTTTTGCCCGCGCCCTCTTTCTCCTGCTTGAGGAAATCCTTCAGGACCTGCGGCACGCGCTCGGGCGTCACGTGCCCGTAGGTCACGCCGTCTATCTGGAGGACGGGCGCGAGGGTGCAGCATCCAAGGCAGGCGACCTCCTGGATGGTGAACAAGCGGTCGCCATCGGTATCCTCGCCGGTTTCCAGCTTGAGATGCCGGCGGATAGCGTCGCCGACCCGCTCCGAACCCTTCACGTGGCAGGCGGTGCCGACGCACACGCTGATGATATGCTTGCCGACGGGCTTATGCCGGAACTGGGAATAAAAAGTGGACACGCCGGCGATGGACGCGGGCGTTATGCCGGTGGTTTCCGTGACGCGGCGCAGCGCGGCCTCCGGCAGATAGTGGTACCTGTCCTGGATGGCGCGCAAAATCGGGATCACCGCCTCGGGGCCGCGGCCGACGGCCGCCACGATTTCGTCAACCTCGGCCGGATTTATTTCATCCGCGGCGGGCGGCAACTTTTCATTATTTCCGGTCATTTTAATTTCCAATGCAGAAAAGGTCCTTCTTGCCGCGGATATAAATGCGGCCGTTCAAAAATGCCGGGCAGCTTACGGCCGGTTCCCCGAGCCTGGATTCCGCCAGCGGCTTGTATTCCCTGTCGGCCTTGAAGACGCGCATGACGCCCGCGACGTCCATCAGGTAAACCAGGTCGCCCGCCAGGGTCGGCGAGGAGTAAAAACCGTTGTCAAAATCATTTTTCCAGAGCGACTTGCCGGTCTTGGCGTCCAGGCAGGCAACCGTGCCGCCGCTGGTCGCCAGGAAGACATATTTATCCGTGGCGAGCGGGCTGGCGACCTCGGGCAGGTCGTCCTCGCTCTCCCAGATTATCTTGCCCACGACAACATCAATGGCCGCCAGCCGCGCGGATTTGTTGGCGACAAAAGCGATCCCGTTCGCGGAGGCCGGCGAAGGCCCCACGTCGCCGCCCATGCATTCCAGGCTCCAGAGCTCGTTGCCGGTTTCCGGGTCATAACCGGCCACGAGCGGGTCCGCGCTGAGGACCAGGACGGAACGCCCGGCATTCTCCGCGACAACCGGCGATGCCCAGGAAATCCTGACCTTGCGCGCCTTTTCCCACCGGGTCTTGCCGGTCATGCAATCCAACGCCAGCAAACGCGCGCCGTTTTCGTGGTCATACTGGACAAACAGCAGGCCTTTTAAGGTCACCAGGGACGAAGCGTGCCCGAACGGATTCTGGGGAACACCCAGGTTGCGACCCCATATTTTATTGCCCTCGAGGTCAAAGCAAACCACGTCGCCGGTGGCGAAGATCGCGAAAACTCTCCGCCCGTCGGTCGTCATCGTGGGAGCGGCGTAACCGGTATCCTCCGTGACCTCCGGAAGCTGGGCCGGCGAGCCGGGGATATCCTTGACCGCCTTCTGCCAGAGCAAAGCGCCGGTCTCCGTGTCAAAGCAGTAAATTTCCCTGGCATTCTTGTCGGCGCCCGAAAGGAAGAGTCTCTTTCCCCACACAACCGGGGAACTGAACCCGGAAAGCGGCACGGTTTTCTTCCAGAGCACGCCCTTCCCGCCCGCGCCATCCCACGCGGCGGGTATGTTGGTCGCTTGCGCGATGCCGTTGCCGTCCGGCCCGCGGAAAGACGGCCAGTTTTTCAAAATTTCCTCTTTTTTCGGATAATCCGCCGAAACCTGCGGAGCCGGGGCGGTTATTGCCGCCTTCGGCGCCGCGGCCGATATAAGAGAAGCATCCAGCTTGTTGCGATAGATTCCGGCAATGACCATGAAGGCGAGCACCAGGACGACGCCGAACGCCGTGACAAACCGGCGCCCGAGCGCCGCGGACTTGCCGGTATCATCCGCCGCGGGGTATAAATCGGGACGCGGAAGCCGGCGCTGCAGGACGGCGGTCGTCTTCAAGGCGATCAACATGACCAGCACGCCGCCCAGCAGCAGGAAAGTTCCGGCGCGCGCAAAGGCCGCGCTCGTGAAAAACGCCCGGCGCGCCAACATGTCCAGCGCAGTGACTTCCGCCTCGAGGGCCGCGTTGTCGGGCCGCTCGCGCCGGTCGGCCATCATCTTCTGGAGAACGGGCGAATTCAAGGGGTCGACGGTTTTCGTCCGGACGAAATTCGCAAACATCAGGATAAACACGACCAGCGAAAATATCCCGGCGACAAAAGCCGCATTACGGGCTATCGCGCAAGCCAGGCCGATGGCCTTCAATTTGTCATCATTATTACTTTTAACCTTGTCCATATTCTTTAACCTTTTACTAAAAAACATCCGACGGTATCCGTGCCATCCGTGGTGAATTCTATTTGTCTTTCATTTTCTTCAAACGCAATTTTTCCCTCGGACAATATGAAAAACATCGCCCGCAGCTGAGGCATTTCCCCCTGTCCGGCTCGTAATCCACGCGGGTGCGCCTGACCGAGAGGGCCAGCAGCTTGCCGATGAAAACCAGGCCGAGGAAGCCGCCGAATATCCCTCCGCCGACCCGGAATTTTCCCTGCAGCGCCAGGGCCTCGTTATAAAGCTCGTCCTGCGTTTTGCCCGTCCCGCGGAAAACGTCCGTTTCAAATGTCGTTCCCTTGACCTCGCCCCTGCTTTCCTGCCACACCCGTTCGGCCAGCAAGACCCGCGCGTTCGCCTGCGAGAGCGGCCCGGCCAATTTTGATCCGGCCCAGCTGCCGGAGGCGACCAGGAGCGGAAAAAGAACCAGGAGCAGCGCCAGGCGGCGGACGCCCGTCTCGCGCCGCTCCGCGATCTGGCTGCCGGCGGGCTTGTTGATCGCGTCAAAAGGACAGCACTCCTCGCAGAGCCGGCAATGGATGCATTCGTCCGGGGTGATGGTCGCATGCCACCGGGAAAGGCGTGAAAACCAGTTCAGCATGACCGAATACGGACAGAAAAAACGGCAGTAAGGCCGGGCGATGAACATGCCGACCAGGAGGAAGCAAGCCCCGAGGCCCAGGATATAAACGTTGCCGCTCAGGCGGAAGAACGACACGAAAGGATCGAAGCGGCAGATGACAAACCCGGCGCCGGTGGCCGCGAAGAGCACCGCCAGCCCGAGATAGACGTAAGGCAGCAGCCCGAGCGCCTGCTCAAGCCAGGGCGGCAATTTGAGCGGCTTGACGACGAACACATCCTGCATGGCGCCGAGCGGACAAACGGCCGCGCAGAACACCCGCCCGAAAAAGAGCGCGAAAAAGAGAGGAAGCATGAAAAAAACAATCGCCGGCAAAGGCACGGCATAGCTGGAGTCAAAAACCGCCAGGGTAATGTTCTGGATGGCCCCGATCGCGCATATGCATCCTTTCCGCCAGAAACCGAAATAGGCCAGGGAAAAGAGCATCAGCAAAAAAATTTCCCGGCGCGACCGCCTCTTGAGGACAAGATACGCCGCAAGCGCCAGCACCGCGAAAAGCACGGTCACATCCAGGTATTGCACGGCTGAGGCCCGCGCCGCCGGCTGGACCATGACCGGGAGGGAATAACCGCTCTCAAACTTGAATTCCGGCAGGGGGAAATTGCCCTCGCCACCGGCCGTCGGCGGTAAAAGGAAACTCGCCAGGCAACAAAACAGGATGATGATTATTCTCTTCATGCCGCCATGCTCTCGTTTCATGATTTATGCGGTTTGCCCTTCAACAGGTATGGTTGTTCGGCCGGGACCCGCTGAAACGCGTTCGCGGGACACGCCCGGGCGATGGAACATTCGTTGCAATTAAGGCAGCGGTCATGCCGGACCTGCAAAAAGAGGGACCCGTTCCCGAAAGTATTGCAACCCTTGACGCATTTTCCGCACCCGATGCAAAGCGGCTCGTCAATGGTGTATTCAAAATAGGGATCCTCGACAAAAGTGCGCTTGATCGCGCCGGTCGGACAAAGCTGGTTTTCCGCCGCCGAGGTCAATTCCTTCGCCCCCGGCTGGAAATAACCGAAACAAAGCTTGCAATAGCCGCAGAGGGCGTAAGCGTGGACGCACTTGGATGCCGAGGGATTGAGCACGCACTGCGTGGCGCATCGCCCGCACTGGATGCATTTGGCGGGATCAAGCTGCCACACCAGGTTTTTGCTTTTCGCCCTTTTCGCGACAAGGCCGACCAGTCCGCCGAAGACCAGCGCCGTCACGGCGCCCAGGACACGGCGGAAAAAATCGCGCCGGCTCAGCTCTTTTTTGCCGTTTTCAGACATGGTTTCAGTTTCCATTTTTCATCCCCGGATTGGTTGTTGAGCGCCGGACACCGGCGTTTTTAACCGACAACGCCAGCGGCAGGGCGCAATCCGCAAACGCGCCGCATCCCCGGCAGACGCCGTTGTTGACGCACTGCTCCGGTCCGGCGGAGGTCGTCCGGCGGCTTCTTTCAATGAGCGCGCCGCTGACCGCGGCCAGGCTTAATACGGCCGCATAGCGCGCGCACTTCCGGATGAATTCACGCCGGTCCATTTTTTCTTTTTTCAACCACGTTAAAAGCATTATTCGGCTCCCACGCCCGCGACGGCGGTTTTTTCGGAAAAGATGCGCACTCCGAGCGCCTGCGGGTCAAGCACGATAACTCTGCCGCGCGAATCCACGGCCAGGTCCAGCCCGACCGTCTCGGCCGCAAACTGATCGGGGGCGGCAACCACGCCGTTTAACTTGCCGTCCTTGTCGTAAACCTTGACGCGCACCAGCCCTTTCTCGCTCGTGACGAAAGCGCCATCAGCGCGGATGGCGATGTGCGTCGGGTTGCAGCAGCCGCAAAAACCGTCAATTTCCATGGAAGATTTTCCCCAGGATGAAACCAGCTTGCCGTCGTAAGTAAAGTTCTCCACCCGTTGATGTCCCGGATCAACCACCCAGAGCGCCCCGCCCGGACCGAGGGCGACGTCAAAATACGGACTGGGCAGCCTGAACCCCGGCACGCCCCGCGATTCATCCTTTCCTTCAATCTTATTCAGCAACTTGCCGGACTTGTTGAAACGCCAAACAACGCAGTTGCCGTAATCGGCGACAAAGACATCATCGGCCGCCACGGCAATGGACGTCAAGACCGATTTTTTGCCCAGGCTTTCCCAGGCGGCCTTCCGGACGCCGTTCGTCCCGTACACCTCGACATGATCGCGCATGCCGAGGAATATATCATTTTCACCCTTCTCTCCTCCAGCGGCAAGGCATCTGGCCGGTTCTTCCAGCTTGAAACCGGAAACCAGTTTCCCGTCCTTATCCAGGATAACGACCGATGAATCGCCGGCAACATATATTCTGTCCAGGGAATCAACCGCCAGGCCGCGGAGATTTTTCACTCCCAGCGGTTTCACAAGATTGCCCTGGACATAATGGATCAGCCCCGGGGCGACTTTCCGGTAAGCATCCAGGTTATACTCGTAAATATTTTCATGCCCGTCGGAAATCCGGCCTGAACGGGCCTGGCGTTGCCAGAGCATGACCCCGAAGGCAACGACGGCCACCAGGAAAACCATCAAGATAAACTTTAAAATACGGTCAAATGAACGCATCTCTCCGCTCCTTGGGTATCCTAACGTGGGCTTTACCCACAACCCAAAAAAATCAACCACTGATTACACTGATTTCACGGATATTGACTGTCCGACTGTCTGACCGTCTAACGGTCTTACGGTATCAGTGTCGTTCGTGCCATCCGTGGTTAACATT
>CAYYWX010000052.1:0-20086 GCA_964475405.1 uncultured Verrucomicrobiota bacterium
GTTTGACGGGGTATACCGCGGCTGGGCTGTCACCAACGTCAACCTGGACGCCGCCAACGTGGGCAGGTCCGAAGTCCTGAAGGAGACCGAGGATATCATCACCCAGCGCCTGGGGGACGGCACCGTGGTGCAGGCGCCCAAGGCCGGCGACTACCACCGCCACACCATCGAATGGCCCGTCAAGACCATGAAGGACTGGGAAGCTTACAAGGAAAAGCACCTTGATCCTTATGATCCGTCCCGTTTTCCGCCTGACTGGGCCGCGCAGGTGAAGGAATACCGCAACCGCGACTATCCCCTGCAACTCACCCATCGCGGCGTTTACGGGTTCGCGCGCGAGCGCATGGGCGACGAGAACCTGGCGCTCGCCTTTTACGATTCGCCCGAATTGGTCCACGACATGATGAACTCTTACACTGACATGGCCATCAAGGTCTGGGAAAAACAGGCCGCCGACGTGGATTTTGACCTGATAGAGTGCTGGGAGGACATGGCCTCCAAGAACGGCTCGCTCATCTCGCCGAAAATGTTCCGCGAATTCATGACGCCCTGTTACAAGCGCATCGCGGATTTCGCCCGCGAGCACGGCATCAAGGTCATCCTGGTTGATTCGGATGGATACATAGAGGAACTTACCGGCTTGATGCTTGAGGCCGGCGTGACCGCGCTCTACCCGTTTGAGGTCCTGGCCGGCAACGACGTTGCCCGGGTGATGGACCGGTATCCTTCAGCCGGGATCATCGGCGGCCTGCGGAAGGAAGCGATGTATGAAGGCAAGGAAGCCATAGACCGGGAAATGATCAAGGCCCGGGCATTGATCAAGAAAGGCCGGTTCATCCCCGGCCCGGACCACTTTGTCCTGGAGCTGGCCACCTTCGCCAACTACCGCTATTTCATGGAAAGCCTGCGGGAAGTGATCATGACCACAACCCCGGGAATCTGATCGATATCACGTCATTCATGCTTCGCGCGAGAAATTAGGGTTATCGGAAACCGTAGATGTTGCCGCTCCGGATATTTTCAAAGGGTCCCATGTCCACGGTTCCGTACCGGATGCGCCGTTGACCATCCAGATCCCTGCTTGTAACGCTTCCATCCGTCATCCAGGCATAGTAGGTCCCGGCATTGATGCACGGCGAATTTGCAAAAAGGCGGTAGTTGCCCGCGACATGGTTCGTTCCGTAACCGCTGCCTTTGTTAATCAAATTCGGATCATTTGTGGTGTTCCCGACCCCGCCAGGGTCGGGCAATGTGCAACTGTATGCAAAGGTGCATCCCGGCTGCCAATTTTCCTTGGGGGTTGTGGATGAATTGAAATATACGACGCAATTATACAGAGTGCTTCCGTGCACTCCGCCGCCCTGATAGCTGGGGTTGCTGCCCGCCCCGGTGTTGCCGACCACTGTGCAATTATACAACGTGGCGCCGCTTGCACCGCCGCCATAACTGGAATAGTTGCCGGTCAGCAGACAGTTATACAGGGCGCCCTGGTTCGCCCCGCCGCCGCTTTGCGACGTCGTGTTGCCGGTCAACACGCAGTTATAGAGGGTGCTGAGCATCGCTCCGCCGCCGTAGGTCAAGCCATTCGCCTGATTGCTGATCAGATTGCAGTTATACAGGGTGCACCTGTAGGCCCCGGCGCCACCGTCGGAAATTGATCCGCTCGTCGTATTGGCCGTAAGCATGCAATTTGACAAAGTGCCCCAGCTCACCCCGCCGCCGCGCACAGCCGAGTTGCCAATTAAGGTGCAGTTATACAGGTAGCTGTATAATGCTCCGCCACCAAATGGATTGCTTCCGCCAAACGCCATGTTGCCGACCAGCGAGCAGTTATAAAGGCTGCCATACCACGCCCCGCCGCCGCCTTTATAATTGCCTCCGCCGTAGGCCGAGTTGCCGGTTATTATGCAGTTGGATATTACCGGGGTGGCAATTGACGGACAAAATATGCCGCCGCCACATACACGCGTGTCGTCAGCTGCGGATAACAATGTAGCCCCGTTGGTGATCGTGAACCCGATCAGCGAAGAACCGGCGGCCATATACACACATCGGACCGCCGCCGGGCCGTTTGTGTTAGGATCCCAGGCGCCCTTGATGATCGTATTGGCCGGATCGTTGTCCTTGCTTCTTACCGTGATTGCCTTGGTGATAACAACCCGCGTGGTCTGGGCCGAGCCGGCGGGATAATTCGTAACCCCGCCGGTGTTGTACACGCCGTTGCTGACCCAGATCGTGTCGCCGGCAAGAACCGCGGGATTGGTTATCGCGCCCTGGAGATTGTTGGTGGCGTTCGCCCAGCCGTTCGTCCCAAGGCCGGTTCCATCGGTCGCCACATACCAGTCAACCGCCTGCGTTGCCTGGAACAGGCCAATCAGCGAAAACGCCGACACGCATATTTTCCAACGTGTAATAAACCGTGTTTTCATTCGGAGGAATTTTATACTGTCAAAGGAATTTTATGGTTGTTCCGGTCCGGGCCGACTCGTAAACCGCGCAGATCAATTCAACGGCGCGCTTGCCTTCCGCCCCGGGCGTCGTCAGGCCGTGGCCGTTCAAAATGGCCTCGGCCAGTTCCGTGATCTGGCGCCGGTGCCCTTCCGCTGAAATGGCGTTCGGATCGCTTGACCCGCCGCGCTGGTTTTCCCCCGACCCGTGGACACGCAGGATTTCCGCGTCCTCCGGGCGTTTATCCACAAAGGACCAACGGACAATGCGGTCGTCTTCCAGGATTACGCTGCCCTTCGTG
This sequence comes from uncultured Verrucomicrobiota bacterium, assembly GCA_964475405.1. Classification (GTDB taxonomy): domain Bacteria; phylum Verrucomicrobiota; class Kiritimatiellia; order JAAZAB01; family JAAZAB01; genus JAQUQV01. Next base: position 2,750 of record CAYYWX010000052.1, read on the forward strand.
CCGGAAAGCTCCACCCGGCGCGGGAAGCCCGGGGCGCAGGCGGTGCTGGCTTCAATGGTTCCGAGGGAGTTGTTTTTAAACTTGAGCATCGCCACCACGGTGTCTTCAACCTCAATGGACTTGTGCATGATCCTGGCAACGCGCCCGGTCACTTCCGACACATCGCCGTTGAAATAAAGCAACAGGTCCACGGTATGAATGCCCTGGTTCATCAACGCCCCGCCGCCGTCCAACGCCCAGGTGCCGCGCCAGGTGGCGCTGGCGTAATATTCCGGGCTGCGGTGCCAGCGGACGCTCGCCGCCGCGAGCACCGGATCGCCGAACCGCCCCTCGTCCACCGCCTTTTTTATGGCCTGCGCGCAACTCATGAACCGGGACTGGAAAACCGCCGAGAGGCGGACATTGTTGCTTTCGCACGCGCGCACCAGGTCATTGGTCTTGCTGACCGTTATTTCCAGCGGTTTCTCGCAGAGAATATGCTTGCCGGCCCGCGCCGCCGGGATGGCCACCTCGGCATGGAGTCCGCTCGGCGTCGCGATAGTCACCGCCTCCACATCCGAGGCAAGCAGCTCCTTAAAACTCGCCGCCTTCCGGCAGTGATATTCCCGCGCGAAAGCCGCGGAGCGTTCCGGAATCTTGTCATAGACGATGTAAAGCTCGGCGTTCTCCGTCAGCCTTATCGCCTCGGCATGCATCTTCGCGATCGTCCCTGTCCCGATAATCCCGAATTTTACCCTTCTTCGCCAGGAAGCTTTGTGACTCCCTGGCTTCGCAGGGTTCCGCACAAGATTAGACCCGGCCTGCTTAGCTAAAGCTACTTCGGCGGAACAAACTGTCGTGGAATGTTGCTTTACCCTTCTCATGTTTTTAACTCCCTGCCGGCAGCCTCATTTTGGCGGCCAATTGTCCCAGAATTTTCTTCTTCCGGAGTCGCTGACCAGTTTCCCGATTTCTTCCGGCGTGGCACCCTGGAAAAACATGGCCTCGACCTTTTTGCCCGCCGCGATGAAGGCATGGACCTTTTCAACCGTCGCCTTGTTGCACATGCCGTGGCAGACGTAAGTAAAGACCCCGCTGGCCCCGTCCGCCGCCGCCTGGTAAACAAAGTCCGCCGTCTCCGCGACGGTCAGGTCCGGATAATGGAAGTTGCACAGGCGCCACGAGAAAGGCACGCGGGTCATCGCGCTTATCATTTTCGGATTAAGCTTTGCCGATACGGACGGATCATAGGCCGTCAAATTCAACTTTTCCAGGAAATGCAGTTGCGAGGGCCGCAAATCCTCGATATGGGCCGACCGCCGGCCGGTTGTCAGGGCATTGAAATAACGCTCCAGGAAAGGCAGCACGAATTCAGGCCACAGATCAGGGCCCAGCATGCTCGCGACGTCATCGGCAAGCCCGCAGCCTTCCGGGTTGATTTCCGGGACGCCTTCTATTTCCCTGCGGAAAAAATAATTGAATTTTATCACGCTTTCCGTGATGAGCCCCAGGAAATCCCTGGTCAGTTCCGGGTTGTCAATCGGATCATAGAAGAAATCGTCGTGCCGGAGGAGATAGGCCGTGGTCACCGGCCCCTCGGCCTTGTAACCGAAACCGACCTTTTCGCACGGGAAGGCCTCCTGCATTTTTTTCCGGTATTCCAGGTAGAAAGGGAGCATGCCCGCGCGGGCGAAATCAACCGGCTTTTTCAAAATCCCGGCGCATTCCTCCAGCGAGCCGGCCATTGTCCCGCTGTTCACCTCGCCGCCGTCCGGGAAGAACAGCTCGACGCCGAGCGTGTTGACGTGCCCGTAACTTACCGGCGGCGTAACCGGCGGGGGCAGGTTGACGTCCGGCCCGAACATTGCCCTGAGCATCGGGCGCCCCTTCCGGTAAAGCTCTATCCCGGCGGAAGGATCCAGGAACATCTCCTTGATTTTTATCCCGGTAATTTCCAGCAGGGCCAGGTAGGTCGAATCAACGCGCCAGTAAAACTTGGCCTCTTTGCGCAAGGTATTGTAATCAGGCTTGTACATGCCGTATATTTCCATCCCCCTTATTTTGCCAAGACCGCTTCGACCTTGCGGAACGCCTTGAGAATCGCGTCCGCCTCGGCTTCTCCCCAGCTTTCGTAAATGGGCAGGATAAAATGCTCCTCGACGCTCGCGTTCGCGTTGGGACACGGGAATTCCCGGTTGGGATCGCCCTTATACTGCGGCGCGTTCCACGGAAATTTTCCGGCCCGGTCCCGGAACCAGGTCATGGTCGCCGGCAACGCCGCCCGGTAGCTCGGGTTGACCGGCAATCCTTCCGCGACGAGCGCCGCGCAAAATTCGTCCCTCCCGCAGTTCAAGGCCGGGATATCGATCCGAAGCCTCCACCACCAGTAACAATGCCCGGCCCATTCCGGCAGTGCCGGTATCTTCACCGCCTTGAGCCGGTTGATTCCTTTTTTCTCCAGGAGTTTTACCAACGCCTTGCGCCGGGCGACAATATCCGGGAGTTTTTTGAGCTGGGCCCGGGCTATCGCGGCGTGGATTTCATCCATGTTGCAGTTGATCGCTGGAATCACGTTCGTGGAACCCGCCGGCAGATTGAAAGGCTTGCCGCGGTCGGCCGAACGGCGAATATTCCAGTACAATTCCCCGGACTTGGTGAAAACCGCCCCACCCTGCCCGCCGGCAAAAATATGCTTGCCGAACATCAGCGAAAACGCCCCGATATCGCCGAAGGAGCCCACGTTCCGCCCGTTGATTTTCGCCATGTGGGACTGGGCGCAATCCTCAACCACCTTCAAATTGTGTTTCTTCGCCAGGGCCATGATTGCGGGCATGTCGGCCGGCTCGCCGCCGATGTGCGCGACCACGATCGCGCTGGTGCGCTTATTGATCAGCGGCTCGATCATCGCGGCCCCGGTGTTGAAACTTCCGGGCATGACATCGGCCACGATCGGGATGCAGTTGTTGATCACAATCGGCATCATGCCGCCGGGATCGGTCATGCAGCCGACAATCACCTCGGAAAAAGACGGCAACTGCAGGGCCTTGATCGCCAGGTAAACGGCGTTGGTGCCGGAGTTGACGCCGTCGGCATATCCGCCCCCGAGGAATTTGGCGAACTCATCGCAGAAGGCCGCTTCCTGCGCGCCCTGGTAGCCGAACATTTTCCCGGACATGATGGATTCGTCCATGAGCGCCAGGACGGACGAGCGTTCCTCCGCGCCGAAGTTGTGGCGCTCCTTGAACGGGAATGGAATCGCCTTCTCCCCGCCATTGACCGCCAATTTCACTCCGCTGAGCATGGAAAATCACTCCTTGATCAATTTTTCGGCGTTCGCGTGATATATCTTTTCCCGGACCCCGGGCGGAAGATCCAGGGAATTGATGAACTCCTGGTGCTCGTTGTCAAAATAGTCGCGGGCGTAAAGGACCCGGTCCTGGAATTCATTCAAAAATATTTTCGCGAATTCCGGGTCGCGCTTCAACGCCTGGCAGCCTGAGCCGGCGGACATGTCGCAGCATAAGTTCGGATATTGCCTCAGCAGCGCCAAAACCCGCCCGCCGTGGACAACCCTCGCGTTTTCGGGGGGATAAGTGTTCTCGCGCCATAATTCGTCGTTGGAAATATGGATCCAGAACCCGGGGGCGTGCCCCAGGAAAACCGTGTCCGGGCAGGCCCGCAGGACCCGCTCGATGGTGTCAATGGTCCCGCCCCACCACTCCTGGCGCGGATCCTTGCCGGAGCGTTGCATGTCGTATTGCAGGTGAAAGGTCACCGGCATGCCCAGTTCGCCCGCGAGCCGGAAAAGGCGCAGGGCGTCCGGATTGTCATACATCATCCTGCATTTCAATTCGCCGCAAATGCGAGCGCCATAGATTTCGCGGGCCGCCTCCAGCCGGGCGCAGGCGTCCGGCAAACGCGGGTCGGGACAATATCCCAAAATGAATTTTCCCGGCGCGCGCTCCCTGTAGGCGACGCAGCGGCTGAAAGGGATCGGGCCGGACGCGCAACCCAGGACCGGGGAGGCGACCACCTTCTTATAGACGGGGTCATACTCGTTCTCAGGGCATTCCCAGCTCATCAGCCAGGTCTTCTCAATCCCGCATTGCTTCATGTTGGCAAGGAATTTATCCAGGTCGTGCCCGTGCCAGTCCGGATGATTGTGCGCATCTATAATTTTCATGCTTGTTTTTCCTCCAGCCAACAACTGCTTACGCTTGCAACCCGGGTTCACTCCTCTATTCGTTTGCTGTCATCATATTGTTTAACCTTTTTCGCAAGTCAAGACTTATTGAATCCCGTCCTTTACATGTCGCGGGCAACAATGTATATTCTCCCCCGGAAAAACAAGGCCCGGTCATGACAAAAAAATACGATTCGCTGACAAAGCCGCGCGTCATACTGCTGGTAGTCTTCGTGCTCCTTGCGGTATTATTTTTCCTGCTGGACCATTTCAATATTTCCCTGTTCTTCCTTTCCAAGGACAAAACATTCACCGATTACCTGGCGTTCACGGCGGCCGTGCTGGCGGTTTACGAAATCTGCGTCCTGGCATTTGCCGTCAAGGTCCGCATGCACCGCGGAGCGCCGAGCGAAATCCCGATGGTGGCCTCCCTCCTGCGCTTCGGCGTGGGGGTGTTGATCGTGGCGGCCTTTTTCCACTTCATGGGCAAACTGGCCGGATCCTGGGTGGCGATCGCGCCCTTCATCGGGATGCTGCTGGGCTGGTCGCTCCAGGCGCCCATCAGCGGCCTGGCGGCCTGGGTGCTGGTCACGGTCAAGCGCCCGTTCCGCCTCGGCGACCGCGTGATGCTGCCGACCCTGGGCCTGATCGGCGACGTCCAGCAGATGGGAATGATGTACACCGTGCTGAACCAGGTCGGGGGCACCGTGGGAACCGAGGAGGCGATCGGGCGGCATATCCTCATCCCCAACGCGATGCTCTTCAGCAACGTGGTCATCAATTACACGCCCCAGCAGGCGGACCCGTTCGTCCTCGACGAGGTGGTCGTCCGGATCACGTATGATTCCGACTGGGCCGTCGCCGAGCGCATCCTGCTGGACGCGGCGGTCGCGGTCACCGGCGACATGATCAAGCAGACCGGCCAGAAGCCCTATATCCGGTCCGACCTTTACGATTACGGGGTTTACATGCGCCTGCGTTACACGACCCTGGCGATGGACCGCCCGCGGATCGTCCACGAGATTACCCGGAAGATATTCGACGGATTCCAATCCAATCCGAAAGTGGATTTCGCCATACCCTATGTTTATTCCTACCGCATGGGCATCCAGGCCGGACGCCGCGCGGATGGCGACGGGACTACTGAAAATGACGCGGAAGTCACGGACATTGACATCAACCTGATCACCGATTCAAATTGCACCCTGGGGCACCTGGGAACAAGCCAGCAGGTCAAGGACACCGCTTCCAGCATTTCAAAGATGGGGCTCCTCCAGCCCCTCGTGGTCGAGAGGCGGCCGAACGGCGCCTACGAGGTAGTCGCCGGACACCTGCGCCTGCAGGCCTGCCGGGCCCTGGGGTGGAAGACAATCCCCGCCGTTATCCTTGAAGGCAAGCCCGCCGATCTGCCGCGCAACGAACAGAGGATTTAGCCGTGGTTGTGTAATTCACTGCCAGCCCCGGGGCATGACCCACGCCGTGCTTATCGCACATGAACGCGAAGGCAAAGATATCCGCTTGAAGTCTTTGCATATCGGCGTTCCCTATCGGTAACCTTATCGTTATTGGAACACCAAAGCGCCGACTGGTTCCCGATCGGTAAATTAATAGTTGACTTAATCTCTGATCTATGCGATATTCCCGATCAGCAAAAATGAAGATCATAAACACAGAACAACTTGGAGCCGTGGCCCGTGCGAGGCGAAAGCAGTTGAAGGTCACCCAGAAAGAACTGGCCATGACCTGTGGCACCGGCTTGCGTTTCATCGTCGACCTTGAAAAGGGCAAGTCCACCTGCCAGATCGGCAAGATCCTTCAAGTGCTGCAAGCATTAGGGATCGTGATCGAGACGGGTAGCCCCGGCGGCGCTGAAGCCGGAGGTAAAAACTCATGATGCGGCTGGTTGTCTACTTGAACAGTGAACCCGTCGGCGCCCTCGATCAGGACGACAGCGGCTTGATCAAATTCCGCTACGACCCGGAATGGCTTGGCAGGCTCTATGTGGTGCCCCTGTCGCGATCTCTTCCGCTGCAGAGCGAGGCGTTCACGGAAAAGCAGGCTCGCCCTTTTTTCGCCGGCGTCCTCCCTGAAGAGGGACCGCGGAAGCAGATTGCATCCATTCTCGGCATCAGCGAACGCAACGATTTCGCCATGCTGGAGCGCATAGGAGGTGAATGTGCGGGAGCGGTCAGCATGTTGCCTGAAGGCCTCCCGCCACCCGCCGCCAATGACATGCGGATGCGCAAACTGAACGAGAAGGAGCTGCAGGAGATCATCGCTGAGCTTCCCCGTCGCCCCCTGATGGCCGGCAAGGAAGGGGTTCGGCTTTCGTTGGCCGGAGCGCAGGACAAACTCCCGGTTGTGATGCACGGCTCACGCATCGCCCTGCCTCTCGGCAACACGCCGAGCACGCACATCATCAAACCGGAACCGGATCGTTTTCCCGGACTGGCCGCAAACGAAAGCATCTGCATGACGCTGGCAAAGGCGGTTGGATTGAAGGTCCCTCCCGTTGAAACTCGCCTGATCGGCGGCAAAGCGTGCGTCGTCGTTCAGCGATACGACCGGAAGATCAGCCATGAAGGCGCCATCACGCGCATTCATCAGGAGGACTTCTGCCAGGCGCTGGGGTTCCCCCCGGAAAGGAAATACCAGCAGGAAGGAGGCCCGCTGATTCGGGATTGCATTGCTCTGCTCCGCGACTGGTCCACCACCCCGGTGCTGGACATCCGGGAATTCATCGACGGCCTGATATTCAATGTGCTCATTGGAAACGCCAATGCCCACGGCAAGAACTACTCCATGCTCTACCAGGGAGGCGAGCGCAGACTCGCGCCATTTTATGACCTGGTCTGCACGCTTGCCTGGCCCGAACTTTCCAAGACCCCGGCGATGAAGATCGGCCATTGCGATTCCATCGACGCGATCACACCCGCCCATTGGCAGATGATGGCCCGGGAAACGCGCCTGGGCTGGCCCATGATACGGGATCGAATGGCAGAACTGTGCCGCAATACCGTTGCCGCGCTGCGAGAGCCCCGGATGCGAAGCGCGGCTAGCGACAAAGCCATGGTTGAACGTGTGGCCAAAATCGTCGTGAAACGCGCCGCAGTCATGATGCAGAGTCTGAAGGAAATTCATGGCCGTTAACGCAGGCTCATTGTCATTCCCAACCTACCCCGCAACTGAGATTTACTCTTATGCGCTGTTTCTTATTGACACAGATCATATAAGAGGCATAAGATCCCAGCGAGGCGGGTTATTATTTATATCACATTTCCATCATCCGTTTGCCATTTTCTTGCCGGATTAATTTCCGCATGCCATGAAAATCATTGAAACATCCGGATCGCGCACCTGGCTGCTGTTCCTCCTGTTGGCGGCAGGCATTATCGCCACCGGCGCCTACTACTACCGGGACTACGCGGAGCACTACCATGCCGACGTGGACCGCGAACTCTCCGTCATTGCGGACTTGAAAGCGAGAGAGCTGGCGCAGTGGCGCAAGGAACGGATGGAAGATGGCGCCATCTTTTTCAGGAACGGCAGTTTTTCCGGCTTCGTGCGGCGTCTTTTCGAAAAGCCCGAGGATGCGCAAGCCCGGCAACAGGTTCTGACGTGGGTCGAAAAATTCCAGGCAAAAAATAAGTATGACCATATACGCCTGCTGGATGCTCAAGGCGTCACTCGCCTGTCAGTCCCCGCCGGGCTTCCGGATATGTCTTCCTCTGTTGCCCGTCGCCTTCCGGAAATCCTGCGGGCCGGCCAGGTGACTTTTCAGGATTTTTACCGGGACGAACACGACCAGCACATCTATCTGGCGGTGCTGGTCCCCATCCTCGACGAACAGGAAGCCGGCCGGCCGCTGGGCGTGCTCGTCCTGCGCATTGACCCGGAAACGTATCTTTATCCCTTCATCAAGCGCTGGCCGACGCCGAGCCCGACCGCCGAAACGCTGCTCGTCCGCCGGGAAGGCAACGAAGCCGTCTATCTGAGCGAACTCCGGTTCCGGACAAATACCGCGCTTAATCTGCGCGTGCCATTGGACCGCGTCTCAATGCCGGCGGTTCAGGCCGCCTTGGGCCGGAAAGGCAGCCTGGAAGGCGTGGACTACAGGGGCGTGCCGGTGGCATCGGCCTTGCGCGCCATTCCCGAATCGCCGTGGTCGCTGGTGGCCCGCATTGATGCCGCGGAAGTGTATGCGCCGGCAAGAGAGCGGCTGTGGTACATGGTCGTCCTGGTCGGCGTTTTGCTCTTCGGCGTGGGCGCCATAATCGCGCTGCTCTGGTGGCAGCAGCAAATCCGATTATATAATGAGCGGTATAAGATGTCGGAGGTGGCTCGCGCTTCGGATGCCCGATATCGCCAGCTCTTCGATACGACCAGGGACGGCATTCTGATCCTCGATGCCGGGACGGGGACGGTCGTGGATATGAATCCGTTTATGATCGAGTTGTTGGGTTTCTCGCACGAGGCACTCCTCGGCAAGAAAATCTGGGAGCTGGGATTCTTCAAGGACATCGTCGCCAACCGGGACAACTTCGCAAAGTTGCAGCAGAAGGAATACATCCGCTACGAAGACATGGCGCTGGAAACACGCAATGGGCGGCGGATCGAGGTGAAGTTCACCAGCCACGTCTACCTGGTGAATAACCAGAAGGTGATCCAGTGCAGCATCCGCGACATCTCCGCGCGCAAGCGCGCCGAGCAGAAACTGCAGTCCGCTCTCGTGGAGCTGGAGCGTTCGAACAAGGAGCTGGAGCAGTTTGCCTATGTGGCGTCGCACGACCTGCAGGAGCCGCTGCGGATGGTGGCGAGTTACACCCAGTTGCTGGAGAAGCGCTACAAAGACAAGCTTGACCAGGACGCCAGGGAGTTCATCGGGTTTGCGGTGGACGGGGCCAACCGGATGCAACGGCTGATCAACGACCTGCTGGTCTATTCCCGCGTGCAAACCCAGGGCAAGTCTTTTGAGCCCGTGGATTCGCATTCTGCGCTGGGCGCGGCGCTGGTCAACCTGGCCCTGGCCATCGAGGAAAGCGGGGCGATCGTCACCAACGACGACCTGCCCATTGTCAGGGCCGACTACACTCAGCTTGTCCAGGTGTTCCAGAACCTGATCGGCAACGCCGTCAAGTTCCGCGGCGCGACCAGCCCGCACGTGCACGTATCGGCGACTCGGAATGCGGAATGTGGAAGAAAAGGCGGAACCACGGATCACACGGATGGCACGGATCTGGGGAAGTCGGAAGATGGCCGGGTAACCGTGAACCGTGAACCTGCAACCGTGAACCCGTCATTTTGGACCTTCTCAGTGCTCGACAACGGCATCGGCATCGAACCGCAATATTTCGAGCGCATTTTTGCCGTTTTCCAGCGGCTCCATGACCAGGTGAAATACCCGGGCACCGGCATAGGCCTGGCCCTCTGCAAGCGAATCGTGGAACGCCATGGCGGAAAGATCTGGGTGGAATCGGAGGCCGGTAAAGGGTCGACATTTTATTTCACCCTGCCCGGAACCGGAGATAGATAAATGCGAAACGATTTGAAATAAAAACGGAGGGAGCCGGCGATGGGGCCCATCGCCCTCCAGGGAATGAATCATGGAGGGCGGTCGGCTCGACCGCCGTAGACGTAGATAATGCGAAACAATTTGAAATAAAAATGGAGGGAGCCGGCGATGGAGCCATGCGAAGCGCTTGGTAAACCCATCGCCCTCCAGGGGAATTGGTAATGGAGGGCGGTCGGCCCGACCGCCGCCGCCGAAGCAGTTAATCATCAAAGGAAAAACACAATGCAAAATAAAATTAAGAACGGCGTCCCCATCGAGATACTCCTGGTCGAGGACAACGCCGGCGACGCCCGCCTGGCCCTGGAGGCGCTCAAGGACAGCAAGGTCATAACAACGTGAACGTGGTGGGCGACGGCGTGGAGGCCATGGCCTTTCTCCATCGAGAGGGCAAGTATGCAAAGAGTCCGCGGCCGGACCTGGTGCTCCTGGACCTGAATCTGCCTAAAAAGGACGGGCGGGAGGTTCTTGCCGAGATGAAGACTGAAGAGAAATTGAAGAGAATACCGGTTGTCATCTTGACCACATCCAAGGCGGAGGAGGACATCGCCAGGAGTTACGACCTCCACGCCAACTGCTACATCAGCAAACCAATTGACCTGGAGCAGTTCATGAAGGTGGTCAAGTCCATCGAGGACTTCTGGCTGACCATTGTAAAGCTTCCACCCAAAGGAGAGTAACAATGACCGGTAAACGCATCCAGGTTCTTCTTGTCGAGGACAATCCCGGCGACGCCCGGCTCATCCGGGAAGATCTCGCCGATACCGGGGCCACCTGCTTCAACGTGGAGACCGTCCAGACGCTGGCAAGCACATTGGAGAGGTGCTCCAGGCCGGGAATTGACGCAGTCCTCCTCGACCTCGGCCTGCCCGACAGCGTCGGGCTCGACACACTCAAAGCCTTCCGGTCCCGCGTGCCGGAACTGCCGGTGGTGGTGCTAACCGGACTGAACGACGAGAAGGTCGCCCTCCAGGCCATCCAGGCCGGCGCGCAAGACTATCTGGTCAAGGGCAAAACAGATGCCGCGATCATAACCCGCGCCTTGCGCTACGCCACCGAGCGCAAACGGGCGGAGGCGGAACTGCGGGAGAGCGAGAGTCGGTACCGCGAAGTGTTTGCCGGGACGCCGGACGGCATCATCGTCCACGATGCCGAAGGTCATATCCTCGATGCAAACGATGCGATGGCCCAAAGACTGGAAATCCAACGGGAGGCGCTTCTCGGGCGCCAAATAGCTGACTTTGTCACGCCGGATAACGCCGCGAAAATAAATAACAATGCTCAAATCGCCCTTGCGGGGCAGACGCAGATTTTTGAGACAACCTATGTGTCGGCATCCGGAAAGACGATCCCGGCCGAGGTGCATGAGCGCCGGATCCAATGGAGGGGCGGGCAAGCCGTGCTCAGCATCTCGCGCGACATCACCGTGCGCAAGCGGGCCGAGGAAGCGCTGAAAGAAAGCGGGCGCGTCAAATCGGAACTCGTTGAAAGATTTAATGATGCCCAACATCTTTCCATGATCGGAAGTTGGGAGTGGGATTTACAAACCAATCACGTTTGGTGGTCGGATGAGACCTATCAGATTTTCGGCGTAACGCCGCAGGATTTCGTTCCGAGCTTCGAAGCAAACGGCAAGTTCATTCATCCCGATGATTTCGCATTATACGGCAAATCATTCGAACATTCTTTTCAAACAGGTGAACCGTTGGATATCGATCTCAGGCTGGTTGCCAAAGATGGACGGCTGAAACACTGTCATGCCAAGGGAAAGATTATTTATGACGATTCCGGTCAACCGATTCATTTTGTCGGAACGCTCATGGATATTACCATACACAAGAAGGCCGATGATCGCGTACGCCTGGCGAACTGCGTCCTGGAACGGCTGAACCATCCCGGAAATACCACGGACACGATCCACGACATCCTTCAGATGGTCCAGAAACACACGGGGATCGAGGCCGTTGGCATCCGCCTGCGCGAGGGCGATGACTTCCCCTACTATGAGACGAAAGGTTTTCCCGAAGATTTCCTGGCGGCCGAGCGTTACCTCTGCGCGCGCGACGCGGCGGGCAAGATTGTGCGCGATACGCATGGAAACCCCGTGCTGGAGTGCATGTGCGGAAACATCCTGTGCGGCCGGACCGATCCGAGGCTTCCCTTCTTTACGGAAAAGGGCAGTTTTTGGACCAACTGCACGACGGAGCTCCTGGCCTCGACCACGGAGAAGGACCGCCAGGCACGCACGCGCAACCACTGCAACGGCGCGGGCTACGAGTCCGTGGCCTTGATTCCGCTGAGATCGGACGATGAGGTCATCGGGCTGCTGCAGCTCAACGATCACCGGCGGAATCAATTCTCGCTGGAGATGATCCTGTTTTTCGAGGGGCTGGGCGCCAGCATCGGCATCACGATCGCGCGCAAGAAGGTGACGACGGCGCTTCGGGAAAGCGAAGCGCGCTTCAGGGAACTCTTCGACCACATGGGCAGCGGAGTTGCCGTGTATGAAGCCGTTGATAACGGCGGTGATTTCATATTCAGGGATTTCAATCCCGCGGCGGAGAAGATGGAGAAGGTCAGCAGAAAAGACATCCTCGGCAGGCGTGTTTCCGAGGCGTTCCCGGGGGTGAAATCGTTTGGTATCTTTGAAGTATTCCAGAGAGTGTGGCAAACCGGGAAGCCGGAATATGTTCCCGAGAACATTTACAAGGATGATAAAAATCCCGGAGGCTGGCGCGAAAATTGGGTTTTCAAATTACCATCCGGCGAGATAGTCGCCATCTACAACGACGTCACCGGGCGCAAGCAGGTGGAGGAGGCGCTGCAGGAGAGCCAGGAGAAATTCCGTATTGCACAGGAGTTTTCCCCCGATGGCTTCACAATCCTTCGACCCGTACGCGATGCCCAGGAGAGAGTTATCGATTTCACCTGGGTTTACGAGAATGCCGCGGTTGCGCGCCTGAACGGCACCGACCCAAACACGGTGGCCGGCCGGCGCCTGCTGGAACTGTTCCCCGGTCACCGCGGTTCGTCGTTCCTGAAAGCCTATCAGCAGGTCGCGGAAACTGGGGAGGGCTGCATATTCGAGGATAGTTACCAGGGCGAGACCATCGCCAGCACGATCTGGTTCCGGATTGTCGTTGTGCCGATGGGTAAAGACATCGCCATCCTGGCCCAGGACATCACCGAGCGCAAGCGGACGGAAACGGAGATTGCAAAACAGCTCGACGAACTGCGGCGCTGGCAGACCGTCACGCTCGGGCGCGAGGGGCGCGTGCTCGAAATGAAGAAAGAGGTCAACGAACTGCTGAAGCGGCTCGGCGAGCCGCCGCGGTATCCGAGCGCTGAAGCAAATTAATCTGGATTTTGGAGGGCGGTCGGCTCGACCGCCGGGCCGGGATCCGGCGATGGTGGCCATGCGAAGCGCTTGGTAAACCCGTCGCCCTCCAGGGGACGGATTTGAAGGCGAATGGTTGACCGGAGTCATGGAGGGCGGTCGGCTCGACCGCCGGGATTGACGGGATATTGCATGATGAATAACGACAAAGACATAGACACATTGCCCAAAAGGCGCTACCCGGCACATCCTGCGCCTGTTGAGCGCTTTAACGAACACGTCGTCGTGTTCTGTACGGCGTGCATCAAGGATCGGGGCGCGGCGATTAACAACGATGCCGCAGTGCAGGCCGTTCGCATGGCGTGGCAGGAGGCCTGTCAATGGCGGGTAGGCGAGTTCCTGTGCATGCCCGACCATGTCCATCTTTTCTGCGTGCCCGGCGTGCCGCATCCGGAGAGCGTGAAACGCTGGTGTCGTTATTGGAAACGCCTGGCGGGCCAGCATCTTCCTGCCTTGAAGGGCCGCTGGCAGATGGACGTATGGGACACGCAAATGAGGGATGCGGACCATTACACGGAGAAACTTTCCTATATGCGACAGAATCCGGTCAGAAAAGAATTGACAACCCATTGGGAGGAATGGCCGTATCGTGGCGTTTTGCACGTGGTTAGATGGTGATCGGCGGCCTGAATGAATAATCGGAATCCGGCGACGGTGGCCCGTCGCCCTCCAGGGGAATTGGTCATGGAGGGCGGCAGGCCCTGCCGCCGTAGATGTGGATATGCGAAACGATTTGAAAGAGAAATGGAGGGCGGCATGGCCTGTCCTGAGAGAAGTCGAAGGGTTTACCAAGCGTTTCGCTTGGCCTATGCCGCCGTGCCGGGATATAAGTTGTTATTGACATATGGATACAAAATATGTATCCATATGCAAACAGAAACTTAGGCAGGTGATTGAATGAAAGTGCCCGGATGCAAGCCATATGGCGTTTTTAAGGCCTGGGTTGAGGCGTTGCCCTCCCAAGGACGGTACTCGTTCACCCGGGACGAGGCCATGACTGCTTTCGGCCTGAGCCGAAAGGCCTTTAATCGGTTGGCCGGCTGGCTGGCATCCAGGAAAAAAATTGCCCGAATCCACGGCAAGTTCTATGTCGTCGTGCCGCTGGAACATGCCGCCGTGGGGGTGGTTCCCGCCGACTGGTTCATCGTGAAGCTGATGGAGCACCTTGGGCGGCCTTTCTACGTTGGCGCGCTCAGCGCGGCGGAATACCACGGCGCCGCCCATCAACGCCCCCAGCGATACCAGGTGGTTACCGACCATCCCCGGCGTGATATTGAATGCCGGGGGGTCGGCATACGTTTCCTGGTTAAAAAAAATCTCAGGGAAACACCGGTTCAGCGGTTCAAGGGCGTGACCGGCTACATCCCCGTTTCGACCCCGGAGGCAACCGCGATTGACCTGGTTCGATACAGCCGCCGGGTTGGCGGGCTGGACCGGGTGCTGACCGTGTTGCAGGAACTCGGCGAGGTCCTGAACCCGGTGAAGCTGGTGGCGGCGGCGAAGCTCGACGGCAACGTTGCCTATGCCCAGCGGCTGGGCTGGCTGCTGGAGAAGAGCTCCTTCGCCGTAAAAGTCGTCCGGCTGGCCCGTTGGGTTTCCGCGCGAAAGCCCTTGCCGGTGAAACTGGAGCCGTCTGTTCCGCTGCGTGGATCGATGCGCGATAAACGATGGAACCTCTGGATTAACTCCGAGGTCGAAGGGGATTTGGCATGATTCCTCGGGCCTACATAGATGCGTGGCGGGCGCAGGCACCCTGGCGTTCGGATGCGAAGGTCGAGCAGGATTTGATTATCTGCCGGGCAATAGTCGGGATCTTCAGCAATCCTGTCTTGTCGAAGCATTTTGTGTTTCGCGGCGGCACGGCGCTGCACAAGCTGTTCTTCAGTCCGCCGCGCCGCTATTCGGAAGATATTGATCTCGTGCAGGTCGCCGGAGGACCCATCGGGCCGATCTTTGACGCGCTGGGGAAGACGTTGACGCCCATCCTCGGGACGCCGCAGCGGAAGCAAGGCCCCGGCGTGGCCACCCTGACGTACCGCATGATGTCCGAAAGTCCCCCGGTTATTCCCCTCAAGTTGAAAGTAGAGATCAACTCCAGGGAACATTTTTCCGTGCTTGGCGCGCAGAAGAAGCCGTTTGCCATCGCGTCGCCGTGGTTTACGGGGCGTTGCGACGTTTCCACGTTCAGCCTTGATGAGCTCCTGGCGACCAAGCTGCGCGCCCTGTATCAGCGCCGGAAAGGCCGGGACCTGTACGACCTTTGGCTTGGCCTGACCGAGGGGAAGGTCGATGCTCAGCAGATGATCAGCACATTCCGAAAGTATATGGAATTCGCCGGCCTCCAGGTTAGTCGCGCGGAGTTTGTAGAGAACCTGGCGGCGAAGCGTCAGCATCCGGGATTCACGTCCGATCTTGGGGATTTGTTACCAGTTGGAACAGAATATGATTTTAAAGAAGGCTTTGCGGTTGTTGAACGCGAAATCGTCCCGCGGCTTTGATTGGCCCGCCTGAATGAAGAATCGGAATCCGGCGGCTGTGGCCATGCGAAGCGCTTGGTAAACCAGCCGCCCTCCAACGGACGGATTTGGAGGCAAATGGTTGGTATGGGTCATGGAGGGCGGGCGGTTCGACCGCCAGAATGCAGGTTGACAAAACACGGTCAACCGGCTAATATGCATTTCAAATGAATAATAGACGCATAACCGGCTATCGTTCGCGGGCGGGCTCGGCCTGTTGGCGGGAAGCTTCGGCCCAGTTCCCGGTCCTGCTCCTGACCGGGCCCCGGCAGGTCGGCAAGACCACCCTCCTGCGCCATTTGTCCGATGTTAACCGCCGCTACGTGACGCTGGACGATCTGGCCGCGCGGGACCTGGCGCGGCGGGACCCGGAACTGTTCCTGCAAAAGTACCGGCCGCCTGTGCTCATTGACGAAATCCAGTATGCGCCCGAAGTGCTCACCGCGATCAAACTTGACGTGGATCGCAAACGCCGTCCCGGCGCGTTCTGGCTGACCGGATCCCAGCAGTTTGCGGTGATGAAAGGCATTACGGAGACCCTGGCAGGCCGCGTGGCGATTCTCACGCTGCTGGGATTCACACAGCGGGAAGCCGACGGGCGCCCGGCGGCTCTGCCTCCCTTCCTGCCGGACGATGCAGCGATTAAGGCGCGGTCGCCGACGCCGGCCTCCATGACCCTGCACGACGTGTATGCGCGGATATGGCGGGGCAGTATGCCCGCGCTGGTTACCGGGCAGATCCGCAACCGGGATCTCTTTTACCGCTCGTACGTGCAGACGTACCTCGAGCGCGATGTGCGGGACTTGACGCAGGTCGGCGACCTGAACGCCTTCGGACGCTTCCTGCGGGCGGTTGCGGCGCGGACGGCCCAGATGCTCAATTATACCGACCTTGCTCGGGACTGCGCCATCAGCGTCAACACGGCGAGAAAATGGATGAGCATTCTGGAAGGCAGTTTTCAGGTGGCCATCCTGCCGGCCTATCACACCAACCTGTCGAAGCGCCTGTATTGCACGCCGAAGCTCCATTTTCTCGACACGGGGCTGTGCGCCTATCTGACGGAATGGTCTTCTCCCGAAACGCTCGAAGCCGGTGCCATGTCGGGGGCCCTGTTTGAGACATATGTCTTCGGGGAGATTCTGAAGTCTTGGCACAACCAAGGCCGGTGCCCTGCCTTTCATTACTACCGTGACAAGGATGGGCGTGAGATTGATCTACTGATCTCGCACGATGGCCGGCTGTGGCCGGTCGAGATCAAGAAGGCGGCCCTGGTTCGGGAAGCCGACACGGCGGCGTTTCGAACGCTGTCAGGACGGGGGACCCGGACCGGCCACGGTGCCGTCGTCTGTCTCAGCGCCGAGCGGATGCCCTTGAACCTGGATGTGGATGTGATCCCTGTGGGATGGTTGTGATAGAAATGGCGTGGGTTATGGTTTGGCCCCGACCGCCGTGCCGGGAATCGGAATCCGGCGATGGGGCCATGCGAAGCGCTTGGTAAACCCATCGCCCTCCAAGGGACGGATTTGGAGGCGAATGGTTGGCATGGGTCATGGAGGGCGGGCGGCCTGTCCTGACCTGTCCTGAGCTTTATCGAAGGAGCGAAGTCGAAGGGCCCCGACCGCCGTGCCGTGAATCGGGATCCGGCGATGGGGCCATGCGAAGCGCTTGGTAAACCCATCGCCCTCCAAGGGAC
>CAYYWX010000052.1:20186-27753 GCA_964475405.1 uncultured Verrucomicrobiota bacterium
GGATTTGGAGGCGAATGGTTGGCCGGGATCATGGAGGGCGGCAGGCCCTGCCGCCGTGGATGTGGATGTGCGGCGGTCGAGCCGACCGCCCTCCAACGGATGATGCGGAACGATGTGAAATAAAAACGGGCAGTTATGTGCATATCCATGAAAAAAATATTTAATTATCTGCCGTTTGCCGCCCTGTTTATCCTGCCTTTGCTGTTTTATCCGGCAGTCGCCGCGTCAAGCTGGAGGAGCAGCAGCGACGTGCATGCCTTGCTGGAATTCGGGTCATCGCTGCTCGCCGTGACGGCGGGGATAATGGTCCTGCTTCGTTTTATCACATCTGGCCGCCGGTTCTTCATGATTATTTCAATCGGATTTGTCCTGATAGGTATCGAGGAGTTTGTTCACGCCATGTTCGCCTTCAGCCGCATTTGGCACGAAACACACCCGGCTTTTAAATTGGCCACTTCCACAACCTGGCTGGCCGGACATTTAATCCTGATATCATCGTTATTCATCGCCCTCATTGTTGGATCAAGGGAAATCGTTCCGGCCCGAAGGATACCATATGCCGTTGCCTATATTATTACCGGCGTCATTTGCGCGGCCACCCTTACATTGCTGATTTTCAACAGCCCGTTTCTTCCAAATTTCGTCCAGCTCGGTTCGATTACAAAGAAACTTATAGAGCTTTCCATCGCGCTTTTATACTTTGTGGCTTTTTTGTTTTACGTCAATCTCTACGCTAAATCGCAATACCACAACCCGTTTATTTGGTGCCTCATTGCTTTCATTATCTTCAGGGTTGTGTCGCATATATTTGTATTTGATTCCCGGGCATTCTACGATTCATATTTGGATATGGCTCATGTAATGGTGTTTCTAAGCTATTTTTTACCGATCTTCGGCATTTGGGGCGAAACCATGAAAATACAGAACTTCGCCCAAGCGCAAGTAATCGAACTTGGGAAGGAAATCAGCGAGCGCAAGCGCGCGGAGGAGAAGGTTCGCGCTTTGCTGGCGGAGAGCAACCAGGTCCGGCGGAACATGCTGAGCATCATCGAGGACCAGAAGCTGGCGGAAGAGAAGCTTGTGCGGAACTTCGAGACACAGGCCACGATGAACAAGTTGATGGACCTTGCCATGAAGGACCTGGGCATCGATGATTTCCTGAGGCAGGCGCTGGATTTGATCATGTCGCTCGAATGGCTCGTGATCGAGGCGCAAGGCTCCATTTTCCTGGCCGACAAGAACGGGGAAACCTTACGCCTGCAGGCGCAGCGGGGCCTGGCAAAGCCCCTGCGCGATATGTGCGGGAAAGTTCCATTCGGACATTGCCTGTGCGGGAAGGCCGCCGCAACGCGGGAAGTTCAATTCGCGGATGACCTGGATGAACGGCATGAAGTTCACTACGAAGGGATCCTGCCGCACGGGCACTACTGCGTGCCGATCCTTTCCGGCGATCTCGTCCTGGGCGTCCTCAACCTGTATGTGAAGAAAGGTCGCGCCCGCGACCCGGCGGAAGAAGAATTCCTGAAGGCGGTCGCCAATACGCTCGCCGGAGTCATCGACCGCAAGCGGGTTGAACAGGAACTGAGGGAATCGAAAGCACTCGTCGATGCGGTCGTGGAAAATGTCCCGCTCATGATTTTCCTCAAGGAGGCGGCCGACCTGCGTTTTGTCATATTCAATCGCGCGGGCGAGGAGCTCCTGGGCTATGACCGCAAGGCCTTGCTCGGCAAGAACAACCTGGACCTTTTCCCTCCCGAACAGGCGGCCAACTTCCAAGCCAAGGACCGGGAAGTGCTTGATGGAGAGCTTGGCATGCTGGACATCCCGGAAGAGCCTATCCTGACGGCCAGGAAAGGCCAGCGGCTGCTTCATACCCGGAAGATCTGCATCCGGGGAGCCGACGGGACCACGAAATTCCTGCTGGGCATCTCCGAGGACATCACCGAGCGCAAGAATACAGAAGAAAAATTCCAGACCATCATCCAGACGGCCATGAGCGGTTTCCTGTTGGTGGACTCGCAGGGGCAGATCCTGGACGT
Organism: uncultured Verrucomicrobiota bacterium; assembly: GCA_964475405.1. Classification (GTDB taxonomy): domain Bacteria; phylum Verrucomicrobiota; class Kiritimatiellia; order JAAZAB01; family JAAZAB01; genus JAQUQV01. The sequence goes on from CAYYWX010000052.1 coordinate 22,226, forward strand.
CAATGACGCCTGTTGCCAGATGAGCGGCTACAGCAGGCAGGAAATGTTGACCATGCGCATTACTGACCTGGCGGACAGCGAGAACCCCGAGCGACTAGGCGCCCACATGCAAGAGATCATCGCGCAAGGCAAAGACCGTTTTGAGGCCAAGCACCGATGCAAGAATGGCGCCGTTTTGGACGTCGAAATCAGTATCCAGTACAGACCCGGCGAAGGCGGGCAATTTGTGGCTTTTATTCAGGACATCACCGAGCGCAAGCGGGCGCAGGAAATTCTGCGCAGGTCCCACGACGAACTGGAGCGGCTGGTGCAGGAACGCACGGAGGAATTGAACCTGATGAAAAATGTGGCCGAGGCGGCCAACCAGGCCAAATCGGAATTTCTGGCCAATATGAGCCACGAGTTGCGCACGCCGTTGGGCGCGATCATCGGGTTCTCGGAATTGCTCGAGGAAAAGTTATTTGGCGACCTGAACCCCAAGCAGGCGGAATACGTCAATGACATCCTCGGAAGCGGACAGCACCTGCTTTCCCTGATCAACGACATCCTGGACCTGGCCAAGATCGAGGCGGGGAAGATGGAGTTGGCAATCTCCTCCTTCCCCGTCGCGCCGCTGATAGAGGATAGCCTGGTCATGGTGAAAGAAAAGTGCCTGAAGCAGGGGATCAGCCTGGTAACGGATATCGCGCCCCCGGTCAAGGACTTGGTGATCTCGGCGGACGAGCGCAAACTGAAGCAGATAATGTTCAACCTGCTCGCCAACGCGGTCAAGTTCTCTCCCGACGGCAGCGTGATCAGGGTAAGCGCGAATGTGATGGCCGACCAGGAGAGCGAACAATCGAAAATCGAAAATCAAAAATCGGCAATCCTTATCTCCATCTCCGACACCGGCCTCGGGATCGCCAAGGAGCATCAGCTAAGGATCTTCGAAGAATTTTTCCAGGTGGCAAACAGCGCCAAGGGCAAGCCTTCCGGCACCGGCCTGGGGCTGCCGCTGGTCAAGCGCATGGTGGAACAGCACGGCGGCTGGGTGTGGGTGGAAAGCGAGGGCGAAGGCAAGGGCAGCACGTTCCGGTTCACCATCCCTATCACCCCGGTGCAGGGCCTGGTGCAGTCCATCCGGTCGCACCTGGCCGCGGGCAACAGGAAAGCGGGCGGGTTTGCCCTTGTCATTTTCACCCTGGATGCCGATAACAAGGCTTTCCCGGCCGCGGACAAGGGAAAAGGCGCCAAGACAGACGAGATCTGGGCGGCCTTGGCCGAAAAAGTCAGGGCCCTGGGTTTGGAATCGGCATTTTCCGGAAATGAGTTCATCGTAACGACGGAGCTCAACAATAATGACGATGCCGTCGTGCTGGAAAAGTTCAGAAGACTCCTCAAGGACGTTCTCTTTCAAGTGGCGCCCTCTGCCGTGGCCTGTTTTTCCTGCGGCATGGCGAGATGGACGCCCAAGATGTTTAGCACGGTTGAACTCCTCGAGGCCGCCCGCGGCGCGCAAGTGCGTGAGCGCGACAGGATCGCCGCCCAACGCATCGTTATCGTTGACGACGAAATCCAGGTCCGGGATCTTCTGAGGGCGGAATTGAAACAAATGGGGTTCGTAAATATTGACGAGGCGCCGGGGGGAGAGGATCTGTTCCGCCTGATCCAGGGCCAGATGCCTGACCTGATCGTCCTGGACCTCTACATGCCGGGCATGAACGGGTACGAGGTGATCGGAAGGCTCAAGGGGCACACCCCGACGGCAAAGATCCCGATCCTGATTTTGTCCGGCCGGGACGTGGACAGCTCGAAGCTGCAAAACAAGAGTCCCACCACGGCGATCCATGTTCTTTTAAAACCGGTGGTGTATGAAACGTTGAACAACCACGTATCATATCTGTTGTAGAAGAATTTTCGGCGATGGGGCCATGGTGCTGGAGGGCGGTCGGCCCCGACCGCCGTGCCGGGAATCGGAATCCGGCGATGGGGCCCATCGCCCTCCAAGGAATGGATTTGGAGGGCGGTCGGCTCGACCGCCGGGATGGACGGCGAATGGTTGACCGGGGTCATGGAGGGCGGCAGGCCCTGCCGCCGTGCCGGGAATCCGGCGACGGTGGCCATGCGAAGCGCTTGGTAAACCCGTCGCCCTCCAAGGGACGGATTTGGAGGGCGGTCGGCTCGACCGCCGGGATTGACGGCGAATGGTTGGCCGGGGTCATGGAGGGCGGTCGGCTCGACCGCCGGTGAATGAATGCGTGATACGGAACGATATGAAAGAAAAATGCTTGGAATGGACATGGGGTTTGATGTTATGAAAAAACTGATCCTGATCGCGGACGATGACGCCAAGTGCCGGAAGTTTCTCGCTGACGCGCTCCAGGCCAATGGTCACGCCACGCTCACGGCCGAGAATGGCGAGCGCGCCATGGAACTGGCCCGGGAAGCCAAACCCGACCTGATTCTCATGGACATCCATATGCCTGTTCTTGACGGCCTCTCGGCGGTCAAGGCGCTGAAGGCGGATCGCGATACGCGTGCCATTCCCGTGATCGCCGTCACGGCCCTGGCCATGCATGACGACCGGGAACGCATGCTCGCGGCCGGGTTCGACGAATACCTGAGCAAGCCCGTCAGCATCAGGAAACTGCGCGCCGAGGTGAACCGGCGCCTGGGCGGGAAACCGGGACAAACTGAAGGGCCAACGAAAGGAGCCGGACGACATGGATGATAATCTCACAGCTTCGGAAACCGCGCCTTTGCAGGCGACCGCCCAAGCCGGCGGCCGGATCATGGTGGTGGATGACGAAGAGAAAAACCGGCGCCTCCTGGACGATCTGCTGTCCGCGGCCGGTTACACGGTCCGGGCTGCGGCCGACGGCATGGAAGCCTTGCAGCTGGCAAGCGCCTTCAAGCCGGAAACGATCCTGCTGGACGTGATGATGCCGAAAATGGACGGGATGGAAGTCTGCCGCCGCCTGAAAGCGGACCCGGCAACCGCATCCATTCCCATCCTGCTGGTGACGGCCCTCCATGACCGCGACGACCGGCTGAAGGGCATCCAGGCCGGCGCCGACGATTTCCTCACCAAGCCGATTGACCAGGAGGAGATCCGCTTGCGCGTCAAGAACGCCGTTTTTATCAAGCGTCTTTACGACAAGGGCCAGGACGACTACGCCAGGCTCAGGGAGCTGGAAACACTCCGCGACAACCTCACGAACATGATTGTCCACGACATGCGCTCGCCATTGATGGTAATGATGTTTTCCTTCGAGGCCCTCCTGGCGGACGAAAAGCAATTCAGCCCGGATAAGCAAAAGGCCGCCGCCCGGATGGGGCAAACTTCATGCAATAGCCTGGTCGAAATGGTGACTTCCCTGCTGGACATCAGCCGGATGGAAGCGGGACAGATGCCGCTCAACCGGGTTCCGTGCGATATCCTGGAAATTGCCCGGGCAGCCGTGGACTCGGTGTCTGTCCTGGCCCGGGAAAATGCGCTCACCCTTCGCGTGACGGGCGACCCGGCCGGCGTCGTCGTGGACCGCGACGTCATCCAGCGCGTCTTTGTCAACCTGATCGGGAACGCCATCAATTTCTCTCCGAAGGGCGGAACGATCGGCATTGAAATTTCCGCCGCCGGGGAAACCGCGCGCGCCGCGATAACCGACCAGGGCCCGGGCATTCCGCCGGAGTACCACCGGCATATTTTTGAGAAGTTCGGCCAGGTCAAATCCCGCATGGAGAACAAGAAGTATTCAACGGGGCTTGGCCTGACCTTCTGCAAGCTGGCGGTCGAGGCCCATGGCGGAGAAATCGGGGTGGCCAGTCAAGCCGGCCGGGGCAGTACCTTTACTTTTTCCATTCCGAAGGGAAAAAAAACACCCGCGGCGTCGCCCGGAGAGGCGGCGCCTGCATAACCTCAGAAATCCTGATCACGGTGGAAAATAAAATGGCACATTTTAATCGGTTCCATGGAGGGCGATGGGCCACCATCGCCGCGATCCCGGCGGTCGAAGCCCTTCTTCGCCGAGGCGGCTACGCAGGGCAGGCCGCCCGCCCTCCATATAATGTGCCTCATGCCTTAGGCAGATCCGCCTATGGCGGAAAATCATTGTCCGGACTTTATTCGAAAATACCTTTAATACTCGCACGAGGAGGTCAGGAAGTCTGAACCTGCGGCAACTGTTCAAGTTTATGGCGCCCTGGAGCGCCATTCAGGCGTTCACGTTTCACAGTTGGAAAAAAAGGAGGCAACGATGCACGCGCCAAGAAATAACAAGTATATCCTTGTGGTAGATGACGACCGCGAACTTATAAAATTAGTGGCCCTGCGATTATGCAACGAGGGATACAGGGTGGTTGCGGTGGAGTCCGGAGAGTCAGCCCTTGCGCATATCGCGATCGAAAAACCCGGATTAGTGTTGCTGGACATCATGATGCCCGGGATCTCCGGCCTTGAGGTTTTAAAAAGAATCAAGGCCATGGACCCGAATGTTCCAGTATGCCCGGTATGCATGGTAACCGCAGTCTATGACGAAGAGGAAGGGAAGAGATGTTTTGCGGCAGGCGCCTATGAATATATCACAAAGCCTGTTGACTTTGAACAGCTTCAGAAAGCCGTCCTGATCAAGCTTTTTCCAGGCGAGTAATTTCGGCTTGCCCTCCGGCGCCAGAGAGCTATGGAGGGCAGGCCCTCCGGCGCAAACGCCGTTCTAATTCTACCTGAAATGGCCGGTTTGAAAATGGATATAGTTCGGAACCTTTTTTAAAAGATATTCTTATCTGGTTCGCTCGCTATGGCTTTCTCATCGGATTTCCGAAATGGTAGGGCGAGGCGTCCCTGCCGAGCCGTCTGATGAAGAACGGCTCACCCGGTGGGTTCGCCCTACCTGTGAAAATGTTATCGCCTTTGACGGCAACATAATCATATTTTTAATCCATTTTCAAACCGGCGAAAATCGTCCGTTTTTGACCGGCACTGCCCTCCGGCTTGTCCCGCCGACCCGGGCTGCGCCTTTTCAAAAACTCGCTGCTCCGGCGGGACCCGACACCCATTGCCGTGTTGAGATAAGCAAAGGAGGAGCCTGCCCTCAGCCCAAATTCGCCGCACACCGTGCGGCGCTACCCTTTTTGATGACATTCCCGCCTCAGTAGGGTTACACCCCATAGCGCCCGCACCGCTTCCCGACGTAATGTATGGCCATGAAACTAAAAGAACGCCATGAACCGGAAGGTCAAACGGAACAATTGATGGAACGGCTGCGCGAAGATTTCGGAAAGGTCACGGATTCGGAAGATCCGCCGTTGCGTCAAGCCCCGGTGGAAATACTCACCGAGGTCCGACGCGAAGAAGCCCTGCTCAAGGCGGGGGCGCTCCAGAGCGCTATTTTCAACAGCGCCAATTTCTCGAGCATCGCCACCGATGCAAAGGGCGTCATCCAGATCTTCAACGTCGGCGCGGAGCGCATGCTGGGCTACGCGGCCGCCGATGTCCTGAACAAGATCACCCCGGCCGACATTTCCGATCCGCAGGAAGTGATCGCGCGCGC
>CAYYWX010000053.1:0-7074 GCA_964475405.1 uncultured Verrucomicrobiota bacterium
GCCGTTCCAGCAATAATTACGCCCGGACCGGCGTGTTTCCCGTCGCGGCCGATTTCGACGGCGACCGCTTGGCCGATCCCGGCTTCTATGACAACAAAACCGGCAACTGGTATCTCTGGCTTTCAACGGCCTCGTACTGGCCGGTCGGGCCGCTGGCCTACGGAGTGGCCGGCGCGGCGCCCGTGCCGGCCGATTTTGACGGCGACCGGATGGCGGATTTCGCCGTCTACGCCGCGGGCAACTGGTACGCCTGGTTTTCCACGGCCGATTATGCCGGGTTCGGACCGTTCAATTACGGCATCGCCGACGCTATCCCGGTTGCCGGCGATTTCGACGGCGACCGCCTGGCCGACCCGGTGATTTTTTTCAGGGGCGCCTGGTACGCGTGGTTCTCGTCAATCCAGTATGCCGGGGTCGGCCCGGCGTATTACGGCGACCCGGAGGCATTCCCGGTGACGGCCGATTTCGACGGCGACGGCATATGCGACCTGGCCACGGTCAACGGGAACACGTGGTATGCCTGGGTTTCCACGTCCAATTATCAGCCCTTGGGCCCCTTTACCTTCAACTCCGCCGGCTGGTCATGGATCGGGCCGGATTCTCCTTGATGCATATGAATATTTTTTTATATTTTTTTCCTTTCCATTAAATCATATTTCCTGTTACATTCGCGTTCGATGAATCGCTTTATATCTGCCCTGATTCTTTTTTCTTTCTTTCTGCTCTCGCCGCGGATTGATTGCCGGGCCCAGGTGCGCGTAGTCAAGGGCCAGAACGAGGTCTCCTTCCTGGACCTTTCCGGGTTTAAAAGCGGGACGGACAGCGCCTCGGTCAGCTTTCGCCGGACCCTGGAATCGGACCTGACCCGCTCGGGCTGGTTTAATCTCTCCGGCGGCGGCCGCGCCGAGTTCACGGTTGTCGGCGACGCGCAACCGGACGGGGACCGGATTGCCGTCCGCTGCGAAGCCTACAAGGTGATGACGCGCGAAAGGTGTTTCTCAAAAACCTACCGGGGCGATGATCGGGAAGTCCGCTCCCTGGCGCACAGCGTTGCCGATGACCTTGTTTTTGCATTGACCGGCCAGCCCGGCATGGCGGCCTCAAAAATCGCGATGATCGGCAACCGCACCGGCCGGAAAGAAATTTATATTTGCGACGCCGACGGCGCCGGCCTGCGCCAGCTCACCCGCGATAACGCCATCAGTCTCAATCCGCGCTGGAGCCCCGACGGCCGGCAGATCATTTACACGTCCTATTACCGCACGCAGTTTCCCGACATTTTTTTAATTACGCTCGCGACCCGCGCCCGCGCCTGCCTGGCCGATTTCCCCGGGCTTAATTCCAGCGGTGCCTTTTCGCCAGGCGGGAAGGAAGCGGCGCTGATTCTTTCCAAGGACGGCAATCCAGAACTGTATGTCATGAACATCAACAGCGACCGCCCGACCCGGCTGACTTTCACGAAAAGGGCGGCGGAGGCCAGTCCCTCGTGGTCGCCGAATGGAAATGAAATAGTGTTCGTTTCCGATTCCTCCGGCACGCCGCAACTCTACATTATCGGCCGTTCCGGGGGTGAACCGCGCCGCATCGCCGTCGGCGGGGCGCAAAATGTGGACCCGGACTGGGGCGCAAACGGTTATATTGTCTACAGCAGCCTCTTCGGCGGCCAGTTCCAGGTGTTCGTGCTTAATCCCGCATCCGGCCAAACCAGGCAGATCAGCAGCAACGACGCCAACTATGAGGATCCGTCCTGGGCGCCCGACGGGCGGCACATATTCTGCGTGCGGCGGCAGGATTATCATTCCCGCATTTTTATAGTTGACACACTCAGTTCTGCCTGTATAAACCTAATGGCAGAATCTGAAAAAGGAGACTGGTTGTCTCCTGATTGCTCGGGTAAATATAAAAACATAAAATAAATCCGCCCCAAAGCGGATACATTGGAGGAAAAAATGACGAAATACCGCTGGTTTGCAGTTGTTTGCCTGATGCTCGTTTGCGCGCTTGCCATGACCAGTTGCCGTAAAACCAAGGGCGGAAAACGCGCCGGCGATGATACCGTTGGCAGCGATCTCGGCGCCGGGGACACTTCCCTGACCGCACGGGAAGACGGATTGAACATCCTGACAAACGTCAAATATGACGCGATCTTGTTCGATTACGACAGCGCCCAAGTCCGCGAATCGGAACGGACCAAGCTTGAAGCGGTCGCCGATTACCTCAAGAAAAACGCCGGCGTGGGCGTGATCATTGAAGGCAATACCGACGAGCGCGGCAGCGCCGAATACAATCTTGCCCTTGGCGAACGGCGTTCACTGGCCGCCCGGGCATATCTGATCGGGTTGGGCATCGACGGCGCCAACCTGCAGACAAAGAGCTATGGCAAGGAAAAGCCGGTCAATCCCGGGCATGACGAGTCCGCCTGGAAACTCAACCGGCGGGATGAATTTGTTTTCTTCAAGCGATAAGCAAATAAGTTTAATAATCGCGGCGTGAAGCGAAGCCGGGGATACGCTTCGCGGGAGACATGCTGTCCGTGGGTTTTATATTCAACTCGCTGGGCGCGGGCGAGATCCTGCTGGTCCTGGCGGCCGCCCTGCTTTTATTCGGGGCGGAAAGACTGCCCGGCATCGCGCGGACGCTGGGGCGGGCTTTGAATGAAGTGCGGCGCGCATCGAACGAAATATCATCGGAAGTGATGAACCGGGATTTATTTCCTCCACCCGATCAAGGTTCTTCGGAACAGGGGGCAACAAACCAGCGGCGGGAAATCGGGGAAGGGAAAAGGGAAGGATAAAGAAATGCGGAATGGAAACTACGGAATTTTGACAATCGGGATGGTCTTCGTCGCGGTTCAATGCCCGCCGCAATACGCCACTGGTGGCTAAACTTTATGCTTTCACGCCCTTTTTACTTCTGCACTCCACGTTCTTGCTTTCTTCCCGTCCATGGATAATAAAGAACTAAACGGCATTGAACTTGCCTTCGGCCCGGCCTGGGCCCGCCAGGCGCCCGAAAAACTGAATGTTTCCGAATCCGGCCAGAAGCATCATCCTAAAAAACGCGAGTGGGGAATGGAGTCCGGCAAGGCCAAAAGCGGCACCCGGTTCGGGAACCGCATCCGCAACGAGCGGGGCGCCGGCGATTCCGCGTCAAGGAGGAAAAGTCACGGCCGGGCGGCGACGGACAGGACCGAGCCCCGCCCCGCCCCGCAAAAAGTCCTGCCGGAGATCGCCGTCTCATTTATCCCCGAACGGAGCGGCCTGAAACCGCTCGTCAAGCAGCTTTCCGGCACGCGCCGCGCCTATTCCCTTTTTGAGGTGGCGGCAACCTTCCTGAGCAAGCCGGAATTTTACGCGGCCGCCATCGAGTCAATCGACCATGCCGGCCAGCCGGCCTTGCCGCTCTATCAATGCGCCGAATGCCGGGCCGTTTTCACCAACAAGCAAACGGCGACGGCACACGGCCTCAGCCGGCACCTGGATATGTTTTATGAGAAGGAAGAAAAAGAGGGCGAGTTGCCGCAGGGAAAATTCACGTGCGTTGCCCGCTGCACCTTGAGCGGCGAACTGCTCGGGCCGCCCAACTATCACGCCTTCAACGAAAAGCTGGCTGAACTTTACCGGTCGCGTTTTGCCGGCATGCCGATTGATCAATACCGGAAGAAAATAGTCAACGAAACCGATCCGGACCTGATTGAAAAGTGGAAAAAAGAAGCCGCGCGCAAAACAATTTACCGCACAAAAAAGCTGGCCGAGCCGGTTGTTTTTGAACGCATTGCCCTCCTTGAACAGCACTTTAACGAGAACTACGCCCCGGCGCTGATCAACGAAAGCTTCCGCTTTGTCATCCCGGCCACGACAAGCCAGGAAATGGAAGATTATCACATCAAACAGGCCATCCAGGAAGCATGGCAAAAAGAAACCCGCTTCCCAATCAATATGGCCATTGCAATCCAACAAAGGTTCCGGCGGCTCGGCTTGCATATATTCAGGACCGGCGCCAAGATGACCTTCGTCAGTTCCGTCCGGCCGCATGCCATCGACCCGGCCCAGGCCACGGCCATGGTCCGCAATATCCTGGAGTGGATCAAAACCAACACCGGCAAGACACGGCAGAATCTGGCCGCCGCGCTGGCGCCGGGCATGGCGCCCGATTCGGCGGTGGTGAATGAAATCATCAATTCCCTGGTCTGGCTGATCGACCGCGGGCATGTGATTGAATTCGCGAACGGGACCCTGGCTGTCCCGAATCGCCTCAGCGTCCCCAACAAAGAACCAAACCCAAAACAAGCGCCGGCCGGCAAATCTTGACTGACCGGGAAAAATAAAACATGCCGGAAAAAAATACCAAAAGCAGCGTGCTGAAACTGAAAAAAAATTACTACGAAGCGCAGCCCCCGCCCGCCCAGGCTGTGCCGGAAGAACAGGCGGCTTCCGAGGCTGATGCTTCTTCGGCGGCAACCCCGTTTCACCGTAAGGTTGATACTTCGCATAAACTCCGGCAAAACATCAGGATCGCGGCCGGATGGCTGTTGTTCCTGCTTTTGGGGGGCGGGCTCTTTTATCTGCGTTTTTTCTCGGCCATTCCGGGGCTCGATCCGGTTTTGCTTAAACAATACGGCATGCTCGCCGTCGGGATCACCTACATTGTCGCCATCCTGCTCGCGCTAAAGGATAACATGTTTGACGGATTGCTGGCGATTGTCGTGCCGTTTTACCCTGTTTATTATCTTTTTTCAGGGTGCGGTTCGGTTTTCCTGAGGGCCATTGCCGCCGCGCTCCTGGCGGCGTTCGGCTATGACACCCTTATGCTGATTCAAGCCTATGCCTTGAAAGTTTACGAGAAATTATCATACATGATCAGTCACACGTAAACCGATCATGAGCGGGGACAAATCGCCCGGGTATTCGCTTTATTCCGCGACTTCCCGCCGCTGACTTCCGGATAAATAAACTGTGGATCAACTGGTTAAAGCTTATGTCAGCCGCTCGGCATTAAGGCACAACGTCCGGCTGATTAAAAAAACAGCCGCAAATGCGCCGCTATGCGCCATGATCAAAGGCGCCGCCTACGGCCACGACGCGGCGCTGGTGGTCAGGGCCCTGGAAGGAACTGGCATTGCGTTCTGGGGCGTCGCCACCCTCAATGAAGCCGTTGAACTGCGCGATTTAAAGGTGCGCGAACCGATAATTGTCATGCGCCCCCTCGGCCGCTATGAGCCGGAACGGGCGATAGTCGAACAGATCAAACTGATGCGGCAACTGGGAATCAGGCCGACACTGGCCGGCGGCGAGGCGTTCGCCCTCATTGCCAGGGATTATTCCCCGCATTCCAAGCCTCTCTACGCGCATATCAAGGCGGACACGGGCATGGGCCGCAACGGCTGCCGGGCGGAAGAAACTTCCTCCCTTTTGCTGAAAGCCATGGCCATAAAGGGGCTGGTGATTGAAGGCCTCTACAGTCATTTTGCCTGCGCGGACGATAAAAATCCAGTTTTTTCCCGCGCGCAGCTGGCGGTCTTTAATTCCATTCTCGCCGGGATCAAATCACTGGGCGTGAAAGTTCCGCTGCGGCACATGGCCAACAGCGGCGCCATTTTCAGGATGAGCGCCGCGCGCTTTGACATGGTCCGGCCGGGGCGGGCGATCTACGGTTACAGCAGCCAATACGCGCAAGATTCGGAAAAACTCGTCCCGGCCATGCGGATCGAGGCGCCGGTCGTCCTGACCAAATGGATCAGGAAGGGCGGCACCTGCGGTTATGGCTGCACCTTCAAGGCGCGGCGCCCCACGCGCATCGGCCTGCTGCCGCTCGGCTATGCGGACGGTTATTCGCGCCGGTGGTCCAACGCCGGGCAGGTTGATTTCCGCGGAAAACTCGCGCCGGTCATCGGACGGGTCAGCATGGACTTGACCATCGTTGACTTGACCGATATTCCCGGGGCGGCAACCGGCTCAATGCTCAACGTGCTCAGCAACCGGCGCGCGGACCCCCACTCCATGGAATCAATGGCCAGGCAACTGGACACCCTCCCGCATGAAATCGGATGCAATTTCGGCAACCGCATCCAGCGCGTCCCGGGCAAATGACAATTTAAAAAAAATTATTTTTTAAATTGTTAAATTATCAATTTGTAGTACTTTTATTTTATAAATTGAATTTTGATCCGTGCGGCGGGAATAAAAAAAAGAAAAAGGCGGGAAGATAGATGAAGCCAGAAGCATTGGTTCGTTGGACGCTTGAGAACGCGGTTGATCTCTACGGCATCCGAAACTGGGGAACCGGCTATTTTGATATTTCAGAAAAGGGCGAGGTTATCGTCCGGCCGGCCGGCAACGGCAGCACGGTCGCGGTCAGCATCATGGACCTGATATCGGGCCTGAAGGCGCGCGGGCACAACATGCCGGTCCTGCTGCGTTTTGCGGACATTCTTTCATCGCGCATCATCCAGCTCAATGAATGTTTCAACAACGCCATCCGCGACTATCATTACAACGGGGTCTATCGCGGCGTCTATCCCATCAAGGTCAACCAGCAGAAGCAGGTTGTGGCGGAAATAGTCGAATTCGGCCGGCCATTTCATCACGGCCTTGAGGCCGGCAGCAAGGCCGAGCTGTTGTCGGCGATCGCTTTCACCGAGGACCCGGAGGCGCTGATCATCTGCAACGGTTACAAGGACGAGGAATTCATTGACCTTGCCCTGAACGCACTGAAGATGGGCCAGCAGACAATCCTGGTCATTGAAAGACAGGAGGAGCTCCAGCTCATTCTTGACCGGGCTGCCAAAAAGGCCATCAAGCCGCGCCTCGGGGTGCGAGTCAAGCTGACCAGCCGCGCCGGCGGCCACTGGGATAGTTCCGGCGGCGACCGCAGCATGTTCGGCATCAACGCGGCCCAGGTCATCGAAATCATCGACCGCCTGCGCGACGCCAACATGCTGGATTGCCTGCAGATGCTGCATTATCACCTCGGCTCGCAAATCTGCAACATTCGTAAGATCCGCTCGGCCCTGCGGGAAGCCTGCCGGGTTTACGCCGAGATGGCGAGCGAGGGCGCCGCCATGGGCATGGTCAA
>CAYYWX010000053.1:7085-27664 GCA_964475405.1 uncultured Verrucomicrobiota bacterium
TGGCGGTGGATTACGACGGCTCGCACACCAATTTTGCCAGCAGCCGCAATTACACCGAGCAGGAGTACGCGGCGGACGTGGTCGAGGCGGTGATGAGCGTCGCCAACGAGGCCGGGATCCCGCATCCGACCATCATCAGCGAGTCGGGACGGGCGCTGGTCGCCTACCATTCCGTCCTGGTCTTCAACGTGCTGAGTTCCAGCCGGTTTGAGCCGCCCGGAAGCATGGAGCAAATCCCGGAAAACTACAACGACATGCTGAACAACCTGCTGGACGTGCGCAATTCGCTCTCCACGAAAAACCTGCAGGAATGTTACCATGACGCCGTTTATTACCGCGACGAAATCCGTTCGCTCTTCGAGCACGGCAACCTTTCACTGCGCGAAAGGGCCTTTGCCGAGAACATGTTCTGGGACATCATCTGCAAGATTGCGGCCGAGAGCAAGGAGCGCAAATACATCCCGGAAGAACTGCAGGGCGTGAACACCGCCATCGCCGACCTTTATTACTGCAATTTCAGCGTCTTTCAATCGCTCCCCGACTCATGGGCCATTGACCAGTTGTTCCCGGTCATGCCGATTCACCGCCTGAACGAAATGCCGACCCGCCAGGCCACCCTCGCCGACATTACCTGCGATTCGGACGGCAAGATTGACCGTTTTATTGACCTGCATGACGTCAAATCCACCCTGCCGGTGCATGAACTTCGCGGCGAGGATTATTACCTTGGAGTTTTCCTCGTGGGCGCCTACCAGGAAACCCTGGGCGACCTGCACAACCTGATGGGCGACACCAACGTCCTCCACGTGCGCATCGGCAAGGACGGGCACGTTGAATACGCCCACGAAATCGCGGGCGACACGGTCTCGGACGTGCTTTCCTACGTGGAATACGACACGCGCGACATGATTGACAACGTCCGCGCCATCGCCGAGAAGGCCGTGCGCGACAACCGCATAACACCGGAAGAGCGCCGCGAAATCATGTCGGCCTATGAGGACGGCATGCGCGGCTACACTTATTTTGAGAATTAATCAGAAGGGTTCAAGGTTCAGCGTTCAAAGTTCACGGTTGTAAGCCTGGACAGGACAGGAAAACAAACCAGGCGCTAATAAGATACTTTCCGTATTTTTGTATTTTCCAAAATCCTGAAAGTTGAACAATGAACCGGATGGCATCCATGGCAAACTATCAATTTCTTGAATACGATCCCGGAAACACGCATAACCCGCGCGCCCCTTTCGCCGTCCTGCCTATTCCTTATGAACGAACGGTCAGTTACGGACGGGGAACCGCCAAGGCGCCGGCGGCGATCCTCTTTGCCAGCGCCCACGCGGAATTGTATGACGATGAATTTTTAGGACCCCACGGATTGCGGGTGCAGACTTTGCCGGTCGTCAATTGCCGCGGCGGCGCGCAAGCCGTTTTCAAGCGCATCCGCCGGGCGGCGGAGGCGGTCCTGCGGCAAAAAAGGTTCCTTATGTCTCTCGGCGGCGAACACACCGTTACCGTGCCGCTCGCGGCGGCGGCCAAGTCGGCCTGCAAGGACATCTGCGTGCTCAACCTGGATTCCCACCTGGACCTGAGAGATAAGTTTGAAAACAATCGTTTCTCGCACGCCTGTGTTTTCCGCCGGGTGATGGAAATGGATGTTCCCGTGATTCACGCCGGGATCCGCAGCCTCTGCCGGGAGGAATACGAGCTGGTCAAACAAAAACATTTAAACGTCTTCTGGGCCCGCGATATTCTCGCCGCAAAAAACGACAAATGGATCGGCGAAATCGTCCGGCGGCTGAAAAAAAATGTTTACATCTCCATTGACTCCGACGTTCTTGACCCCTCGATCATGCCCGGCACGGGAACGCCGGAACCCGGGGGGCTTGCCTGGCAGATGGTTCTGCGGCTCCTGCGCCGGGTCTGCCAGGAAAGGAAAGTCGTTGCGGCGGACATAGTCGAGGTTGTCCCCCTGCCGAATACACCCGTTTGCGAATACACGGCGGCCAAACTTGCCTTGAAATTGATGACTTATTGGCTTAAATTCGGGGATATAAACAAAAAGGCATGGGTATGCCGGCGGGAAATTTGACATTGGAAATTGGGAAGATAAATCCCGTAAAAACATAAAGAAGTGAAAACCGAATTTCAAATTTCAAATTTCAAATGCCTATGCTCCACGCATGCTTGCGCCCTCTTGCTGATCGCGGCCATTGTCGGGTCGCTTTTCAGCGGCTGCGCCCCGGTCCTGCGCAAAAGCAGCGGAGTCCGGGTTGTCGGCGATATTGTCAAGGGCGACCAGGAAAGGAATGTGTCCATCACGACCCGCAACCAGGACCGGCTCGCCGAAATTGCATTCGCCGATCCGGACGCCGACGTGCGCGAGGCCGCAACCCAGCTCCTGACCAACCAGGTTGTCCTGGCCAGGATCGCCTTTGGCGACGCTTCGCCCAACGTGCGGATCGCGGCCGTGGAACGCCTCAAGGGCGAGGACGTCCTGATGAACGTGGCGATGACCAACTCCGAGCCGCTGGTGCGCCTGGCCGCCACGGGGAAAATAAAAAACGACCGCGCGTTTTACGACATCGCCATGAGCAACAGCGACGCCATGATCCGTTGCGCCGCCGTTGACAAAATAAAGGCCAACAATCTCCTCTATGATATCGCCATGACGAACTCCGCCCCGTTCGTGCGCATCGCCTCGGTCAGCCGCATGACCAACCAGAAAATGCTGAACAACATCGCGCAGACAAATTCCGACCTGCTCGTGCGCCGCTCCGCCATCCGCCAGATTAACAGCCAGCAGGTCCTGGCGCAGTTCGCCCTGAACGATCCCAACCGGGATATCAGGAAAACCGCCATTGAACAGGTGATGTCGCAGGATGTTTTGGGGACGATTGCCGGCAATGATCCCGATCCTTTCCTCCGTTACCTGGCAACCCGGCGCATCAACAACGAGCGCATGCTTCTTAAAATTGCCGCGAGCGACCCTGATCCGCTGGTCAGGAAGACCGCGGTCGGCAAAATCAAGAACGAAAAGGAACTGACGCTTATCGCCCGCAACGACCCGGACGATGAAGTCCGCGCCATGGCAACAAAGGATTTGAAAGGCCCGGTGCTGTTGGATATCCTGGCCAATGATCCCGCCCCCGCCGTCCGGGTGACGGCAATCAAAAATATCTTCAAGGAGGACGCGTTAATCGACGCGCTTATCTTCGACGAAGACCCGGCGGTAAGAATCGCGGCCGCGGCCGGAATCAACGACAAGGCCGCAATCATGGCGGCCGCGATGAGCGACCAGGACCAGGACGTCCGTTTAAGCGCCATCAACCGCCTCACCGACCAGGCCGCCCTGGAAGACATTGTCAGGAACGAAAGCCGCTATGAATTGCGCGCGGCCGCCGCCGCGCGCCTGATTGATCAAACCGTCCTTAAAACCGTGGCGCTTTCCGATTCGCACCGCGTTGTCCGGCAGGCGGCCATTGAACGGATCACGGACGAGGCCATGCTGGAGGAACTGGCCCGCAACTCCAACTCCGCCGTGCGCCTGCTGGCGGTCACCAAGCTGACCAACAAGCGCATTTTGAGCGACATCGCCCGCAACGACCCCTATGCCCCGGTCCGCAAAACCGCGCTTGAACAGATCAGCGACCAGGCGGTCATCAGGCAGATCGCGCTTGAGGATATTGATCCGGTTGTGCGCAAAGCCGCCGTCCAGAAACTGGTTGAAACCGAGACCCTCGCCAAAATAATCGCCAACGACACCGATCAAAATGTCGTCGCCGAGGCGAAGACCCGCCTGAAACTTCTTGAATCAACGCCTCTAAGAACACTGCCATGAGGTATCCTGCGATTTGGGGTTTTCGATTTTCGCTGATCCTGGCCTGCGCCTTGCAACTGCAGGTTTTCGCCGGGGAAAACTCCGACGGTCCTGACCTTCTTTCTCCTTCCTCAAATCAAAAATCGAAAATCGAAAATCGAAAATCGAAAATCACTAGCCAGGCGCAGGCAGGCGAAAATCTAAAACCAGCTCTTCCTCCGGCATCGGAAATACTCGCCCGGGTGCGCGCTATCCTGCCGCGGGAAACGCTCCTTATCAAGGGACAGATCTTGAGCGGCGGGCGCATCGGCAAGCTGGAACGCGTTTGTTATCTTGACACCCACCTTGATTTCAGGGCTGATCCCGCCATCGTCCGATACAAAATCAGCGACCTTTTCGGCTCGCCAGTGGAACAGATGACTATCAGCATGGGCGCGGATGGAGAAACCGAATATGAATATGAAACGGGGGATCCTTTCAAGCCCGCGCCGCCGCCCCAGCCCGCCGGCGCTATCAGGAATACCGACGTCACCTGGAACGACTTGTGCCTTTTATTCCTCTGGCGCTCCGACGGACGGACGGCGCGCGCGGAAAACCTGCGCGGGCGGGACTGTTACGTATTGGAATTTCCCCGCCGCGAAGGCGGGCTGCAGAGCGTCTGGATTGACACGCAACTGCTGGTGCTCATCCAAATGGAAGAGACCGGCGGCGACGGCCGGCTGCAAAGGCGGATGATCGTTAAAAATATCAAAAAAATATCGAATGTCTGGATGATAAAAAACCTGGAGATCCGCGCCTATCCCTCGCTGCATCATACCTTGATCAAGGTTGACGAACTTGCCGGGCGCGCGCAGGACGAGATTACCGATCTTTGAGCGCATACACCGCGCCGGCCTGCCGGCGCGGATATTCCCCGTAAATGAATATATAGGGGCGCTCCAATTCCGCCAGGTACATGCGCCGCGATTCGCCGGCCGCCGCCCGGCTATCGCCCTCAACCAGGACCGCATCCTCAGGCAGGGGGTTTTTCCACTGGGTTGTCCGGCAAATTCCGTGTTGGGCGCTCAACCCGCATTTGAGCCACGCGTATCCCAGCTTATGAACCAACGCGGGCGCGTTGAGGCTGAAAAATTGTTCCAGCATCCTGAACCGGTTGTCAAGCGCCGGCGCCTGGTTCTCGCCGGCCGCACGTGCGGTAAAATCGGCAAAACGCTCGAAGAAATCCGGGATAAGCTTGACCGCCGCGCTGAAAGACGTCTGCAATTCAGTGGAATTATAAAACCAGTCAACCAGACTGGAGAGCCGCCGCGCCTTGACTAGGTCATCAAAACTCATGGTCGCCGTTCGGAGAACCTCATAGGGCGTCTCCCCGGAGGAAATGATCCCGAACTTGTCTTTTTCCCCGCTCAAGCGCGTGCCCGGCAGGACCTTGAGCAGTTCGAGCTGGATTTCATCCGGCTCCATCAGCGCGACCGTCCGCAGGTCGGCATAAAGATCGGCCAGGCCGGCCCTCGGCAGGCCGGCGATCAGGTCAACGTGAACGGCAAGGTTCCGCAGTGAACATAATTTTTGCAGGCCCGCCAGCGCGCGCTCAACCGACCCGGAGCGGTTGATCCCGCGCAGCGCCCCGGCATGCGTGGTCTGGATGCCGGCTTCCAGGTGGAACTTTCCATATTCCGCTTTTCCCAGCTCCAACGCCAATTCGTCGGTAACGCGCGCGGGATCAATTTCAAGATGGAATTTCACGCCCTTGAATTCGTCGCGCATGATCTTTACCAGCTCAAGGCATCTCTTCTGGTTCTCATTGAAAGTCCGGTCCGCAAGACGGATTTCCCGGACGCCCGCCGCGGAAATCAATGAAATGTCGCGCCGGACCCGTTCAAGTGAAAAGATCCGGACCGGCTCGCCGGCGCTCGTGCAAAAGGCGCATTGATTGGAACAACCACGCGACGTTTCCAGGAGCAGAAATGGCTTGGTAAAATCAAGACGGCGCGGCCACGCCCCTGGCGTGGTAAACAGGGACGCTCGCCCCGCGTTACGCGGGGCCGCTGCCCTACCTCTATCTGAATCAACCGGTATTGGTAGGGCGAGGGCCTCAGGCCCCGCCGCATTTCCAACGTTCCTACACATTAAACCACATTCGTACGGCGATGGAATCTCATCAAGATTTTTTATTAACTCCGCTTGCCCGTTATCAATATATTTGCCGCCAACCACGGCGCACAAGCCCCTGATCGTTCCCCATTTTTCAGGATTTTTCGCCAAATCCAGCCAGGCGGCAAAGGCCCGCTCGCCCTCTCCCCGGATCACGGCATTGATTTCCGGATGGCGGTCAAGGAAAGGAAAATTATCACCGAGAAATTCCGGACCGCCGCCGATGACCGGACAGTCCGGCTGCAGCGCCTTGAAACGGGAAATGAAAGACAGGAGGAATTGCGAATTAAAAAGGTAAAACGAGGCCGCGAGCGCGTCCGGGTTCAGGCGCAGCGCATGCTGCAAGGCCGTTGAAATGGAATCATTCCGGGTAACCTCGACTTCCTGCCAGTTCCATCCGGCGGACAGGGCATATTCGCGCAGGTACCAGCCGGCCAGGTTGGTATGCGAATATGAAGCGTTGACCGCCAAAAAGACGATATTGCCATTGCTGCCCAAGTTGTCAGGTTCACGGTTCAAGGTTCAGGGTTCGTGTTTCGGAAAGCATATTTTGTCACTTTGTGCCTTCTGCCTTTGTGCCTCTGTGCCTTCTTCAAGATTTCACGCCTGCCACAGGCCAATGGCCGGGTTGGAGATGAAATAAATTTCTTCCCCGGCGATTTGCTGGAACCCGTCCTTTAGCTTTTCGGGGTTGTATTTTGCGAGGCATTCCTGCAAATCAGCCGTCTGGAACCCGACCGATTCAATTTCCTTCCTGCCCAGGCCGCCGGAGGCGTAAACAATTTTGAAGCGCCCCTCGCTGGAACCATGGACAAGATGGGCGGCGGCGCCGAGGTTTTGGCGCAAATCATCATTTTCCGCCACTGCTTTCAGGGTGGCCGGAGTGCCCCGGTAACCGTATTTGCGGATCAATCTCTCGTTTATTTCCGCCTCGCCGAATTCCACCAGCCCCGGGGCGATGATCAGCAATTCACCGCCGTCGGCGATCGCCATGCGCGTGCGGTAAATGGCCTTGTTGCCAATCCAGGTGCTTTTGAACTCGGAAGGATCGAGGTAAACGACTACTTTTTTCAAGGGCCTTACCTTGACAATGTTGGCCTGCTGGCTGAGCCGCGCCGCGGCGCGATAAGCCGCGCGGTCCCGGCCGGCAAACACGCCCCGCGTAATCATTTGCCCGTCATCATCCCTGGAACGCACGGTTAAAATGTAAGTCAATGGAAAGTCTTTTAAGAATAGATCCTCGGCTTCATTGAGCAATTGCCGCACGGGACTTTCAACGTGTCCCATGATCTTTTCCATGTTGCACACCGCGCCGAGGAAATGGCTCTTGTTGATCGTGTCCGGACCGGAACAGCCCACGAGGAAATTTTTGTTGCCGCCGGCCATGCCCGCGACCTCGTGCGGGACGACCTGGCCGACGGAAATAATGGAATCATACTTGCCGTCAACTATCCGGCAGGCCAATTCCACGCGCACGGCGTAATCCACCTTGCCGCCGCTGATCTTGGCGAGAAATGCGCCCGGTATTTCGCCGAGGGCGCAGATGCCGTTTTGCCAGTCATGGACATGAATCCTGGCATGCGGAACGCCCGGAAACATCCGGTCCATTTCATCCCCGGTCATCGGCCGATGGGTGCCGAGCGCCGGCAGCAGGTCAACCTCAATGCTCCCCGAAAGAAGGCGGTAAAGGATGGAACAGATTTCCCCGGCGCCCGAATGGTAGCGCGAGAAATCGGGCGGAATGAGCAGTATTTTTTTCGCGCCGGAGGGAACTGAGCCGGCCACCTCGCGCAGCAGGCTTTCCAACTCGGCGCCGCCGATCTTGTCGTTAACCCCGCCCTTGCTTATCACCCTGTTCTTTGAAAACACAATTCCTCCCCTCCTCCCTTCCAGAATCCAGTGTTGATTTTTTCGTTATCGTAACGCCGCCATGATTTATTGTCAACATTTCCGTCCCCGCGTTTGCTCAAATCGTATTGACTCAGATTTGAGAGTCCGGTAAATTGCCTCATGGTTAAACAAAGCACTTTTAAAAGAAACTCCATGACAAAATCAACCAAGCCCAAAACAGTGGCGGTCATCGGCGCCGGCGGACGGGGAATGGGTTTTGGAAGTTTAATTTCTTCGTCGTTTCCTCACCTGGGAAAGATCGTGGCGGTGGCCGAGCCGCGGCCGGAATACCGGAAAAGTTTTTCCAAGGCCCATGGCATCGGGGAAAAACTCCAGTTTGAATCCTGGCAGGAATTTGTTGAACAGCCGAAGCTTTGCGACGCGGTCGTCATATCCACCATGGACCGCGACCATGTCGGCCCGGCCGTGGCCTGCCTGAAAAAGGGATACGATCTCCTCCTTGAAAAACCGATGGCAACCACCCTGGAGGATTGCCGGGCGATTGAGGCGGCCCAGCGCGAGAGCAAGGCGATCGTCGCTGTCTGCCATTCTCTGCGTTACCAGAAAGGGTTCCGCAAGGCGGCCGATCTGATCGCCGGCGGCGCCATCGGCCGGTTGGTCAGCATGGACCAGCTGGAAGACGTCGCCTATTGGCACCAGGCCCACAGCTTCGTCCGCGGCAACTGGGGCAATGAAGGCCGCTCGGTCTTCATGCTCATGTCCAAGAGCTGCCATGACATTGACTATCTCGCATTCGTCGCGCAAAAACCATGCCTGCGGGTTTGTTCCTTCGGGTCCCTGACTTATTTCACGCGCAAAAACGCGCCGGCCGGGAGCACGGAACGGTGCACCGACGGCTGCGCGGTTGAAAGCGAGTGCCCTTATTCCGCAATCCGAAGATACGTCAACACCAACCGCGAGTGCTGGCCGGCGGACGTCGTCAGCCACGACCATTCCGCCGCGGCCCATCTTGAGGCGATCAAGACCGGCCCTTACGGCCGCTGCGTGTATAAGTGCGATAATGACGTCGTTGACCACCAGGTCGTGGCGATGGAGTTTGAAGGCGATATCACGGCCACCTTCACGATGACGGCCTTCGGCGTGGAGCCGCGCCGCTTGAGGGCCCACGGCACCGGGGGCGAACTGGTGTTCCAAGGCGACACCATCACCCTTAACACCTTCAAGGATGACATGAAAACCGTCATCGACGTGGCTTCGGAAGCGGGCGGGCACGGCGGGGGCGACACGCGCGTCGTCCAGGAGTGGCTCATGGCGCTGCATTCAAGGAACGACGAACGCATCAGCGCCAACGCCCAGGAATCGCTGCGCACCCACACGATCGTCTTCGCCGCCGAAAAATCGCGTCGTGAAAAACGTCTCGTTAATATAGCGGACCTTTGAAATAAAAATCAGGAAAGAGGCAACCCCATGAAAAAAGTATTAATCCCGACCAAGCTGGAAAGCATTGCCCGCCAGATCCTGGAGAAGCACGGCGGCTACCAGGTAATCCAGGACGACAAGACCGAAATCACCGCGCTCGCCGGGCAGCACCCGGACGCGCACGCCCTGATCGTGCGCAGCGAGAAAATAACGCCGGCCATCATGGACCTCCTCCCGGCCCTGAAGGTGATCGTGCGCGCCGGCAGCGGCTACGACACGATTGACATCAAACACGCCCGCAAGAAGAAAATCGACGTGCTCAACACCCCCGGCGCCAACGCCAACGCGGTCGCCGAGGAAGTGGTCGCCCTCATGCTGGCCGACGCGCGCTTTATCGTTCCGGGCGACATTTCCACCCGCGCCGGCAAATGGGACAAGAAAAAGTTCATGGGCCGGGAAGTAACCGGCAAAACGATCGGGATTGTCGGCCTGGGCAACATCGGCCAGCTGGTCGCCAGGCGCCTGGCGGGCTTTGAAGTCAAGCTGCTCGGCTTTGACCCGATGATCTCCCAGGAACGGGCCGACGCCGTGCAGGTGGAATTGGTGGATTTGCCCCAGCTTTTTTCGCAAGCGGATTACGTCACCCTCCATATCCCCGAAAACTCGGAAACGAAGGGCATGATCAACGAGAACCTGCTGGGCAGGATGAAGACCGGCGCGACCCTGATCAACTGCGCCCGGGCCGGAATAATCAGCGAGGACGCCCTGCGCAAGATCAAGGCCGAGAAAAAAATCCATTTTTTGAACGACGTCTATAAAAAAGACGAGGAGGGTCCGAAAAGCGTGGCCGATATAGCGGACATCATGCTGCCGCACCTGGGCGCGAGCACGGTTGAAGCCAATACCAACGCCGCCCGCCGGGCGGCCGAGGAGCTGATTGAGCTGGACGAGGAAGGCAACACCGCCTTCGTCGTCAACCGCAATGTTCCCCAGGGGCTGGACGAGGCCTACGGCAAGCTGGCCTACACGATCACCAAGCTCTGCCGGCACCTGCTCGGCGCCAACGCCAAGCTGAAAACGATCGAGACTTCATTCTACGGGTCTTTGAAACCTTTCGGCGACTGGCTTATGATCCCGATTGTTTCCGCGCTGGGCAATGCGATTGACGACCGGCCCGCCGATCACAAGGAGGCGCTCCAGCACCTGACGGAAATGGGGGTCAGCGTCAGCAACCGCCAGATCGATCCCAACAAGGGATTTGAAAATTCCATGACGATTGACCTGACCGGCAGCCTGGATTCCGGCAGCCTGCGCCGCGTCAGCGTGCGCGGCACGGTCACCGAGGGGATATTGATGATCGCCCGGATCAATGACTTTGATAAGCTGTACTTTGAGCCGAAGGGACCGACCGTGTTCTTCATTTATGAGGACCGCCCGGGCGTGCTCGGCCAGATCGGGTCCGCGCTGGCCGGCGCCAACATCAACATCGAAGACGTCCGCAATCCGCATCACCTGAAAGTCAACCAGTCGCTGGTGATCATGCGCGTCAACCAGCCGGTGCCGGAGGCGATGATGAACGACCTTTCCGCTAAAATCAGCGCGATCGCGTCCTACTATTACGATTTCGGATAAGCCGGAAGCCGGTTGGAATTTTCAGACTGCCGCACGTCGTGCGGCACTACAATATCCAGCCAATTTTAGTTCCGGACGGAACATTCACCGCCGGTAATGACCGGGCACGATCCCCAGCGACTTGATCTTGTAATTAATGATGCGCTTGGTGGAACAGAGATGCTTGGCCACGTTCGAGGCGTTCCCGCGGAATTTTTTCAGCGCGTCAATAACAAGCTCGCGCTCGTAGGAATTGACCATGGTTTTCAGGCTGACCTTGTCCGCCGGCAGTATTTCGGTATGGGTCGCCTCGCTGGTCTGCAGGGAAGGCGGCAGGGAATAGCCGTGAATAACGTCGTCGGAGGCGGTTAACACCGCGCGCTCAATGCAATTTTCCAGCTCGCGCACATTGCCCGGCCAATGATACATCATCATCATGTTGATCGCGGGCGTTGAGATGCGCTTTATGTTCTTATGGTGCAAGGCGTTGTATTTCTGCAGGAAATGATCCGCCAGGAGGATGATATCGGAGCGGCGTTCGCGCAGCGGGGGCAGGTGGATCGGAAAGATATTCAGCCGGTAGAAGAGGTCCTCGCGGAACCGGTTCTGGCGGATGGCTTCCTCCAGGTTCTTGCTGGTGGCGGCAATCAACCTGACGTTGACTGAAATGGTCTCGTCGCCGCCCACCCTTTCAAACGCGCGTTCCTGGATGACGCGCAAAAGGCGCACCTGCACCGCGGGTGAAATATCGCCGATCTCGTCAAGAAAAAGCGTGCCGCCGTGCGCCAGTTCAAAACGTCCGCGGCGCTGCTGGGCGGCGCCGGTAAATGAACCCTTTTCATGGCCGAAAAGTTCGCTTTCAATCAGGCTTTCCGGCAAGGCGGCGCAGTTCACGCTGATGAATTTGCCGGCCTTGCAGGAACTGGCGTGATGAATCGCCCTGGCCACGAGCTCCTTGCCGGTGCCCGATTCGCCGCGGATGATGACCGTGGCGGAACTTTCGGCCACCTGCGCGATCTGCTCAAACACGGCGCGCATGCTGCTGCAGTTGCCGACAATATTGGCCGGGCGGTAGCGCTCGTTCAACTGCTGGCGCAGGCGGATATTTTCTTCCATTAAATTGGACCGCTCCTCCAGTTGCTCGCGGATGCCGGCCACGGCCTCGGCCAGCACGTTGGCGACCAGCTGGAGAAAAGCGAGGTCTTTCTGGAGTTCCTCCGCGCCGGCCACCTTGCGGTCAATGCTGATGGTCCCGATCACGTCGCGCCGGTGGATAATCGGGACGCAAAGGAAAGCCATCTGCTTCATCTTGCGCGAGCCGGTCAGGTTGAGGAAACCGGGCTCCTTGCTTATATCCGGCACGATGACCGGCTTGCCGCTCTTGGCCACCCGGCCGGTGATGCCCTCGCCCATCTGGTACTGGCCGCGTTTTTGCTCCTCGCCGGTCAGGCCGCGCGAGGCTTCAATCACAAAGATATCGGTTCCCGGCCGGCGCAGGGTGAGCGTGCCGCGCGACATGCCCATCTCGTTTTCCATGATGTCAAAAACTTCCTTGAACAGGGCGGAAACATCATGCTGGTGGGCCATGGCCTGCGAAATACGGTAAAGAATTTCCAGCTCTATATCGGCCTGTCTTTTCATTTGGCGTCAATTTACGACAATTATGTATCATAAGGCAAACATAATCTACATTTTTGTAGCAACCACTACCCTCCGCACAATAAAATAAGATTTAACCGATGCAAAATAAGCTCTATTATCCGATTGGTATGCGCCGTGCTGTAATCTGGCATGGAAATTGCTATTTGATTATCCATTGATTTTGTGTAATAATGCCGATCACTTAACAGGAGGAAAGAATAATGAACGAAAACAAAACACCGCGCGAATTGGTTGATTTCATCAAGAAGGAAAAGATTGAAGTTGTTGACTTGCGCTTCATGGATTTCCCGGGACTATGGCAGCATTTTTCCATCCCGGCGAGGGAAGTGAGCGAGGACACTTTTGAAAAAGGCCTCGGGTTTGACGGCTCAAGCATCCGCGGCTGGCAGGCGATCAACGAGTCGGACATGCTTGTCAAGCCGGATCCCGCAACCTCGTTCATTGATCCATTTTTCGCGGCCAAGACCCTCGTCATCATCTGTAATATCTGCGACCCGATAACCGGCGAGGATTACACCCGCGACCCGCGCAACATCGCCCGCAAGGCCGAGCATTACCTCCAACGCACCGGGTTGGCCGACATCGCCTATTTCGGCCCGGAAGCTGAATTTTTCATTTTTGACGGGGCCCGGTTTGACCAGAATGCCCATGAAGGTTATTACCACATAGATTCCGGCGAGGGGCAATGGACCAGCGGCCGGGAGGAAAATCCAAACCTGGCGTATAAAATCCGCTACAAGGAAGGCTATTTTCCCGTCCCTCCCACCGACAGCCTGCAGGATATCCGCAGCGAAATGATGCTCACCCTGGAAAGCATCGGCGTGCCGATTGAGGCCCAGCATCACGAGGTGGCCACGGGCGGCCAGTGTGAAATTGACATGCGCTTCAACTCGCTCGTAAAAATGGGCGACAACACCCTCAAATATAAATACGTCATCAAGAACGTGGCCAAGAAGCACAACAAGACCGCGACCTTCATGCCGAAGCCGCTTTTCAGCGACAACGGCAGCGGCATGCATGTTCACCTGTCGTTGTGGAAAGACGGCAAGAACCTGTTCGCCGGCGAGGG
This sequence comes from uncultured Verrucomicrobiota bacterium, assembly GCA_964475405.1. GTDB lineage: Bacteria > Verrucomicrobiota > Kiritimatiellia > JAAZAB01 > JAAZAB01 > JAQUQV01. The sequence goes on from CAYYWX010000053.1 coordinate 20,666, forward strand.
TTATGCCGGCATGTCGGAAATGGCCATGTTCGCCATCGGCGGCATCCTGAAACACGCCCCGGCCCTGCTCGCCTTCACCAGCCCGACCACCAACAGCTACAAACGCCTCGTCCCTGGATTTGAGGCGCCGGTCAACCTGGCTTATTCGCGGCGCAACCGCAGCGCCGCCATCCGGCTCCCGATGTATTCGCCCTCGTCCAAGGCCAAGCGCATTGAGTTCCGCTGTCCGGATCCGAGCTGCAATCCTTACCTTGCATTCTCGGCCATCCTGATGGCGGCGATTGACGGCATCATTAACAAGACCAACCCGGGCGAGCCGCTCGACAAGGATATTTACGACCTGCCGCCGGAGGAGCTGGCGAAGGTGCCGCAGGCGCCGGGATCATTGCGCGACGCACTGACGGCCCTGGAAGCGGATCACGCCTTCCTGCTGAAAAACGACGTCTTCACGCAGGACGTGATTGAAACCTGGATCAAATACAAAATGGACAAGGAAGTCAAAGCCCTTGATTTGCGCCCGCATCCGTGGGAATTTGTCTTGTACTTTGATATCTAATACCCGGGTTAGACAACCTTGCTGGCTTCGAGCGCGATGACGATCAGTTTCGCGGCTGAGGCAAAGTCGTCGTCTTTCCTGAAAAATCCCGAGACGCCGATCCGTTCGGCCTCTTCCATGTCCCTCGTCGTGCCGTGCGCCGTGATCATGATGACCGGAAGATTTTTGTCGCTTGCCCTGATTTTTCGCAGGGTTTCCACGCCGTTCATCCCGGGCATTTTCATGTCCAGGCAGACGATGGAGGGGGGCTCCTTGGCGATCATCGCCAGGCCTTCCTCGCCGCTGGCGGCGCCGCTTACCTGGTAACCCTGGGCCTTGAGCCAGAATTCCATCGGCCGCCGGAATCCAGGCTCATCGTCAATCAGTAATATGCGTACGTATTTCGGATCCATTTTTTTCCTCCTCTAGAAATGCCTTACGGGGGCAGGGTGAAAGAAAACGTGCTGCCTTTGCCGACCTCGCTCTTAACCTGAATCTTACCGCCGTGCTTTTCGACGATCTCCTTCGCCAGGGCCAGGCCCAGCCCGGTGCCGTTCGCCCCGTTCGGATGGCTCGCGCTGACTTGTTCAAACTTGTTGAAAAGCCGGTGAATGTCATTCGGGGCGATGCCGATCCCGGTGTCCGTTACCGCCACCTCCACCGGGCTGGCGGCGCTCACGGTCACCGTGATTTCACCCTTGACCGGCGTAAATTTAAGGGCGTTGCTCAGGAGGTTGTTCAGCACCTGTGTTATTTTGTCCTGGTCCAGGTTCAGCTCCACGGAATGCTCCGGCAGATGCAGGTTGTGCTTGATGTGCTTTTCGGCGAACCAACCGGTAAAGGACGTGACCGACTTGCTGACCAGCAGGGTGATATCGGTTTTGGCCTTTTTCAGTTCCATCTTGCCGGCTTCAATCTTGGAAAGATCCAGGAGATCGTTGATCAGGCGGGTCAGGCGCTCGACATTTTCCCGCGCGAGCGACAGGAATTCCTTCTGGTCATCGTTTATATCGCCGGCGGTTTTGTCCAGGATGACCGTCAGGTTTTTCTGGATGGCGGCGAGCGGGGATCGGAGCTCGTGGGAGACATTGGCTACGAAATCCGATTTCAACTGCTCCACTTCCCTCATCTTGGTGACATCGGAAAGCACCGACACCATGCCGATCGTGCGTCCATCCAGGTCCTCGATGACCGCGTTGGATGTTCTCAGCACGCGGCGGGTCTCGTCGTCCTTGCCGGCCACCTCGATTTCCCGGACAGATTCCGAGCTGCCCTTGGAGAGCACGAGCGAATGCTCCTCCTTGAGGGTTTCCTTCAGGGCCTGGCCGACGACGGCATGGCCGCGCTGGCCAAGGAGTTTTTCGGCGGCCGGGTTGGCCATGAGAATATTGCCGTCGTTGCCCAGGACAACCACCCCTTCGCCGACATTGCGCATGATGGAATCCATCTTGTCCTTTTCAAACGCCAGGTGCTTGTTCTCCTTCTCCAGATGCTGCGTGGCCTCCTGCACCTTCCGGTCCACCTCGGACTTGAACCGCTCGCGGAGGGCGTAGAGCTCCTTCAGTTCCTCCGGGGACGGCACGGGCGCGTCTGTCTCAGCGGCAAAAGGCGGGGGACTGGCCGGGATGCGGCTATCGGCCATGCGCAGGGCCTTGATAAAATCCTCGTCAGCGGACGACGATTCCTTCTCCTTGCGCTTGTCCTTGTCCCGGCGCTTGTCGTCGTCCTTGCGCTTGTCATCATCGCCGGTAATGCGGCCGTAGGTGACATCATTGGCCTGGATATGCCGCAATCCCTTTTCGACGAGGGCTTTTTTCATCCCGCCGGATTCGTTCACCAGTTCCGGCTTGACGGACAAACACTCCAGCAAGGAACGCAACTCGGACTGAGGCAGCCCCGGCTTGATCGTGATGTTGTCGACATGCAGGATCTCAAAATGCCGGGCCAGGTCATTGGTTTGCGCGGGATTGGCGTCCACCGGCTGGCCGTTGACCATGAGTTTCTTCTCGACGAACCCGAACGAGAAGTCATTGCCGGAAGCGAGCTCTTCCTGCAGGAGCTTGAACAAGGCGGAAAGGCTTCCCTGGACCAGCGAATGGCTGACAGGATAAAAGCGGACGTTCTGCAACGCGAGGAAAAGCTTGTTTAAAATGGTGATCGTGTCGGTCATGCTTTTTTTGTTCCCGGGACCATGCTGACGGCCAAAATTCCGCATCAATCCGGAAATAATATGATTCATAATAATCCGACCGGTTATATTGTCAATATGTTTCCCGATTTTTTTATCTTTCCGCGCATGATTTTATTTGCCTCGCGCCCGGATTTCAGTATAGAATGCTCCGGTTACCATGAAAGCGGAAGACATACTCTCACTGAAGAATGCGGCTGAAAGCGAGCTCAAGGCCGCGAAGAGCGCGGAAGACCTTGAAAAAGCGCGCATAAAATATCTCGGCCGCAAGGGGCTCCTGCCGGAAATAATGAAGGACCTCAAGACCCTTCCCCCGGAAGAGCGGCCGCTGGCCGGCAAATATTCAAACGAATTCAAAAGCGCCTTTGAGCAACTCCTCGCCGCCCGGCAGGCCGAATTGCATGCCGGCAAAGGCGCCGGCAAAACCGATCATTTCGACCCCACCCTGCCGGGACACTGGCAGGACATCGGCTCCCTTCACCCGATCACCGCCATCATCTCGGAGGCGGTGACAATATTCTCGTCGCTCGGGTTCACGATCGCCGACGGGCCCGACATTGAAACCGAGCATTACAATTTTGACGCGCTCAACACTCCCGCCGATCATCCCTCGCGCGACACGCAGGACACCTTCTGGCTTGACCAGAAAATGCTGCTGCGCACCCAGACTTCGCCCGTCCAAATCCGCGTCATGGAGAAACAGAAGCCGCCCATCCGCATCATCGCCCCCGGCCGCTGCTACCGCCGCGACACGACCGACGCCACCCACAGCGCCAATTTCCACCAGATTGAAGGCCTTTATGTTGACAAGAACGTTTCCATGGCGGACTTGAAAAGCGACATCGCCTATTTTGCGCGGCGCATGATGGGGCCGGACGTGAAAGTAAGGTTCCGACCGCATTTTTTCCCGTTCACCGAGCCGAGCGTTGAATATGATTTTTCATGCCATCTCTGCAAGGGCCAAGGCTGCCGGGTCTGCAAGCAGAGCGGCTGGATTGAAATTTCCGGCGCCGGAATGGTAAATCCCCTGGTTTTCGAAAAGGTCGGCTACGACCCGGAAACCACGACCGGCTACGCCTTCGGCATGGGGGTGGAACGCATTGCGATGATCAAGTTCGGCATTCCGGATATACGCATGCTTTACGACAATGACGTCCGTTTCCTGAGGCAATTGGCATGAAAGTACCTTTAAGCTGGTTAAGAGAATATGTTGACCTGGATTGCGACGCCAAAACCCTGGCGGAGCGGCTCACCTTCGCCGGCATCGAGGTGGAAAGCATCGAGCTCAAGGGGGACCTGCCAAGGGACATCATCATCGGCGAGATAACCGAGGTGGAGCCGCACATGCACGCCAACCATCTCCACGTCTGCCTGGTGAACAACGGCACGGAAGTGTTGCGGGTGGTTTCCGGGGCGAACAACTGCAAGGTCGGCCAGCGCGTCCCGTTCGCCGGAGAGGGCGCGATCCTTCCCGACGGAACGGCCGTCAAGGCCCAGAAAATACGCGGCGAAATGTCGCAGGGCATCCTCTGCGCCGAGGATGAGCTGGGGCTTTCGGACGACCATTCCGGCCTGATGGTCCTGCCGCCCGAGGCAAAAATCGGCCAGCCGGTCATGGACTTCCTCGGACCGCCCGACCATGTGCTTTCCCTTGAAATCACGCCCAACCGGCCGGATTTGCTCGGGCTGATCGGCATCGCGCGCGAGGCGGCGGCGCTCTCCGGCGCAAAACTTAAATGGCCGGCTTTTGAATTGCACGAGGAAGGCGCGCCGGTCCAGGACTCCGTTTCCGTCACGGTGGAAAACAACGCCGACTGTCCGCGCTATACCGCCCGCCTCCTGACCGGCGTGGTCGTGAACCAAAGCCCTTTCTGGCTCCGCCGCCGGCTGGCATTGGCGGGCTTCAAGGCCATTAACAATATTGTTGATGTCACGAATTACGTTTTGATGGAATGCGGCCAGCCGTTGCACGCGTTTGACTTGACCCGGGTGGCCGACGGCAAAATCATCGTCCGCCGCGCCAAGGCCGGAGAAAAAATCACCGCCCTGGACGGCCTGGAATACAAACTCAACCCGCAGACGCTGGTCATTGCCGACGGCGCGCAACCCCTGGCGATTGCCGGGGTCATGGGCGGGGAAAAAAGCGGCATACAGCCGCTCACCTCCTCCGTTCTGCTGGAGAGCGCCTGTTTCAAGCCGGCGCTTGTCCGGCAGGCCTCCAAGAAGCTCGGCCTGGCCAGTGAATCATCCTACCGGTTTGAACGCGGCGTGGACGTCAACCAGGTTGATTTCGCGAGCCGCAGGGCGGCCTCGCTCATCGCGCACATTTCCGGCGCCAAGCCCGCGACGGGCGTGATTGACGTCTGCGCGGAGCGGCCGGATGAAAGAAAGGAAAGAAAAATAACCTGCCGCTACAGCCGGGTCTCAAGCCTCCTGGGCGTGAACATCCCGGCGGAGCGCGTCAACGCCATTTTCAATTCCCTGGACTTGCCGGTTTGCGACGCGCAGCCCGGCCAGTGCACCGTTGCCGTGAAAAATTTCCGGCCGGACCTTGAGTCCGAGGCGGACCTGATTGAAGAGGTCGCCCGGATTCACGGCCTGGACCAGATCCCCTGCACGGACCCGCGCTGCCACCTGATCGCCAACGCCGACGACAAGCAGATCCGGGCGCAGTTTCACTGCCGGCAGCTGCTGGCGTCCCTCGGCTTGCGCGAAATCGTCAATTACAGTTTTGTCTCCCAGAAATTGCTGGACATGTTTGACCCCGCGCACGCCGCGCGCCGGATCATAATCCCCCGCCCGGTCAGCGCCGAGCACACGATTTTGCGCGATTCCCTGCTGCCCCAGATGGCCGAGACGCTCGGCCGTAACCGGTCGCGCCAGGTGGAGGAAGCCTCTTTCTTTGAAATCGCGCGCGTTTTTTCCAAGACCGGCCCTGCTCATTTCCACGAGGAAACAAGGACCGCGATCGGGCTGATGGGCGCCATGGGCCGCGCTTTCCTGCAGAAGCGTCAACCGGTCACGGAAGCCGAAATTTTCTCGTGGCTCAAGGGAATTTTGCATAATTTCCATGAAAAACTCATGCAGGAAGAAAGCCTTACAAATCCATTGCCTGGCGATGCCGCGAAGGGACTTATCCTGAGTGAAATCGGCGGCCAGGCGCCGGCCGGATTTTACACCGCCTGCTTCAAGCCGAACCGCGGCGCGCTGATATCGCTTGGCGGCAAGCCCTGCGGCGTGATGGGACTGTTAAAAGATGAAATCCGCCGGGAATGGCGCATCCTTGAGCCGGTTGGATTGATTGAATTCATGCTGGACCCGTTTTTAAAGCGCGCGTTCCGAACGCCGCAGGCCAGGACATTGCCGTCTTATCCTTCCGTGACAAGGGACATCGCCCTGCGGGCGCCGGCCGCCATCCGCCACGCCGATATCACGGAAACCATCTGGAAAAATCCTCCAAAAGAATTGACCTCTGTTGCCCTGTTTGATATATATACCGGCAAGGAAATGGGTGATGGCTTTAAGAGCATGGCCTATAGCCTGACGTATCAGTCATTGGAACGCACCTTGACGGACGAGGAAGTCAATAAACTTCATGATTCCGTCAAGCAGCGGCTCAAAAGTGAGCTGATGGTGGAGATCCGGGAAGGGTAATTGAAGATCAAATGAACGGAGCAATCGTGTTCGGTTTATGGAGAATATGGAGTTATCTCGCGGGATTGCGCTGGCAGCCCGCTTTATTAAGTTGCGGAAAAATTGGATTGTCTGAACAATATCCGCGGAGCAAATTAATGCTACCGCGGCCGGGCGCAGCCGGGTTTTGCCGGAGCGCTGCGCCAAGGCGAGAAGAAGGAGCAGCTATCAACGGGGTTATGCCCGTATTCTTTTCGCCAGGGCCCGGTTCCGCTTATTTGCCTGTTCTTTCATAGTTAAAAGACTCCGTTTGAAAATACCCTGCCTGGCGCGTGGCTTCGGACCTACCATCTGACCCATTAGTTGAGCTATAAGGGAGTTTGAATCAAATGGCGCCCATATGCCCTTAGCGGGGACCTGGAAACCATCTGCTAAAACGCCCACTTTGTTTTGTAAGGAACAGAGGCTGGTTACGACACGGCTTTGGCGGGGTATTTTTTGGGAGCAGAACCGAATGGAACTTTTCGACCAGGGAAAGGGCGGAAAAACTAATTCAAAGCCGCCGCTCGCCGCGCGCATGCGGCCGCGCACGCTTGAAGAAATCGCCGGCCAGGAACACCTGATCGGCCCGGGCAAGCTCCTG
>CAYYWX010000054.1:0-26530 GCA_964475405.1 uncultured Verrucomicrobiota bacterium
CCACCATGGCCGGCATCCTGGCCATTTGATCCGACGAATTGAATTGTTCGTTGCGTATCAGGCCGGCCGGAAAAACCAACCGCAACTAAAAAGTTTGCTTCAGTTTACCTCAAAAAACGTGCGCGGAATGGCAATTATGCGCAGTCGTGCGCAAGAAGCGGTTTTTGCAATGGAACTATGCGCAACGGATTGCAACTAACGGCGCCATTCCGTGACGTCCTTCAATCAGAAACTTTGGCGACCTTTTGTAAAGCCAGACCGGAGTTCTGCCACGGTTGCCGGCTGGAGAATGATTGTTTGGGAGGATGTAAGGCGGCGGCGGAAGTCTGCTGCGGATCGCTTGGCGCCTGCGAACCATTCCTGGAACTAAACAAATCCGATGCCGTCTTGGTTCCCCAATAAGATTTGACTGGATTTGCGAGCCAACGAAAACTAAGGCGCCCGGTGATGTTGTTTGACAAGTTGTTGTTTCAGGATAACATTCATAATTATTAAACGGCTTACCGCAGGGAATAAAAAGCGTCCAATGACCGGCAAATGTAAACTTGGTATATAGTATAGTAGGATCATAAAATGATGAAGAAGATACTTTTTGCATTGGTGATAATTTTAGCCGCAGTCATCGTGGCGTTCTATGTTTTACCTTTGGAGTCAATCCCGCGATCCGTGGGCTGGCATCATTATGTTATCATCAGCCTTTTTTACGGCTCGGCTGTCTCTACTATTTTCCTAATGAAATATACAAACTTCGTTTGGCGGTTGTTTGGAGGGCTTTACACTTGCATTATGGTCTTGATGGGCACACTCCATCTTTGGGACCTTGTACAGATGCTGACACAAAATGGCAGAGGATTGAGATAATAAATAATCCAACAATCAAATTCATCTTGTGGTTTTGCCGCAACGGCAAAGCCGAAGGTGATTCGTAACGTATCAGGCTTTAGAAAGGAGAAACCTTTATCATGTTTAATGAATTGTCGATGCTTCTTGTTGCGGCCGTTTCCATAGGGTTCTTCCATACCATCCTGGGCCCGGACCACTATCTCCCCTTCGTCGTAATGTCAAAAGCCGGCAACTGGTCGCTGCGAAAGACCACGCTGATCACATTTTTATGCGGCGTCGGGCACGTGCTGAGTTCCGTTCTGCTTGGCGTCGTTGGCGTTGCATTTGGCGTCGCGGTTACAAGGATGACGGCGCTGGAATCATCCCGCGGAAATATCGCGGCATGGATTCTGATTGCGTTTGGCCTGGTTTACTTTGCCTGGGGAATGCGCCAAGCCGCGCGGAACAAGCCCCATCAACATGTTCATTCGCATGCGCAGGAAATCCAACATGAACATAGCCACGCTCATCATGACGCGCACGTGCACGCCCATGTTGGAGGGGAGCGCCGCAGCATAACGCCATGGATCCTGTTCACGGCATTTGTCTTTGGCCCCTGCGAACCCCTGATCCCGCTGCTGATGTATCCGGCGGCTAAAGGCAGTCTTTGGAGCCTGGTATTGGTCACGACGGTATTTTCCGCGGTGACGATCATGACGATGATCAGTATCGTCCTGCTGGCGGTGCTTGGAATCGGTTTTGCCCCTGTCTCCAGGCTGGAGCGATATGCTCACGCCGTGGCTGGCGCGACAATATTCTTGTGTGGAGTTTCCATCCAATTTCTTGGTTTATGATTTCGCCGCGTCGAAACTCGGCGCGAAATGGTTTGGCGCGGGCGCCCCGGGCCTCAATCTATTTTATTCCGCACTTCCTAAGCAGCGTCATCATCGGGCACCAATTGGTGAAGGCCGACTGGAACAGATTAAGCCCCACGAAAGCGGTGAACCACAGCCAGTAAAGGCTTACAAAATGCGCCAGGAGAAGACTCGCCAGTATAAACGCCCCCGCGATGCCTCTTAATATCCTGTCCATATAATCACCTCTTTTAATTTGTTTTTTTGTTATGCCGCATGGTCATATAATAAATAACCGGCACGGCGGTGCGCGACAATATGGTTGAGGCCACCTCGCCGGCCATCAGGGAGAGCGCAAGCCCCTGGAATATGGGATCAAACAGAATGACCGCCGCCCCCACGACCACCGCGGCCGCCGTGAGCAGCATGGGCCGGAAGCGTTTCACCCCGGCGTCAATCACCGCCTCTTCAAACGGCATCCCCTCGGCGAGCCTGATTTGTATAAAATCAACCAGGATGATTGAATTGCGCACCACTATGCCGGCGCCGGCTATCATGCCGATCATCGAGGTGGCCGTGAAAAATGTGTTTGTCATCCAGTGCGCCGGCAGTATGCCCACCAGGGTAAGCGGAATGGGAAGCATTATAATCCAGGGCACCTTGAACGATTGGAACCAACCCACGACAAGGACATATATCAGGATCAACACCACGGCGAAGGCAAGTCCCAGGTCCCGGAATACCTCATATGTTATCTGCCATTCGCCGTCCCACTTGAGCGACCATGCCCCCGTTGATTCCGGCTGATGGGTGAAGTATTGATCCATGCTCTTTTTAGCCGCCGTGCCCGGAACTTCAACGGGCAGCTTTTCAATTTCCTTCTTCAGCCCCATGATCACGTAAACGGGGCTCTCAAATTTGCCGGCGACATCCCCAAGCACATATGCGACCCGCATGAGGTTCTTGTGGTAGATGGCCCGGTCTTTGGCAAGGTCCGTGATGGTCACAAGGTCCCGGATGGCGATCTGGGATCCGAAGCGCGAGAGAAGCGTCATATTGAGGACGGAATCGAGCGTGGCGCGTTTTTCCTTCGGCAGCCTGACGATGATATCAACCGGCTCATACTCGCCCGAGAGGTGCGCGAGGTCAATGTCCTTGCCATGGATTGCCAGGGCTATTGTCTGGGCGATGCTTAGCGCCGGGATGCCGTTGAGCGTGGCCTTTTGCGCGTCAACCCTTAAACGCAGGAGCTTTTCCTGCGCCCGGACATATGTGTCAACATCCGTCACGCCCTTGTTATTATCCAGGATGCCTTCTATTCTCCCGGCAAGCGCCCGCTGTCCTTCCAGGTTCGGGCCATAAATTTCCAGGACAAGCGTGGAAAGGACCGGCGGTCCGGGCGGGACTTCCGCGACCTGGACGTGTCCGCCGTGCCGGCTGACGATCGCGTGGATGGCGGGCCGGATCGCCTTGGCGATGTCATGGCTCTGCCGCTTGCGCCGATCCTTGTTTACCAGGTTGACCTGCAGATCGGCCTGGTATGGTTTTGAGCGCAGAAAATAATGGCGGACGAGGCCGTTGAAATTATACGGGGAGCTTGTTCCGACATACGTTTCTATGTCCTTTACTTCCGGCACCGTCATTAAATACGCGGCTATCTCCTCTATTATCGGCGCCGTTGCGGCGATTGACGTGCCTTCGGGCATGTCAAGTATCACCTGGAACTCGTTCTTGTTGTCGAACGGCAGCATCTTGACCTTGACAAGCTTGAGCGGCACAAGCGTCACCGAGGCAAGAAGCAGGACTCCCAGCGCGCACAAAAAGGCCAGCCGTATTTTTTCATTATAGATGAGCGGCCGCATATACCAGCGGTAACACTTTGTCAGGAAACTCTCCCCCTCATCCCGGCCGTATCTGCTTGATTTTCCCTTGCGGAGCGCGCGGCCGAGAATCCGGTAGGCGGCCCAGGGCGTGGCGATGAAGGCGACCGTCATGGAGAGGAACATGGCGATGCTCGCGCCGATCGGAATCGGCCGCATATACGGCCCCATGAGGCCCCTGACAAATGCCATGGGGAGGATGGCCGCCATGACGGTCAGCGTCGCCAGGATAAGCGGGCTCATGACCTCGTTCACCGCTTCGATCGTGACGTCAAGCACCGGGCGCCCCGCGTTCTTCGGCATGCGCAGGTGGCGCACGATGTTTTCCACGTCCACGATCGGGTCATCAACAAGGATGCCGATGGAAAATATCAGGGCAAAGAGCGTGATCCTGTTAAGCGTGAAACCGATAAAATAGAACGCGGCCAGGGTCAGGGAGAGGGTCATCGGGATGGCGATGGCGACCACGCCGGCCTCGCGCCATCCGAGCACGAGCGCGATCAGGACGCTCACGCCGAACACGGCGAGCGCCATGTGGAACAGCAGTTCGTTGGATTTTTCATCGGCGGTCGCGCCGTAATTGCGCGTGACCGTGAAGGCCACGCCCTCCGGTATCGCCGTTCCCTTGAGCGTTTCCACGTGGCTGATTATTTTTTTGCATAGATACGAGGCGTTCGCGCCCTGGCGCTTGGAGACCGACAGTGTCACTGCGTCAAAAGGTCCTTTTGAGGCGCCGTTCCCGGCGTTGGCGAACCGGATATTGACCGAGTTTTCGTCCTCGTCCGGCCCGTCCACGACCCTGGCGACGTCCTTCAGGTAAACTATGCCGCCCCGGCTTGTGCTCACGACAAGGTTCTCGAGGTCTTCCCTGGACCGGAAGAATCCATCCGCCTCCACGTTTATATATTGGGGCGCCACCTCCATGTGCCCGGCATCCAGTTTCACGTTCGCCTTCCGGACAAGGTCCGTGATTTCGCCCGGGGTCAATATCCTGTCCTTGAGTTTCTGTTCGTCGATGAATATCTGGAACTGCCTTTTCCGGCCGCCGATGATGCGGGTCTCCGAGACGTCCGGGATGGAGTTTATTGACCTCTGGACCCGGGCGACAATTTTCCGCAGCTCAAGCGGACTGCGCGAAGGGCCGCTGAAGGTCAAGCTCAGGATCGGCACGTCGTCTATGGAGCGCACCTTGATAAGAGGCTGGCTTGCGCCCCGGGGCAGAAAATCCAGGTTTGAATAAACCTTGGTGTATAATTTTATCAGGCTCTTTTCTACGTTTTCCCCCACCTTGAACCGCACGATTATCAAAGCGCCGTCCGGCTCGGACGTGGAATATATATATTCCACGCCGGGTATTTCCCAGAGCTTGCGCTCGCCAAGGTTCACTATCCGGTGCTCGACCTCCTCGGTCGTCGCGCCCGGGTAAGACACAAATATGTCGAACATCGGCACCGATATCTGCGGCTCCTCTTCGCGGGGGATGTTCAGCACCGCGATCAGGCCGAGCAGGATGGCGAACCCTATGATAAGGGGCGTTATCTTGGAGCGGGCGAAGTAATCTACAATCCCGCCGATAAATTTTGAATTATGAGCGCTCATATCCTATTTTCCATCCCCGAGTACGGCCGGGGGCTTTGATTCGTCCAGCTGGCCGGACAAAAACAGCAGCCGCAGCGAGGAGTTTTTTGAACCCGCCAGCGCGGAATAATAAGCCTGGTATGTCCTTATATTTCCCTGCCGCATGTCAAGCAGGTCCGCGATTGATTTTCTTCCCTCCCGGTAAAGGGGGAGCACCATATTTACGGCCTGGTCGGAATCGCCCGCCATGTCGCGCAGGAGGGGGATGTTGGCCTTCAGCGATTCAAGCCGGGCATATTCGGCGGTCAGGTCCCTGGTGATTGAATCGGTCGCGATGTCCTTTTCGAATTTGAGCTTCTGCAATGATTTTTCCGCCACCTTCACCCGGGAAGAATAGCCGGGCTCAAATATATCCACGGTCCCCTTGAGTCCCACCGCAAAACTTCCGCCGCCGGACTGGAAATCCTCGGTATTCTCCCTCAAGTCGCCGAACGCGCTGATGACCGGCCACGCGCTTGCGCGCTCGCCGAAGACATGCTCCTCCTGGGCATGGATGGCTTCCTTTATGGAGAGCAGGTCGGGCCGCCGGCTGTAGGCCTGCGAGAGCCATTCTTTCAGGTCCGCATTTGCCCCGTTTTCGTCTTTTAAGCCGGAGGCGAGTCGCACCGGCTGAAGAGGGTCCTCGCCCATGAGGATATTCAACAAGGCGTGCATGCTCGATTTTTGGGCCGCAAGGTTGTTCTTGATGTTCCGCAGGCCGCCGAAGATGACCTTGGCGGCGTAATAATCCGCGCCGAGCACCACGCCTTTTTCTTTAAGTTCCCCGGCCTGCTTTATGTCCCCTTCGGAATTTTTGCAGGCCTCTTCCGCCTTTTCCAGCACCTTTTCCACCGCCACGGCGTTAAGATAGGCGTCGGAAGCAACGAGGATCGCCTCCATCCTTGTAAATGCCTCATCATGCCTGGCCGATTCCACCATGTGCTTGGCCTCCCGCACCTTGGATATCGTCTGAAAGGCGTTAAAAAGAGGAATCTCGCCGTGCAGTCCTGCGTCAAAATTAGCGCGGGCGTTCGGATTATTAAGCCGGTCCAGGTCAAAATCATTCTGGGTGAAGGCCCGTTGGCGCAGGAGCGTGCCGAAGACATAGACCTGGTCATTGCCATAAGTGGCGCCGGCCAGACCCTGCAACCTGGGCCAGTATCCCGCCTGGGCCTGCAATTTACGCGCGATGGCCAGCTCGACGCTGGCGCCCTGTTCTTTCAATTTGGGATAATAGACCAGGACCCTGCGGCAGAAATCCTCCAGCGTCAGCGGGGCCGGGCCGGGCGCGGCGTCCCCGGCAAAGGCAATATTTTGGGGAAGGATGCAAAACGCAAAAATCAGCAAGCCGGCCGCGGCGGCCGGCAGGTTACGCTTTATTTTTTTCACAGGCGCCTCTCGCAAGTGATTTTCCCCTCAAGACTCCGAGCAGCTTGACGACGCGCGGGTCAATGACGCGATAACAGGTCCGCACGCCCTCTTTCCTGACCTGCAGTATGCCCCTGATCTTTAAGATGGCCAGGTGCTGGGAGACCGTGGACTGCGGCATCTTCAAGGCCTTGACGATCTTATCCACGTTGCATTCGTTGTTTATAAGCCCGTGGACTATCCGCAATCGCACCGGGTGGGCCAGGGCCTTTAAGATTTCGCTGTCCTTTGTGTAATCGCCGGTCATGAAGAGTGCTCCTTATATCGTATTATTCAATTAATGCGATAATTAAACGATTTTTTAATAAAGCTGTCAAGATGTTTTTATTATTTTTTGTAATACCTCAGTCTCGCTGGTAGAGCCAACGGTAAGACATCACGTTGTCATTCCCGCGACCTTCCTACGCCCACCGAAGCGGGCTCCCTCCTCCGCCACAGCGCTACGCGAGGGCGAGTCGCGAAGGCGGGAAGCGGGCCGCCAGTGGCGGATGGATTCCCGAGCCTACTCCGCCGTAGCAAAGCCCCTGGCTGCGAAGGCCGGGTCAAGTCGGGAATGACGGAAAATATTTAGCACCACCACGCAACTGAGGCGTTGATTTTTTCTGATTTTTCCCCTTGACACTTTGACGAACAAGGGGCATTTTTAAACTCAATTTTAAACAAGAAGCAGTTAAATTTTTTTTATAAAAAATTTTTCTGAAATTGTTGAGTGGTTACAGGATATCGCATTGTAATGACGCAGCCTGCCACAAATTCGCCGCCCGCCGTCCCGTCACGGGAATTGCACGATACATTACAGAAGGTCAAACAGGCGCGCCAGGCGATCGTCACCGAACTTCGCAAACTCATTGTCGGGGCAGATGATCCCATCGACCAGGTGCTCGTGGCGATGTTCGCCGGCGGGCACTGCCTGATCCAGGGACCGCCCGGGACCGCCAAGACGGTTCTCATCGCCTCCATCTCCCGCGTATTGGACCTAGATTTCCGGCGGATCCAGTTCACGCCCGACCTTATGCCCTCGGACATCAGCGGTACGGAAATCCTGGAGGAAGACCGGGCTACCGGCCGCCGGTTCGTCAAGTTCGTCAAGGGCCCCGTCTTTTCCAACATCGTGATGGCCGACGAAATCAACCGCACGCCTCCCAAGACCCAGGCGGCCCTGCTGGAGGTTATGCAGGAGAAGCAAGTCACCCTCGGCGGCAAGACTTATCCGCTCCCGCAGCCGTTTTATGTCCTCGCGACGCAGATCAGCCTGGAGCAGGAAGGCACCTATCCGCTGCCGGAGGCGCAACAGGACCGGTTCATGCTCTCAATTTCCATGGATTACCTCGGCGAGGATGAGGAAGTCGCCGTGATCAGGCGCACAACGGGTGTCGGCAAGGTGGAACTCGGCAAGGTGATCCAGGGGCAGGATTTGCTGGTCTTCCAGAAGGCCGTCCGCAGCGTTCAGCTGCCGCCCAGGCTCGGCGAATATATCGTGGACCTGGTCGCGGCCAGCCGGCCGGTCACGAAGGATTGCCCGGATTTTGTAAAACAGTATGTGTCCTGGGGCGCGGGCCTGCGGGCCAGCCAGAACATCGCGTTGGCGGCCAAGTCGGCCGCGGCGCAGGATGGACGCGACACGGTGAACGTCGCGGATATCCAGAAGGCGATCGTGCCGGTGCTGCGGCACCGCATCGGGCTGTCTTTCAGGGCGGAAGTTGACCGGGTGAACGTGGAAAAGGTGATCGCCCAGCTGGTGCAGGCGGTGCCCCCGCCGAAATAGGCGGCATAGTCCCGGGGCGCGGATAGATGACGAGGAAAGCAATGGAACAAGGCGAATTGAGCGCGAGCGACATTGACGGGATCGAGAAGATCCGCAAAGGCAAAGAGAAGATCATGCACGAGGTCCGCAAGGTGATCATCGGGCAGGATTCTATCATTGAGGACGTCATCGCCTCGTTTTTCGCCGGCGGGCATTGCCTGATCACGGGCGTGCCGGGCCTGGCCAAGACGCTGCTCATCTCCAGCCTGAGCCGCGCGATGAACCTGAAGTTCCGCCGCGTGCAGTTCACGCCCGACCTGATGCCTTCCGACATCACCGGCAGCGAGATTCTCGAGGAGGAGCGTTCCACCGGCAAGCGCGAGATGAAGTTCCGCGCCGGGCCGATATTCACCAACATTTTGCTGGCCGACGAAATCAACCGCACCCCTCCCAAGACCCAGGCGGCCCTGCTGGAGGCGATGCAGGAACACCAGGTGACCGTCAGCGGCAGCACCTATAAGATGGAAGAGCCTTTCTTCGTGCTCGCCACCCAGAACCCGATCGAGCAGGAAGGCACCTATCCGCTGCCGGAGATTCAACAGGACCGGTTCATGTTCAGCCTGCTCATTGACTACCTGCCCAAGAACCAGGAGCTGGATGTCGTCAATGCCACGACCGGCGCCGACGTGCGGGACATCGAGGTGGTCATGGACGGCCACGAACTGCTGGCCTGCCAGGACATCGTCCGCCAGACCCCCGTGGCCGACCCGATCGTGCGCTACGCCGTGCGCCTCGCGGCCGCGAGCCGCCCCGGCGGCGCCGGCATTCCTGATTTTGTGCGCGATTATGTCTCGTGGGGCGCCTCGATCCGCGCCTCGCATTACATGGTGCTGGGAGCCAAGTCCCGCGCGGTGCTCGCCGGCCGGCCGCACGTCTCGGTCAAGGACGTCCGCTCGGTGGCGCCCGCGGTCCTGAGGCACCGCATTATCACCAACTTCCGCGCTGAATCGCAGGGCATCGATTCGGAAGAGATCATTCGCCGGCTGCTGGAGACAGTCCCGCCGCCCACGAGCGGACTATAACCGCCGCACCCGTTCATCGGCCGCGGAACCGGAACGGCGCCCGCCGCAGGACACCATTATGAAGGACACGGGTTATCTTGATTTTGACGTCATTGCCCGGATCGACAACATGCAGTTGCTGGCCCGGGTGGTGGTGGAAGGTTTTGTCCTCGGTCTCCATCGCAGTCCCTATCGCGGTTTCAGCGTCGAATTCGCGGAATACCGCCAGTACGCCACCGGCGACGAAATCAAGCACATCGACTGGAAAGTCTTCGGCAAAACCGACCGCTATTACATCAAGCAATTTGAGGAAGAGACCAACCTGGCCTGCCACATCCTCCTGGATGCCTCCGGGTCCATGGGCTACAAATCCAGCCCGGAAGCTTTGTCCAAGCTCGAATACGGTTCCTATATGGCGGCCTGCCTGGCGTATTTTATCATGCGGCAGCGCGACGCGGTCGGCCTGATGGTGTTCGACAACAAGATCCGCACGGTCCTGCCGGCCCGCATGCGCCAATCGCACCTCAAGCACATAATGGCCGCCCTCGAGGCCGCAAAGCCGGGCGGCGAGACCAGCCTGAGCGGACCGATGCACGACCTGGCGGACGGCCTGAAGCGGCGCGGGCTGGTGATCCTCATCAGCGACCTGCTGGACGAGCCGGAAAAAGTCCTTTCGGCCCTGCAGCATTTCCGCTTCCAGGGACACGATGTGATCGTGTTCCACATCATGGACAACGCGGAGCTCAATTTCCCCTTTGACACCATGACGGAATTCAGCGATTTGGAAACCGGCCTGAAGTCAACCGTGTCGGCCGAAGGCATCAAACCGGTGTATATGAAGGAGCTCAAGGCGTTCCTCGCCGCTTACGAGAAGGGCTGCGCGGGCGTCCAGGCGGATTACCGGTTGTTCGACACGAAACAACCATTAAAACTGGCTTTGAGCGAATACCTGTTTCGCCGGAGCCGCACGGGAAAATAGCGAACCGGGCACATGGAGTTCATCAATCCATTCTTTGTGGGCGCCCTGGCCGTCATGGCCCTGCCGATCCTGATCCACCTGCTGACGCGGGACCGGATCATCAAGGTCGCCTTCTCAACCCTGCGGTTTTTCGCCAAGAGTTCCACCCGCATCCTGCGCCGCAAGAAGTTCCAGGAGATGCTGCTGCTGGCCCTGCGCGTCATCATCATGGCGGCGGTGGCGCTCGCGTTCGCCCGGCCTTTCCTGCGCTCGCCGGACAACAAGGTGTCGCAGACGAGCGAAGCGCGCCGGGCGCGCGTGATCCTGGCCGACCTCTCGGGCTCCGTGGGCCAGAGCGGGTCGACCGAGGCCCTGCGCAAGGCGGCCCTCGCGGCCCTGGGCGAGATGGACCGGGAAGCCGACGCGGTCGCCCTGGTGAGCTTTGCCGACGCACCCCGGATCGAGGTGCCGATGGCGAACGACCTCGGGGCAATCCGCTCTAAGATCGGCACGCTCATCCCCGGACAGGGCGGCACGGATTTTCCCGAAGCGCTGCGCCTGGCGAATTCCCTGCTGGACCAGGTCAAAGCCGTCCGCAAGGACATTATCCTGATCTCCGATCTCCAGCGCAACGGGTGGGTCGGGAGCGCCAGCAAGGCGGCCGGGCTTAAAATTTCGCCCGGGGTGAATTTGTCGGTCCGCACCCTGCCGGCTCCTCCGCCGGCCTTGACCATCACGGAACTGGACTGCCCGGAAAGCCTGGTCATGGATAACACCCCGCGCAACGTCGCCGTCCGCCTTCTCAACCAGACGAACCAGGAGATAAAGGAACAGCCGGTCACGCTCATGATCGACGGCAAGACGGCCGCGACGAAAAAAGTCAATCTCCAGGCCAACACCTCCGGGGCCGTGCGGTTCGCGCGCGTGTTCGACCGCCCGGGCGACAACCCCGGCCTGATCTGCCTCGGGACCGGGACCACGGCGGCGGCCACCGGCAATGCCGCGATGGACAAGATGTTTTTCAATGTGCGCGTCATCCCGCGCATCAAGGTGGTCATCCTCAACGGAACACCCTCGGCCAACCCGGTCCTTGACGGGGGATTTTTCCTGATGAAGGCCCTCGCGCCGGATACCAACTTCGCGTTCGATGTCCGCAGCGTGCCCGTTGCCCAGGCCACGCCGGCCGACCTGGCCGGAGTCCAGGTGGCGATCGCGGCCAACGTGTCAAAGGTTCCCGGCCCGGTCCAGGCGGCGCTGGCCGAGCTGCTTAAGCGCGGCGGCGGACTACTGCTCCTGCCCGGCGAGACGGTTGAGGCGAAGGATTTTAACGCCACCTTCGCGAACATGGCGCCCTGCCAGCTGCGGAAAACGCTCTCGGTGGAAAATCCGGAAGAAAGCGAAACCGCCGGGGCCGCGATCGCCAAGTTGGATTTCGACCACCCGGTCTTCAGTATTTTCCTGCGCCCCCACCACGGCGATTTTTCCAATGCGCGCTTTTTCCGCTGGTGGGAAATCAGCGACAGCCAGACTGCGACCGTCCTGGCGAGGTACGACGATAACCGGCCCGCCCTGCTGGAGAAGCCGGTCGGGCGGGGGATCGCCATGCTCCTGACAAGCAGCCCGGACCTGCGCTGGTCCAACCTGCCGCTGCGCGCGGTGTTCCTGCCGTACCTGCACGAGACCGTGCGGTATTTGGCCATCCGCACGGAACGGCGGACGGCTTTCCAGGTGGGGCAGGTTGTGGAAATTCCTGAAGGCCGCCAGCTCCTCGGGCCGGACGGCAAGGCGATTTCCGGCGGCGAGGGCGGCAAGGTCGCGCTGGGCGAGGCGGGCATCTACACCTGGAACGGCGCCGACGGCAAGCCGGACTACCTGATCGCGGTCAACGCCGCCCGGCAGGAGGCGACCTCGGCGACGGTCTCGGCCGACGAAATCATCGCCGCCGTGCAGCCGGACACCAGCGAAACGCAGGCCGCCGCCGATATCTCCGGCGACGAGACCTACAAGGCCTTGCTGGACCTGCACAGTATCTGGTGGTATCTTGCTGCGGCCGCGGCGCTGATGTTCATGATGGAATTGCTGGTTGCAAACAGGACGCTACGGCATTAATTATAGATGTTAGGTAAAATAACGTTACAATTCAGATAAAGGAAACTTTCAACTTTGATGGAAAGTTAATTATCTGAAACACAATGGAATATTGGGACAGGGACTGATACTTTAATGAATGGATAGTTTCTTAACCATCGGGAAGAGCGAAGAAAAGCAAGAAAACAATGCGTCACACCGCTCGCCTAGGCGAAGCCTTCCGCCTTCGCGGCTCGGCAAAGCACCGCTTCGGCGCGACGACGGCCGGCGGAGCCTGGTGACGCACTACAACTGTAGCGCCGCACGGTGTGCGGCGAACTGTGAACTGTGAACCGTGAACTTGGAACTGGATTGATAAGAAGACGACGATGAACGATTATTCAAATCTGGCCAGACAACTGGGGACGGTGCGGCGGGCCTGGAAACGGACCGCGGCGCTCGCCGGCCTGGCGGTGACCTGCCTGGAGATGTGCGGCGTGCTGGCCCTCGCCTTCCTGATCGACTGGATCTACCAGCCGCTGCCGGCCTGGCGGATGATCCTGTTTGCCGCGGTGCTGGCTTCCCTGGCGGCGTTGCTCCTGCGGCACGTGGTGCGTCCGCTGCTGCGCCGGATCAGCGACGACCAGGTGGCGATGTTCATCGAGGAGCACAACGACAAGTTTGAGGGGGCGCTCATCACGGCCGCGGAATTCGGCTCACCCGGGGCGACATCCATCGCTTCCAAGCCGTTCGTGGATGCCGTGGTCCGCTCGGCCGTCCAACGGGCCAAGACCATCAACGTGCGCGCGATCCTTGACTTCCGCCGCTTGCGGAAATACGGCATCGCGGCGCTCGCCGTGCTGGCCGCTTACGGCGTGCTGGCGATTGCCGTGCCGGATGTGACGCGCCACGCCGGGCGCGTGCTCGCGCCGTGGCATAAACGGTCCGAGGACATGGTCGCCCTGGACCGGGCGGCCCTGATGCGAAGGCCGATCACCTTCCGGCTTTCAAAGGAAAACACAGACCTCCTGCGCGGGGCGAGTTTTGACCTGGAGGCCGTCCTCTCGCGGCGCAGCGACAATCCGGTCCAGATAAATTTCCGGCCCGCGGCCGACGTCAAGGGAGAGTGGCGGATGCTGGCGATGCAGGAGATGGACAAGCTCAACGGCTTCAAGACCGCCCTGCAGGACGTCAATGAGGACATGAATTTTTACGTCTCGGCCGGCCAGCACCGCAGCGAGGTGTTCAAGATCAGCGTGTTCGACCCGCTGGTCGTGCAGTCGGTGGAGTTGCGCACAAAATATCCCGATTACCTGAAACTGCCCGAGAAGGTGGAAGTCTTCACGGAAAGTTCCGCGGCTGACATAGCGGCGCCGGAAACCTCGCAGGTCCGGTTTAAGATCGCGGCCAACCGGCCGCTGAAGGCGGGCACGGTGACCGTGACCGATGCCGAGGACGATACCCGGCAGCAGGTGGCGCTCGTCCCCGAGGCGCAGGAAAAAGGCGCGGCGATCGGCACCCTGGAAGTGAAGCGGGATGGAACCTATGAATACGAAGTCAACGACGCGGTCGGCCAGAAGATCGCCAGCACCGCGCACGGCTACATCCGCGTGCTGCGCGACGGCCCGCCGACCATGGAAGTCAAGCACCCGGTTTCCACCAAGACCCCCGTGCCGATCGGCGAGGTGACCTTCTCCGCCGCGGTGGAGGACGACCTGGCCCTCGCCGGCGTCGAGGTGGTCTACGAGCGGCAGTTCCCCGACGCGTCGGCCGAGCCGGGCGTGCCCGTGCGCACCCAGGCCGGACGGCTGCCGCTGGAACTGAAGGGCCGGACGACCGGGGCGTTCCCCGAAAAAGCCGAGGCGACCGGAAGGCTCCTGCTCGAAAAACTCGATCCGGCCGCCAAGCCGGAGGATATCATTTCCTATTACCTTGAATGCACGGACCGCAAGGGACAGAAAGTGGTCTCGGAAATCCAGACCATCGCCGTGCAGCACTACGACAACTGGGTCTCGGTGACCGTCAAGAACCCGCACGAGCCGACCTTCAATATTTCCAAGAACATCGAGGAGTACGTCAAGATGACCTGGGCCCTGCACCAGGCCCGGGAAAAACTGGCCAAGCCGGCCTTCGCGAAAAGCTGCGAGGAATTGGCCGACTCGATGACCTACGACAAGAAGCGTCTTTACCCGTTCTACAACCCCAAGAAAATACCCGCGAACAAGAAGCTCCACGCCCGCAAGGCGGATGAGTATATCCAGAGCGGACACGACGCGCTGAAGGCGGAGGACACCGGCAAGGCGGTGGCCGACTTCCGCATCGCCGCCGCCGAGCTGAAGATCTGCGGCATCAGCGAAAATTCGTCCATGGAGATGTTCACCGGCAATTTCGGCAAGCCGGGCAACGAACAGGAAGCCGAGAAGAAAAAGGACAGCAAGTTCTTCGAGAAGATCGTCGTCGAGGTCGCCAAGGTCCCGATCCCCCAGGAATACCTGGACAAGATCAAGGCCGCCGAGGATCTCAAGAAGGCGTCCGCCGAACTGGAGAAGAAACAAGCCGAGATCGCGCAGAAAGCCGTCCAGCTGGCCAAGCAGGAAAATCGTCCGGACGCCATGCCGCAACAGGATAAGAAGGACGCGGCCGCGAAGAACCAGAAAGACGCCGCCGCCAGGAAGCAGGACGCGAAAGATCAGGCCGCGAAAACCGACAACGCGGAAAAGAAGGACGCGGACAAGAAGGATGCTGACGACAAAAAGGACCAGGACGCGCAGGCCGCCGCGGGCAAGAAAGATGCCGAGGAGAAAAAGGACCAGAAGGCGGGTGCCGCTGGCAAGAAAGACGCTGAGGAGAAAAAGGACCAGAAAGCGGGTGCCGCGGAAGGCAAGAAGGACCAGCAGGATCAGAACGCGAAGGCCGGCGACGCGGACAAGAAAGCCGGCGATGAGGCCAAAAAGAACGAGACCGCCGATTCCCTCGCGGCGAAGCAGGAGAAAGTCGCCGATGAGACCCGCCGCGAGGCCAACAAGGCCAAGGGCGACCAGACGGCCGACCCGGCTGCCCGGAAAATGGCCGGCCGCATGGAAGACGCCGCGCGCGAGATGAAGGACGCCACGCGGAACCTGCGCGAGGGCAAGGTGGAGGAAGCGGCCGCCGCGGCGGAGCGGGCGCGGAAAGAATTGATGCAGATCGCGACCGGGGCGGATCAACTGCGGCAGGAGAAACTGGCCGAGGCCATCGCCCAGGCCGAAAAAGAGGCCGGGCGGATCCTGAACCGCCAGCGCGAGCTCACCGCCCAGACCCAGGCGGCGGCGAAGACGCCGGCCGACCAGCAGGACAAGGAATTCAAGAAGCTCGCCTTCCAGCAGGCCCAGTTGAAGGCGGACGCCGAGGCGGTCAAGGACGCCGTCAAGGAGCTGAACACTTTCGCCCAGAAGGAAGCCAAGCTTGACACGGCCAAGCCGATCGAGGAGAGCCACCGCCAGATGGATCGCGGCCAGGTTGACCAGAAGATGGCCAACGCCGTGGTAGAACTGACCGGGAAACAAAGCGCCCCGGCGGTTCAGGAGCAGCAGAAGGCCGAGGCGCTCCTCGCAACGGTAGTGGACAATTTACGGCAGGCCGGGGACAGCATGGCCAGCGATACCGAGGCGGAACTGCGCCGGGCCGCGGCTGAAGCCGCGAAGATCGACGAAGGCCTCCAGAAACTCGGGGCGAGCGAGCCGGAGCCCAAGCCCGCCGACCAGGCCCAGAAAGAAAAAACCTCCGACCAGGCCAAGGGCAAGCCCCAGGCGGACGCCGGCGACAAATCCAAGCCGCAGGACCAGAAGAAAGAAACGAAGCCGGCCGGCGCTGCGGACGATGCCGCCAAGCAGGCTGCCGCGCAGCCGTCAGACAAGCAGGACGCCGGCAAAGAAAAGAAGCAGCCTGGTGTTCCTGACGACAAAACCAAGCAGGCCGCCCAGCCGTCTGACAAGAAGGACGCCGATAAGGATGCGAAGCAGGCGCTCACTCCTGACGACAAGGCCAAACAAACCGCCCAGGCGTCGGACAAGCAAGACGCCGACAAAGAAAAAAAGCAGGCGCTCACTCCCGCTGACCAGGCCAAGCAGGCTGCCGCGCAACCCCCGGCCACGGATAAGAAGGACGGCAAACAGGATGACAGGCAGGCCGACAAGAAGGATGGCAAACCCGACGGCAAGAAGGACGGCAAGCAGGAAACGAAGCCGGACGGCGCCAGGGATGATCTTGCCAAAAGCCCTGACTCCCAGAGCGCGACTGATGCGGCCGACAACAAGGACAAGGAAAACCGGAAGCCCCTTTCCGACCAGGAGAAAAAAGACCTGGCCGAGAGCCTGACCTATGACATGCAGCGCCTCGCGGCCCACCTGGACAACCGGCAGTTCGTGGAGAAGAAGGACGCCGAAACCCTTGCGCGGCGCACCCAGGATTCCGTGGCGCTGGCCCGCGTGCTCCAGGAGGAGAACAATCCCAAGCGCGAGGAACTGGCGGCGCTGATCCGCCGCGTGCGCAACAAGCTTGAAGCCGACTACCAGGCCCAGCTGGATTCCAAGCGCCTCGTGGCCGCCCAGAACGAGGAGTGTCCGCCGGCTTACCGGCACCTGGTGAACAAGTATTATGAAGTCCTCTCGCAAGAGAAGAAATGAAGGCCGTCCTGAATGGCGCTAAGATAAGCTTGCGGCGGTCGTGGCCGCCCGCCCTCCAGGATGGAAACGCTTGTGTTTTATGGAGGGCGGCGGGCCTCCGCCGCCGTTCGGGGTGTGAAAAGGGTTAACTTAGAATCATTTAAGGCCGTCCGTGACGGCATTAAGGTTACGCAATGAATTGGTTTGAGTGGTTGTTCAAATATTCGCCCGAGACGTTCCAGCGCGGCGAGTGGGTCTTCCTGACCCGCTTTCCGCTCGAGGCGTTCGTCCTGGCCGCGGCGCTTGCCGGCGTGCTCATGTTCCTGATGTATCGCCGGACTTCCGCCAGGATCAGTCCCGCGCGCCGCGTCACGCTCCTGGGCCTGCGGGTCCTTTTCGTGGTGATCGTGGCGTTCATGCTCGCCAAGCCGGCGATCCAGGAATCGCGCACGCGCAGCGGCAGCGTCTTCACGGCCGTGCTGGTGGATACCTCGGCCTCGATGTCCATCCCGGATGTGGAGGCGGCCAACAGCAACAAGGTCGCCCGCCTGGAGGCGGCCAAGACGCTCCTGCTCGGCGCCAAGGGCGACACCGGCCTGCTGAAGAAACTCGGCGCGATATCGCGCCCGGTCCTCTACGCGTTTGACCGGGAGACGCGGCGCCTGGCGGACGCGGCCTCCGCGAAGGCCGACGGGCAGCAGAGCAACATTTTCCGCGCGCTGCGCGACATGGACGCCGAACTTCGCGGCGTGCCGCTCGGCGCGGTGATCCTGCTTTCCGACGGCGGATGGAACGCGGGCGGCAGCGCGGACGCCGCCGCCGAGATTTTAAAATCGCGCGGCTTGCCGCTCTTCGCCGTGGGGGTGGGCAATCCCAACCCGCCGAAGGATTACGAGGTGTCGCAGGTCCTCGCGCCGCGGCGCGTGCGCCGCAACTCGCTGGTCGAAATCACGGCCACCATCCGCAACACGGGTTTCAGCGGACCATTTACGGTCCAGATCCTCCGCGCGGACACGGTGCTGATATCGCGCACGATCCAGCCGACCGAAGGCCAGGACCTGCACAGCGTCAAGCTCACCTTCACCCCCGACCACGAGGGGGCGACGACCTACCGGGTGGCCGTGCCGCCGGCCCAGGGCGAGGCGGTGGCGAACAACAATTCGCGCGACTTCACGATGCAGGTCCAGGACGACCGCCTGCCGGTGCTTTACATCGAGGGCAGCCCGCGCCTGGAATACCGGTTCCTGCGGCGCGCCATGTTCAAGGACAAGGATTTCCGGATCGCGGGCCTGCTGCGGCTGGCCAAGGACCGGTTCTATGTGCAGGGCGCCAACGACACCGAGAAATACCTGGAAAAAGGTTTCCCGACCACGGCCGAGCAGTTGTTCGTTTTCCAGGCCGTGATCCTGGGCGACATCGAGGCGGATACTTTCAGCCCGGACCAGTTGAAGCTGCTGGAGGAATTTGTCCGCGTCCGCGGCGGCGGCTTGATCATGCTGGGCGGGGTGAACTCGTTCGGGCTCGGCAAGTATGCCGGCACCCCGGTCGGAAACGCGCTGCCCCTGGAGATATCGGCCGCCGACCCGCCGTATTCGGACGAGCAGTTCAGCAGCCGCACCACGGACGCGGGCCTGAAGCACGCCGTCATGCAGCTGGTGTCCGACCCGATCGCCAACCGGAAACTCTGGGCCGCCGCGCCGCCGCTGATCGGCATCACGCCGACGCGCTCCCTGAAGCCGGGCGCGCAACTGCTGCTCACGCAGGAGAAGAAAGGCCGGCCCGGCCTGCCGGTGCTCGCGGTGCAGAACTACGGCCAGGGCCGCGTGGCGGCCTTCACCTCGGGCGGGTCATGGTACTGGCGGATGTCGGTGCCGGCCACCGAGGACTTTCACGAGAAATTCTGGAAACAGCTGATCCGCTGGCTGGTGGTGGGCGCCAAGGAGCAACTGACGGTCGAGACCGACGCCGAAACCTACGGGAAGAAAGAGCCGGTGATCGTGAAGGCGACCGTGCTGGCCAAGGACCTCAAGCCGGTGAACGACGTCACCGTCGTCGCGACGATCACCGATCCGCTGGGCAACAAGCAGGATTTGCCGATGGACTGGATCCTCTCGGAGGAGGGGGTCTACCAGTGCCGGTACGTCCCGGAGGATGACGGCAACTACCAGGTCCACGCGCGGGTGGAGGAATGGAAAGACCACAAGGGCGCCGACACCGAGTTCCGCATATCCCAGCCGGTGATCGAGTTCATGAATTCCGCCATGCGCGAGGCCGGGCTGACCGCGCTGGCCGCGGCCACGGGCGGGAAATATTACCGCCTGGCGGAAACGGACGCGCTGCCGCGGGACGTCGGCAAGGCGATCGCGCATGCCAGGCTGGCCGGCATGAAGCCCATCCAGCGCCAGTTGTGGGATATGCCGGCGCTGTTCGCCGCGCTGGTTTTATTGGCCGGGGCGGAGTGGTTCCTTCGCCGCCGGTCGGGGCTGGCGTAATCGCAATGGAGAAACCAGGACCCGGGCGGTCCGGAGGGAGAGAGAGCATGAAACAATTTAAGATTCATAGAAAGCACGATATCCCGGAAAGACGGCAGGAGGATATTTTCATGGGCGCCCTGGAATACGCGCAGTCGCTCACGCGGCGGCAGGTGCTCAAGGGGAGCCTGATGGGCCTCGCCGCCATGGCGCTCGGGCCGCTGGCGGGGCTGTTGCCGCGCGAGGCCGGGGCGGAAGAGGCGGTCAAGACCGGCAAGCTTGTCTTCCCGCGCCTGCAGTTTTCCGTCAGCGACGAGACCGGCGACGCCTGGAATACCGGCCTGTCGGGCGACGTGAACCTGCGCCAGAAACTGCGCGAGCTCACGAACATCAACGCGAGCGAGGAGGCCAAGGTTGTCCGCCTCGGCGATCTCGACGACCTGTGCCGGAACCCGTTCGTCTTCATGACTTCGCAGGGCCATTTCAAGCTGCCCGACCAGGAGGAGAAAAACCTGCGCGAATTCCTGGAGCGCGGGGGTTTCATCTTCACCGACGACTGCGTCTACCCGACCGCCAAGGGGAAGACAATTCCCAGCGACCTGGTCGGCAACATCGTGACCCCGCGCCGGCTCGGGGACGCGGCGGACATAGACCGGTTCTGGCGCGATTACGTCCTGCTCATCAACCGGCTTTTTCCCGATAACCCGATGCGCAAGATCCCCTACGACCACGAGATCTTTCACGTCTATTTCGATTTCAAGGACGGCACGCCCCACATGCAGGGAGTCCAGCACGGGATGTGGGGACTGTTCGAGCCGGGCACGGGCCGGATCATGACCGTCGCCACCCCCGGCGACCTGCACTGCGGGTGGATGTGCGAATATTTCGGGGGGGCCAAGGATTTGCTGGCGATCAAGATGGGCATCAATGTGATCATTTATTTCCTGAGCCATTAATTAACGAGGAGTCCGACCAATGCCGACAATCCGTTTGATGAATATAGTCCTGATGCTGGCGCTTGCCATGGGACTTTCCGGCGCGCAGGCGCAGACAACGCCCAAGCCCTCGCCTCCCCCCGCCAAGCCGGCGGAGTGCCGCGCGATCCTGGTGGAAACCATGCCCGGCTCCAAGGTCTACGCGCGCCGTTTCCAGGACTGGATCACGCGCTTCCACGCGTACCTCGTCAAGACCGGGGTGCCGGCCGCGAACATCACCGTCCTCTCGGGCGACAAGGATTTCAAGTCCCCGATCGTCACCGGCCCGGCCACCATGGAGAGCTTGTGCAAGGCCATCGCGGAAACCGGCAAGCTCTGCGGGGAGAAGGACCAGTTCGCGCTGGTCATCATCGGCCACGGCAGCACGGTCGACAAGCTGCCCTCGCTGTTGCTGCCCGGGCCGGACATGACCCCGGAGGACCTGGCCAAGGCCATGGCGGCCGTCACCGCCGGGTCGCAGGTCATCCTCAATTTCAGCGGGTCGAGCGGGAATTTCCTGAAGGCGCTCGTTGCCAAGGGGCGGGTCAACATCGCGGCTACCTCGCCGGAAGAACAGGTTGAGAGCATATTGGCGGAATTTTTCCTCAAGGCGTTGGAGACCGGGGCGGCCGACGGCGAGGGCGTTTCGGGGAACGCGAAGGACGGACAAGTGACGCTGCTGGAAGCCTTCAACTGGTCTTCATACCAGGCGGCGATGTTCATCAGCCGGCAGAAGAGCGTGGATAATAGCGGGGGATGGGAAATCGCCGGGAAGGAGTCGGCGGCGCTCTTCAAGAAATTGTACATCGGCTCGACGAATTCGAACGAGGAAGGCAGCCGCCTGCTGATCGAGACCAACGACACCTCCGCTGCCGATGCCGTGGTGGCGATCGTTGCGCCGACCGATCCGGGCCTGGCCAAGACCTGGGGCGGAAAGCGGCTGGTGGACGAGCACGCGACCCTGGAGGATCTCGGGCAGGAAAACGGCGTCTCGCCGCTGACGATCAAGGGATATTCTCCTGTCATTCCCGCCAATGCCGAAGCGGTAGGCGCGCTGGCCGCGAAGACCGTTCTGGGCAGATGCCGTCCCCTGGAGAAGTAGTCGAATGCCGCGACGTAAAAAAAATTCACGCCTCTTGCCGTTGTTGGTGGTAATGGCGTGGATTGCCGCCGGCCTGGATGCAAGCCTGGCCGCTCCGCCGCCCGCGCCGCCCGCACCGCCCCCGCCGCTCGTGCCGTTCAAGACCGCGGGCCGGGAGTTATCGCGCCACATCGGCACATACAGCATCTTCAACATCCGCTGGCAGGTCGACGCGCAGATTCGCGCGGCCCAGGGACTCTGGACGCATCCTTACCTGGCCTGGCGGGTTTACGTTGTCGATTCCGGCGCGTTGCTGGTGTCGGATGACTGGGGCCTGACATTCAAACCGGTCCCGAACGCCGCGAAGGCCGGGAAGATCAAGGCCATGGAATTCGTCCCGGATTCGCCCGATGCTTTTTATCTGCTGGGCGAGGGCGCGGGCATATGGCAGACCACGGACGGCGGCAAGACCTTTTCGCAGTTGTCATTGAAGTCAACCGGCCTGGACAAGGTCTCGCCGGTCCAGCTCGTTCTTTACGGGAGCGACCCGACCTTCTCCACGCTGGTTGTTTGCTATGGCGAAGCGGCCGCCGGAATATCCGTCAGCTATGACAGCGGGAAAACCTGGGTCAATCTTTACCAGGACCTGTTCGTGCACCGGATCATCACGCCGGGGCCCGGCGAGAACTGGCTTTATCTTGTCGGCAGCCAGAGCGACGAGCCGAGCATCCGCTGCATCTATCTGCTGTTCGACCTGGGCGACAAGCTGCACGAGGTCGCGCGGGATGTTTCCGTGACGGAGGGAACGCCTGTGTCCCTTGCGGTGGATGCCGCGGTGCAACCGGTGTACCTGATGACGGAGAGCCAGGGCCTGTTGTCGCTGCTGCACGTGCGCGACGCTAATTTCCGCGCCGTGCCGTCAAAACCCGAACCGGTGAGCGGGGCGCCGGAGGCCGCGCGGTTGCTGGCGCTGGGAACGACCTTCGGCCCCAACGCCGATATGGAGGCGGTCTATGTCTATGAGCCGCGGAAACTCGGGCTGGCGCTGGCCATGCGCGAGATGAGCGAACGCCCGGAGGGGCGCGCGCCCAAGGCAAAAACAACGCCTTCCGAGACATTACGGTTCGCGAATTACAGTGAAGGACTTTTCACCGGGCCTTTCATCAAGGAAGGCTCCGCGCTCCGGGCAAATGCCAACGGCGGGATATTCTATGCCGTCATCAACAACTCGTTCTACGCGGGCCGCCGGCTGGAAGCCGGGTTTGACGTCTCCGAAGTGAAGGTGACCCCGCCGGTCATCGTGCAGCGCACGGATAGTTCCGAGCTGTTCCGCGTCAAGCTCAGCCTGGCGATCAAGGAGTTTGAGAAAAAAGTATCCGCCGGCGCGTCCGCCAGGGAGTTGCTGGATCTCTTCGCGGGTTATCGCGCCGCCGCGCCGATGGAGGCGCTCTCGGTCACCGCCCGGATCGCGGGCGAGCAGGCGCCTGAATCGGTCAGCGTTGACCTGAGCCGGGTTATCGACGCGCCGAACTCGGCCTGCCGGACGCCGATGGTTGACGACGGCATGCACGGCGACGGCGCCGCGAACGATGGAGTCTACGGCGTGATTTTCCCGCTGGGCGCCGCCGCTTTCCGTGATGAGGGCGGCGATTGGCGGCGTCCGATCCCCGGGCCGATTGGCCTGACCGTGAGCGCCGCCGGTCATTTGAATGAGGCCGTCATCCTGAGCGGTGGAGTCGGGGTCCTGGGCGTTTTCCCGAAGCCGGCGGTGAAAGCATTTTCCCCGGCGCAGATCCCGCGCGGCTGGAAGGGAAGCGTCGGTTTGGCGGGCGCTCCGGCGGAGGACACGGCCCAGTTACCGCCTTCAAAACAATTCGCCAGGAGCCTGCGATTCGGCGTCCTGGACAAACCCTGGGAGATGCCCATGCTCCGCAATGGCCAGCCCGGGGAAAGTATCCTGGGCTATGGCACCATCTCGTTCTGGATCCGGAGCGACGCCGCGGGCAAGGATGTCACGATCCATTTGCGGGACAGGGTTGCCGACTCCCTGGCCCGCGATGGCGCCAAGCTACGCCTGGCGGCCGACGGCCTCGTGGAAGGCGGGACGATCGATCCGACCTGGCGGCGGGTGAGAGCGCCGATCCCGCGCCTGCTGGGCGGCGAGCCGCCGCTGATGCCGTCATCGATCCAGAGCGCGGTCCTGAGCGGGGAAGGCGGCGCGGCGCGGACGTTCTGGATCAGCGATATGATGTTGTGCGCGACGCCCGATGATCTCCCGGACAAGCCGCCCGCTGACAATCCCGCCACCAATGCCGCTCCCGCGAAGGTTTTGCCGGATATGCGCGCCAAGCAGGAGGCGGCGATGCAGAAGGCAAACGCATCCGCGGCGGCAAATCGGCTGGACGAGGCTTTATTGGCTTACGAGCAGGTGTTCGTGGAGTCGTGTGAAATTTCCGACCGTTGGATGGAGGCGCAAACCAGGATCGTGGAAATCCTGCAGAAACTCAATCGCGACCAGGAAGCTCTCGCGGCCGCCCGGATCGGCCTGGACGCCGGAGCGGATGCCGCCCAGATCCAGGCATGGACGAAGGTGATCATGGAATTGATGCGCAAGATCGACAAGAACGTCATACGCGCCAACCAGTTCCTGGCGTATCAGCAGTTGGGGCCGGCCGGCAAGGACCAGGTGACCGGGACGCCGGATGACCTGCAAAATCCGCTGGCGGCCGTGCCGTATCCGGTGTATCCGGCCCGGGAGCAGGCGTTCGCCGGGGCGCGCGCGGCGGCCGGCGACAGCGCCGGCGCCAGCCGGCACCGGGCCATGACTTATGTGTTCACCGGAAAACCCGCTGAAGCATTGAAATATTTTGCCGACGGTTTCCGGCGCTGCGCGGCCCATGAGATGGGGCCGATGGCCTCGGACTTGGTGGCGATCGGCGTCCGCGGCGTGCGGGGTCATCCGGCGGACCTTGACCGGTATTTCACGTTCCTGGCCCGGGGCCCAACTGGTCCCGACGGCAAACTTGGCACACCGGATGATGTGCCTGACCCGTTCCAGGCGATGGGCATTGTCGCGCCGGCGCCCGGAAGCGGCGGCCTTGCCGGGATCCCGCCGGATCAACTGGCGCAAATCAAGGAATTGCTGCCGCGCCTGGAAGAAATGGCGCAATCCTGGCGCCGGCCGGAGGATCGCAAGGAGGCGATCGCCGCCATTACCCGCTCCCATGAGGCGCTCTGCGACTGGGGCGCGCCGGGAGTGAAGGAATGGTACATCGGCCAAGTGCTTATATCGTCCCCCGACGTCCGGAAGATTTTGATCGATGGCGCACTGGCCTCGGCCAGGGCAGGGGAACTGCACTTGGCGGGGCTCAAGCAGTTCCAGGCGGACGTCGCGGGAGCGGCGGAAAAACTCGGCATGAAGTTGCCGCCTGAAGATATCCCCGGCCGGGATATCATAAAGAATTTGATTGAACCTTTGGAAAAATCCCGCGATCTGAAGCCGAAGCTGCCGCCCTTCCCTCCGCCCAAGTTATGACGTGCATTCCTGCGAAAGTCTGGCTAAAGGGATAGGGGTAGAAATCAGACCGACAGGCAAAAGGCAACCGGCACAAAGGAAGAATATGAGCGAAACACAAGGACAAAGCGGACAGAATGCAGCGCCGGCGGAACAGCGTCCGCCGTTCAACGAAGTCTCGGTCCTGTTTCCGCTTTTGTCCCTGGTCACTGTGGCCTATCTGGCCATGATGGTCTCAGAATTCTTCCTGCATGAGGCCGTGCGCGTACCGGCGATGATGATGCCGGTTTACATCTCCTTGCTTGGAGCTTATGCCGCCGACAAGGAGATCCGGCGCTGGGCCGGTGCGCCTGAGCCCCCGCGCAAGGGATCGCTCTTCGTCTATCTCTGGGTCCTGCTGTTCCTTATCCTGGTCACGGTCAACTTTTTTCGAACCGATTATCCCATCCCATCCGACCTGGGCAAGGTGGTCCTCCAGGTCCTGGGCGTCTTTTTCGGGTCGCGCGCCTCCAAATATATCCATGAACGCCGGCCGGCGGAGGCCATGGACCCGGCCGAACTCTCCGGACGCCGGGACCGCATCCTGGAATTGATCCGGACGAATGGAAAGACCACCCGGGCGGAAGTGATGACGGCCCTGGGCGTCGGCCGGAGCACGGCGAGCAACCTGCTGGAAACCATGGTCCAGGAAAGCCTGATCCGGCGCTCCGGCGAAGGCCGCGGCACGCATTATATTGTCACGGAAACGACCAATCCCGATCGGTCGCAATAGGTCGTAAAATTGGTCGTTTCGGTCGTTTATTGGTCGTTTATCGGTCGCAAATTGGTCGTTTTGCTTGCTTCCGGCTGGATCGGCGATGGATGAAGACAAAGCCCGGCTCCGGCAACTGGCCGCGGCGGTTTAGCGCAGCCAAAGAATGCAAACTCCAACAGCAAAGTTATCTTCGAATGGGCAAATCGTAATTCCTCGTAAAATTAGTGCCAGCATGAGGGACAAGGTAGTAATGGGCCTTAATAGACCGCAATGCTTGATCATATCTTTCCTGATTTGTCTGAAATATCGGGTTGATTTTTTAACAATATTCAGGCTTTATTGCCTTGATTTATTTACAATATCATTCTTTTACGGGGTGCATTAATGAAGAGAAATATTGAGCGGCAACTGCTGGACTGGAAGCAGGAACCCGCACGAAATGTGCTTCTTGTATAGGCGGAAAACGCGCCCATCCACAACTTTCATCTGGCTTTTCGGATTGCGCCCTGCTACATTCAAAACCGCCGTGAACGTGCATGCGGAATCCCTGGCGGGAAAATCGGCGGAGATGAAAATATTATTTTGCCCGCCGATTCGCGCCGAGAAATTGATTCGTTGAAAATTGAGACTTGATAAACATATAGAGGTTTAACCCATTAGAG
>CAYYWX010000055.1:0-25994 GCA_964475405.1 uncultured Verrucomicrobiota bacterium
TGGGAGTTTCAGCCAGACTTCCGTAAATTAGTTGCGTGAAATTAATTCGCCCTGGTGTAGCTCGCCGGGGAAGTCCTGCTGGCGGGAGGCCCTAACCTCCCGCCGGTGGGCGCACTTTAGGGGGTGTTAATGAGTATATATGAGAAAAAACTATCCGACAGTCAGAAGGCCGCAATCAAAAACGTATTTATACGGCATAAAATCTCAATTGCAGAAAAAACTTTCCAGAATCTAATCGGTGAAATTGAATTATATTGGGGCATGTGGGAGTTTTCCAGAGAGAATGACAAGAGAAATATTATAGGCCGCGTTGAAATGATCAATGAAATTAAACGTTTGCGCCGCACATTAAAAAAGACAAATTACTCTACGCGACGTGTAATCAAACAATGCGTCCGCGCTTCGCCCGGAGTTAATTTTTTAAAAACTAATATTTGGAAAAGAATGCCCGGATTAATATCGGACATGTATGTAGACACGATGTTCGATTATATTTTCTCAATGATTATTAACGCGTGCGACGAGGTTATAAATTGCGGAGGTCCAGTCATTGACGGAAAAAGCGCGATTGAAACCTATATAAAGAAAGCCGGTCGGCCAGAAAATCTTGCGAACTTAGATTTTGTTGGACAATTAGGGAGATGCTATTACACGGCCACAAAAAAAGAACCAAGTGAAAGCCCCTCCGGTCCCTTCGCTGACTTTTTGACGGCCGTATTTAATGCTACAGATCCATACAGCAAACGAATTAATTTTAGAAAACTTATCCACGCCTCGCCCGGAATCCAGGCAGATAAACACCTCCGCCGCCGCAGAGAATCACTAATACTTCAATAATTGAGCCCGCAAGTCGTGTCCCAAAATCCCCCTAAAAAATCTTAATTTAGCGGGCACGGCAAAATAATAGATTTCGGTTTTAATAGCCGCACGAGATCAAAAAGGTCTCTGGCGGCTTTTTTATTTATCGGCATCAGTTAGCAACAAACCGAAAGGGGGCAAGTGAAAGCTTCAATAGAGATTGCCCGGAGCGTGGTTGCCAACCTGGACAACAAGGACAGGCGCACTTTGACGAAAGAGATCACCGGCCGGGGCCAGCCTAACATCTCTTATAAAAATCTGCGCATGTGCAAGTATTGCGGCGGCATTATCCACGGCAAGGGTGTAGGGCTGCATGGCGCATATTGTCAACGATCATGCTGGACCGGAGTAGAAGGATTTGACTGCGAGTTAAATCACGAAACCCTTCATGGCGTCAAAAAATCAATTGAAGTGATAGAAGACGGCGTAGCCAGGGCCAAGAAGGAGGCAGAAAATTCTTTTCAACGTGGCGAGAGAAGATTTAAGGAAAAAGAGGAACCCACTCTTGAGAATATTCCCACCGCCGGCGACGCGATGGAAACTATTTATAACAACATAGGCGAGCCTGCCGCCGCCGTAAAACCAAAACTCGATCTAGTCGAAGTCCTGCAAAGGTCCAAGGATATTCACCCCTTGCTTCCGTCAATTATAGCCATGATGGCAGACGGCGAGAAGCAAACCGAGATTGCGCGCAAGCTCAAAATCTCGCAGTCCATTGTTTCAGAATCGATAAAATCACTTCGCGCAAGTTACGAGTATTGAATGACTAATAAACAAAGGGGGCACAATTTCCGATAATTTTAGATATTAGGTGAAAGGGTAAACTGTAGTAGCTAGCAACGATAAAACGAAAGGAAGGATAGCATGAGAGAGAATTTAAAAACAATGCGGATCGCATCTGGGTTGACCGCCCTGGAAATGGCTCAATTGGCAGACACGACAGAGGCGCGAATTTACGCCTTTGAACGCGGGCGCAATCGGCCGCGCGTTAATGAGGCAATCATGATTGCTGCCGTGTTCGGCGTTTCTGCCGCTGAATTGTTCCCCGACATGGCCGAAAAACTTTTATACCGATAACAGGAAGGGTAAACAATGATAGACCAAAAGAATCAAAGCATGGAAGTGTTCTTGCGCCGGCTGATCATAGCGCCCAAAAACAAGCAAGCGGAAGCCGTTGAAAGCGCAATGGCGTTGCTTGACGGGGCACCGCCGCCGGATCAGTTGCTCTATTCTGGAGCCCAGGCGTGCCGGATGCTGGCAATATCGCAACCAACGCTTTTTCGCCTGCGCAAGTCAGGGGCGATTAAGCCCGTATTCATGCGGAGCCGCCCCCGATATCGCCGGGAGGATCTGCTCAAACTTGCGGGCGAGGTTGCTTGAATTCAATGCCTTCATCCAAAAGCCAGCACGGCCGTAAAACGCAAACCCGCTTTAATTGGCTGGATAAGGTTGCGGCCTTCCCGGCGCCGGTGAGGGAAAAGGCTATGCTATGGGCTCTTGCCTATCACGCGGACATGGCCGGGGAATGTCATCCGGCCGTATCCACCCTGGCACAGGAATCAGGTTGCGGAGAAAAGCGAACAGCCCAACGTCTATTGCGCCGGCTAGAGGCGAAAGGAATCATCAAAATAATTCCGCGCTCCGTTCCGTTTCATGCCAATGGCCGCACATTATTTGTCAACCGTTATAGGTTGATCCTGCCATGCAAGACCCTTGAACGACATGACACAGCTCTGTCATGTCATACAGACGAGATGACGCGACAAAATGAGAAAATGACGCGACAAAACAGACCAGATGACATGACAAAACAGCACAATGACATGACACAGCTCTGTCACCCAAATCCCATCAGAAGCCCAAGGAAGCCCATTTCGGAAGCGGTAAGAGAAGGAACTACCACCCTGCCGAATCTTAAACCAGATTATCAGACCGCAGAAATACCAACCATTAACGATTACCCTGATATTCATAATCACGATCCAATCCTAGTTGCAATAGCTTTGACCGAAGAACATGACAAGCAGGGCTGGGGATACTGGGTGAAAACACTCAATCAAGCGCGGCAGTTTTACGGGAAAGATAAGGCAGAGCGTTTATTTTACGGATGCCTCGATGATCTATACGGGAAAATAAAAGCCGGTGAACCCAATATACCCGGCGCCATATTGAACATGGAACTTAAGAAAGTGTTTTCGGATTCAATAGCAGGGAATTAAACAAGAAAGGAAGCATTGATAATATGAAACGACCAACAGGCCCAAAGAAACCAACCAGACCGCAAGAGCCATCCCCCGCGCCGGCACGGGGGGCTACCCCCGCCCCCTTAGGTTCTCTCCGGGGCATTCTAGGTTACAGGTTCGCGACGCACCCCTTTTTCTCACGTGTGGCCCGAAAACTTGTCGGATGACATTATGAAGGTAAAAACATACACCGCAAAGGAACTTGCATGGGAAGTTGGCTTCCATCCAGGGACGCTCCGCAACCTCGTTTATGCCGGTATGCCGGTAGCCGGGACGCGCAAAACCCTCCACGGGAAGCCGGAAAATCTTTATAATCCGAAGGTTGTTTCTGAATGGTGGGGTCGCCGCCGCCTACTGGCAGGGAAACGAACTCGGCGCCCGGTCATGCTTATTATGCGCCTCGAAAAACTTGCCGAGATTTCACCGCGGGAGAAGCCTTTAACAGCAGAAGTGGAGGCTCTTTTACAGGAAATAAAACGACAATTTAAAGACGATCTATAATCCCGGCCACAACGGCGCGGGATAGAAAAAACAAACGCCGGAAAATCCGGCAGAAAGGAAAACAATGCTGCACTTGCTTGACGATCCCACAACAGAATTAGAAAAGCGAATACGGGAAGGTCAAAACCGGCCGATAGATGCCACTGCGCCGAAAACGGTTGTCCAGCAACTTTATGAAGCGCAACAACTGAATGAAATATACCTGGCGAAAATTACCAAATACGAAGCAGAACAAGCCAGGGGAAAAGAACTGATAGTTGCAGCTGCCGCAAAAGCGGCGGCGCCGAAGCCGAAAACGGGGGAAGAACTCGCGGCAGAATACAAACTCATTCAAGAGCCCGGCGCTCGAGCCGCGTTCCGTAGGAAAAATTGGAAGGCGCTTGGAATAAACGAAGAAAAGTAAAACACAAAAAGGAATAATAACATGAATGATAAATTGCCACTCTCGAAAGAAACGCAAAACCTGCAAGAGGAAGTCAGGGAGCTGAAGTCCGAACTTCGCAAACTTGACCCGCTGATCAGCAAGACCCTGGCCGATGACAAGAGCGACCTTGAAAAAATCGGCGCTACATTGTCAACGCTGACCGCGAAGAAAGACATTCTTTCCGCGCGCTTGGCCCGGCGCAAGGAAGAACTTTTCAAATCCTTTATTGCGGATGCTCGCGCCTCCAGCGCGGCGGCAACTGCAGAATTTGAAAAAGCCAAGGAAGCCTGGCGTTTGTCTCGGGAGCATTGGCGGGAAGCCGTTTTAGTCGCCCATCCCAAAGGCGTTGCAGAAGGAATCTTGCACAATCCGCAAATGGCTCCCTTTGACCTGAAAAACGCCATGACCCGCTATAACGAAGCGCGGAAATTTATGAATGACGCGACCCATGTTTTGCATGATTGCGACATGGAATTCCGCTTGGCCAATTACACCGGCCAGGACGGCGGCGGGGCATTCCCGGCAGACGGGATTTCCCGCGTATGGCCGGAATCAAAGCTCAGGGACAATGCAACAAAATTCTGCCCCGAGATTGCTTAATTTCGCTACGGAGTTGCGCCGTACGTTCTAGGGAGCATCGGTCCCCCTAAAGACGCAACAGGCCGACCCGTTTATAGATCTTTTGCCGGGAGCAGGTGCTTGCACTTCCACGGCCCGGCGAATGAGCGTCCGGCGAGCACCCGCCGGCGCCGTAATTTTATATGAATGCTCCACTTCCCAACCTCCCCGCCCTTCGTCATCTTGGCGACCTTGCGGACCGGCTCCCGACCGTTATCATCGACACGCGGGAACAGACAGCCTTGCCGATAACGCGGTTGCCAGTCATCCGGTCCGGACTGTATTCCGGCGACTATTCCGTCAGCGGGTTTGAAAATGCCTTCGCCGTGGAACGTAAGAGCATTGACGACCTTGTCGGCTGTTGCGCGTCTGCCGGCCGGGAGCGCTTCGAGCATGAGCTTCACCGGCTACGCGGCTTTGACTTCAAACGCCTGCTTATCATCGGCCAGCGGGAAAGGGTAGAACGCGGGGACTATCAAAGCAAGATCACCCCGGCGGCCGTCCTTGGAAGCCTCGCCGCCTGGGAGGTCCGCTATTCCGTGCCGGTTGTATGGACGGCAACGCCAGAGGAAGGCGCGGCTTTGGTTGAACGCTGGGCGTGGTATTATGCCAGGGAGCAAGTTGAGAAGATCAATAGCCTATTCCGAGGCGCAACGACCGCCACCATCGGCAAGGCATAAGTGAAGGGTTATGCAGAAACAGGCCGTTTGACCCGCCGCAGCCCAACCAGCCGCGAAATTGAGGCATTACAGCGCGTTAATTGTTAAACCACTGACCGCCGGAGCAATGCCGACAAACGCCGGTGCGTGGAAATCGCGTTGTCTGAATTTAAGGGAGAAAGCGACCGGACGATTGAAAAGATGTGCGGAGTCAGCGATTGGCTTGTATCAGATGTTAGAAAAGAACAACTGCCAGAATCTGGCAGTTCCCCCCGCAAAGGTCTTGATGGCAAGGTCAGGGCAATGCCCCGGACCGTCCGCGATGTGTTGAAGGAAGGCCCATCCTTGTGTCTAGCCTGCCGTGTAAACGGGTGTTTCAGCCCCTATCTCATCCCGGACGTGTATTATCATGCCCCGGCGACGATAGCCGGTTTTTGACCCCTAGAACTGCACTCTACAGCGACCGCGAGCCCTTCATTTTCGTTATCCATGACTTGACCGCCGGCTGAAAAAATGATTTCATTAACGGCAAATGGCTGGGCGATGACAAAACGGTTGCGGTACATTAGCCGGTCAGGGTCGGAAAGCACGATGTTGGAAAAAAATTCTACAAATTGTTCTACTGTTCCAGACTGTTCTAGTCTAATCTGGGATAGAAAAACTCTATATTTCTAAATTATTTTCAACTTTTTTTTCGTCTCTGAATCTGTTTGTCTAGGTTCAAGTCCTAGTCCGGCAA
Source organism: uncultured Verrucomicrobiota bacterium (assembly GCA_964475405.1). Classification (GTDB taxonomy): domain Bacteria; phylum Verrucomicrobiota; class Kiritimatiellia; order JAAZAB01; family JAAZAB01; genus JAQUQV01. The sequence continues at coordinate 6,043 of CAYYWX010000055.1, forward strand.
CTGGTTAACTCGCTTCGTCCGCTTGTCCGGAAGAGGACTTATGTGGCATGTTTATATCCTCAAGTGCGGGAACGGCAATCTATACACAGGCATTACCAATAATCTGGAGCGCCGGTTCAGGGAACACGCCCGGGGCAAGGGCGGTCATTTTACGAAATCGTTTGGCGCGGTGAAAATATTATATTCCGAGCGGTGTGCCGGCAGGTCGCGCGCCCTTAGGCGTGAAGCTCAAATCAAAAGCTGGCCGCGCAGCGCGAAGCTGGTCCTGATAAAAAGCAGGAAATTATTGAAGAAATTTGGTTGATGGATTCGAACATTTCAGGGGGGGGCGCGATGGAAGGTGTAAAGTTCTTGAGAAATTCACAAATTATTATCCTTGGGGTTTGTATTGCGGCGGCCACGGTTGCTTCAAGCCTGATTCTGTCGCAGGGATTCCTGAAGGTCATGAAATTCACGAGGGAGCAGATCGCCGTCACCGGATCGGCCCAGAAAAACATTACAAGCGACCTCGCGCTCTGGAGGTCGTCGTTTTCAAAAAGGGACGTCGAGCCGGCGCCCGCCTACAAAAAACTTAAAGAAGACCTGGCGAAGGTCAAGAAATACCTCATTTCCAAGGGGGTAAAGGAAGATGACATCCAGGTTTTCCAGGTTGTCATCACGACGGTTTACCGGAAGAATGAAAAGGGCGAAGACACCAGCGATATCCAGGGTTATGCCCTGAGCCAGCAGATTGCGATCAAGTCGGGCGATGTTGAAAAGATCACCCTGCTGTCAAGGGAAGCAACCGAGCTGATCGACCAGGGCGTTGAGTTTTCTTCGGGAGCGCCGGAGTATTATTACACCAGGCTCGATGAGCTCAAAATTGAAATGCTTGCCAGGGCCACGCAGAACGCCAGGCAGCGGGCGGAAAGCATGACCAGGGCCGCCGGGAACAAGATCGGCCTCATGCGTTCGGCAAAGATGGGCGTGTTCCAGATCACCCCGGTTAATTCCACCGAGGTCTCGGACTGGGGCGTCAATGACTCGTCTTCGCTTGAAAAGAAGGTCACCGCCGTCGTTACCGTCAGTTTTGCCATTGAATAATTACCTGAAAATACCGGGTTAATGATGCAAGCACACCGTTCCGACCACTTGATCAGGCATAGTTTGTTGCTATTGGTGGCCTCGCAGGCGACCAATATTGCCAATGCGATCTTTCAAGCTTTCATGGGCAGGATGTTGTCGCCGGTTGAATACGGATCGCTTATCTCCATGCTTGGCCTCCTGACGATTCTCGGGATGCCTTTGAACGCCCTGAGCAATTCATTGGCTTTCTGTTCGGCCAGGCTGCTTGAGGAAGGCCGTGAGGGCGCCATCCGTCCGTTCATGCAGCGCTGGTTAGGGAAAATTGCGATCGCCGCCGTGTCCATTGTCGTGCTGGGAATCGTATTTTGTCCGACGATCATGTCTTTTTTCCAGCTGCAACGGCCGGCAACATTCCTGATCGCGGTTGTCGTGATGAGCCTTTCGCTTTTTGGCCCGGTCCTGGGGGGTATATTGCAGGGCGTCCAGGCTTTTGTCTGGTCAACGGTTTCAAGCATCAGCGGCGCTTTTGTGCGAATCGTGGTCAGCGTGGCGCTGGTGTATTGGCTGGGACGTATTTCGGATTGGGCGATTATCGGTCACGGGACGGGAGTGTTAATCGGCCTGGTTATCTGCGCGGGCACCGTGATCTGGACATTCAAGGACACAATCCCGGTCAGGGTGGACCAGAAAATTGCCGGTTATTTTTTCAGCTCGCTGATTGTCCTGGCCGGTTTTTCGGTGATGATGAATGCCGATGTGCTCATCGTGAAGCACTTTTTTCCTCCGGAAGAATGCGGATTCTTCGCGCGCGCGGCCACCATCGGCCGGATGATCATATTTTTACCCATGCCCATCGCCGGCGCGCTTTTCCCGAAAATAGTGGCGGCCGGCATTACCAGCGGCCGGCAGGGGAGATTGCTGGTTCGCGGAACGGTGCTTGCCGGAGCCATCATAGTCGCGGCGGCCGGCGTGGCCTCGGCTGTCCCGCAATTGCCATTGTGGATTCTTTATCATGATTTGCATCCCTCGGACACGATGCTGCGTCTTGTCCGCTGCATATTCTGGGCGATGAGTCCGCTCAGCCTGGCATATATTGTTATGAATTACCACATGGCGGAAAGCAGGTTTAAAGTTCTTTTTTTAATGCCGGTTTGCGCGCTTTTGTACCTGGCCGGCGCTGCAATATGGCATGCTTCCGTCTTCCAGGTTGTAGCGGTTATGGCCGTTTCCAATCTGACTGCTTTGGCTGTTCTTCTGATTGGATTGCCGTGGAGAAGTCTTAACCCGTCCGGCCCCGGCGCGGCGCCGGCGGGTTAACGTATTTAGAGCCTATTTCTGCGCATGGCGATTGCCTGAAAACCCCATGGGAATATTCATCCTTGTCCTGATCATTCGATATCTGGGCCTGTTCCAGCCAGAGATTCCAGTAGGCGATCAGTTCCTCCCGTGTCATGTTCCGAAGATCTAAATCTTCTTCGCTTAAAAAATGATCTGTACGAGGTGAAATCATGATATTTTCATCGGTAAATTGGTTTCGGCTTCCTGCGCGATGATACGATGGGCTTCCTGCAACGGCAAAGATTTAATTTGTTCCGCCAGTTTCGGCCACCGCCCCATCCATGACTTGGAAGCGTCTTCATACCGGGAAAGCCTTTGTTCATTGGCATGAATTAAAGCGCGTCGTTCAGCGTCAATCTCTGCCTCAAGGCGGTCGCGTCCTTCTTGAATCATGGCAAGCAGAGGACGTTCATTGACCAGTTGTTCAATCAGCGCGGGGTAAAGCTCGCCAAGGCGCATTAAATCCAGCGCGCTGCGGGAATAGCGGATCTGGTCCGCCGGATCCTGCATTTGACGGGCGAGTTCGCCGATGATTACATAATCCTTCTCGCGATCCGTTTGCTTCATGCGGGCCAGTTGGACAAGATTGACGAACGGGGGATGATTGCTTGATTGCTCTTTCCAAATCGCCGCCAGTTCTTTTTCGCTCAATCTTGGAGGTCGTGTAAAAAAATCGGTCCGAACGCGCATCGTGTCATCGTGAAATTCAAGGTGTGCGCTCCAGCCTTGTGAAAGCCAGCGAACATCCATTGGCGCCCCAAACCGGTAGTGAGCGCCATGTCGTTCCAGCACGTCCAGGATATGCAGGCAGCATTCCGCGTCCTCCCGCAGAATCCAGTCGCCATCCTTGCTCATGATGGCCACGTGGTGAAGGACGGCGGCCTGTCCCGAGCAAATGACGGCACGGAGCCTGCCGGCGTTGAACTCGTCCGTGAGTTGGAGATAAACATTCGTTTTCATAGTTTCCGCTAATATATAATGAATAACCAGGCGTGTCAAAGCGTTATGAATGGATTTATGGATTTCGTTTTAACCAGCTGGTTGACATTTTGATATCCGGCGTTATAGTCTACGGATACTTCAACTGGATTACGGCAAGAGGGAAAGAAAATAGATGAGTCCTGTTAATTACAAAAGCAGCCGTTATGACCTGGCGGTGAATACAATCAGCCGGGCGGACATTGAACAGGTTGTTTCCTGGCTGCGCCAATATCCCAAGCTGACCATGGGCGATGAAACCAGGCGGTTTGAAGAAAAATGGTCAAAATGGCTCGGGGTTAAATACAGCGTAATGTGCAATTCCGGGGCCTCGGCCAACTTGCTCATGTACGCGGCCCTGGACACGGGCTTCCACCGTCGCCCTTGGGGCTATGGCGGACAGGCTGGCGGACAAGTCGCCGGTGGCGCCGTCGGGGCGATCGCCGCCGGGAAATCGGGGAATCGCAAGGTGGTTGTGCCCGCGACCGGGTGGCCGACCGACATCGCGCCCGCCATACAGTTTGGCTGGAAGCCGATCATGTGCGAATCCGATCCAAGAACCTTCGGCCTTGATCCTGATTGCCTTGAAAAAATATTGAAAAAAGAACACCCGGCGGCCGTGGTTGTGGTTCATGTCCTCGGTGTTCCGGCCGACATGACGGCCATCATGGCCCTGAAGAAAAAATACGGGTTTATGCTTTTGGAAGATGCCTGCGCCAGCCACGGTTCGCGGCATAGGGGCAGGATGGTGGGGACATTCGGCGATATCTCCGTGTTCTCTTTTTATTACGGGCATCATATGTCCAGCGTGGAAGGCGGCATGCTTTGCACGAACAGCCGCGATCTATATCATCGGTTGCTGATGCTGCGCAGCCACGGCTGGCTCAAGGATTTGCCGGCATCGGAAGCGAACAAAATTATGCGTGCGCATAAAGTCGATCCATTTCATTTTCCGTTCACATTTCTGCTGCCCGGCTTCAACCTGCGTCCGACGGATATCGGCGCTAGAATCGGGCAGATCCAGCTGGCCAATCTGGACCGTACCATCAGCATCAGGGCCCGGAATCACGGGATTTACCAGGAAAGACTGGCGGGCAAATATTGGTTTGCCGAGGGGCTTCCGGGTGATTTTATCAGCAGCATTTCCTTCTGCGCGGTTGCTTCGTCTTCATCCGAGAGAAAGAAAATACTTAAAGCGCTCGATAAAAATCATATCGATACGCGCATTTTCTCGGCCGGCAATCTCGGCCGTCATCCGTTCTGGACCAGTCGCTTCGGGGCTTTTTCCGCGCCGGTGGCCGACAAGCTGTTTCAGGGCGGCTTCTTTTTATCGAACAATCAGTCGCTCCAGAACACGGCCATCGTGCATATCTGCGATGTAGTCTGCAGGGCCATCGGCAAATAGGCATTTTTCCCGATTATTTTTTTGCATGCGGCCGGTAATATTGATCCCATTCAACGGTCATAAAACAGATGGAGGAGACAAAAGCGTTGTGAGCGGACGGATGAAACATGGCTAAAAAGCGTGTATTAGTATGCGGGGCGACGGGGTTTATCGGGCGCAATCTGGCGGAGCATCTGGCCGCGAACGATGCGTATGAAGTGGTCGGCACTTGCTGCTCGACGCCGCCATTTGCGCATGAACGAATACGTTTTGTCCGCGCGGATTTGACCAGACGCGAAGATGTTGAACGTGTTGTGCAAGGCGCGGACGTGATAATCCAGGCGGCCGCGACGACATCGGGAGCAAAGGACATTGTTCAACGCCCCTATATCCATGTTGCCGATAACGCGGTCATGAATTCACTTTTGTTCCGGGCTGCCCATGACGCGCGGGTTGGCCGCGTTGTTTTTTTCAGTTGCACGGTCATGTATAAAACCGGGGAAACCCCGGTTCGGGAGAGTGATCTCAATTTAAACGATGAGATGCATCCAAGCTATTTCGGGGGAGGCTGGACAAAAGTCTATCTTGAGAAGATGGCTGAATTTTATGCGCGGCAAGGGATAACAAAGTTTCTGGTGATCCGTCATTCCAATATCTACGGTCCGTATGATAAATACGACCTGGGACGATCACATGTTTTTGGGGCGACTATCGCAAAAGTTTTCGGATCGAAAGATGGGCGCGTGTTGGTTTGGGGATCGGGAGAAGAGCGTCGGGATCTTTTGCACGTTTCCGATTTGGTCCGTTTTGTGGATTTGGCGCTGGATCGTGAAAAGCGGTCTTTTACCTTGTTTAACGTCGGTTCCGGCACATGTGTTTCCGTGGCAGATCTGGTGCGGAAAATTATTGCCGCGTCGGGGCTTTCGCTTCGCATGGAATATGATATAAACCAGCCTACCATTCCGACCTCGCTCTGCCTGGACATTACCCGGGCGCGGCGGGAGATTGGTTGGGAGCCGGCAATGTCGCTTGATGCTGGTATCCGTGAAACCATCCAGTGGTATCGTGACTATTACCGGGTATTATGATACAAAGCCATGCCATGGAACGTGATAAAAAGATTTGTAAATCGCGGCATGCGTTCTGGAAAGTGTTAGGTAGCCGTTCGGTGTATGCGAGTCCCTGGGTCTCGGTATCTTTGGAACGAATCAAACTGCCGGATGGGCGGATTATTGACGATTACCATCGGGTGGACTTTCGTGATTCCGTTGTTATCGTTGCCAGGGATAGCAGGGGTCGCGCGATCATGGTTCGCCAATATCGGCATGGCTACCGCAAGGTCATCGTAACGGTTCCGGCCGGTGAGATGAATGCCGGCGAAACGCCGTTGCAGGCGGCGAGGCGGGAGTTGAGGGAAGAAACGGGTTACGCGGCCCGTTCCTGGCAGACGTTGGGGAATTATGTATTTAATGAAAATTACCGTTGTGGCGTATTGCATGTGTTCCTGGCATTGCGGGCGCGGCGGGTCGGGCCGCCGTTGCCGGAGGACTTGGAGCGCCAGGAGACATTGCTTATGAGCGCGCGTGAATTACGGAAGGCTATTTGTCGCCGGGACGTCGTTTCCATGGGGAGCGTATTTGCGCTTTATCTGGCGGAATTGATTGGTTCGCGCCGGCGCGCTGGCGGGAGGCGGTAATCAATGCGGATAGGATTTATACTTCCAAGCAGTGAATATCTGCACAATCCCTTCAAGGGAGATCCGCACACCCATCTTCAGATTCTGACGGTCCTGGAAGATCGTTTTGGCGGCAAGGTTGAGCTTCTTTTGATTGACTTGCGCGGCATTAAGCGGGCGTTCGCAATGAGCCGAATGCCGGAATGCGATCTGTATCTTCATTCCCTGTACACTCTTGACATCAACGAACAGGTTTCGATTGTCAGGGGATTGAAAGATCGTTTCCCGAAAGCACGGCATATCGCCGGCGGTCCGCATGCCGCGGTATTTACCGATGAATGCCTTAAATTGTTCAATAGCATAATTCTCGGCGATGGCGAGGAATCGATAGTGAAAGCCGTGAACGATTTGCGTGAGACAGGCCAACTCAAGCCGATCTATGAAGAAAAGAGCGAGTTGGATATCAATAAGTATTCAGTTCCCCGCCGCAAGTTCCTGCCTGAAGCAACCGTTGCCCGGCGGGGCATGATGACGTTGAAAACAAAGCCTGGCGGCGAGAAAATGATCGGGACAACCGTGATTTTCAGCCGCGGCTGTCCTTTCCGCTGCGTTTACTGCACCATGCCGCAGATGAAAAAATTCAGTGCCGGCGTGAGATACAGGGATCCTCGCCTGGTAGAGGAGGAAATCCTCTATCTGAAGAAAAGCTACGGCATGGAAGGAATTAATCTGCTGGATGAGATCGGGATTCCTATCGGTCGTGACGAGGCCATAGCGCATCTGGAGGCGATCGGACGGTCGGGGATTACGTGGCGTGGCCAGACCCGCGTGGATTGCATAACGGCTGAAACCGCCAGGCTTGCCCGTCAGAGCGGGTGCGTTGCCATGGGGCTTGGCGTGGAAAGCGTGGTGCAACAATGCCTGGACATCATCAACAAGAAGACAACGGTGGAAAAAGCCCGGAAAGCAATTTGTCTCTTGAAGGAAAATGATATCGAGGTGCGGATATACCTGATGCTGGGGTTGCCGGCGGAACCGGATGATATTGTTGAGCGAACATGGCGGTTTATTCAGGATGCGTCTCCTGACATCGTGATTCTCTCCCTGTTTTCCATACGGCCGGGAACGGAAGTTTTCAATCATCGTGAAAAATTCGGCATCCGGAAAGTCAGCGAGGACTGGGACAGAACTATGCATATGTTTGGGCGTTATGAAAACGAGACCCCGACATTGACGTTTGAATATGCCGAAAACACGCCGTGGGGCAAGTCGAAATCGCCGGACCGGATTGTCAGGGATTACGTGGAATTGCAGACAAAATTGAGGGAAAACGGTCTCAGCGCGGTGTAGCCGGTGATGCAATGAGAACGGATTTTCACAGGAGAAGCGGGGTATGAAAGTTTTGCTGGTTAATCCGCCGGTACCGGAATCTTATTACAACAGGGAATTTTATCCGCCGCTAAGTTTGCTTTATCTTGGTTCCGTTCTCAAGGAAAACGGCGATTCTGTTCAAATTCTGGACATGCGCGTTGTGCCATGTCCGGAAGGAATGTCCTACAAATCATTCTATTTAAAACAATTGGTTTCTACCATCGCATCTTCTAAGCCGGACCTGATCGGGATCAGTTGTCTGTTCTCCGGTCAATTTCCGGATGTGCTTTTTTTTGTGCACGCCTGCAAACAGGCCTATCCCCTGATTCCCATTGTTATAGGAGGAATTCATCCGACGCTTTATGCGGAGCAGATCCTGCGGAATTGCCCGGAGATTGACTGGATTGTTCTGGGCGAAGGTGAGCGTTCGATGATTGAATTGATAAATACGCTCAAAAGCCGGAGTTTCAGGTTTTCTGTCATAGATGGTTTTGCATGGCGCGATGGTGACAATGTCCGTGTAAATCCGCAGACCAGGTATATCGATAATCTGGACAGCATTCCGTTTCCTGCGTATAGCCTGATTGACATCAAGGATTACTATGTGGATACGAGTCAATGGCACAATCCAAGGAAGTTGCCGATCCATACGTCTTTGCCGATCATAACGAGTCGTAGCTGTCCAAACCGATGTACATTTTGTTCGATGTACATGGTCATGGGACCCCGCTGGCGCGCGCGATCACCGGGGAACGTGGTGGACGAGATCGAGCATCTGTATCGCACTTATGGACTTCATCACTTCTCCTTTATGGATGACAATTTAACTTTTAGCAGGGAACATATTCTCGAAATATGCGGGCAGATCATATCCCGGAAACTTGAACTGCAATTTGAGACTCCCAACGGTGTTGCCACGGGCACGATGGACGAGGAGGTTGTGGACGCAATGGTGCGGGCGGGCCTGACGAGAATTTCCCTGGCGATCGAGAGCGGATCGGAATTTATTCGTAATAAAATTATGAAAAAACATTTGAAGCGTGAGAAAATATTTGAGGTTGTAAACCTGTTCAAAAAACACAAGCATCTTTACATAAAAGCTTTTTTCATTATCGGGATGCCGGAAGAAACGCGGGAAACACTGGAGGAGACCTACCGGATGATTCGGGATATTGATGTCAATCGAGTCTATATTCAGAACGCGGTTCCTTTTCCCGGCACAAAACTGTTTGAGCAGGCGGTGCGCGACAATCTCCTGATTGATGTAAATCCTGCCGAGATGTACAAATCCGACGCTTTCTACATCACCAATTATGACAGATATTTCATCCGGCCATATCAACTGTCCGTTGATGACTTGGTTCTATTCAGAAAAAAGTGCGACAAATGGCTTAAATCCAGAAGATCGTAACGAAAAACGCAATAATCACAATGCCGTTGCGTTAAGGGTGTTCGCATCAAAGATATTTTAAGAGACCCTGTATGAGTCCTGCCGGCGTAGCAAGAAATTGGTTAGTTTTAAATCCGGGTGGCGACAATGTTGCGGTGTGTCTTCGCGATGTGCCGTCCGGTACTCCCTTGCCGGGGGCAGCGGGAGCAGTCCTGACGAAGGAGCCACTTGCCCGTGGTATGCGGGTGGCTTTGATTCGCATACCGACGGGCGAGCCGGTGGTGCAATACGGCTGTCCATTTGCCATATCGCGGGGAATAGACACGGGGGAAAGTGTCCGGGCGGAGAACACGGAGGCGTGGGGTTCCGAAGTGGGCGCGGAAGTTAATCCGGCGCCGCCGGAAGCGCTTCCGGGCGCAGAATGGGAGAAAAAAACGTTTTTAGGTTTCGATCGCGGCAACGGGCGTGTTGGAACGCGCAACGTGTATCTTGTGGTTCCGACCTCGATGTGCGCCAGCGATACTGCCCGATGGATTGCCGATGATATTGAACGGCAATTTAATCTGCCGGCCGGTTTCCCGAATGTTGACGGCGTTGCCGTCCTGGCCAATGCCGAAGGATGCGGTTGCGCCGCCAATGAGCAAATTGACCGGTTTCTCCGCGTGTTGCGTAATTTTATGCGCCATCCAAATACGGCGGGCGTTCTCGTTGTCGATCTGGGATGCGAACAGACCAACGAAGCCCGTTTGCGTGCTTTTCTTGGCTCGCCGGTTTCTGATCCTCGCATTCCGGTTGACTGGTTGACCATCCAGAAGGAGGGAGGAGCTGCCGCGACGGTCAGGCGGGCAAAGGAAATTATCTCGCGGCGTCTCATTGAGGCAAACGCATGGAAGCGGAGCCCCTGCCCAATTCGCTCGCTTGTCATTGGCACCGAATGCGGAGCGTCGGATGCGTTTTCAGGCCTGACGGCAAATCCTCTCATCGGAGCGGTGGTTGATCGCGTTATTGCCGGCGGGGGCCGGGCGTTGTTAACCGAGTTCCCGGAAATGATCGGCGCCGAGCGGGTGTTGATGCGGCGCATGCGTGATCGGGCGGTAATGGAAAAGTTCCGTCAACAGATGAGGTGGTACCAGGATCTGGCGCAACGCCTTGGAGTGCGCATGAGCGACAATCTTGTGCCGGAGAATAAGGCCGGCGGACTCATCAATCCTTGCATCAAGAGCCTGGGGGCGATTGTGAAAGGCGGAACCACGGCTATCGAGGATGTGCTGGATTATGGGGAGGAAGTTTCTCGGCCGGGTCTCAGTTTGATGCAGGGGCCCGGTAATGATCCGGAGTCCGTGACCGGTTTGGCGGCATCGGGCGCCAATCTGATCCTGTTTTCTACGGGCAAGGGGGCTCTGTCGGGTTGTGCGCTGGTTCCTGTAGTCAAGATATCTTCTTCTTCAGAGCTATACCGCCGCATGCCGGAAGATATGGATTTTGACGCCGGCCGCCTTCTGGAGGAAGAAATTGCCAATCCCAGGGCGCTGGCGGATGAGCTGTTTGAGCGGATGATCGAGTTTGCCGCTGGCCGGCGAACGAGCGCGGAACGGAATCGCCAGACCCAATTTCAAGTCTGGACAGCAGGCAAGCTTTCGTTATAGAGTGTTCTCCATCGAGATGCATTGAAGGTGTTGAAAGGAGGACCAATCATGATCCATTCCGTTATCATTACAGCTCCCGGTTTTCAAGATGAAGAATTTGTGTATCCCTATTACCGGTTGAAGGAGGAGGGGTATGAAGTGGACGTTGCCACCAAGGACGGCCAGACGGTGACAGGCAAATACGGCGTGCCGGCCCGCGCAACCATGAATACCAAGGACTTGAACGCGGACCGGTTTGACCTGGTAATCCTGCCGGGTGGTTTTGAGGCGCCCGACCGGGTCCGCCTCCTTCCGGAAGTGCTGGAATTTGTGCGCCAGATGGATAGCAAGAAGAAACTTATTGCCGCGATCTGTCACGGCCCGTGGATTCTCATTTCCGCCGGTATCACCCGCGGGCGGAAAATGACGGCGTATTGGAGCATTGAGGCGGACGTGCGCAATTCTGGCGCCGATTATCAGCACAAGACGCCGGTCGTAATTGACGGTAATCTTATCACCTCCCCGCATTATAACAACAATGGCGAATTTATGAAGGCCGTGATTGGCTGGATGAATAAGCATACAGGCTGAGTCCATGGAAAGATCGGATAAAATCTATGTCGCCGGGCATGCCGGCATGATCGGCCTGGCGCTGGTCCGGCGCTTGCGTGAGCAGGGGTATGAGCGGGTTATAACTCGGACGCGCGCGGAGCTGGATTTGCTGGACCAGGCGGCGGTTACGGCGTTTTTCTCGGCTGAACGCCCGGATTATGTTTTTTTGGCCGCCGGTAAAACCGGCGGAATATACGCCAATACAACCTATCGGGCGGATTATTTGTATGAAAATCTCCAGATGCAATGCAACGTGATCCACCAGTCGTTTATCAATGAGGCCCAAAAACTGATTTTTTTCGCTTGTTCCAGCATCTATCCGCGGAATTGTCCGCAGCCGCTGAAAGAGGAACATCTCCTGTCCGGGCCGTTGGAGCCCACCAACGAGCCTTTTGCCGTCGCCAAGATTGCCGGGCTCAAAATGTGTGAGTCCTACAATCGGCAATATGGGACGGATTTTATCACCGTTCTTCCCACCAATGTTTACGGGCCTGGCCAGCGTTATGAGCCGATGAACTCGCCGGTCATTCCCTCCATGATGCTGAAGTTTCATGCCGCGAAATGCCGGGGGGACGCCGTGGTCTCCCTCTGGGGATCCGGCCGCCCGGCCCGTGATTTTCTTTATGCCGATGACCTCGCGGATGCAACCATCTTTGTGATGGACAATTATGAAGGCAACGTGCTTCTGAATGTCGGGACCGGCGTGAGCCGGACCATCGCGGAGGTGGCGGAGAGCATCCGGCGGGAAGTCGGATTTGAAGGGCGTATTGAATACGACGCGTCGCTGCCCGATGGCATGTCCACAAAGATTCAGGATGTATCGGTTATCAACGAGTTGGGGTGGCGATACCAGGTCGGACTGGAGGAGGGAATTCGCCGGACCTATCGTGATTTTCTGGATCGAGTAGCCTGCGGGGAGATCCTCCTGCCGCTGGGCGATCCAATCCGTGCTCCCGAATTGCCATGATCAAGCCCGTTAAACGCATTGATGTCAGTGACAAGGATCGTTTCCATCTGGACGCGATCCTGCGTGATCGCTCAGCTGATCCGGCCGTCACGGTCCAGCCCGCCACCTATCGGGATCGGGTTGTCGTGAAGCCTTGGGGATATGAATTCCTTATATTTGAAAATCAGGAAGTGGCCGTGTGGTTCCTGCGCGTCAAGAAAGATCACGCCACCTCCATGCACTGTCATCCCGGCAAGCGCACGTCGTTGACATTGTTGTTCGGCAAGGCGCTTTGCAACACTTTCCGGCATAGGAATTTTTTGTGCGCCGGTGAATCGCTCAATATTGAAGCCGGGGTTTTTCACTCCACGAAAGCCATTTCCCTGGACGGCCTCTTTGTGATCGAGGCCGAAACGCCCAATATGAAAACGGATTTGGTCCGATTGGAGGACAAATATGGCCGGGTGGGATCGGGTTACGAGGGATACAACCGAATGTGCATGGAAAACCTCGGTGAATTCCAGTATTTCCGGCTGGAGGAAGGCGAAGGCCCGGCCTCCCGTTATGCTTTCGGGCGTTTTTTTTCAATCTCGCTGGAAAAGTATTCGTCGGCTGATGAATTTTCGCGAAAGTTCAGGATTGAAGACGGCGCGACCTATTGTGTCTGCCATGGCTCGCTTCAATCTTCCGACGGCACGGTCATGGTCAGGGTGGGCGAGACTGAGCGGGGAACATATTTGTCCCAAGCGGGGCGGTTATTGATTGGTGAGGATTTATTGCTGATGAAAATGACGGTGTTCAGCTGATGGAATCTTCGGATCTAACGACAGGTTTCAGAATTCATTGGCAAAAATATGTTGCCATTATTTTTGACTTTGATGGCGTGATCGGGCGGACCATGGATGACAACTACCGGGCTTGGGCGCGGGCGTTTTCGGATCATGGATTGACTCTTGAAAAGGAGGAATACTTGCTTTTGGAAGGCTTAAGCCCGGCGGGGATCGCGGAAACGATTCTGCGAAAACGCGGGGCCGGGTTGGAAGCGGTATCCGATTTGGCCGCCCTGAAGGAGCGTTACTACCTTGCCGATAACGCGTTTTCATTCTATCCTGACGTGGAAGCCTTGATCGGGGCGTTGAGTTCCGGGTATCGTCTCGGGCTCGTGAGCGGTGCGGCAGGAGTGCGCTTGAGGAGAACTGTTGCGTCGTCGTTCCTGGAACAGTTTCAGGTGGTGATCACGGCGGACGATGTCCGGCGACCGAAACCCGATCCGGAACCTTATCGGGTGGCCTGCGAAAGGCTTGGGATTCGTCCCGACCAGGCGTTGGCCATCGAGAATGCGCCCCTCGGGATAGAGGCGGCTAAAAAGGCCGGCTTGGATTGCGTGGGGATTTGCTCTACATTGGAGTCCCGTCACCTGGTCCGGGCCAATGTGCGCATGGCTGACATAAGCGAATTATGGCGTGCTTTTACGGGGAGAATATAAATGCGAACAGTTGACTTCAATGTGCGGCCGGAGCTGGCCGGCCGGTGTCCGGCCTCCCAATCTTTGGCGGTCTATGAGCAGATGAGCCGTCTGCGCTATTTTGAAGCCGGAGTGATCGATGCCGTGAATCGCAAGGAGATTCGGAGCTACGTGTATCTTTCCACGGGCGAAGAGGCCGTGGCGGCCGCGCTTTCCACCGTGCTGCGGGGGTATCAAATCTTTGCGCAGCATCGTTCCCATGATTTCTATCTGAATTTTGGCGGTGCGCCCGAGCAATTGCGCGATGAGCTCCTGGGATTGCCATCCGGGTGCAGCGGCGGCCGGGCAGGTTCCAACTGCCTCCAATTCAAAGGGGTTGATACAATCATGATCGGCCATCATGGGCTAATTGGCGAGAATGTTCCGCTCGGCGTGGGGGCCGCGCTTGGTAACGGGCGCAAGACGCTCTGCATTTTTGGCGATGGATCGGCCGAGGAGGATTACGTGCTGTCCGCAATGGGGTTTGCGGCTTCCAAGAAGCTGCCGGTCGTGTTTTTGTGCATGGATAATGATTTGTCAATTCTCACCCCGACCGAGGTGCGGCGTTCCTGGAGCATCGTTGACGTTGCCAGGGCTTTTGGCATGCCGGCCGTGGACCTGGCGGATGATCCATGGACTTTGCTGCAATACGTCTCGGAAATGGAACCGGGCCTGCCAGTGCTCATAAACTGTCGCGTGTGCCGGGCGCATTGGCATGTCGGGGTGGGTACCGACGGTTTGCCTGAGTGGGACCGGTATGAATTGGTAAAAGCCCGTTTGGATGCGATGGGGCTTTCAATGGAACGCCAACGCATAGAACAGGAAGTCAAATGCAACATGGAAAAGTTATGGAACCGGGAACTCTTGCTGAAACGATACGTGAAATAAGCCGGGCTCACCTTGAAAACGGGGGACTTTTGCTCGGGCAATGCATTTCTGCCGTGGGCTGGGTAAACGGCACCGTGCCGGATTGTCAGGGCATTATTGAGCTGCCCATGACGGATGTGGCCGGGGCCGGTATTGCCGCGGGAATCGCGTTGACCGGTCGCAGGCCTATTTTTGTCGTGCGGTTCCAGGATTTCATGATCCTTAACGGGAGCATGCTGCTCAACTACGCGGCCAAGGTGAAGGAGCTTCACGGAATGGCCTGTCCGATTTTCATTCGCGCGCTGGCTTCGGAGGGCATTGGCCCGGTGCATTCAGGCGTGCTGCACAGCGTGTTCATGCATTTCCCAGGACTTTACGTGTGTTCGCCCATGACGCCGGGGGAATACCGCGAGGTCTGGAAGACGTTTCAGGCAAAGGATGAACCTTTCTTTGTGAGCGAACATCGCGAAGCACTGGGAAATACCCAGGAGATGCCGGACGTGGTGCATCCCAGGGCCGATGTTACGATTTATGCTGTTTCCTCGCCGCGACTGCACGTGGCGGAAGCCGCCCGTCGCCTGGCAGAAGAAGGAATACGTTGCAACGTGATTCACCTGCTGTGGTTGAAGCCGTTTGTCGCGGATAACCGGCTGCTCGCGCCGCTCCGGTCCAGCCGGATGGGGTTGGTCGTGGATTCTTCCCATGAAATATGCGGAGCCTCCCGTTCAATTGCTTATGAATTGACAACGGCAAGCGGGGTTCCGGTCAGGGCATTGGGACTGATGGACCGGACGAAATGTCTTTGTGAACCGTACCAGAATCGTGCGCCGGACGCGACGCGCATATGCGAGACAGTGCGTCGCATGTTGGGGCGCCCGTAGGGAGGAATATGGCCTATTTGGATGGAAAAACCGTGTTTTTGGCCGGCATCACCGGGCTTGCCGGCCATGCTATCGCCAAACGCCTGCTCGATGGTTATCCGGGCTTAAAAATCAGGGCCTGCGCGCACCGCACTCGTCCATATTGTGAGTTGCCGCGCCTTGAATACGTAAACGGTGACCTGCGACTTCCTGACGATTGTCGGCGCATGCTGCGTGGATGCGATGCCGCGATCATGGCGGCGGCCAGCGGGGGCGGAGCGGCGGTTCTGAACAGCGAGCCATGGCGGCAGGTGAACGACAACCTGTTCATGGCCTCGTCGTTCCTTGAAGCGTGCTTTATGGAAAAGGTCAAACGTGTGGTGCTGGCCAATTCGGCCACTCTTTATCAGGAATGCGCCGGACACATTCGCGAGGAACAGCTCGATCTCAACCAGGATCCGCATCCCTCTTATTTCGGGGTGGGGTGGGTTACCCGGTTTGTGGAGAAACTCTGTGCTTTCTGGCGAAGCCAGGGCGGAATATCGATCATGATTGGAAGAACATCCAATATTTTCGGTCCATACGCCAGTTTTGACCCGGGGCGGTCTAATTTTATTCCAGCCCTGATTCGCAAGGCCGTCGAGAAAAGGGAACCATTCGAAGTTTGGGGTAGTCCGGATGTCGTGCGCGACGTGCTCTATGTGGATGATTTTGCCAGGGCAGTTGAACTTATGATGAACCGCACGGATATTGAATTCGACGTGTTCAATGTCTGTTCAGGTGAACAGACGGCTGTTCATCAAGTGGTGGCGTGGGCTCTTAAGCATGCCGGCCATCGGCCCGCGAAGCTTGAATACCGCCAGGATCGCCCCGTGACGATCCGCGCCCGGACCCTGGACCGCAGCAAGGCGGAGCGAGTTTTGGGATGGCGTCCGGAAGTATCCATCGAAGATGGCATCGCGCGAACGGTGGCTTGGTGGGTCGAACATCAAACGAGCTGGAAAAAGTGATCCGGCCCAAGGAGTTACAGCATGAGCGCCGTGAACATCGGCTTGGTTCAGGTAAATAACAGTTTTTCCGGACAGAGTTATCTCCCGCTATCGGTCGGTTTTCTTCAAGCTTATGCCCGCCGCCATTCGCAGTCGCCTGAACGCTATCGGTTTCTTCCGGCAATTTACCGGCGTGAGCCGGTTTCCCGGGTTGTGCAAAAAATGGCCGAGGCGGATATTATCGGTTTCAGCGTCTATGTCTGGAACCGGAATTTATCGCTGGAAATCGCGCGGCGCTTGAAAATTGAGCGCCCGGACCGGCTGGTGGTGTTCGGCGGTCCCGAAGTGCCGGATCAGGCGGAAATGTTTTTGCGTGAACATCCATGGGTTGACTTGGTGTGTCATGGCGAGGGAGAAACTATTTTTTTGCAAGTTCTGGAACGTTTCCCGGATCGCGACTGGAGCGGTATCCAGGCGTTAAGCTATTTGTCGCCTTCGGGCCGATTTTTTCATCAGCCGCGGGTCAGCAGGATGATGGATCTGGCGGATGTTCCTTCGCCATTTCTGGACGGTGTGTTTGAAACGCTCTTGGGCGATCCGGAGGCAGGCCAGTGGCTTGGGCTATGGGAGACCAATCGGGGTTGTCCGTTCTCGTGCACATTCTGCGAGTGGGGGGCTGAGTCGCTAAATCGCATAGTGCCGTTTGACATGGAGCGTTTGAAAAATGAAATGCTATGGTTTGCGGATCACCAGATTGAATTTATTTTCTGCTGTGACGCCAATTTTGGCCTGCTTCCCCGTGACCTTGAGATCGCGCGGGCGATGGCAATGGTAAAGAAGGAACGCGGTTATCCCCATGCTTTGTCCATCCAAGGCGCGAAACTGGCGGCGGATCGCGTTTTTGAAATTCACAAGGTTCTGGCGGACAGCGGGATGAGCAAGGGGGCGCTGGTGGCTTTGCAGTCCGTGAATCCCCCCACGCTCAAGGCGATCGGACGGGCGAATATTCCGCTCGAGACTTTTGATCAGCTCCAGGGGCGATTACGGCAAGAGGGGATCCAGACCTTCACGGATGTCATTATCGGGCTTCCCGAGGAAACCTATGATTCTTTCATGGAGGGGACGGCGCAAATTATTGAAAAAGGACAACATAGCCGCATCCAGTTCATCAACCTGTCGGTTTTGGGAAACGCGCGCATGGGGGATCCCGTTTACCAGCGGCAATACGGGATGCAGCTTGTGCGTTCAAAAATTATCAATATCCACGGGGCGCTTGAATCGAACGGGGATGATGTTGAAGAGGAACAGATCCTGGTCGTTGGCACCGCCACCATGCCGTCCGCGGACTGGATTCGCGCCCGTGTTGTTTCATGGATGATTTCACTCGTTTATTTCGACAAGCTGCTTCAGGTGCCCTTGGCGCTCCTGCACGAGGCATGCGGCATTTCCATGCGAACGTTGTTGGAATTGTTTGTGCAAGAGTCTTTTGTCGCCGGGAGTTTGTTCGGCGAGATACGGGAGTTTTTTGACCGGATGGCGCGCGATATTCAAAAGGGCGGGCCGGAATTCCATTATAGCGAGAAATGGCTGGGTATCTATTGGCCGGCCGACGAATATATCATGATTAAACTTTGCGCTGAGAATAAACTGGACGAATTTTATGCCGAATCCGAGCAAATATTATTAAAACTGATCAAGTCGGCCGGAGTCCAGGCGCCTTTCTTGAAGGATTCCATTTTGCTTAACAAATTGGCTTTGAAACAATTTAATCCCCCGCGCGAAGAGGTTATAACTTTAACCCACAATATCTGGGAGCTTTATCGGGCGGCTGTTGAGGGCCGGAAGCAGGACATACAGACCGGGACGTTTCAATATAAAGTTGAGCGAGCAGGGGCTCAATGGAAAAACATCCAAGATTGGTGCCGCGAGGTTGTCTGGTACCAGAATAAAAAAGGCGCCTATTTGAATGTGGTTGTCCCGGTAAAATCAAAAGAGGCAAATGTTCCATGAATTATCGCGAACTGGGGAAAAGCGGAATAAAGGTCTCGGAAATCGGGTTCGGAACCTGGGGTCTTGGCGGAGACAAGGGTGGATCAAAGGCCTATGGTCCTGCCGATGATCGCCAGTCGGAGGAGGCGCTTAATCGCGCATTTGAACTTGGGATTACATTTTATGATACGGCCGATTTCTACGGCTTCGGTCACAGCGAGTCTATTCTTGGCAAAACATTCAAGCAAAAGCGTTCGCGGATTATTGTTGCTGGTAAAGTCGGTTTCGTGGACATGGATGGGCGCCAGGATTTTTCGCCGGCTTACATCCGGCAATCGCTTACAGGCAGCCTGCGAAGACTCGGTGCCGATTATATTGATGTTTACCAGTTGCACAGTCCCCCGGTTGAAATGTCTGGGTGCATGCCGGAAGCGCTTGAGACAATGAGGCAGCTCAAAGAGGAGGGGTTGATCAAAAGTTATGGTGTTTCTTTAAGGTCACCGGATGACGGGTTAAAATTGTTGCGTCTTTGTCCGGTTGACTGCATTCAGGTCAATTTCAATCTTTCAGATCAGCGGGCTTTGCAGGACGGTTTGTTTGATTTATGCTTTAAAAAGGGGGTCGGAGTAATCGTCAGGACGCCGCTTTGTTTCGGCTTCTTAACCGGACAATATGCCGACAAAAACAAGATGGCCGAGACGGATCATCGCCGCCAGTGGTCGCAGGAACAGATCAAGCGATGGCATGAAGCCCCCGGCTTGTTTGAAAGTGTCATTAGGAAAAAACCGGGACAGACCCAGGCGCAGTTTGCGCTAAGATTTTGCCTTTCTTTCCAGGCGGTATCCACCGTGATTCCCGGCATGTTGACCGGTATCCAGGTGAATGAAAACGCGCAAGCCAGCCCGATGGGCGTCTTGTCGCCTGAAGAATTGGCCGAAATCCAATCGGTTTATTCAGGGCACGATTTCTTCCTGCGCCGTTAAATGACATTTCCGATTGGTTTATCTCAATATTCATAAAAGTCTTGCATTCAGGAAAATATGATTTAAAGTTAAAGCTTAGAATACATTTAATGAGTAACAGTTCACGGAAGATGATTAAAGGAGGAATAAAAATGAGCATGATGAAGGTCAATCTGCTGCTGGTTGCTCTTCTGTTTTCCGCATCTGCTTGTGCGGGCGGTTCCGAGTTGGCAACAGGGGGCGTTATCACAACAAACGGTAATTACAGGATTCACACTTTCAGCAGTGTCGGTTCAGCGAAATTTGTAGTGTCGGACGGATCGCTGAATTGCGACGTGTTAGTAGTGGCGGGTGGTGGTGGTGGTGGTGTAGGGCGCGGGGGTGGAGGGGGAGGTGG
>CAYYWX010000056.1:0-25337 GCA_964475405.1 uncultured Verrucomicrobiota bacterium
TGATTTTCCAGCCGGTAACGCGATCCCCGCCGCTGATCACGGGCTGCTCGTCCCGGTAAGGCTTGAAGGTGACCGGCCAGGAATCCTCCGCGCCCAGCACGAGGGGCGACTTCATCGCGTAAACTCCGCCGCGCAGATAAACAATGACCGGTCCCGAAAGACATTTGCCGACCCGCCGCTGGTCCGGGCTATAGCTCCTCCCCGCCTTCATCAGGCGCAGCATGGTTTGAATTCCGCGCAAAGTCTTCAATGGGCCGTCGGTTCGTTTTGCGTTCTGCCCCGGCAAACGTCCGGACCAGGCATCGTCGCCCGAGGGTGATACATACAATTTCAGCACATTTACCTTGTCAGTGTCCATACAGCCAGATTCTCCTGTTTATTCCGTTAATAATTTCGCGCCGGTTAAAATTTAGAAGGCGTCATTCATCCTCGCGCGGAGGCAAGCGCCAGAGATCGCGGTCATGAATGCCAACTGAGGAAAGCATTTCGGCTGCGCGCTCAAATTGAATGTCATAATGCGCATCATGGCAATCGGAGCCCAATGAAAGCATGACTCCGCGCGAGCGTAAAAACGCGAGGTAATCAAGATATTCCGGCGTGAAACGTTCAGGATAATGCCGGCTCAAAAGCATGGCGCTGATGTTTATTTCCACCACTTTGCCGCGGGCAAGGACCGCGTCGGCAAATTCATCATGCATTGACCGGGGGATAACCTTGAAAGAATCAAACCAGGGCTCCGCGAGGTACATGCCCTTGGCATCCTGCCAGTGCCCCATCCACCACCAGGGATGGGCGACAATGGTCACGAGCGGATGATTGGCCAAGAACATGTTCTGGCGATGGTAATCGCGGATGATCGCCTCGCGCTCAAAGGGCACATAGATCGGCCAATGCGTGCCGCCGATCACGTATTCCACGCCGTGCGCCTTAAGATCATCGGCCGTTACCCCGATGGCCAGCGCCCCGCCGGCCGGCCCGCCGCTGCGCAAGCCATAGACCGGGTCTTTATATTTGCCGGAGGCGATTTCGTCAAGCTCCCATTGCGAGACGCAGCTGACTTCCACGCCGAAATGGAACCGCGGCGAAGGATGAAGGGCGAGAAATGCCCGGCGCGATTCGGCCAGGTCCGGCAGGTTATAGGGGGTATGGACGTGATCGGTCACTCCGAAATCAAGGATGCCGCGCGACTTGGCCTCAAGGACAAGGTCCGCCATCCGCAGGCAGGCCTCGTCACAGGAAGCGGTGGAATGAATGTGCCAGTCCGAGGATAGGGTCATATCTTCTCCTGTTTTGTTTATTTGCGATTGGCGGCATCATAGCAGACCCCGAAAAAATCTCCATCTTTTCATGACGCGGAATCAAAAAGCCTATAGATATGATGACGCCTCAGGTACCAGAGGCTCAGGAGCGACGCGCCCATGCTCAGGACAAGGACAAGCTGGATATAATGGCAGCCGGCCCAGAGATGGGTTGCCAGGAATTCGCTCCTTTCCGAGAGCATGGCCCCTATTTTGGCCGCGGCCATAGAGACGCAAAACATGGCCGAACCGCTTACGAGAGCAATAAAGGCGAACGCCACCGAAAAGTTGTCCTTTACGGCGCGGAAGGCATACTTCGTATTGGCGCTGGAGAATGCCCCGCTCGCGAAGGACGTTACGCTCGTGATGCCGAGGAGGATGGCGCAAGCCGTCCAAATCTTAAGGCCGAACGAAAAAATGCCGATGGAAACAAGCAGGACCAGGAAGGCCCCGATCATGGCGGCAAAGGCGGCGCGCGAGAACACATAGCGCACGCGCAGGCGGTCGGCATAATGGCCGCCGACAACCTGGCCGACGGCCGACCCAGCGGTGGAAACGGCGATGATCAGGGCGACCATCCATTCGCTCAACCTGAGTTCATAGAAAAGCAATATGGAAAAAGGCGTCAGGATCAGCGCTCCTAAATTGCCTATGACCGAGATCTTGGCGGCGCGCCATAAATCCCTGTTCCGGGCCACTTTTTTGATTTCAAGAAAGACCGGCCGGGTCAGTGTTCCAGGCGGGCTTTTAGTCCCGTCCATCTTGTTCAAGTACCACATGTCAAAGAAGCCCATGACAATGGCGAATAATATGAGCCACAAGAAAACCTGCCTTTTCTCCATCCCGAGGAGTTCATGCCGCTCGATGGCAATCCCGACCAGGGGCGTCAATACCCCCATGATGACCGCGCAAAGGGCGTTCCGCCGGCCCATGAGCGAGCCAAGCACATCTTCCCGGATGACCTGCTTGAACCATGACTGGCATATGCCGCCGACCAGGGCCGGGATCAGGTTCATCATGGCATAAGCCACAAAGAGCACCAGGACCATCCTGTCCGTAAAAAGACCGGGGAATGCCAATGCCAGCGCAAAAACGAAAAGAAATACCCGGCCAAGCGAATACATGAATATCGAAACGCGTTTCGGCTCGAATTTTGCCAGGGCCAGGGCCCCCGGCAGGCTGAGCAGCATCCCGGCCTGGCCGACTATGGGAATGAGAGTTAAAATATATGTTGAAGCGCCGCACTCCTTCAGCAAGGTGGTGATGACGTAGGTGCTGTCGGCGCTCGCCATCAAGGCCCCGAAAACCATGGAGATCATGAAAAAATTTGTCTGTTGTTTGTCCATCGCAATTCCCTGCGCAATCCGACATCACCCCGACCCGGCACGCATACCCGACTTGCTTTTATTCCGATTTTGCCTTGTCAATGCGCGTTTTTATATAATACTATTCGCCGGATTAAAATAGCTCTTCTGGCAAAAAAGATGGACAATCTGGTAAGATATGAATTTAAAAAAGACGGGGTCATCAAGGGCATCGGCCTTGATATGGACAAAACCCCCATTATGGAAAAGAGCGGCGGGCGTATCCTCCAAAACCATGCCCTCATGTACATTATAAAGGGCGCCGGCCATTTTGAGGATTCCGGCACCCCGCGCTGCAAAGTAACGCCGGGGACGATTTTTTATCTCCACCCACGCAAATGGCACAACTTTGACCCGGATCACGGGACAAACTGGGATGAATACTGGGTGCTTTTTGACGGGATCAAGGCAATGAAGGCTTTCGGAAACATCATCCCGCCCGGCAAATCATTTTACCAGATCGGCATTGACCAGGAACTTGTTGCGCTCTATGAGGAGCTTTATGACGTCTGGTTTTACCAGGGAAGCGGATTCCGCGAGTATTCTTTTCTCTTGTTGCATAAAATCATGATGACCGCGTGGCTCCGGGCCAACAACATAACGTTCCGGAGAAAGAACGACCTTCTGTTCCGGGTTAAAACCTTTTTACGGGGCAATCTTTCCCTGCCGGAATGCAATCTCCGGAAATTCGCCGCCTCCGAAAATATCGGCCAGGAGACCTTCCGCAAACTTTTCAAAAAAATGACCGGTTTTTCACCCAAGCAGTATTTCCTGCTGCTCAAGATTAACCGCTCCAAGGAACTCCTTTTAAGGCAAAACGAGCGGATAAAGAACATCGCCGGCCAGCTGGGATTCGCCGACCCTTATTACTTTTCGCGGCTCTTTCGCATAAAGGAAGGCGTTTCGCCGAAGGAATACCGCCGCCGGTATTATTGCAGGGCCCCGCGGACTAAACGTGGCGAACACGACAGGGAAACATCAAAGGCTTGATTAGGGCGCTTTAATAATGATAGTCTAATCGGCAGCGCATTTTAATAAAACATAACTGCCGCGCGCGCGACCATCCCGGCAGGATGCAGCCCGGCGCAGATCGAGGAATATTTTGGGACTGAGCAACAAAGAAAAACTGGAGCGCTTTTTCCTGGCCGTCATCAGCGGGCAGCGGGAGGGGCGCGCCGCCGATATCCTGCGCCGGATTCTGCGCTATCTTTCCTATATCTTCGGCTCCATCACCTCCTGCCGCAATTTCCTCTATGAAAAAAGGATATTCCGGCATCACACCCTCGGCTGCCAGGTGATCAGCATCGGGAACCTGACGGTCGGCGGCACGGGGAAAACCCCGGTCGTGGAGGTTTTCGCCCGCGCCCTCCAGAAGGAAGGCCGCCGCGTGGCGATCCTGAGCCGCGGCTACAAGAAGGTTGAACACAGTTTCGGAAAAAAAATGCTGGACAAAATCACCGGCCGGGAAAGACGGCGCCCGCCGCGGGTTGTCTCCGACGGCACCGCCCTCCTGCTTGACTCGGCGATGAGCGGCGACGAGCCGTACATGCTGGCCTCCAACCTGCCGGATGTGGCCGTGCTCGTGGACCGCGACCGGGTCAAGAGCGGGCGCCACGCGATCGACAAGATGCAATGCGACACCCTGATCCTGGACGACGGGTTCCAGTACCGGCGGCTGAAACACCGGCTGGAAATCGTCCTCGTCGATTTCACGAACCCCTTCAGCAACGGCCACGTGCTCCCGCGCGGCCTACTGCGCGAGTCGGTGAAAAACATCCGCCGCGCCGATTTCATCTTTATAACCAAGTCCACCGGCCGCGATTCCGAAAAGCTCAAGGAACAGCTGCGGGCCTTAAACCCGCGCGCGGAAATATCCGAGTGCACCCACCGCGCGAAATACCTGCAAAACGTGTATGCCGGCGACCGCAAGGAGCTGAATTTCCTGCAGCAGGCCAAGGTGGCGCTTGTCTCGGGCATCGCCGCCCCGCAGGGATTTGAATCCGAAATAAAAAAACTCGGGGCGACAATCGTGTACCTGAAGCGCTTCGCCGACCACCACCGCTACCGCCAGCAGGAAATCATCGATATCATCAATAAAGCCAAAAAGAACGGCGCGACGGCGATCGTCACCACCGAAAAGGACGCCGTCCGTTTCCCGAAAATCGAGCGGCAGGACGTGCCGGTTTTTTTCCTGCGCGTTGAAATAGAACTACTCAGCGGGGTTGAGGATTTTTATGCATGCATCTCACGCATCTGCTTCCGGTGATGCCGCTCCGGGCCGTCAGCCGGAACAGGTATTAATTGTCGGCCTGAACTGGCTGGGCGACAGCATCATGACCATGCCGGCCCTCCAGGCCTACCGGCGCGCCTTCCCCGCCAAGCGGCTTGTCATGCTCGTCAAGCCGCCCCTCGCCCAACTCTGGCCGATGCATCCGGCCGTTGACGAAACCCTGACCTGCGACGGATCATGGCCGGAAATGCTGAGGATCTCGGCCGAAATCCGCGAACGCCGGTTCACAGCCGCGTTTATCCTGCCGCAATCGTTCCGCTCCGCCCTGGTTCCCTGCCTGGCAAAAATCCCGCGACGCATCGGGCCGCGCGGCCATTTCCGCAGTTGGCTCCTGACAACCATTTCGCCCGTGCCCGGGATTGCCGGGAACACTCACCAGCAACATGAATATAATGCCATCCTTGGAGAGGATACGCTTCCGGATGAACTGCCCGCCTTGCGCATTGACCCGCAACTTCTCGCCAAGGCCGGATCGATCCTCGCCGCCCGGGATAAGGGAAAATGGGCCGGGCTGATGCCCGGCGCGGCGCGCGGGGAGTCGAAACGCTGGCCGGCCGAATATTTCGCAACTCTCGGACAAATTCTCAAAAACAAATCGGGATGCAATATCGTTCTCTTCGGCTCAAGCGCCGACCGGGAACTCTGCGCGCGGATTGCCTCCGCCATCGGGGATGACGGCGTGATAAATCATGCTAAAAGCGTGATGAATCTGGCGGGCAAAACTTCACTGCCCGAACTCGCGGCGTTCATGTCACGCTGCTCCGTCGTCATTGGCAATGACAGCGGCGGGGTTCACCTGGCGGCGGCGGCGGGAACGCCGGTGGTCGTCATTTTCGGCCTGACCGATCCTTCCCGGACGAAACCGCTCGGCCGCCGGGTGGTTGTCCTGCAGGACAGCCCGCAGCGCACCCGGGATATCCCGCGCCGCTCGGCGGAGGCGGAAAAAAGCCTTAGAAACATTTCGCCGGAAATGGCGGCGGAAGCCGCCCGGAGCCTGATTTAAAATTACGCAAACAAGCGCGATTATGAAAATTAAAAAAAAACATGGCAAACGCATTGCCCTGCCGCGGACAGCCGCCGGGCGCCGTGACAAGCCGCGCTTCAAACCCGCGGTCGTCACGGAATACACGCTTGGCCGGATCAGGAAACTGAAACCCTGTTACGAAAAAATTCTGCTTGAAGTCCTCGACGCCATCCTGGAGCGTTACGAGCGCAACCCCGCTTACCATTTCATTGACACGAAACTAAGCGTCATCACCGGCAGGGATTTTGACGATTTTGCCGGGCGTGACCGTATTTTCCGCGGCACAGGGACGGTCTACGCCTGGATCCAGGGACGGGGCCTGGAAGCCATTGCCGGCCACATCGCCTGGCTGCCGGACTGTTCGCTCCTTTCCGCCGCGGAAAAGGAAAACCGGATTGCGCGTTTAAAAAAAATGCTTTGCGCGGTGATGACCGAAATGGAAATTATCCGCCGCCGGAACAACGGGCGGCTTTCTTTTTGCTTCAACACCGCCGGCGAACCGCTGGAAGTGGTTGAATTCGGGAAACTGAAGCCGCTCAAAGGAAAAATCCCGCCGGGCAGCAATCCCAGCGATCTTTTTTATTCCAAGGGCCTCCTGGCGGCCGCCTGTTGCCTTGGCGACCGGGCCGCGGCCGCGGACGCCCTGCAATACCTCCGGCGGGTGCTGGATGACATTGAAAGCGAGCGATTTCACAGCGACCAGCAGGCCTTTGACCCGAAGAACAAGGTCCGCCAGATTCCCGGCCAGCACCACCACGGCCAGTGGATGATCGGGATTTTCGGCCTGGCGCTGGCCGGTGAACTTACCGGGAAAAGATGGTGCTTTGAAACGGGCGAACGCTTTATCCGGCACGTGATTGAGCGCCACATCAACCTGGGCCAATTTCCGCGGCTGGAAAAATATGACTACTTTGAAATGACGGATGATAACCGGCAGCCCTGGACGGAGGATGGCCGGATCATCTGCGACCCCGGCCACGCGCTGGAATTCATCGGCTTGGCGTCCAAAATGCTCCTGCTGATGAAAAGGACCGGCATGGATAAAAATCATGCCGGGATCATTTCAACCTGCCGGGCCGTTTTCCCGGAAGTTTTCAAGCATGTTTTCGGGCTCGGTTTCAACAAAAAGGCCGGCGGCATCTGCAAATCATTCGACCTGGCCAGCCGCCGGGCGCTTAATTCCGACATGCCCTGGTGGAATTTGCCGGAAACATTGCGAGCCGGAATGGAACTGCTGGCGCTGGGCGCGGACGGAAAATCGCGGCGCGAAATAACCAAGATCATCGCCCTTTGCTCCAACAGCTTCCTTGGCAAATTTGTCAACCCCCGGGTCCATTGCATGGCCTACCAGACCCGCGACGCGCGAGGCCGGGTGATCGACGTGATCCCGGCAACGCCCGACGCCGACCCGGGGTATCACACCGGGCTGAGCGTCATTGATTTCCTGGGCAATATGTCCGGGCTGGATGAATGAATGAATGAATGAATGAATGAAATGGAAAACGAACTGACAAATCTAACGACAAAACACAAAGGTCTGACTGGAAGACTAATTAGATTTATTATCGTCATCATTCTGCTGATTGCGTTCTTCAAGATAGCAATACCGGCATTTTATCAATATCGCGAAGGGGCAGGCAAACGCATGTGTATTGAAAACCTCAGGCAGATTGAAAGCGCAAAGGACGCATATCTGACAAAGACGCAAGAAAACAAGAAATAATACAAGTTATAGATGGCAAGCGCACATTTCGACAATGTCATTCCCGCAACCTTCCTTCGCCCGCCATAGCGGGCTACGCGAAGGCGGGAAGCGGGAATCCATCCGCTAAGTGAGGAAAATACTGGATTCCCATTTTCATGGGAATGACGGAAAACGCTTGCACCTAACGTAACTGACTCTCAGATTATGACTGTCATTCCGTATTTCTCAATTTTATAATTGTTTTTTCGGTCCTGATTGAATATCTTCAGCGCATTCGCCAGTCATGAAAATTATGAAAACCAAAACATCGCCCGAAAAAAAGCCCGCTCAAAAAAAGAACCAGGATTTTGCCACGGCCGAAAGCATGGCCTCAAGCCAGCGGGAAATATCGGTCTCCGAATTTTTCCTGAAAAACCGGCACCTGCTGGGGTTTGACAATCCGCGCAAGGCGCTGCTCACCGCCGTGAAGGAAGCGGTTGACAACTCGCTCGACGCCTGCGACGAGGCCGGCATCCTGCCCGAAATCAGCGTTGAGATCAGGCAGATCGCCGCGAAAAGGTTCACGGTCGCGGTGACCGACAACGGCCCCGGGATCGTGCGCAACCAGATTCCGAAAATATTCGCCAAGCTGCTTTACGGCTCAAAGTTTCACCGCCTGCGCATGTCGCGCGGCCAGCAGGGAATCGGCATCAGCGCGGCCGGCATGTACGGCCAGTTAACCACCGGCAAGCCGACCATCATCCAGTCAAAGATCAAAAACTCAAAGTCCGGCCATCACATTGAAGTTCAAATAGACACGCGCCAGAACAAACCCGTCATCCTCAAGGACCAGGAGCTTGCCTGGGCCCCGGAATTTGTCAACCCTTCCGCCCGCAAGCAGGACAACGCCATGACGTCCGCCCGGCACGGCACCTGCGTCACGATTGAAATGGAGGCGGCCTACGCGCGCGGCAAACTCTCGGTTGACGAATATTTGAAACAGTGCGCGATCGTCAACCCGCACCTCCGGCTTCACTACCGCATCATTGCCGCCGAACCCGAGGGAGACAAAACTTCACCGGAAAACGCCAAAGAAGCGCCGGCCAAACCGCAGAAAGAAGCCTGCCCGCCCGCCCAAGGCACCCCGGGTCAACCGGGGAGCCCGGCCAGGGAGCCCTGGATCACGTTTGAACGGGCGACAAACAAAACCCCCGTCCAGCCCTTTGAAATCAAGCCCCACCCGCACGGCGTTGAGCTGGGCATGCTGATTCAAATGCTGAAAGACACCTCGGCCAAAACCGTCAAGGCCGCGTTGCAGCACGATTTTTCGCGCGTCAGCGACCGGGTTGCGGTCGAAATCTGCACAAAGGCCGGCTTGAACCCCAAGGAGCGCCCGGCGCAGATCGCCCACCGCGAAAGCGAGGCCCTTTTCAAGGCGATCGGCGAGACAAAACTGATGCGTCCGCCGACCGATTGTTTGTCCCCGATCGGCGAAAAGGAAATAATCGCCGGGCTGGAGAAGGAAGTTAAGGCCGACTTTTACACCGCCGTGACGCGCAGTCCGGAGGTTTACCGCGGCAATCCATTCCAGGTTGAGGCGGGCGTCGCCTATGCCAAGCCCGAAGCCAGCGGGGCCGGAACCGGCGACAGCCAGGGTCTCGGCGCGGAGGAGCCGGTCCGGCTCCTGCGCTTCGCCAACAAAGTACCCATGCTTTACATGGGCGGCGCCTGCGCGATCATGAAGGCGGTCGTCGGCATAAACTGGAAAAGCTATCATCTCCCCCAGCCTTCCGGATCGCTCCCGCTCGGGCCGATGGTGATCCTGGTCCATATCGCCAGCGTCTGGGTCCCGTTCACGAGCGAAAGCAAGGAAGCCATCGCCCATTACCCCGAGATAATCCGCGAGATAACCTTCGCCCTGCAGGAATGCGGCCGGCGCCTGGCGGTCTACCTCAGCCGCCGGAACCGGCTCGCGGAACTGGAGCGCAAAAAAAATTACATTGAGCTTTACCTGCCCCACCTGGCGCTGGGCTTGAAACAGATCCTGAAATTCGACGATCGGCAGGAGAAGCAGGTCATCAACAAACTGCACCGCATGCTGGAAAGAACGCATCTGGAAGCTTGAAGAAGAAGAAAAAGAAGAAGTCAGCGGCCAGAGGTCAGCGATCAGGATGCGGGAACTTGAGTTGATAGAAATAATCTATAATGGAAATATCCATATGAAGATTTAATCCAAAACTGGATTCCCGATCAGTCCCCGCGAGACGGGGACGTGTCGGGAATGACAATCATACACGGCTATATTTTTTTAGAGGGGAAAACATGGCAAAAAAAACAGACAGCGGGAAAACAAAAGCGGAGACGTTCAACGTCGTCTCCAAGAAGGACGCCTCCGCGAAAATCACGCGCACCGCGGACGATATTTACGCGGACATAATCAAGAAGAACGCGCGCCCCAAGATGCGCTTCCCGATCCGCTCGCTCAGCAACGTGAAGTACGATCCGCGCAAGGGTCATTTTGAGATCCTCAACAAGGTGGCCACCCGCACGCTTTCCTACAACACCGTCAAGACTTTTGCCCAGTCAATGCGCCTACTGGCTACCACCAAGAACGACCTGCTTGACAAAAAGGACATCGCCGGCAAGCGCGAAATTTATTACAACAGCAAGAGCTGGGGCGAATGCCGCTTCAACGAACAGCCGGAAAGCGACACGCTCCTGGACGACATGGAGGCGATGCTCGCCGTCAACCGCGAACAGCTCGGGATCATTCCCGAGGAAAGGGGCGGCGACGTGACCGGCCCCCTGACCGTGATTGACCTTGACCCCGGCACGCGCGACGACATCAGGATAAACTGCGAGAAGCTGGGCAGCGGCGCCTGGAGCATTCCCTCGCAGGTTGAGCACCTGCGGTTTGAAACCAAGGCGAAATTCGTCCTGGTGATCGAAACCGCCTCGCTCTTCCAGCGTCTTGTCCACCACCGTTATTACGAATCGGCCAATTGCATCCTGATTTCAATGAGCGGCGTCCCCACCCGCGCCTGCCGGCGGTTCATCCGCCGCCTGTGCGACGACCGGCGCCTGCCGGTGCTGGCCTTTACCGACGGCGATCCTTACGGCTACTGCAATATTTACCGGACGCTCAAGGTCGGCTCAGGGCAGGCCGCACATATCAACCAGTTTTTCTGCGTGCCGCAGGTCCATTATCTGGGCGTAACGCCGCAGGACATCATTGACTTTGACCTGAAGGACGCCACCCATCCGCTTGAGGAAAACGACATCAAGCGCGCCAAGGACGCGCTGAAAAACGATCCTTTTATCAGGCATCACAAGGAATGGCAGGCCGCCCTGGAGCAGATGCTTTCAATGGGCGTACGTATTGAGCAGCAGGCCTTCGCCAAGCACGGCTTGAATTACGTCCTCGAAAAATACCTGCCGGCCAAGATCAAAAAGGGCGTATTCCTGCCGTAGGCAAGAAAAGAATGCGTCACACCGTGACGCACTACAATTGTAGCGCCGCACGGTGTGCGGCGAAATTGGGTTGCGCGAATAGCCCGCATTAGGAAAATCGCGAAAAAACACGCAAGGTTTACCAAAATTTACAAAGTCGTAGTTCCGGTTTTTGCAAATGCCTGTTTTCCGGTTTTCCCTTCAGTCTACAGTCTTCCGCCGGAGGCGGATCAGCTCGCCTCGGCGAAGCGCTCCGGCGGAGCCGGGAGCGCATCGGAACTCAGGATGACAGGTTGCAAATTCCATTTTAATTCTACCTGAAATGGCCGGTTTGAAAATGGATATAATTCTGAATATTTTAATAATGTTCTTATCTGGTTCGCTCATTATGGTTTTTGCATAAGATTGCCGAAATGGTAGGGCGAGGCGTCCCTGCCGAGCCGTTCCGAGATCGGCTCACCCTGAGGGTTCGCCCCACCTATAGACCAGGTGGCAGGCACCATATTTGATTTATTTGTCAGATATTTCCCACACTGCCTCAACCATGGCCCGGAAATTCTCCGGGGGAATCGGCGGGTTAATTTCGCTGGAGGAGGCCACGAACATCCCGCCCGTCCTGAGCGCGTCCGTCTCCCTGATATGACGGCATACCTCAGCCTTAACCTGCGCCGGAGTTCCCCTTTCCAGTAAATCCACCCCGCCGGCCCAGACGATTCCAGGCCACTTGTTTTTCAATTCAACAATATCCATCCCGCAGTTCCGCTCCAGGCAGTAGAAACCGTCCACTCCGCAGGCAATCAGGTCGGGAATGACCGACTTCCAGTTGCCGTCGCTGTGGTAAAGAACCTTCACGCCGTGAGCGTGCCAAGCGTCGGCCAAACGCTTGATGTAGGGATAATGATATTCGCGCAGGAACTCCGGCGGGAAGATCGGCCCCTGTTTGGTGGCGAAATCCTCCGGGATCAGGATGACCGGCGACAGAGCCTTATCCGCCACCGTGTGTATTCTGCGGAGTTCGGACGCCGCAGAGGCCTCCATGTATTCCTTCAGGACTTCCGGATACCCGAGCTGGAAAAATGTAAAAATCTCCAGCCCCATGGCGTCGAAGGCGCCGCAGAAGCCGGTGCAGCTGTAGTTGAGGATGACGGTCTCGCCGATTTTCTTCTGGAGCGTCAACATCGTGTCACGCCAGGCGGCGCGGGCCGCAGCGGCCTCGAATGGCGCCGCGCGCAGTCCGGCCGTGCGGCCGCGCAACCAGGCCGCCGCGCCGTGCTCGTCGGTAAACGGACGGCTGACGTGCCAGCTCGTCCATTTGTCATTTTGAGACACAAAGCCATCGGGCGAGGTGACGCGCGCGGTGCCGCGCGGCGCGATCGGCGGCATGGCCAAGTCGCAGGTCTGCCGGATGACCGCGCAGATATCGTCCACGGTATAGTCAAAACCCCGGACCGGCTTGCCGGTCCAGTCGGCGATCACCCGCGGGTTGTAGCTGAGCTGCTCAAGCAGCGCCGCGCGATCAACGCGCTGATGATTAAGCGTCGCCTCCACCCGTTCCCGCTTGCTCATTACATCGCGATTAAATATTTTTTCCATCAAATCATCTCCAGAATTGATATCCGGGACATTTTACGAACATCCAAGGACAACTTGACAAGGGATGATTTTCAACTACCTGGCAGATGATCGCCAGGGAAAGCATCCGCCACCAGGTGGCAAATGAACTGCCCTCGCGCGGGCCGGAAAACATATATTTGCTGCCATAAAACATTTCCGAATTCCTGATGAAAACAAATCCGTTGTCGGCAACCCGGTTGCTTAATACCCACGCAAGCGCCCGGTCCAGGGCACGAAGAATGTCATCCCGGCGGTATTCTGTTTTAGAATAAAACCGGCACAGGGGATCAATGGCGTCAATATCCTCACAACCGCTGGTGTTTTCATGAATCCCAAACCCGCCCTGGCCGGTCTGCATGGAAAGCATTGAATCAATCACGCGTTCCACGAATGAAACCGGGCGGCGGTCATATTCATAAAGCAGATAAAAGTGATAGGCGCCCTGGTAGGCTTTGTTCATTTCACCAGGAGTATCAAACTTCAGCCCCCACAGGCCGGTCTTGGCGTCCTGGGTTTTGTCCAGCCAGTCAAAAACGATTTCCATTGCCCGGCCGGCGGGACGGACATGATGGAAATCGCGCGCGTACTGCAGGAGCTGCCCGAGATTAAGCACTTCGTTGCCGACAAAATCAACCTTGTTAAAATCGCGCGCCGCCAACCATTGCCGCAGGAATTTTTCGTCGTAATAAGGCCTCAGCGCGGAAAATTCGCGTTCCACGACTTTTCCCAGGGCCGTCAACCCGATAATCGCGTGACAGGTCAAATGCCACCAGCCGCACCATTCCATGTGCGGCGGGACATACCAGGAACCCGGGTGGGCGATAAGCGCGTCCTTGAAAAAACCGTCATCGTCCTGGAACGACTGGATATATTTTATCCATTCATTTTTCAGGTTCGGATCAAACCCCTGCACCTCTCCCAAAAGATGGCGCGCCAGGGCGGAGTAAATCGAGGCATAAAGAACAGGCCGGTCCTGGCAGGCGGCATAGCGGTAGCGGCCGTATCCGCCCTCCCGGCAGCGCAGAGCTTCATAGAAATCAAGCGTTTCCCGTTTAAAAAGCATCAAATTCATTGTTCCAAAAATCATTCCATCATCACGAGTTTCAGGTTATTCCCTATTATACCGCCCAGGTGCTTGATCCCGGAGGCAACATGGCCATAACCCGCCACCCAATGGTGGCCGATTCCTTCGGCAAATATCCGGTCAATCACATCTTTGACCGGCAAATTGAATTTCACCCGCAGGGGATTGCCGGGAAAAACCATCTCGGTCGGCAGCGCTTCGCCTTCCAGGACGGCCATCTGGTAACCATTGTCCCGGGGAAGGACACTTACCAATGTCACCGGCCCCGGCCTGGCTGGGAAAAGAGAACACACACCCTGTTTGGCCAGCCGCACTTTGGCGAGTTTTATATCGCTTTTTTTTCCGGCAAGCGAATAGGCAGATGACCCGCAATGCGTAAAGACCACGCTGCCGTCCTGCAAGGGATCCAGCCAGTCGGTATTAAGCGTCGGCTTCCCGGTCAAAGCCTGCAGGATCAACATTCCGACCGCGCCGTTGACATCCCCCTCGCAGGCAATCGGAACCCCTTCATCCGCGAGAAGCGAGGCGGCCAGGCAGGCAAAGCCCATGAAATCCGGATAACAGCCGAAGGCAAGCGCCGAAAGATTTTCATCGGCAACTGTTTTTTTTATTGCCAAATACATCCCGGCCGATTCCAGGCCGGCTTCATCGGAGACCGCCGACTGCGACACGCTTTTTTTTACCCCGCAAAATACCTCTTTTTTCTTTTTGGCATCGGCCTCGCGGGCAAGGCGCAGAAGGCCGACCATATCCACCGGCGCAACCCGGCAGCCGAAAGTCCTTTTCAGCGCGATCTCATTCACCGCGACTTCCGTCATGCCCCGCACGCGCTGTCCGGCCATGCCGATAATTGCGCGGCGCAGATTATAAGCAAGCGCCGCCGCGCGCGTAAAACTAATACACCGGTCAATCTGTTCCCCTGCCCTGAGCGCAGTCGAAGGGACCGCCCCAATCTCGCCGAAGACGGCCAGGAACGGCTTATCCAATTGTTTCAGATAACAGGCGGCCTGCTGGACGCCGCACAGCGCGCCGGTTTCCATGCCGGGCAAAGCCCAGAACACGAGCGGAAGATCGCATTCTTCCAGCAAATCCAGGACAAGGTAATCTTCAAACCAGCTCGCGGCGGCCAGCACCACGCATGAAACGTGTTTTTCGGCAAAATTCACGCCGGCGGTCCGCGCCTCTCCGGCATTCCTGACCGCGCCGCCATTCACGACCTTGCATCCGGCTGATTCCAGCGCGCGCGCAAGATCATCCGCGGCCTGTTCCGCCCGGCCGGCCCCGACTTCCATCGGGCTGGCCAGCGCGGCCACACCGACATAATGTGATAATTTTTTAATCATAAAACAGTAACCTCACGTCCGAGTTGTAGAATTTTTTGCACTCCGGCAAGCGGCGTCGCCCGTGTGATCGGACTTCCGGCGCACATGACGAATCCGCGGCATTTATTATAACAATCCTTTTTTCCGCCAGCGCCCGATCACCTCATAAACCGCCGCCCGATTTTCAGGCGGGGTATAAACTTCATTGAAGAAAACAACCCCTTTCAAATTGGGCCTATAATTGCCGGCTATCCATTCCCCCATGTTTAAAATATACGCCTGATTTTTCGAGGGGATATTATAGTTGCAGGTCGGCGCGCTCCGGACATCAACATGCAAAACCAGCGGAAAATCCCCGGAACTTTCCAGGACTTTTCGAAGCATGTTTTCGTCGCTGATCGTATGGACACAAGGCATGGCGACATCCACGCCCGCTTTCCGGTAGGTGCAGGACGAGAACCTGTGCCCCTTATAATCTCCCAGCTCCATGTAACCATGATGCCACACTTCAATGCCGGGCCGGAGTGTCTTTATGGCGGCCGTATACCTGGCCAGCACTTCCCGGGAGCGCGCCTTGCGCCAAGCAGAAACCGCGTCTTCATCGGAACGCGCGGCGACCTTGCCCGCCGCCACGGCATCATTGAATCTCTTCCTGGTGTCGTCACAACAACACACCCCCACTCCCGTCATTTCAAAACCATAGCTTTTCACGGAAGAGGCGTAATAATTCAGCAAATCCCCGACTTCGTCGCACGACAATTGCCAGGTATCCGGGTTATCGGCGCAATGATGATAAAGCTGGCTGACCTGCGACTGGTTACCTTCGGACTTCAGCGGCTGAATGCGCGGATAGCCGGCCTTCACCCTGCGGGGGTTCCACCAGAACCCGTTCATAAAAAGCTGGACATGAAAGCCGAGCCCGGCGGCCTCCGCGATGATTTCCCTCAAAAATTCCTTCCGCGGATCGGCGTTGATGCACCCCTCATCAAGATAACATCTCAACTTTGGATTTCCAACCGGCCATGTATATCCATCATGGCGCGGATCGTTGAGGGCATAGCTCAGCATCATGAAAGAGATGAAATTCATGCCGTTATCATCCATCTCCCTTAAAAGCCGCTTGAGATAAACCTTGTCCAATCCTCCCCTGTTCGCCGTCTGGTAGGTGATCCCCGCCTGCCAACCAATATACTCAAGCTTCCCGCTCATTCAGCGCTCCTCCTTTAATTTGAACCGCAAGTTGTCCTCCCGGCCGCCGATTTTTCCTTGCAAGCGACACTTCCATGTACTTGATATTGAAGTCATGAAACTGCCGGAAGTCATCCTCGACCGGCGGACGCCTGCCAAACACGCAATTAGACAAACCTATTTCAATGCCCATCATCGTCTCCCGTCAATCTGTCCCGGGTCATGGCGCTTCAACCGCCGCCAGGCCGCCATGGCCTCCTCGAGAAACCCGGGCACCACCTGCCCCGCGCCATGAAAGCCGTTCCCGGCCTCCAGCATCAAGGGGCCCGCGTAGCCGGTTTTCAGCAGACCTTCCATAAAACGATCCCAGTCAATCGTGCCCCGGCCCGGCAACCGATGTTCATCCTCGCCGCCGTGGTTATCGTGCAGATGCAGGCCGGCCAGTCTTAACCCGGCGCCTTCCAGGTAGGCATCCAGGTTGCGGCTGATATGCGCGTGGCCGGCGTCGAGGACGAATCCCAGCGACCCCGGGTTGAACCGGCGGATCCAGGCCAGGTGCTCCTCGGCCGTCAGGCCGGGCGCATCGTTTTCCCAGCCGAACCGGCAGGGCATGGTCAAGACATGATCGGCCAGTTCCGCCATCGTTTCATAAAGAATCTCCTCGCCCCGCGCACGCTCCAGGCCCGCGGGCAGACCGGCATGAATGACCACTACCGCGGCGCCGAGCATGGCGGCGGCATCGGCGTTGGCCTTTGTCAGGTCAATCATGAGCCGGCGTTCGCGCGCGTCCGGCACGGTCACCCAATCGCGCACGGCATGGAAGGAACTGATCGCCACGCCGTGGTCGGAAGCCACCCGCGAAAGATGCTGAAGGCTTTCCATCAAATCCCAGGGATAATGCCGGCTCCCGAAATACGCGCCCAATTCCAGGCACCGGAAGCCGGCCCGCGAGATGGCCGGGATCTGCCGGTCAGCGTCAAAGGCAAGATGTTCCGGATCGGGAATCGCATAAAAGGTGGAAAGGCCGGGCGCAAGGTGCAACTGCCGGGCGGAAGTCCGCATCGTGGCAAGTTCAAATATCTCCGGCAGGCGCTCTTCGACCAGGGCAATCGTCGCCCGGAAGGCGGTCTCCTGCGCGGCCACCCCGGAGGAATCGGCGTCGGCCGGGTCGGTCAAGGGCCAATGGATTCGGCGCGGATTGCCGGCAAGCTCCGGCGTCCGGTCGCGCGCCTGGTCGCCGATTGTCACCACCACATCCCAGGACCGGTGCGCCAGGGATTCAACGGACTTCGGGCTCTGCCCGGCCATGTCAAGCCCGCGTTCCCGCATCAGGCGCGCGGCCACGGGATGCAGGTGCTCCCAGGGCGCCACGCCGGCGCTCATCACCGCCGCGCGATTGCCGGCCAGCGGGCGAAATAACCGCTCCGCGATCTGGCTTCGTCCCGCGTTCCCGGTGCAGATGAAAAGAACATTGGAAAGCATGCTGCTCTTCATGGAATATAGCCCCCTGTTCGAGCCGCCTTTATAAAATCCCCGTACCACCACCCGCTGTCCTTGACCGTGCGCTGGAGCGTCTGATAATCAACCCGGATCAACCCGAACCGCTGCCCCCACCCGGCCTCCCATTCAAAGTTATCCATCAGGCTCCAGACAAAATAGCCCTTGAGATTAACGCCTGCGGCCAAGGCGCGAGCGCATACTTCAATATGACGGCACAGATAGTCAACACGATAATCGTCGTGCACCGCGCCGTCGGAAGCGACGGGGTCATCACAGGCCATGCCGTTCTCCGTAATATAAACCGGCATGCCGGGATATTCACGCCCAAGCCGCAGAAGGAAATGGCCGAGCGCTTCCGGATAGATTTCCCATCCCATGGTTGTGAAAGGAACGTCGCGTTCCTTGGCCGAAACCACGTTCCAGAAAAGTTTTCCGTTCCGGCGCACAGGCCGCACCACGTTGCGCGTATAATAATTGACGGCAATGAAATCAGGCCGCGTGGCGATTATTTCCATGTCACCCGGCGCTACTAGCGGACGATGGGCGCGATGTTCCCAGACATCTTGCGGATACTGCCCGGTGAAGAGAGTCTCCAGCCACCAACGCGTCGTGTAGCCATCGAGCAGGCGCGCGGCGGCCATGGCATCCTCGGCGGTTCCTGCTTCCCCGCCAGCCGCCGGCGCGACGTTGTCGCTCATGCGCTCAAAACCGTCCGCCGACAATATATCGCTCGACCCCGTGTATGGTTCAGCAGGATGATGATAATTGACCAGGCCCACTTGATTGTCTGGATTGAACGCTTTTATCGCCCGCAACGCCTTGCCGTGTCCCAGCAATAGATAGTGCGCGACCTGGGCACCGGCCTGCGGATCGCCCAGCCCGGGCGGTTCGATCGTTCCTCCATAGTGCCCCTCGGCGATACAGATGGGCTCGTTGATTGTTACCCAATTCCGGACGCGATCACCATATTGCCTGGCCATCGCGGCGGCATATTCGGCGAACCAGTCGGTCATATCCCGGTTGACCCAGCCGCCCCGGTCTTCAAGCGCCTGCGGAATATCATAATGGCACAGGCACACAAAGGGCGTAATACCGGCTTGCAACAAGGCATCAATCAGACGACTATAAAACTCGACCCCCTTGGGTTTCAACGCACCGCGTCCATCCGGTTGCACACGGGACCAGGCAATGGAGAAGCGATACGCGTTAAGCCCGATCCGGCGCATCAGGTCCACATCCTCGCGCCAACGGTGGTAATGATCCACGGCCATGTCACCGGTTCCACCGCCCTTGATTTTGCCGGGCGTATGACTCCAACGGTCCCAGTTGCTTTCGCCCTTGCCGTCCTCGTTCCAAGCGCCTTCAATCTGGTAAGCCGAAGTTGCGGCGCCCCAGCAAAACGATTTGGGGAATGATTGTTTTTGCATTTTTATTAAAGAACCGGATTTGTTTTTCATTCCAAGGCGAGCTATGCCCGCAACCCTAATTCGCCGCACACCGTGCGGCGCTACAATTGTAGCCCATCAGCCTTTACCAGTATTTTTTCCACGCATCAATCATCACCTGGACACTTTTCCACGGCGTATCGGGGAAGAGCGCGTCCACCGGCGAGAGAACAAATCCGCCCTTGTTCCCGAACGTTTCCAGGGCGGTTTTTACCTCGGCGCGGATTTGCTCCGGGGTTCCCGCGGAGAGGGTGACGCTGCTGTTGAGGCCGCCGGCCACGGCCATTTTGCCGCCGAACATTTTTTTCGCCTTCACCAGGTCAACGCGATCCTGCACCGGGTCGACATAATAGAGCAGGTCCACGCCGGCTTCCATCAGGTCCGGCCCGAGCGTCATGACGCCGGTGGTCATCACGTATCCGAACTTTTTACCGGCCGCATGGGCCATCCCGGCCAGGTCGGCGATATGCGGCTTGAGGAATTTTTTGAAAATTGACGGCGACCAGAAGTCGGTTGAGCTGTACCAGCCCCTCTGGCAGACCATGTCCACCGGATATGTCAACGCGAGCGCGGTGCGCGCCTTGTCCGCGGCATGAATCGCGCCCAGCAGTCCGGCAAACGCGTCCGGATGTTCCATGCAGAGCATGACGGCCCCTTCCGCCCCGGCAAACCAGACCGCAGCGTCCATGCCGAAAGCCGTCCAGGCCTGGACCATCACGCCGTGCTTTACGGCAAATTTATCAACCTGCTGCATTCTTGCCGCGAGCCATTCACGCTGCTCTTGGTCCGGGCCCTGGTAAAGCCATTTTATTTTGGAAACATCTTCCGGTCCTGAAACCAGGTGCCTGACCGCCCGGGGAATATTGAAATCCTCTATGAGCGGAACGCAATCCGGCTGCACCACCCAGCCCGGCTTTTCCTCCTCGTTCGTTTTCTGGACGCTATGCCGCAGCATCCCGTCCGGGGTCCGGTATTCGCGCGTCATGACCGGATATTTTTCACCGTCTTTTCCGGCGGGTTGACATGAATCGGCAAAAGTGACTTTTGCGTCCCGGCCCCAGGGCACGGAGACATCCAGGACGTCATCCACCCCCAGGGAAAGCCATGCCTCCACGCGCTTGAAATCGTCCTCAAAATCCCACGCCTGGGGTTTTTTATGCAAATGCTCCAGGCGCCCGGAATACCAATAGGTCCGTTTCTCTTCCTCCCGGCTCCAGGCCAGGTGCGGCGGCGCCTTGAATCCGAACGTCCAGGCATAGAGCGGGACATGATCGGCCGCTTGTCCGCCGATGGCCGAGAGCATCCTTTCGCGTGAAGTCATGTGCTCGTCTCCTTATTTATGTCACTTATATCATAATAGAACATGCGTTCAATATAGAGAACATGCCGGCAAAACGCAATATTGTTTTTTTTATCTTTTTGCGCGTAAATGCGCCGGTGTCCGGAGGATATTTTTTTGGTTTACGGCAAATACGCTTCCCGCAGGACCGCAAATGCCAGTTTAGGTTTGCGATGGTAGTCCACCATCCCTTTCAGGTTCAGCTCGTTCCAGTAGCCGTTCGGGACCTTGCTGGGATCGCGGTAGTCGCTAAAGCAGAACGGGAATGTGCCGACAATCTGCGGGTAGTCCCTCGCCAGGGAGAATATCTCGCGCAGCAGGTCGGCGTGATAATCCTCGCTCCACAGGTCGCGGCCGCGGGCAAAGAAACCCGGGACAGAGTCCGCGCCGAACTCGGTGAGAAACATGGCGAGGTTAGGCTTCCCCGAGAGCACCTTGTCAAGCATCTCCCGCATCTTCGCGAGGTCAATCGGCCGCCTCTGCACGATCTTTTCTTGTTGCCTTCCCACTGACGGCTGACCTCTGACTTCTGACCTTCCGCCTTCGCGGCACGGCAAAGCGCCGCTATGGCGCGACGACGGCTGATCTCTGACCTCTGGCTTGTCGATTACATCATACCATCCCCAGTAGGAATTGATGCCGAGCACGTCCACAATGTCGGCGATTGGTCCGACAATGCCGTAGAGCGCGGCGTATGAAAGCAGCCGCGTGGGATCCGCCTTGCGAATTGTGTCAGCCAGCGCGCGGAAAAACGCCTCAGCCTCCGGGTTATCGGTATTGCATTCGTTGCCGATGCTGTAGATCTCCACCGAGGGATGGTTGCGGGCCACGGCGATCATCTCGCGGGCCATCTGTTGGGCCAAGGCCAGCCAGGCGGGATCGGCAAAGCGCGTGCCGGTCTCCTTATCGGCCGGATGATAGCAATAGACCGGAGGCTCTATCCAGACCAGTAAACCGAGCCGGTCGCAGGCATCGTAAAAGACAGGGGCCATCGGATAATGACATCGCACGGCGTTACACCCCATCGCCTTCATCAGGCGCAGGTCGGCGTCAACCTGGTCCGGGGTCATCACCAATCCATGCACGGGCGAGTCATAGACATAGCAGACACCCTTGAGCGCCAGCGGTTCGCCGTTGAGCATGATGCGGCCGCCGCGCATGGCGATCGTGCGGAAGCCGCACTGAAAGGTCCGTTTTTCAAGTACCTGCCGGGCCTCATCAAGCAATTCCACGGCAACCGGCTCAAGGTGCGGATGCTCCGGGGTCCATGCCTCGACACCGGGAAACGGAATGCGGCAGGAGATGGCGCCGTCCACGCCTATCTGATCTTCCCACGAAACACATTCCCCGCTGCTGACCCGCACGATCAGGCCGGGGCGCATGCCGCTGACGCGGCCGGTGACGCTCAGCTCTCCACCGTCCTTCACCGGCACGGCTTGCAGACGCAAATCCTCAAGGGCCGGGCCGTCAATGATTTCAAGGGTCACATCGCGATGGATGCCGCCATAGTTGAAATATCCGAGGCAGGGCGGCCACTTGATCGTGGTGGCGCGGTTATCCACCTGGACGACGACGTGGTTCGTCCCGGCCTGTAGTTTGCCGGTGACATCGAGGACAAACTCGGTGTAACCGCCCTCATGAAATCCGACCTCGGCGCCATTGACAAACACCCGGCACAGATAGTTGACCGCGCCGAAGCGCAGGCGCGCGGTGGCGTCCTTCGGAAAATCCGGCAGATCAAACTCGCGCGCAAACCAGCACACACCCTCAAAGACGTCGTAACGCCCGGAATATTTCTGCCAGACGCCCGGCACGGATACTTTTTGCCAGTGCCGGCGGTTGATTCCGGGCTGATGGAATCCGCCGTGGATGGCGTGATATTTCGGGTCCAGGTCGGCGACAAAATCCCAAGTGCCGTTGAGCGATCGGGTAATCATTTCTTCTCCCTTTTATAATTATTTAGGCGGCCAGACTCCGCATGAGCGCCTTGCTCAAGCGAGAAGACCGTTATAAACGTTCAACGACCCTGATTCACACTGAAGCTTCAGAATGAGCACGCTTTTCCTTCAGCGTAACGGGAATCATCTGGAGCGGGACTTCCCGTCGCCAGCATGAGAAGGTTGGCAGCCCTCTTTCGGTATAATTAACACATATCCATGGACCGGAACATCAAAGGCCATATCTGCTTTTTCGCATACTTCCTGAATTAGCTTCAGAAGACAGACGTTTTTTCGCCGCATCGTGATCTGATGGGGCTCGACTTTAATCCACTTTAGATCTACAAACGGATCGCCAGAATTCGACACTTTGACCGAGTATGTTGTGCGCACACCAAAGTCATAAGGCGTTGGATCATACTTTACAGAAGCATTATGAAGTGCACTTATCGCTTCTGTAATTGTAGCATTTGTGAGGTCGAATGACGGCACGCGAATTAACTCAAGATGTTGCCTTTCTTCCAGAGGTATGGTCCTCTGGCTGACACAGCCAATGAGCAACACGGCCAGAAATACTCCTATGAATCTCATGATTTGTTTGGCACGGTCACCTTGACGGCTTCTGAAACTTGCCTGCGGGTTGACGAATACCGTCCGAGGTGCGGCTCGAAACTCCTCGTTTCCTTCCAATTACTACAACACCGATTGCGCCGATGAACATGGACGCCCATTCAGGCAGAAAGAATGTTAAAACGAAACGGGTATTCCACTCCACAGGGTATAGGGTCAATTGCATTACCATGTAGGCGAGGAAGACCAGGATTGCAGGCAACATGAGCAAGGCGAGATGACGGACAGGGCAAAGCAAGGCTGTGGCTAGACCGAGAATGATTCCGATCGCAAGACCAGGAACAACGTGATGTAGAATTGCCATGCGTACGAGCGGCGCAACACTGGTGGCGGACACGGGCAAGAGCGCGATTGACCACGATGTCACCAATGGGAAAAGGAAAAACCCGACGAGCGCAATGACTCCGATTGCGACTGCTGCACCAATGTGTTCTTTTTTTATCTTCATGTTTCGAACTATTCTATATGACAAGTTTACATTTGCCGGTCATTTGACGCTTTCTATGACCTGCGGGAAGTTTGATTCGGGCAAACACACCCTCGCACCCAGCTTACCAGACGTCACTTGTCGTTAATCGAATTATTTGACTGCACACCTTGAACTATGCCCGCATGCTCCCTCAAGAATGTTCGATAACTATTTATCACGGAAACAAACTCCTCGTGACTTTTATAAAACTCTAAAGGCAGTGTAATAAATGCGCGCAATGATCCTTCTGCCTGGTAAACACAATTATACTCATGAAAATGGGGCAAACAATCTCCCAATATTGCATATTCTTTGCCCGATATCTCCGTAACAGTATAAATGTATTTCTTCTTTGTCACGGGACAATAAATATCAGATTCAAGAACTCTATCATGCAATTCTGGCGCTTCATCCAACATCTCAATAGTTTTAGGATAATTTCCTTTATTTATTTTATAATCATTAATCCAACCGATTAATGATAATAAACGTTGACGACATAGTGCCTGGCGAGACGAAGATAAACGTTCGCTTATCGGTCCAAATATAACATATGCAAGAATGAGCAAAAACGATATAGCCAGAACAAGGCCAGCCAAAACATTTTTGTTAAATATTGCGAACGTTTTCATAAGAATGAGTATGTTTTTCATTCAGCCCAACGGCGCAAATCCGGCTGAGCCCGGCGACTGATGGACAATAGTCTGGACTTATTTTTGGCATTTTATCTCTTCTGAAGTGATAAGTTTGTAATTACGGTCTCTCGCGCCCATTGTTCCCTAGCCGCTTCGATTTGCCGGATATTATTCAGACAGGCATTCCTGGCGGTCTGACTTCGTGCCTTGATAAATGCCGGAAGCGCAACCGCCAGGAAAAGAAAGACGCCGACCAGCACGAGAATCAAGACCAGTCGTCGCCAAGAATGATTCTTTTTTGTCGCTTGCGTTGTCAATTCCTGATTCATTTTGCCCAACGTTAGCTGTGAGGCACAATTTTGCCGTTTCGTCAAGATTACAGCCACCACCGCCTGGTTTGGTCTCCTAATGGTTCAATGATTGAAAGTACAGATATCCATTCTCGTACTTAGCGAAGGACCATGTGTCGTGTCCTTCCGCAACAAATGTAGTTTCGAGTGAGTCGGATGGATCCCACCAGTCGTTCGTAAAACCCGGAGCTGTACTCCAGGAGAGCCACGTTGAATTCTCTGAATACGTCCGAGTTGGGGAATGCGGCGTTAGCTTCAGCTTTGAAGCGAAAGAATCAAACTCAGCCTGCGTGACTTTTGCTTTGAGCATATATGAATAGTCGGGAAGAAAGCCGTCTGCCCATGCCCACTCTTGAACATTCGTGATAGACGCAGGTAATTCGTGCTTCCACGAA
Source organism: uncultured Verrucomicrobiota bacterium (assembly GCA_964475405.1). GTDB lineage: Bacteria > Verrucomicrobiota > Kiritimatiellia > JAAZAB01 > JAAZAB01 > JAQUQV01. Next base: position 25,019 of record CAYYWX010000056.1, read on the forward strand.
AGACCGTCTGTGGGGTTCCCAGAGAAGGCCGCTTCAAAAATGCACGGAAGCAAAAAATACAGCGCGACGGCCAGAAGTATCGGAAGGACCAATATGCTTCCTAGGACTGACGCAATGATAACCTTTGTCTTCCTTTTCATCTCTCAGACCTAACTATACTACATGACAAGTTTACATTTGCTTGTTATTTGACGCTTTCCCTGACCAACGGCAAGCGGTTCAAAAGCCGCCTTCCATGTTTCTATCCGCCTAAAGCGGGCTATACCCGCAACCCAAGTTCGCCGCACACCGTGCGGCGCTACAGTTGTAGTGCGTCACC
>CAYYWX010000057.1:0-24970 GCA_964475405.1 uncultured Verrucomicrobiota bacterium
TCCTATGCCTCAAGCATAGCCGACATAAAGTCGGCTCTACCAAGAAAAACCGGTTTCACTTTAATTGCAGATCTGAGCGAGGAAATATGCAAGCAGTATTTTGAATCTTTCCACGATTTTGAAGCAGCTGGCCGGCTGAGTCTTCCACCTATTCCTTTTGATCTTTCGGCGCGTGCGCCATAAGCCGCATCATCCCGCCGCTTCCGAGGACGACGTCCGTGGTCTTGAAATGGCACTTGGCCGTCTGGAGCAGGACGTCCGGTCCGTTTTTTTCCACCAACTGCTTGGCGGCGGCAATCACCAGGTCGGAAGCGCCTTTCGGGAATCTTTGCTTGTATTTATCCTGCAAGGCGCGCATGCCGTTCAGGAATCCCTCGCGCGCGAGGATGGACGCGGCCGCAACCGCCACGTCCGCTTCCGCCTTGTGGCGCTGCTGCAGTTCAATCTGGCGCCCCTTGCTCATTAGCGCCCGCTGGATAAGCTCCTTGCGCCCGAACTGGTCCGATATCGCCCGCGAGCAATTCGGGACCAGCGGCAGGATATTCTCTATCGCGCGGGCATGGCCCCAGGCCAGGACCAGGTTGACGTTCTTCATCTTGCCGTAAAGCCGGTTGTAAGCCTGCGCGCCGATGCTGACGATGCTGAACCGGTTCCCAAGCATCTTGCGGATCTCGCGGGCCAGCTCATAAATGCGCTTGTCGCTGGATATGTTCTTGCTGTCCCGGACCCCGATCTCCATCATCTTCCTGGCGAGCGGCCCGTCGGTATAGGCGGCGGCAATGACCAGCGGCCCGAAAAAATCGCCCTTGCCGCTTTCATCCACGCCGACATGCGGCTGGAACTGTTCCGGGTTGAGCGTCTCCTCGTAGCCCACGCCGACCTGCCCGAGGACGTTCGGCTCAAGGACGAACTGGACGAATTCCTTCGCGCCCTTGCCCTGCACCAGGCATTTCCCGCTCGTGTAAATGGCGACATTGCACTCGTCGGTCGCGGCCGCGACGGTCGTGTATGGCACCTGGATCGGGCGATAGTTGCCCTTGGCGAGGATATCCGCGAGAATGATCTGCTGGCCTTCAGTCAGCTTGAACGTGAATGAAGTTTTTTCACGCGGCGCGGTCGGCGAAGGCGGCTCCGGCCGCTGCGGAAAGATCGGTCTAAGATGTGGTTGTTTGCGGAACATAACTGATAAGCGTTCATGGAACGCTGAAATTAGAAATTGGAAATTCGGTTTTTATACTTTCGTGCTATTGATGAATGCGTTCAATTTGGGGCCGAGCATGTCGATGATTGTCTTGTATTCCGCCACTCTTGAACCAGCCAGGATTTTCCTCCTGACAAGCTTTCGCAGCCATGATTTTGTCTCTTCAAGCGAACCTCTTGAATACAGATAGAACTTCTTCCTGTCAGCCGGCGTGTAACGGCCATATCCTTCCGCTATATTTACGGCTATGCTGTCGGACGAACGAATCACCTGGTATCCGATGGATTTCTGGACCTTGTTGCTCCATTTATCAAAGTCATACCAGACCATATCCGACAAATCTTCCGCTAATTTGTATACGTCCAACTCATAAACCAGTTTCACTTTTTACCCCAATTTCTAATTTCCAATTTCCAATTTCACGTGCTTTCCACCATCACCGATACACCGGCCCGAGTTTTTCGCACGCGCGGAAATCATCGCCGCCGAACCGGTCCCAGATTGTCGGCCTGAACACCTGCTCGCGCGGCACGTTGTGCATGTCAACCGGGATGCGCAACATCGCGTTGAGCGTCAGCAGGTCGGCGCCGACCAGGCCGAACGAATTGCCGTCGTGGTTCGGCCCGATGCGCGACATGTATTCGAACGACGACATCCCGCGCGGCGCCCAGTAGGTTTCCGGCCAGGTGCGGTCCGTCACGCGGCTGATGTGGTCGGCCACGTCCTGCGGCAGGTCGATCGTCTCGCCCTCGACAACGGAGCAGGTCATGTCGTTGCCGACGACGTTGTAGCGGTAAGCCGTCATCGGTACACCGCCCGGGGTGCGGTAATGGCTGGAAAGGCCGTCGCCCGGGAAATATTCCAGGGCCGCCGCCATGTAAGTCGTCCCGGAAGCGGCCGCGCGCATGAGCTTTTCCTGGAGCTTCGGGTCATTGCGGATGGCTTCCGCCGCTTCCTGGACGGTCATCTTCTTCCCACCCACGAGCTTGAAAACATCCACGGCGTAATCCAGCGCGCCCGCGCCCGAATTGCGCTTGTCAATGAAACCTTCCGGGGCGATTTTAGCGATGTTTTTGCCGGTGGCCTTCCTGACGCTTTCCACGGTCCAGTTCGTGCGGATATCGGCGAAAAGCTGGGGCATCCCGGAAAGGAGCCCGGCGGCGAGCATGCCGATCCCGTTCTTGGCGTCATTCTCGGTCGCGACCAGGAAAGGCGCGCGGAACCCGTTCCAGTCAAACGAGCTGTTAAGCATCGATTCCGCCATGTCAAAATTGGGATAAAGATCGGTCCAGGCGCGCTGGCCCTGGGTCCCGGCCACGATCGCGTTGCACCCCTGCGCGTATTCAACATCAGCCTTGAACCCCTGTTTTTTGCCGAGGGCCGCGTCCGCCAGCTTTTCATTCCCGACCATCAAATCCCGGGTGATCATGGTGATCAGCAGGCAGCGGCGCAAAAGCTCGTCCGCCGCGAGGGGGCGATTGCCCTGGCCGAAATCAAACTTGAAATTGCGCTTCATGAAGGCGAAGGCCTTTTCAAGCTCCTCATGGTCATAGAGGTTGTTATCCATCCGCCCCTTGATCGCGACCATGTCAACCGAAACCGTGCCCATCCCGAAATACTGGAGCATCATGTTGCGCCGCACGTCCGAGCCGATGATGCCCATCGAGACGCCACCGAGCGAAAGATAGTTCTTGCCGCGCATTTCCGCCGCGGCCGCCGCGCACCGGCTGAAACGCAGGAGGCGTTCGGCGACATACGCCGGAAATTCGCCCTCCTCGGATTCAAGGTCGGGATTGTAAATTGAGAATATGGGGCGCTCCTTTTCGTCCATCGCCGCGCAAAACGCCTTCAGCCACACCGCGCCCGGCCGGTCGGTCTGGTTGAGGCCATAGGCCGCCTGCTGCCATTCGCTGCTGCCCAGCCCCTGGCAGGCGCTCATCAGTTCGTCGCTGTAGGACCAGGAACGGCTGACCCAGATATTGGCGCTGACGCCTTCGCGCGCGTAAAAGGCCTGGGCAAGCGCCCCGCTGCGCGGGCCATAGACAATTTCGGGCGCCGTCACCACGCGCGCCGGCGTCCCGTCCGGCAGCCTGACGTTATCCAGGATGAGCTTTTTGACCTTTTCAACCATGCGCCAGGTGCGCTCGCAGTTGCTTTCATATGCGCCGGTCCGTCCGTCCGCCACGGGCGTGATGGCGATGGTCGGCACATGCCCGACCAGCCGCCTTTCAGAACGCGCAAAGCCCCGTTTACCCGGCCGGCCGACATCAAAGGAAACATCATTTTTTTTCATAATTTTATTCCTTCAATCAGACATTTTTTCATACAGCCACGGTATCACGCCTGTCGGCGTGGATAAATTTCTTCAGCGTTTTATAAAGCGGAAAGGATAGACGATTATAAACCCGCAATTCAAGGTAAAAATGTTTCACGGTCCGGCCTTGACACCCGCTCCGGGATATATAATAGTTCCTCAAATCGCTTGATTTCTTTTGAAAATCGTCTATTGATTATGGTTTTGAATTTTTGAACCGGCAACGGAGGCAATTCGGCATGAAAGAAAAAATACATCCAAAATACATGGATGCCACAATAACCTGCATTTGCGGCAACGTGATCCATACCCGCTCGACCATGAAGGAAATCAAGGTGAACACCTGCTCCACCTGCCACCCCTTCTTCACCGGCGCCTCCAAGCACATGGACGCCACCGGCCGGGTTGAGCAATTCCAGAAGCGATACGGCAAAAAGCAGAAGTAGATTTTTTCCCGAAGGCCAGGATGATGATTGCCATCAACCTGGCCTTTTTGTATCCCGGGACTTGGAAGAAAAGAATATTTCCCGCGTCACGGCAAAACCGCAAGTGAATAAAATATGACCTCGGATTCCTCGCTGGATTTAAACGCGATCAACGGCGACTTTTTAAAGGCGCTCAGGGACCGCATCGCGCTGCGGGAGGCGGAGCTGGCCGACAGCGCCGCCTCCGCGAACCAGCTTAAATACCGGGAGCTGGTCCGCTCGCACACGCGCCTCAACAAGATCCACGACAAGGCGGTCACCTTCCTGCGCCTGAAGCAGGAGGCCGAGGACGCCCGCCGGATGCTGGCCGACGAAAAGACCGAACCCGAGATGAAGCAACTGGCCCAGGAGGACTTGACCCGGCTTGAAAAGGAAATATCCGAGGCGCTCCGCGCCCTGCTCCTTGACCTGTATCCGCCCGACCCCGACGAAAGCCGGAGTATCATCATGGAAATCAGGGCGGGGACCGGCGGCGACGAGGCGGCGCTTTTTGCCGGCGACCTGACCCGCATGTATTCGCGCTACGCCGAACAGCTGGGCTGGAAAGTGGAAAACATCAGCGCCAGCCCCGCGGAAAAGGGCGGCTTCAAGGAAATAATCTTTTCCGTGGAAGGCGAGGATGTTTACCGCAGCATGCAGTACGAAGGCGGGACGCACCGGGTCCAGCGCGTCCCGGCCACGGAGGCCAACGGGCGCATCCACACCTCCACCGCGACCGTGGCGGTCCTGCCCGAGGCGGACGAGGTTGACGAGATAGAAATAAAACCCGAGGATTTGCGCATTGACGTCTACCGCGCCTCCGGCGCGGGCGGCCAGCACGTCAACAAAACCGACTCGGCCGTGCGCATCACGCACCTGCCCTCCGGGATCGTGGTCGCCAGCCAGGAAGAGCGCTCCCAGCACAAGAACCGCGCCAAGGCCATGAAGGTCCTGCGCACACACCTGCTCGCCGCCCAGCGGCGCGCGAGCGAGGAGCAGGCCAGCGATTCCCGCCGCCAGCAGATCGGCAGCGGCGACCGCAGCGAACGCATCCGCACCTATAATTTCCCGCAGAACCGGCTGACCGATCACCGGATCAACCTGACGATCTATAACCTGGCCGGGATAATTGAAGGCGACCTCAACCCGGTCCTGCAAACGATCCGCGAGCACTACCAGCAGAAACGATTTGAAAAAAACATCCAGATCGAAAAATTACTGGATTCCTGAAAATTAAAGCCCGTGGAAAATTAATATTTTATGATGAACAACAAATCTTCAGTTGTGGAAATTGGATGTTTCATGTCATTCCCGACCAAAACGCGCTTCGACGCGGTTTGGATCGGGAATCCAGGAAAATCCACATCCTGTGATTGAGGTGTTGTTGCTGAACATTGTTTTTTGTTGAAAAATTATGCCCAATCGGCTAAATATGCGTGTTCGTAAATATCAACCGTGAATACATCGTCAACAACTGTCCGTGACATCCTGCGCGCCACGACCAAGCGCCTGCAATCGGCCGGCATAGACCAGCCGGAGCTCGCGGCGGGAATCCTGATATCCGCCAAGCTCAACTGTTCGCGCCTTGAAATTTACCTGCGGACCGACGAAAAACCGACTTCCGCCCAAATTTATGACATTGAGGACGGGGCCCGGCGACTGGCCAGGAACGAACCCATCCATTACGTTCTCGGCCAGACCGACTTCCGGGGGAATATTTTCAAGTGCGACCGCCGCGCCCTGATTCCCCGGCCCGAAACCGAGGAGCTCGTGGAATTGATCGTAAGTTGCGCGGCGCTCTGGAAAATCGGCTGCCCATCCATCATTGACATCGGCACCGGGACCGGATGCATCATCGTCAGCCTGGCCATCGCCAGGAAAATGGCGAATTATTTCGCGGTTGATATTTCCGCCGAGGCGATCGCGCTCGCCGAGGAAAACGCCCGCGCCGGCAAGGTCGCCGACATGATCAAGTTTATCACCGCCGATTTTTCCTCGGGGGAAATACCCTCCGGGATGGATGCCGTGGTCGCGAACCCGCCCTACGTGCGGTCAGTCGACTTTGACCGCCTTGACAAGAATGTCCGCCTCTGGGAGCCGCGCCTGGCGCTGGATGGCGGCAAAGACGGCCTGCAGGTTGTCCGTCCGCTTGTCCAGAAGGCTTACCAAATATTGAAGCCGGGCCGGTTTTTGTTCATGGAAATCGGGTTTGACCAGTGGCCGGCCGTTCAAGAACTGCTGTCCGCGACCGGCTTCAGCCAGAATTCCGTCTGCCCGGATGGCGCCGGGCATAACCGGCTGGTCATGGCGGTTAAATAATCAAGGCAAGAAAATGCTTGAATAACGGCCTCGATATCATGTATGAATGCCTTTTGAATCAGGAATTGATCTACATAACGGAGGAATAGAATGGCAGTTATCATCAGATGCCGCCGGACGGGGGCAAACAACGATCCATGTTTCAGAATTGTGGCGACCGATGAACGTTCACCGCGCGACGGCAAATACCTGGAAGCGCTCGGCTGGTATGATCCCAAGAAACGGGAAAACAATTTCCTGCTCAAGCTTGACAGAATAGAGGCCTGGCTGGGCAAAGGGGCCAAGATTTCACCGACGGTGCAGACGCTGGTCAACAAGGCCAGGCGCGGCATCACCAATTCAACCACCAAGAAACCGCGCAAAAAAGGCGGCAAGAAATCCAAGGCGGAAAAAGCCGCCGAGCCGAAGAAAGAGGCGCCCGCCGCCCCGGCCGCCGCCGCGCCGGCGGAAGGTAAAAAATGAGGGATTTCATCACCAATATCATAAAAGCCCTCGCCAATCATCCGGAGGACATCCTGGTTTCCGGGTTATACGGCCGGCAGACCGTGATGTTTGAGGTGCGCTGCAACAACGACGACATGGGCCGCATCATCGGCAAGAGCGGGAAAACCATCGGCGCCATCAGGGTATTGTTCAGCGTCGTGGCGGCCAGGCAAAAACGCAAGGCCCTCCTGGAAATTGTCGAGTAACACGCAATGGGGGAACCGCTCAGGATCGACGTCATCACCATCTTCCCCGCCATGCTGCAGGGATTCCTGGCGGAAAGCATCCTCAAGCGCGCCGCCGAAAAAAACGCCGTCTCCTACCGCATCATCAACCTGAGGGATTATACCGACGATCGCCACCAGACGGTTGACGACCGCCCTTACGGCGGCGGGCCGGGGATGATCATGAAGCCCGCGCCGATTTTCAAGGCGGTCGAGGCGATCAGGACCCCCCTTTCCCGCGTGATACTGCCTTCCCCCCAGGGAAAAATTTTCAACCAGGCCATGGCGCGCGAATTCACTTCCTGCCCGCACCTGATTTTCATCTGCGGCCATTACGAGGGCGTGGACGAGCGCGTCAGCCAGGCCCTGGTGACCGATGAAATTTCAATCGGCGACTACGTCCTGACGAACGGCACCCTCGCGGCGACGGTCATGATCGACGCGGTCGTGCGCCTTCTGCCGGACGTGCTCGGCGCGGAGGGCGCGACGGACTCCGACTCTTTCAGCGCCTATCAACTGGAGCATCCGCAGTACACCCGCCCGGAAGACTTCCGCGGCATGCAGGTGCCCCCGGTCCTCCTTTCCGGGAACCACGCCGAAATAAAACGCTGGCAGGCCGAGCAGTCAAAGAAACGCACCCGGGAAAGGCGCCCGGACATGCTAAAATAACAACTTGACCATTTTACGGGAAAAAGGTAGATAAGGCCTGTCCATGGTTCCAGGTTCACAATTAGAAAGAGGAAAATATGGTTTCAGATATTGCCAAGAAAATTGACGCTGAAAATCTCGCAAAAATCAAGCACCCCCCGTTCAAGATCGGCGACACGATCAAGGTCGCGGTCAAGTTCAAGGAAGGCGACAAAGAAAGGGTCCAGGCTTATTCCGGCATATTGATCGCCCGGAAAGGACTGGGGGCCACCGAAACCATTACCGTCCGCAGGGTTTCATTCGGCGAAGGCGTGGAAAGAATCTTCCCCATCCACTCCCCGAACATCGTCAGCATCGAAGTGGAATCGAGCGGCAAATCCCGAAGAGCAAAGCTTTATTATCTCCGCAAGCGCACCGGTAAACAGGCGCGCCTGGCCGGGACCGAAGCTTAAGGAATGACAGTTCCCAACCTGCTGGAATTTGAACGTCAACTGTGGTCTGGGGGTCTGCGCCGCGTCGCCGGCGTGGATGAGGCCGGACGCGGGCCGCTCGCCGGGCCGGTTGTCGCCGCGGCGGTCGTCTTTGAACCGGATTTCATTGAAAAGGAAAAGGACGGCGTCTTCGCCGAACTGACCGATTCAAAAAAACTGACCGCAAACCAACGGAACTCATTTTTCGCCCTCCTGACCCGGTCGCCCCATGTTGAAATCGGCATCGGGTTCGGGCCGGTGGCGGAAATAGACAAAATCAACATCTTGCGCTCAACCCATCTCGCGATGAGCCGCGCGCTTTCATGCCTTTGCCTTATGCCCGAGCACGCCATTATTGACGGCCTGCCGGTCCGCGGCCTGCCCTGCCCTTCCACGGCGGTTATCCGCGGCGACGCGCGGAGCTTTTCGGTCGCCGCGGCGAGCGTCATCGCCAAGGTTGTCCGGGATCAATGGATGACGGAGCTGGACCGCTGGCGCCCGGAATACGGCTTCGGCGGCCACAAGGGTTACGGCACCCCGGGCCATATCCAGGCCCTCCTGAAACACGGCGCGACCGAATACCACCGGCGCTCTTTCCGGCCGGTGCGCGACATCGAGGACATCAGGAGCAGGAAAAAAGTTCAAAGTTCGGAAGTTCACGGTTCACAGTTGCATTTACTCTAAACCGTGAACCTTGAACGCATAAACTTTATGGTTTCTACCAATGTGGAAATACATTGAACGCCTCCTCGGCAAGCGCAATCCGCGCGAGACGCCCCGCCAGAAAACCGGAATATGGGGCGAGCGCGCGGCCGGACGCCATCTCGCGGCCCGGGGATATAAAATTCTCGGCCAACGGGTCCGGATCGGGCGCCATGATGAAATTGACCTGATCGCGCGCGACGACAATACGCTTGTTTTCATCGAGGTCAAAACCAGGGCCAGAGAGGATTTCGGCCGGCCGTTCGCGGCGGTGGACCGGGCCAAGCGTTTTCACCTGGCGCGGGCCGCCCTCCGTTACCTCAAGCGCCTGAAAACCCAGCCGGCCAGCTTCCGCTTTGACGTCGTGGAAATTATCGGCGCTCCCGACACGGCAAACCCCGTTGTCCGCCATATTGAAAACGCTTTCCCGCTTCCAAAATTTTTCCGCGTCCCCTGACGGCAACAAAACCCACGCCCAGACTTGACATGACGGAGCGCTTTTGGCACCCTGTTCCGCGTCGGGTGAAAATTTACCAGGTGTTATTTAAAATGATCCAACTGACCCAAGAGCAGAAAGAACTTGTGAAGAAATGGGTGACCGAGGGGGCGAAACTCTCGGATATCCAGAAAAAGATCAACGAGGAATTAAAAATCCCCGTCACCTTTATTGACGTCCGTTTCCTGGTCCTGGACCTGGGCCTGAACATCAAGGAGAAGGAAAAATCCACGGCCAACGTCGATCTCTCCAAGACGCCCCCGGCCGAACCCGGCCAAATCGGGGAAGAGCTTGAGCCGGAGGGGGCCGGCGGCGTCAGCGTGGAGCTTGACCGGGTGGTCAAGGCCGGCGCGATCGCCAGCGGAAGCGTTACCTTCAGCGACGGCCAGGCGGCGTTATGGACCCTGGACCAGATGGGCCGGCTCGGACTGACGTCCGGGAAAGCCGGTTACCGTCCGAGCCAGGAAGACTTGCAGGCCTTCCAGCATGAGCTCACCCGCCTCCTTCAAAGCCGGGGATTCTAAACCGGCACGCTTAACAGAACGTCGAAATTAGAAATTGGAAATTAGATCGTTCCGTTAAGGCATGATGCATTTTTGCGGAGAAGTTGGCATATATAAGGCGACAATAATTCTTGCCCCGTCCGACCGTTGCGGTTGGACGGCATGAACCGCAGGGCGAATTTCGGTTCCGCCAGAGGCGGATTTTCCGCCACGGGCGGATCCGCTGGTGGCGGAGAAAAAACATGGTCAGAGATCGCCGCCTTGTCCTCCGAAGACCGCTTTTGCGAGACGAAGGAGGAAGTCTTTTTCAAACGAAATTCGCACTGCTACTAACAATGACAGGCGATAAAATAAATTTAGAAAAGCCGCGCCAGCAAGAACTCCACGTCAGATTCGGTCACCGGCTTGGCGTTGGCGGCCGTTGACCACGACTTCAATGTCTCGCGGATAATAATTTCCTTCTCCATGACCGGCCGGCCTTTGAAAGGCGACTCCACTCCAAGTTTCTCCAGCAGTCCGCGCGTAAAAGCCAGGAGGTCGGCGCCGGTTTCGCGGCTCATGATTTCATATTTGCCGCCCATCGCCGCCCGGTTCAATTCAATCGCGTGCGGCAGGCAGACCCCGCAGACCAGGCCGTGGGCCGCGTGGTAACGCAGGCCGAGCGGATGGGCCAGCCCGTGCACAACGCCCAGGCGCGCCATGGAAAACGAAAGCCCGGCCATGTAACTGCCGGTCAGCAGATTCAACCGTTCCTCGTCATTGCCTCCCCGGTGAACGGCCGCCAGGTTGGCCGCGATCAGTTTTATGGCCTGCAATCCAAGCTGGTCGCTCAACCAGGTGGCAAAGCGGCTGGTGTAGGCTTCGATCGCCTGCGTCAAGGCATCAAGGCCGGCGCAGGCGATGATCTTCCCCGGGCAGTTTGCCAACAAGACCGGGTCAAGGATCACAAGCCTGGCGATTAAAAGCGGATTTCGGATTGATTTTTTCTGGCGGGTGACGGTGTTGGTCAAAACCGAATTAATAGTCGCCTCCGATCCCGTGCCGGCCGTGGTCGGGACGGCAATGAACGGGATGCCGGGCGTCTCGATCGGCGCGCCGTCATGATAGGCGGATATTTTACCGCTCGTGTTAATAAGGCCGGCGCACGCCTTGGCCACGTCCAGGACGCTCCCCCCGCCGACACCCGCGATCCAACCAGCCTTGTGCTCCCTGGCAAAATCCAGGGCCGCCTGCAGATGCTCGAGCGTCGGCTCGCCACCGCCATGTTCCCAACCGGCCACCTCGCCTAGAGCGGCGCTTAAGATGCTTTTCAAACGACCGCTCTGCGCGAGCGACCGGCCGTGGATGATTACGCCCCGCGCCCCGAAGCGGGCGCACTCCGGCAGGAGCCGCGCCGCCGTGCCGGCGCCGCTGAGCGTGTGTTCGGGGAAAATTATATTGTCGGGCATTATATTCATACAAATAGCTTGTTAGGCTGAAGACTGTTAGGTGTTTAGACTGGAAGCGGAAGATCCTGCCGGCTAATAGCCTATTTACCTATTTTCAGTAACACATGATAACGGCAATTATTTCAAGCGGCTCCGTGCCGGTGTTGGCGATGGAGTGCGACTCCCCGTTGCCGGTCAGGATGGAGTCACCGGCCGCAACCTTTATCCTGGCATGCCCGTCATCGAGGATACCCACCCCGCGCTCTATGATGTAAAGCTCGTCCTCGGTCTCATGCTTGTGGGGACCGATACTGGCGCCCGGTGGCAAAATCAGCCTTGAACACAGGCGGCATTTCGCCTTGATTTCGCCCGGCTTGAAAAAATGCCGGATGGTAACCGATCCTTTTCCGCCGCGCATTTCGGCGCGCACTTCCTCTTCCATATTTTCCGCCTTGCGAATCATGACCACCTCCCCGTGCCAAGAGTTTATACATCGCCTTTTCGCCGACAAGTGAAAATATGCAAAAATCTTTGGCAGAACGGAATAATTGCGCTACTATGAGCGCAGTTGGAGAAAGACAGAACATGGCAAGCCTTGTTAAATTCATCACAAAATTGATTGCGCGTATGCCTCTTTCGGCAGCCCTGGCGATCGGGGGCGCCCTGGGATGGTTTTACGGCTCCGTGATCCGCTATCACCGCCGCGACGCCCTGGAAGCGCTCCGCCGCAGTTTCCCAGAGAAAAGCGAACAGGAAATCCAATCCATCACCAACCGGATGTACCGGAACCTGGGGATGAACCAGTTTGAGCTGCTGCGCCTGGCCGGCGGCAATCTTGATGAAACAAATAGCCGCATCACGGTGGTAGGGAGGGAAATTGTTGACCAGGCCCTGCAGCGCGGCAAGGGCGTGATGATCATGTCCGCGCATTTCGGCAACTGGGATTTTCTGCCGATGTTTTCCGTCAAAAAAGGAAATTACCCGGTGACGATCATTTCCAAGGCAATCAAGAACAGGGCCATTAACGGCCTGTGGATGCAGATGCGCAAGCAGGTCGGCGTGAACATCATTCCCAACCACAACTCGGCGCGGGAAGCCCTGCGGGTCCTGCGGCGGAACGAATTGCTCGGATTCATCCTGGACCAGAACCGGCCGCGGGATGCGGGAATTTTCGTGGACTTTTTCGGCCGGTCGGCCTGCACAACGCCCGGGCTGGCGATGCTTTCCGCCCAGGTCCAGGCGCCGGTGGTGCCGGTATTCATCCACCGGACCGCGGACGGCAAGCATCTCCTGCAGGCTTTCCCGATCCTGGAGCCGCCGCCGGACCGCGAGCCGGAAACAATCCGCAAGGCGACCCAGGAATACACCCGGATCATCGAGGACCAGGTCCGGCTGCACCCCGAACAGTGGATCTGGCTTCACCGCCGCTGGAAAACACGACCTCTTGCATGAACGTTGCTCGATTAACGGAACGGCAAGACATCGTCCAAAGAATCAACGCCGGCCAACAGCATCAGCAGCCGGTCAACCCCGAGCGCGATTCCCGCGCAGGGCGGCATGCCCGCCGCGAGCGCGGCGAGGAATTCATTGTCCAACTCATAGGCTGCCTTGCCCAGCGCCCGGCGTTTTCCGGAGCATTCTTCAAACCGCTTCCGCTGTTCGGCCGCGTCGGTTAATTCGCTGAAGGCGTTGGCGATCTCAATCCCGCCCAGGTAGAGTTCCCAGCGTTCCGCCACCCGGGGGTCATCCGTTTTTAACCGCGCCAGGGCGGCCGCCGCAGCCGGGTAATCCCGCAAAACAACGGGCCGGTCCTTCGGCAAACGCGGCTCGACGCGGTTCACGAGGTCTTCTTCAAACCGGCGTTCGTCGTAATTTTCAACGGGATTCCAGCCGGCATATTCCTGAAAACATTCCGCCACCGAAAGAACAAGCCATTCCGCTCCCAGGTCAATCGTCCGGGCCTTGCCTTGAACGGCCGTTTTCCCGAGGCAGGCTTGCGCGACCTGCCTTAAAAGGTCGCCGGTTTCGGCGAGGATATCCATGTAATCGGCCCGGGGACGGTACCATTCCAGCATGGTGAATTCCGGATGATGCAGATCGCCCCGCTCTCCGGAACGGAAGCAGGGGCCGACCTGGAAGATGGGCCCGTAACCCGCGCCGAGGAGGCGTTTCATGTGCAGTTCCGGCGAAGTCCTCAAATAACCCCGGCCGGCCGGAAAGGCGTCAATGTGAAGTTCCAGGGCGGGAACCGGCACGAGGACCGGGGTTACGACTTCAAGATAATTTTTCCCAAGAAAAAAGCCGCGGATGGCCGCGAGCAATTTGGACTGCAATGCCAGGACGCTCTTCAGGGCCGGCAAACGAACTTTATCACCCGGAGGCGCCATGTGTTTTCTCCGTCGCGGCGCGATCAAAACTAACCCTTGACCACGCTGACGCGGTCGGAATAGGCGCCAGTGCGCGTGTCTATTTTTATGACGTCGCCCTGGTTGATGAAAAGCGGCACCTGCAGTTCGTAACCGCCCTCGATCTTGGCGGGCTTGGTGACGTTCGTGGCGGTATTGCCGCGATAGCCCGGTTCGGTTTCCTTGATTTCCTTCTCGATGAAAGTCGGCAATTCCACGCCGATCGGCTGGCCGTTATGGATCAGGATATCAACCTCTATCTCCTCCACGAGGAAAAAGCGCGCGTCGCCCAGGACGCTGGCGCCGACGCTCAATTGCTCGAAATTCTTGTCGATGAAGACATAATTGTCGCCGTCCTGGTAGGAATAGCGCATTGTCCGCTCTTCCAGTTTCGGCTCGTCCAATTTGTCGTTGGACCGGTAGCTCCGCGTGAGCGTGGCGCCGGTTATCAGGTTTTTCATCTTGCAATTATAGATTGAAGCCCCCTTGCCGGGCTTGACAAAATTAAAATCGGCAATGATGTAAGGCACGCCGTCTATTTCCACCCTCAAGCCTTTTCGCAAATCAGACGCGGAATACATCCCTTTACCTCCTTGAAATTTATTGAATGTGCGGTGTTTTTAATAATACAACGCAAGGCATAATGCAAGTAAAATGCTAAAGGATATGCGTTGAAGGCGAAAATCAGCCTCTCCCCCCATCAGGGATCGATATTTTCAAGGCCGAGGGTGTTAAAATTAACGCGCCGGTAAAAGCAATTGCGCGGCTTGCCGGCCTTGTTCTTGGTATGGCAGATGCCGTCGCGGCGCGGGCGCACGCGGTAGAGGAGCGAATTCTGCTCGCAGTTGACATAGGCCTCCACAAGCTCGAATGTTTCGCCGGAAGTTTTCCCTTTTTCCCACAATTCATTGCGGGAAGTGCTCCAGAGGATCAGGGTTCTTTTTTGCATGGCCAGCGCGAAAGCTTTCTGGTTGGTGTAGGCCAGGAGGATCACTTCGCCGCTGTCAATGTTCTGGACCGCCACCGGCAGGATGCCGGCATCGGCGCCGCAGGCTTTCGAGAGCTTGTTGAAATCCAATTGCAGTACCAGGCTTTCTTCCCGAGAACTCATCTGTTTCCCTCTCTCCTTTTCCGGGTTATTATTCCGGCGATAAAATATCCGGCATCAGGCGGTTCAAGTCCGCCTTGATCTCCGGGCTGGCCTTGTAAGCCGCGCCGGCGTATGTTTCCGCGGTCTTGAACACGCCGCTTTCATAGCAAAACAGAGCGGCCTGTTTGAATATCTCGGCCCGCGGGCCATCAGTCAGCCCCATGGAATCCACGTAATAATTGATCATTTTTAACAGCTGGGAAACGGTAATGGATTCCCACTGGACCACGGTGGAGCCCGTCTCCCCGACCGTGACGGTAATGCCGTTTTCGTTGCTGGCCTTGGTGATGTCGCTCCGGCTGGAGCCCATCTGCCAGCCGTTTTTGTACGGCGCGGCGTTGATGGCGTTGATCAGCCAGCTTTTCAACTTCGCGATCTCGCCATAGGCCTCCATGATATTTTTGCAGGCCGCCCGGGTTTCATCCAGGGTCATGCGCGCCTGGACCGTGGCAAACGAACGCTCCGCCTCTTCAAACCTCTTCTGGGAAATCAGGACCGCGTTGGCGCCCCGGTATTTTTCAACAAGGTCCAATTCCTTCTGGACGATGGCCGGCCGCATTTTTTGAAGTTCCTCTTCCTTCTTCTTGGCCTGTTTCTGTTCTTCCTCCGCCTTGCGCCGGTCGGCCGCGATCTTCGCCTTGTCGGCCGCAATCTTCGCCTTGCCGGCGTTGATCCGGTTGACTTCCTCCATCGCCAGCCTATGCCGCGCATCCGCCTCCTTGATGATTTCCTTGATGATTTCGCTCGTTTCATTCAGGGAAATATTTATGGCCACGAGCCGGTTGAACGCGGCCTGCAGCCCGTCGTTCAGGCGCTTGGCGGTCTTGGCGTCGGAGGCGGCATCCAGTTGCTGGACAAGCAGGACCGAATTCGCCTGCAGGTCTTCCGCCTCGCCGTACCAATCCTTCACCTTGTCGGTCTCATCCATCAGCAGCGCGTTGGCGTCATCCACCCGGCTGATGGCCGCCGCCATTTTGTCGGCCCGGACGGCATACGCCATGAGATTTGAACCGGTTGGCGCAATCAAGGCCCAGAGATTGACGATCCGGTCCCGGGCAGCCCGGCCGGAGGAGCGGGACGTCTCGAACAACTTGCGGTCATCCGCGGCCTGCCGGACGCGTTCCTGCCGCAAGTGGTTGAACGCCAGCCCGGCCACGACCAGGACGGCGAGAACAACTCCGCCGGCGATGCCCGCCGCCATTTTTACATTAATTTTCTTCAGCAGTGATTTCACTTTCTTTTCGGAAGCCTTGATCGGGATGGCGACGGAAATATGCGACGTCCTGCCGAGCGGTTTCCTGGCCGCGTTGATCGCGTTGCGCATGTCAATCAGCAAGGCGGGATATGAAGGGTAGCGCATGGCCGGATCCGTCTCCAGCATCCGCGCGACCATCTGCGCGGTCTCCTGGTGCAGGTTGGGGTTTACATCGAGGATGTTCGGCGCCGGCTGGTTGAGGCGCGCCATGACCACGTCGTTGGAAGTGGGCCCGTCAAATGGCGGCTTGCCGGTCAGGACATGAAAGAGCGTCGCGCCGAGGCTGTAAATATCGGAACGAAAATCGGCTTTCTTGCCGCGCGCCTTTTCCGGCGCGATATAGTAAGGCGTGCCCCAGACCTGCCCGCCCTGCTTCTGGTCCCCGATATAACTGGCCAGGCCGAAATCAACCACCTTGGCCTCGCCGCTTTTGCCGAAAAGAATATTGGCCGGCTTGACGTCGCCGTGCACCAGTCCCACGTCGCTCGCCGCCATCAGCCCTTCCGCGACCTCAAGGTGAATTTCAAGGGCCTTCAACTCGTCAATGTTGCCCGTGCCGGCGCTCAGGTCATCGAGCTTGCCGCCGGCCACCAGCTCCATGACGATGTAAGGCTGGCCGTTGTACTGGCCGAAGGAGTAGATCTGGACCACGTTGCGATGGTTCAGGGCCGCCGCGGCCTGGGCTTCATGCTTGAACGACTTGTAAAATTCGGGATTGTCGCCGAGCGACTTTTTCATGACCTTCAGCGCCACCTGCCGGCCAAGCTCCCGGTCCACGGCGCGATAAATGACGCCCATGCCGCCGGCGCCAAGCTGCTTCACCAGCAGGAAACCGCCGAACTTCGCCGGGACGATCTGCTCCATGCCGCATTCCGGGCATTTAATGGTCGTAAAGGGATTAAGGTGCGATACGTCCAGGACTTTCTGGCATCCCGCGCAGGTGAGCTGGGAAATATGCTCCGATTCAATGCTGGTAGCCTTTTTTTCAACCTTTTCCATAAATGCCTGCCCAATAGCTTTTTAACCCGGATATTTCACCCGAAACTCATGAAATATGCTGTTAATTTCTCGATAATATCATTTTGCCGCCAGGGTGCAAGAATCAAACAGGGGGAGAATTTCAAGCCATGGGCTTTGAATAAAAGGGATAGGCGCCGGCGGGCGCACCGGGCTTGATGTGTTTCCAGCGCTTGTACATCCACATCCACTGCTCCGGATGTTTCTCTATTTCCTGCTGGAACGCCGCGGCGACTTTCTGGGTGTAATATTGGACAAAGTCCGCCCCTTCCCCCGGCAGGTTTTCAATTTCAATCGGCGGCAGGGCATAGATCAGGTAATTGCCGTCAAGATTCGTCATGCAAAAGAGCGGGGATATCGGCACGTTGACGCGCTGCGCAAGGATCGCCGCGCTGGTTGACATCGGGACCGGCAAGCCGAAAAAATCCACGAACACGCCGCCCTCTTCAGGCTTCGTGTTCTGGTCCAGCAAGAGCGCGATATATATGCCGCTGTGCAGGGCACGCAACAAACCCCGCACCGCGCCGCGCATCGGGATCATCTTCGCGTTATCGGCGGTCCTGAAGCGCATGATATATTCGTCCACGGCCGGGTTGGATGAAGGCGCGAATACCGCCACGTGCGCATACCCGGCCGCCGCCATCCCGCGCGAGATCAATTCCCAGTTGCCGAAATGGGCGGTGACGGTCACCGAGGGCGGAGGCGGATAACATGTTGAAATGGATTTATCCAGGGTCACGTATTTGGCGACCCGCCCGGCCGAGCGCCGGCTGAACCAGAAATAATCGATAAACGTCAGGGCCATGATCCGGAAAGCATGCCGCGCCAGGCGCTTCTTCTCGGCCGGAGTTTTTTTATCGCCGAAGGCAATGTCCAGGTTCGCCATGGTGATCCTGCGCTGGCCGGGCGCCAGCCAGTAACCCAGCGTTCCCGCCAGGCGCGCGCAGACCAGGATCAGCCAGCGCGGCCAATAAGGCAAAACGACAAGCCCGAGCCGGACCAGAAGCGCTTCCAGATTCTTCCGCGCTTTTTTTAGATGGGTCAACATGAGCGCTTATTCTTATTGGTGAACCCGCCGAAGCCCCGGGCGCGCAGCGCCCCGGGACGAATGAGGGTGAGCCGGGCGGGATTTGAACCCGCGACCCCAGCATTAAAAGTGCCGTGCTCTACCAACTGAGCTACCGGCCCACCTTGACATTTGGATCAGCACCGAGCCCGGATTTCTCACAGGGAAAATCCACCTGTGAGAAATGCGGGCTAGGAAAAGAACCCTATGGGAAAAGGCCGGCCTTGTCAAAAAAATAATCCCGGATTTTAAAATGACCCAGTTAAGTATGCGTATGTTGATGATTATAATTCCACGCGCACAGACGGCTTGGCAGGGACGCCGCGCCCTACCGATTGCGTCTAACAGGAAAGGTAGGGCGAACCGTCCTCGGCGAGCCGCTCTTCTCCTCGTAACTAAGGTTACCGGATTTTAAAATGATTCAACGCCCGGCGGCGAGATAGCGGCTGATGAATTTATCCGCGTCCCAGACGTAACGCTCCAGCGCGACCCGGCGCGCCTGCTGCCCTAGCTCGGCGCGCAGCTCCGGCCGCGACGCGAGCGAAGCCATCAACCGCGCAAGCTCCGGCGCATCCTTGAACGTATAACCGCCGCCGGCGTCGAGCTTTTCGGCCAGGACCGGCAAATTGGAGGCCAGGACCGGCAACCCGCTCAGCATGCCCTCGATCATCGTCAGCGAAAAAGTCTCGCGCATCACGCCCTCGTCGCGCGAGGGAACGATCATCACGTCCATCGCGCGCAGCCACGCCGGCATCTCCTCCGGCGCCATCCATGAATATATTTTTATGTTTTTTTCCGGAAGCGAAGGCGGAACGCGATACGAGGCCAGGTGCAGCGCGCAACGGCCGGCAACATCCCCCGGCAGCGCGCGGAACGCGGCCACGGCCGTGTCCGCCCCCTTCCAGGCATTGTCCAGGAACCCGACCACGCAAAAATTTATTGTCTTCCCGGATTTTTCCCCGGCCGCGTCCGCCGGTCTGAATTTATCGGCGTTCATGTGGCCGAAGAGCACATTGGCGTCCTTGAAGCCCGCCTTCCGGAAACTTTCGGCAATGATCCCGTTGACGCATATCACCCTGGTCGTCTTTTCCGGCAGGGCCGCCATGAACCTGGCCGTGGGCATGCGGTGCGCGAAAACCACCAGGGACCGGCGGCTGAACAAACGCAGGAGCAGCAAGGCCGGGATCAGGCCGTTGGCGACGTTGGCCATGATGATTTGCTGATATGGCCGGCGCCGCAAGCGCCAGGCAGCCAGCAGGCCGTTCAAGAGCGTCACGCGGCCCGAAGTCTCGCAAAAAACCGGCGGACACGAACATTGTTCATGCTTGAAATCTCCTTTCCAGGAACGATGGATGGGAATTGTCAGCTCAAAGCCGTTCCGCGCCAGGTCCCGGATCAGGGCCAGGTTGAACAACTCAACCCCGCGCAAATTGGTCTTGCGCGGTTTCAGGAACACCTTGTCCAGGAACAGCAGTGAAGTTCGAGGACGGTCAGCGTCCGTAATGCAATGTGAAGAGTCCAACATATTCATCGTCATAACAGGGCGAATCGCAGAGACAGGCGAGATCCGGCGCGAGCGTTTCCTCAAAAAGATCGTGCCACTGGGTCTTGAGCATGTGGTAATCGTTACGCTGGCCGCGCGGCTGGACCAGGAACGAGACCTCCTCGGTCATCAGGAACGCGTCCACGCATGAAAGCGCCAGTTGCAGCGGGGCGTCATGCATGAAGACCAGGTTGATCAAGCGGCCGTAGGACTGGTAAACGGAAACGGCCAGCTCGGGCGAATGCTGCTCCGGCAGGTCGTTGTTGGCGTCGACCTCAAAGATAATGAAATGATCCATCCAGCGCTTCAGCGCGTTCAAATGGACCTTCTTCTGCGCCAGCGGCATATGATGGTAGGCCAGCGAGCTGATGACAATTTCGTAATGCCGGTCGATTTTACCGGCCACGTCCTCGATCCTGCTGTTCACCGCCCGGATCGCGGAGCGGTTGACAACCTTTCCGACCGTGGCCTCAGCCACGTCCAGCATGCCGCGCGAACGGTCAATGAGCGCCACCTCGGCAATATCCCCCGCCTTGCCCGCCGCCCGCAGCGCGTCGATGAACTGCGCCGTCAGGGAGCCGTCGCCGCAGCCGATGTCCATGATCCTGACCGGCCGGGAAAATTTCGGCAACGAACCGGAACATTGCCGCAGAAAATTAACTCGCGCCTCGCGCATGACCGGCACGCCGGTAAAATGGATGTAAGGCTTCGGGTCCGCGAACACCACCGCCGGCATGATCAATTTCCCGCGCTGGCGCTCAAGGAAGGAGGAAAGATAGGCGTTGGACATAAGTTTTTCTTCCTCGGCCAGGGCGCCGGCCGCGAGCCACTGCCGGCCAAGCGCCACCTCTCCCTTTGCGGCCAGGAACGTGCCCAGGTAATAATCAAGCATCGGCGCAAGATTGGGGCGGATATTCCCCGAAAACTGTCCCGGTCCTGCTTTTCCGGCCAACGCCTCATCGGCCAGCGAGCGCCATTCTTTCTTCTCGTTGTCCGTCAAAAAAAACATAGGTCAGACTTTCGCGCCAAGGCGCGATAACAATGGTTTGATGTATTCAAGGCTCGCGGCGTACAACTGGTCGCCAAGCGCGGTGCCGTCCCAATTTTCCTTCGCGTCATTCCAGGAGATGGTCGCCCCGTCAAACGGCACCCGGCGCATGAAAGGATCATGGCCGAGGATATCTTCCGCCCTTACTTTTGTCAAGGCGGCCTCCGTGCCCGTGCTCATATGGGCCGCCGACCGTCGAGGGCGGCAGGACGGCCGTGTTGCCCCGGCAGATCCGGCGGAGTTTTATCAGGAAAGCGGTGACGGCATCGGGAGTGTTTTCGCAGCAGATTACGCCGTCAAAGCCTTTGGAAAATATTCCCTTGAAGAATCGTTCCCAGTCTATGGCCCCCATCCCGGCCGGAAGGTCATGAGCCCAGGGCGTTGCGGGATCATAATCCACGAGATGCACCACCCGCACGCGCTCGCCGAGCTTTTCAACCACCTCGTTGATGGAAAAGGGATCGTTTTTGTCCGGCGCGTGGAAGTAGTTGTGGCTCAGGTCGGCCGTGTGGCCGAGGCGCGGATTCCTTTCCAGGAACGCCGCGAGGCCCGAGACGGTGTTGAGCTCGTAGGGCATGCACCCGGATTCCACGCAGACCGTGATGCCGTGCGCCCCGGCGATGACCGCCAGTTCGGCTATATTGCGCTCAAGCAGGGAAAATTCCGCGGCAAGGTCCGTCACCGTCCCGCCCCCGGCATGGATCGTAAAATTCCCGGCGCCGAGCCGCTCCATGCGGCGGAACGCCTCTTCGTAGATCCAGAGCCGGTCTTTCCAGCCTGGAGAATTCAAGGGCACGATCGGGCCGTGAACGCCGGTCACCCGCGTCCCCATCTCCTCCTGGACGGCAAGCACCCGGCCGGTGACCTCGTCATTGCGCATGAGGCGTTCCGGCACGAAGCGTTGATCCGGGCCGCGCGCAAAGCTGAAGAGGTCCATGTATTCCGCCTCCACCCCGCCATACCCCAGCTGACGGGCCTTGCGCAGGCAACCGCACAGGTCAAGGTGATAAAACCCGGATATGGAAATGCTCAATTCAATCATCGGCCATTCCTTCGTGTTTCAAGCGTCCGCCCCAATCCGGATCACTCTACCAGCGACAAACCGGCCGGCGCAAGTATTTTGTATTTTCTTCCTTTATTACTTCCCGCGTGCTAGATTTTCAAGCAAGAGCCAGGAATGAAGAAAACAACGGACAATATCCTGATCGTCGGCGCGCCCGCCCGCTACCCGGACCTGCATTACCTCACCGGTTTCTTTTCCTCCGACCCGGTTGTTTTCCTGAAGGCCGGCCGCCGGCAATTCCTCATCGTCTCGCCGCTCGATTTCACCCACGTCCGGCGGCTTGCCGCGGCGCAGGCGAAGCTCGCGGGCGGAACCGTAAAAAACATGACGGTTTTGTCATCATCCGATTTCCCGATCGCCAGGAATTCAAAAACTCCCGCCTGTGACCGGATCATCGGCCTGTTAAGCAATAAAACCGGCAAAAGAGGGCGCGGAAAAAAAATCCGGTCGGTGATCGTGCCGCCTTATTTCCCGGTCGGCCTGGCCAACGAACTGGCCGTGCGGAACATCGCGGTTTCGGTGGAGAAAGGGAAAATCTGCCCGGAGAGGGAAATTAAATCTTCCGGGGAAATACAATTCATCACCCATGCCCAGAAGGCGGCCGTCCGGGCCATGAACGCGGCGGTCGCCATGATTGCCGGCGCGCGGATCACCCGCAACCGGGAGCTGGCAATCGGGAACAAACCTTTGACCTCCCTGGCGGTGCGCGACACGATTGACCGCGCTGTCCGGGATTTTGACTGCATCTGCTACGGGACGATCGTGGCCTGCGGCAAACAGGCGTTTAATCCCCATGAAACCGGCTGGGGCGCGCTCAAGGCGGATGAGCCGATCGTGATTGACATATTTCCCCAGCATATCAAAAGCGGTTACTGGGGCGACCTGACCAGGACAATTGTCCGCGGAAAACCTTCGGCCAGAATCCAAAAAATGTATCTTGCCGTCCGGGACGCGCAACGCCTGGCGATTTCCAGGATAAAAGCCGGCGTCACGGCAGGAGAAGTTCACAATACCGCCGTTGATTTATTCAAGGAACGCGGCTTTTTCAGGGGGGAACGCCGCGGACACAACGAAGGATTCATCCACGCCATCGGCCACGGCCTCGGGCTTGAGATCCACGAAAGCCCGTATGTCGGCCCGGTGGAAACAACTCTCAAGGAAGGCAACGTGATTACCGTCGAGCCCGGCCTGTATTATCACAACCTGGCCGGGATCAGGATTGAGGACACCGTCCTGGTCACCCGCTCCTCCGCCCGCATCCTCGCTCCATGCCATTATAAATTTATTGTTTGACTTTCGGCGCGGTATCGATGCCACTGTTCAAAATAATTTTTCACCGCGCCGAAAGGCAAACAACCCTGAGCAAGCCCCGGTTTCGGGGCGCGTCGAAGGGTACATGATCACGTTCTGCATTTAGCAATGCGGTTAACCCATCAACCGATGTGCGCTTTTTTCGTTTCCGACAGGTAGGGCGTGGGCCGCCGGCCCCGCCGTGTTTTTGTCATTTGGACGGACAGGGCTGTCCGTCCCTACCTTTTGAAATTGCTATACATTATCCACTTCCCGGCAAGCCTATCTTGCGGCTGCCCAGGGTGCAGACGGACTCCAGCAGGAACTTCAGGTTGCGCACGTCTTCCTCATTATACTTTTTCAACAACTCCAACGCCTCATGGCTGCCGCCCAGGTATTGATTCCAGAGCCGGACGGCGTCCCATCCTCCGAGGAACCGCGTCTCGGGACTGCGCTCAATGCCGAATTCCTTTTCAATGGCCTTCAAACCGCCGCGATACCCAAGCCCGCGGAGCGCATAGCGCAAGTCAATATGCAGATGATTCCCGGCAAGACTGGTAAAATGCCTTTTAATGACCGGCAGGTCAAAACAAGTGCCGTTAAAAGTAACCAGCAAAGTGTGACTGTCGATCTCGGCGGCGGCCTCTTCAAGGTTGATCCCCGCCACGAACATTTTGGATTCCAGGCCGTTGTAGGTGCCGATGACGGTGATTGAATCGGTTTCGGCCAGGCCGGTTGTTTCTATATCAAGGAAAAGGACTTTTTCCTTCAAATCATGATATGCGCGCCATTTCTGGGAAGGTGGCAGGCCCCGGTCAAAGAAAGCCCAGTCGGCAGCGGCATAACGGCTGATTGATTCGCAAACTCCGGCGTGGATTGCCGGCCGGCGCATTTTCGGCAAATGTTCCAGACCGTGCGCCAGCAAGTCGTCCCAGCAGTGGACGCCTTTCCGCCATAGTTTTTTCTCGGTCGCCACCCCGACCCCGTCCAGGTGAACAAATGTTTTTTTCAGCATGTTTTTTACTTTAAATCTTATCTAAACATTGCCAAGCAAATTTTGAGATTTTTCGCAAGTAAACTAATAAAAAAACGACCTCAAGAGCATTTCCGACGCCCTTATCCAATCGGCATCATAACGCCGGCCTTTGTCGAGAAGGATGAACAGCCGCCGCGTGGCCATTCTGCCGCCAGTTTCAAACCGGATCCAGCGGTCGTTGAGATGTCCCGGCGCATGTCTCAATTCCTCCGCCAGCAAATCAATCAAATCAAGCGGCTCCTCGTTGGACGGCGCAAGCACAAACTGCCATAAGATATTCGGCTCGTTCCGAACGGCTTCGCGGATCATGGCGGCCAATTCTCGGCGGCAACCATAAAGATCATCGCCACGGAAAATAAGCGCGCGGCGCGCGGACCGCAAGCAAGACCGGTTCACCACCCGCTTCGCTGGAGACAGAAACGGAAATACTGGATTCCCGCTTCTCGCCTGGGCAAAGCGCTCTGGCGTAGCCTGGTCACGGGAATGACAGAATAAAAAATTATTCGGATTGATGATCTTTGTTTCACGAAAAAGATCAGGCAAATTCCTTCCGACAAACACCTCGGTTCGATTTTCACCTGTTGTGCCGGTCAGGCGGCTGATCCCGGAAGCGAGCGCTTCAAGTCCGGAAGACGACACGGCCGGGGTTGAAGTCACCAGGTATGGCGGTAACTTGTCCGCCTTCAATTTCCATTCGCGTGCCTTGTCCGCAAGTTCCGTGCCCGGCAGGAGGAGAGTTTGCAGACATTGTATCCTGGCGCTCTTGATCTTTCTGGCCCATTTGACCGCGTTGATGATCCCGGCCCTGCCTTCTCCCGGCAACGGGTACATTAAATCCAGGGTGAC
>CAYYWX010000058.1:0-24078 GCA_964475405.1 uncultured Verrucomicrobiota bacterium
TCCTAATAGTCTTCAGCCTTCAGTCTATCAACCTGGCATCCTATGGGATGCCAATAGGAGCAAATCATGCGCACAATTCTTTTTCTTTCGGCACTGTTGTCAGTCGTTTTAAGCCCGGATGTGACGGTCGCGGCGGAGCGCGCCGTCCACGCCAAGCCCGATTTCGAAACCCCGCCGGTCCTGAACGCGGCCGATTTCCTGCCGCCTGGCGCGCAGATGAAAGGCAAAGGCTGGTGGATCGAGGACAGGGCTCTCTGCGACGGCTATAACGTCGCGGTCATAATCCATTCCGGTGATTACACGCTTGACGCCCGCGGTCCCCTCATGGTCCAGACGCGTCTGCATGAGGTCGAGGCCGCCATGCGCCTGGACGAGATGAAGACGCGCAAGGCCTTCTTGAAGGGCGCGCGCGACTCGGCTTCTTCCGTGACCCGCGCGGCGGCGAACGCGGTCAGCAATCCCGGCTCAACCCTCCAGGCCGTTCCGGAGGGCGTCGGCCGGTTTTTCGAGCGCGCCTCCCGTCAGGTCAGCTCCGCGGTCAGTTCCGACAGCTCCTCCAAAAAGAAAAGCAGCAAGCCAGTTCTCAATGCCTTGGGATACGACAAAAACCGCCGGATGCTGGCCCGTGACCTGGGCGTTGACCCGTACACGACCAACCCGTATTTGAAAGATAAACTCGATGACGTTGCCTTGGCGGCCTTTGCCGGCGGTCTCGGGGTGAGCGTCCTGACTTCCGAGGTGCCCGGGGGAAACATCATTTCCGCGACCGGCGTAATTTCCGACCTGGTCTATGACCGCCCCTCCGCCGACTTGGAAGTCTGGATCGAAAAGGCGTTGAAAGGCCTGGATGTCCCGGATGAAGCAGTCGCGGCCTTCCTCGCGAACGAGTCATATACCCTTACATTGCAGACCGAACTCGCGCGGGCGATGGAGAAGCTCAAGGGAGTTAAGAATCTTCCCGAGGTGATAACGCTTGCCAATGGCGTGAAAGGCGAGGAGCAGGCCCGGTTTATCGTCGCCGCGACGCGCATGCTTGCCGACGAGCATCCGGCCATGCGGTTTAAGGCGCTCAGGGTGGCGGCGAGCGTGTCCGGGATCACGGAAGGCGGCGAACTCATCGCGCCCGCGCCGGTTGACTACCTCTGCTGGACCGAGCGCCTCGCATCCATGGCCGGCAACGCGGAACTCCGGAATTACAAACGCATCCTGCTGGTCTACGGAAAACTCTCTCCCCGGGCCGCGGCTGAGTTCAAGAGTTCAGGCTGGCAGCTCCGGACCTATCTCCTCAAGCCCGATCCGAAGAGCAATTGATTTTTTTCCTGTTGCTGTCACGCCGTTTCTTCTAGTGTAATGTAACTGAATTAAATGAATTTATAAGACTGAAAAACGCTAGAAAAATCGCGGGATTGTCATTCCGAGCGTGCGAGGAATCTCGTTATGATGGAGATGCTTCGCTACGCTCAGCATGACAACCTATAAATACACGTCTGCGTGATACACTCCACTAGCTGCCCTCTGGCCTCTGACTTCTGACCTCTGACCTCCGATCTCTGACCTCTGATCTCTGACTACTGATCTCTTCCCTCAGTTTCCGTCACGCCCATACGTCGACACGCCGATACTCCGTTACGTCGAAACGCCGTCACCCCTTGAATATCAGGCGAATCGCCAGCGGCAGCATGACGATCGCGGCATTAATCCATGTCTGCCCGCGCGTGTAGTCTTCCCTCAACAACACCAGCCGCGGCCCCATGTAGAATATCGCAAATGGGACGGTACAGAGCGCGACCAGCAGGAGGCTCATCAGGATGTTTGGCATCTTTGCCGTGGCGAGATACTCAACCCAGAATCCGTCCCACCAGGCCAGGATGACGATCGTTGAGAAAAAAATCAAAAAATCTCCAGTCGCCTCCCTTTGGCGAAGCGCCGCAGTGGTCACCTCCGTAACCCGGGGAGGGATCAGGGCGAATATGGCCACGCAGGTGGGGATCAGCGCGCATCCAAGCGCGATGAAAGGCCCGGCTGTCCCGAGCGGTTTTTCCAGGCCGAGCCCCTGCAGCCCGACCATCATGCACATCGCGAAAACGGCGTAGTGCATGACGGCAAGCGTCATGAAAAGGAGGTATCCGCCTCCTCCCATTGCCGGGCAATTTTGAGAGGCCATTCGCGCGTGAAGCGGCCGGCGTTTGAAATGCGCGCCGAGCGCGTGCAGGACGGTCGCCGCCACGAGCAGGCCGCCAAAGACCGGATCATCCCCCTGCGTTCTCTTCACGAGGTTGACCAGCGGATAAATCAGCAGCATGTTTGCCAGGAAGGACGCGATATCAAACACCGTTCCGCGTCTTTGTATCATTTCTTTTTCTCCGTTTTTTACTATGAACCACCGCCGCTACTATACTTCGTTTTCCGTTTCAGGTGTTAAACGTTGAGTGCTTGTGGCGCGTTCCGCGCCATTGGATGTTTCCGATGAGGTTTGTTCAGATCAAGAAACTTCCAACGTCCAACTTTGAACTTTCAACTGTTGAACGTTGAGAGTTGTATGTTGAATGTTTCCGCTGATTCTCCCCGCTTCGCCAACACTCCGAAACGCCGACTTGTCCGCCATAGTCCGCCCATGGCGAGACGACGGCGGATACTCCGTTACGCCGTTTCCGCAACTTGCCACGCCGTTTCGTCTGACTGACCTTTGATCTCTGACTACTGATCTCTTCCCTCAGTTTCCGCCACACCCATACGTCCATACTCCGTTACGTCAACACGTCCCCACGCATCTCCCCACCGCCTCCCTCCATCCGCTATAAAGCTTCTCCGCCACGCGCCCGGGCATCTTCGGCCGAAATCGCCTGTCGATCTTCCAGTGTCCCTTTATTTCTTTCGCGTTCTTCCAGTAGCCGACCGCCAGGCCCGCGAGGTATGCCACGCCCAGGGATGTTATTTCGATGACTTTCGGCCGCACCACATCCCTGTTAAGGATGTCCGATTGCAGCTGGCAGAGAAGATCGTTTGAAACCACGCCGCCATCCACTTTTAAGCCCTTTATCTTAAGCCCCGCGTCTTTTTCCATGGCGCGCATGACGTCCTTTGACTGGTAACATATCGCCTCAATGGCCGCCCTGGCGATATGGCCTCTGCGCGTGCCCCTGGTAATGCCGGTTATCAGTCCGCGCGCGTCGGGGTCCCAGTATGGCGCCCCGAGCCCTACGAGGGCCGGCACGAAATAGACTCCGCCGTTATCCTTCACGGATAGCGCGAGTTTTTCGGAATCGGAGGCGTTTTTGATTATCTTGAGCCCGTCCCGGAGCCACTGGATCGCCGCCCCGGCGACAAATACCGAACCTTCCAGGGCGTAGACCGGTTCACCCGAAGCTCCGCAGGCAAGGGTCGTTATGAGCCCATGGCTTGAAAAAGGCCGCTTCTTGCCGGTATTCATTAATATGAATGATCCCGTGCCGTAAGTGTTCTTGGTCTCGCCGGCGTTAAAACAAGCCTGCCCGAAGAGCGCCGCCTGCTGGTCCCCGGCTATCCCGGCAATGGGGATGCCCGCGCCGAGTTTCCCGATATTTATGGTCCGGCCGAATATGCCGGATGATGGCTTTACCGCGGGCAGAATTTTCCGGGGTATCTTGAAAAGTTTGAGGATATCGTCATCCCATTCCAGCTTCGCTATGTTGAAAAGCATCGTGCGGGAGGCGTTTGTATAATCCGTGGCGTGGACCATCCCGCCGGTCAGTTTCCACAGGATCCAGGTGTCGGTCGTGCCGAAGATTATCTTCCCGGCCTTCGCCCCGGCCATGGCGCCCGGCACGTTTTTAAGGATCCACTCTATCTTTGTCGCGGAGAAATAGGCGTCGATCGGCAACCCGGTTCTCCTCCGGAAAAATTCCGCCCGGGCGCGGTTTTTCTTTAAATCGTCGCAGCGCCCGGCCGATCTGCGGCACTGCCATACAATGGCGTTATAGACCGGCCGTCCGGTATCCTTGTCCCAGAGCAGGGTGGTCTCGCGCTGGTTGGTGATTCCGATTGCGGCGATTGTCGCGCCCGGCGCCTTTTTTAAGACTCTCTGGATTGAGTTATTGACGCTCTTCCAGAGATCATGCGGGTCATGCTCCACCCATCCGGGCTTTGGGAAATGCTGGGGAAATTCCTCGTAGGCGCTTTCTCTTTTCCGCCCGGACTTGTCATACAGCACGACCCTGCTGCCGGTCGTTCCCTGGTCTATTGCAAGTATGTATTTCATCAGGATCCTTTTTGTTGCGCCGTGTCGCGCCGGTTTGAAGCGCCCACGCCTGGATACTTTACCGAAATGGCCGCGCGAGTCAAGAATGCCAATGCAACCCTGGTCGGATCTGAAGAACGCCGTTTCGCGTTTCAGTTGTTGAATGTTGAGCGTTGAAAGTTGTATGTTGAACGTTTCCGCAATTATCCCCGTTACGCCCATACGCCGACACTCCGTCACGCTCATACGTCCATGCGCCGTCACGCCGTCTCACCGCCTCGCCGACTCGTCGCTTTGTCAATCCGCCACGCCGCTTCGTCTTCCTGATCTCCGATCTCTGACCTCTGATCTCTGACTTCTGACCTCTTCCTTCATTTTCCGCCCCTCCCATACGTTCATACGCCGACACTCCGTCACGTCGTTTCCCGTTTCAGGTGTTGAACGTTGAATGTTGGATGTTGAGCGTTTCCTCGATTGGCCACTCCGCTTCGTCTTCCTGACCTCTGATCTCTGACTTCTGACCTCTTCCTTCATTTTCCGCCACTTCCCATACGCCCACACTCCACCACTCCCATACATCCATACGCCATCACGCCGTCACGTCCTCGCGCCGCGTATTTGACAATCCGGCGCGTTTTGGCTATGATCAGGATTGTCGGGAAGTCTGGCATCATCATTTTGACCGGAAAGGCGGTAACCAATGGCTATCCTTGGAATGCGCGCGGCGATCGGCCTTGCGGTGGTCGGCCTGTTGATCGGGGTCTTGCCGTCGGACGCCGCCCGGCCGTGGCCGGACAGTAGCGAGCGCATCGTTGTTTTTGCCGACCAGCTTGCCCCGGGCATGTCGGCCGACCAGCTCGCGTTCGCCGCCACGCGCCTGGCCGGCACGCAGAAGATGACCCGTTCGGACATCCGCGCCCTGCGCGAGTATAATCCGAACTTCCTTTGCCTGCATTATCAGTTGGCCCTCGGCTGCGGGGAGCACGATTTCGTGGTGGGCGACGCCTGGACCAATGACTGGGCCACGGTCAATTCCCACGAGGACTGGTTCCTGCACAACGCCTCGCATTTGCGCGTCCACCAGACGGCATGGGATTGGGACCTGATGGACATCACCTATACCGGCAGCACGCCGAACACGGGGTTTCCGGAGTATTGGATCACCAGCGTCCTTTCCAGGATCGCCGTCAACGAGGATGACGGCGTGTTTGCCGACAGTTTCACCCAGGATGGCTACAGCTTCGGCCAATGCAACCCCAGCCACGAATGGTTGGAAGACATCGCCTTGTGCCGGGAGAACTGGATCCCGGCCCTGCACGCCTATGCCGACGTCGTCAAGAGCCGCTTCGAGGCCGATGGGCGCGGATTCCTGTTCCTGCCAAACCTGGGCGGGCTGGTCACCGGGTGGGATACCACTGACTTCAATCGCCTGGGGCATGGCGGAATGGTCGAGGGGTTCTCTTTCTGGGATGGCGATAATTACTTTGACACTGCGGACTGGGAACTCCAGATGCGGCGTGTCACGGATCTTGCCCGTTCCAACAAGGTCCTGCTCTGTCAGAGCTATATCGGGGCGGTCGATAATTATCCCGCCCGGATGTTCGCCACCGCCAGTCATCTCCTGGTCAAGGGCGCGCATACCTATTTTTTCATGCTGTCCGGTGAAGGTCTGGAATATTATCCGGAATACGGTGTGAACCTGGGCAAGGCGCTGGCCGACCTGCCGGCCGACTTCACCAATCTCTGGCAGTCCGCCTGGGGTCTCTATCGGCGCGACTACACCAACGGCATTGTCCTGGTCAACCCCGGCGAGTCGCCGGTGGCAGTCCCCGCCCTGGGGGGCGAATATTGGCGCGTGGATGCCGTCGGCGGCGGCGCGGTTTCCGCGGAAGGGGACTATGCCGGCAGCTTGTCATACACGGCGGTGACCTCGCTGACGCTTGCCGCCCGTTCGGGCGCCATTCTCTTGCGGACCACCAACTCTCCCGTCAGTATCGTCGGTCCGCTAATCACCGCCAACAGCCGGGAGGGGGAGGTTGTTCTTCACAACGGCGAGCCGGTTACGATCGCCGTTCAGATGACCGATATCGGGCCTTACCTCGGCGTTGAAGTTGACTGGTGGGCGGTCGCGCGCGCGAGTTCCGGCGAATGGTATTACCTGGATAGCGATCTGCAATGGATGCCTTTCAGTGGCGATTTGACGCAGGGCCGCCCGGTGCATCAGGGCCCACTCTTCAACCTGTCTTCCACGCCGGTCCTGACCGGGTATATCCTGCCTGTTGGAACCTATGATTTCTGGTTCGCCGTGGATTATCCCGAGGACGCCATCCTGGATCCGAACGGACAAATCCTCTATGACAAAGTGACCGTCATTGTCCAGTGATTCACCCCGTCACGCCGTTTTTCCTCTTAAGGTGTTGAACGTTGAGTGCTTGTGGCGCGTTCCGCGCCATTGAATGTCTCCGATGAGGTAAGTTCAGATCAAGAAACTTTCAACGTCCAACTTTGAACTTTCAACTGTTGAGCGTTGGACGTTGAATGTTGAACGTTTCCTCAATTCTCCCAGTTTCGCCGACTTGTCCGCCATAGTCCGCCCATGGCGAGACGACGGCGGACACGCCCATACGTTTTCTCATCATATGGGTGACGAAAAATAACCTGCGTCCTATATTGGGCCTTGAATGCCTGGTAATGATCTGTTAAATGAAAAACAACAATAACGGAGAACGATGCATGAAGATTAAACTTTTGGGCGCGGCGTTTGCGGCGGTCATTTTAAACCTGGCGGTCTGCTCCGTAACCGCCCTGGCGGTTGATCCGACAAATGCCTCGCCCCTGGTCCGCGCCGAATCGCTCGGCTCTTACTCATACGATGCGCTTGTTGCCGGCCTGCAGGACAAGATTGACGGCTCCAATGCTTCCGACCAGGATTGGATCACCAAGGTCTGGGCATGGTCATCTTATGTCTTGCACGACATTCTCCATGACCCCGACCTGGTTGAATACGTCAAGATCGACTACATGACCACCACCGCCGCGGGGGATCTCATCCCCGTGACCGGCCTGGCCATTTTACCCACGCCGCACGCCGGTGCATCCGTGCCGATTCTTGCCATGCAGCATCCCACGCAAGTTGAACGGAAATATTCCCCCTCCATGTTCAACAAGACCAACATGTGGGATGACAAGCAGTTCACCGTGCCTTTCGGCACGTTGTTCGCCATGTCCGGTTTTGCGGTGGTGATGGCGGATTATCCCGGCATGGGGGTCAATACCAATGTCCATCCTTATTGCACCGAATCGCTGGCCAATTGCGTCGTGGATCTCGTCCGCGCCGTGCGCGATTACCTGGCGACAAACACATCCGCCTACGCCCGCTGGGACGGACGTCTTTACCTGACCGGTTACTCGGAGGGCGGTTATGCCACGCTCCTCGCCGCGCGCGACTTCCAGGCCGGTTATTCGAACGAGTTTCCCGTCTCGGGCGTCGCCGGGCTCGACGGGCCTTATTCGCTTTCCGACACAATGCGCGACGTCATGTTGAACGCCGACACCAATTTCGTTTCGCCCTATTTCCTGCCTTATTTTCTCAACGGTTATGATTCCGTCTACGCCGCCCTGGACACTGTCTTTGTCTTTACCAACGCCGTCAAAACGTCGGCGCCCGGCGAGCCGGATCTCGCCGGCAAACTGCAATGGATGTGCACCGCCGGGACCAATACCGCCGGGGACATCAACGATCTGATGTACAAGGCCGTGCCCTATATCGGGCCGCGCAGCATCCTGACCGGCGCCTATCTTGGCGCCCTTTCCAATTCCGAGAGCGTTCTCTGCCGGGTGCTCGGTTCCAACGACGCCTATTTCGCCTGGACGCCCCAGATGCAAATGCGCCTGTTCCATTATCCGAATGACGACCTGGTGCCCTACGGCAACAGCACCAATGCCTGCAACGTTTTTACGCAACGGCTTGCCCCGCATGTTGACCTGGATGCCTATGGCGCCGAATGGCCGCTCAGCTGGTTCATTGAATGGCTGAAGGTGCGGATGGATTCATCCTACCACGCGGCCGCCGCGCCGGTGGCCTGGGTCAAGGGCATCCTCTGGCTCCATTCGCTCGCCTATGCGAACGTCGTGAACTCTCGTCTGCCCAATGACGCGGATGGCGACAGCCTCTCCGACCTGGTCCTGTATGACGAAGCCTCCGGGACGTGGCAGGCGCTGCAATCCAACCGGGTCCGCTCCTGGCGCAAGTCCAATCCCGATCCGGCCCCGATGCGCGCGGTTCAATTCTTGCTGGGCGGTCCCGGCTGGACGCCCGTTCTCAAGGATTTTGACGGCGACGGCAAGGCCGATCCGGGCGTGTATAGCGCCTCATCCGGCCTCTGGACCGTCCGGCTCTCCTGGTTCGACTACCTTTCCGTGTCGTTCCCGCTCGGGGATTCGGATTCCGTGCCGGCGCCGCAGGATTACGATGGGGACGCCAAATCAGACCCGGCCGTCTACAACCTGCAGTCCGGATTGTGGACCATATACCGGCTTTCCACTTTCCAGATTGTCAATGTGCGGTTCGGAGAGCCGGGCGATTTGCCGGTGAACGGCGATTTTGACGGCGACGGCAAGGCCGATCCGGCCGTTTACCGCGAGTCGTCGGGAGAATGGCGCGCGGCCTTGTCCGGCGATAATTACGCCCTGGCCGCGGGTGTTTGCGGCGGTCCGGGTTACACGCCCGTCCCGGGCGATTATGACGGCGACGGCAAGACCGACCCGGCGGTTTACCGCGAATCGTCCGGCGACTGGTCGGTGCTGTTGTCCGGCAGCCGCTACTCGCAATACGGCTTTAACTTCGGCGGCCCGGGATTCATCCCGGTGGCCGGCGATTATGACGGTGACGCCAAGGCCGACATCGTGGTATATAACGAAGCCTCGGGATTCTGGAAAGGATTGCTCTCCGGCAGTTCTTACGGACTTTCATCCGGCTATTTCGGGGGCGCCGGCTATCTGCCCGTGCCGTAAATCAGAACCCGATCAGCGCGGCGAACCCGTAGGCCGAGGCGATTCCGACGATGAAAGCCGCCAGCGCCGCGTATCGGCTTTCGGCCTGCATCGCGTCCGGCAGCAGCTCGGAAAGGATCATATAGGTCATCGCCCCGCTTGAGAAACCGAGCGCCAATGGCGTGGCGCTTGAGACCGCGCGCAGGAATAAAAACGCGCCGATCGCGGCCATGAATTCCACCAGCCCGGAGAACGCGCCCCACATAAAAGAGCGTTTGGTCGTCACCCCGTAACACGCCAGCGGCGCCGACACGATCAAGCCTTCCGGTATATCCTGCAGGGCGATCGAAAGCGTGACCAGCCAGCCGAGGGAGGTGGACGTGGCAAAGGCGGACGCGATCGCAAAGCCTTCCGGAATATTGTGAATCGTGATTGTCCCGACGAGGAGCGCGACTTTTCGTTTCGCGCCGGGCATCCGGTTGCCGGTCATCACCATGTGCGCGTGCGGCAATAATTTGTCCAGAATAAGGAAGACGATCATCCCGGACAGCAGGCTGGCCAGGGCCAGGCGGTGGCCCACCAGGGCGTGCGCCTCGCCGATCATTTCAAGCGCCGAAAAACCCATCACGCCCGCGCAAAACGCGACCAGGGTGGCGTAAAACCGGCTGTTGATTTTTTTGACCGCCAGCACGCCCGCCGCTCCCAGCGTTGTTGCAGCCAGGACCGTGCATGCCCCCAGAAAAAGCCCCGTGAAATTCATAATCTCAATCTCATCCAAAGAGTATTACCCGATAGTTTCTTCCGCCCATTGAAGAGCCTGTTCCAGGATTGGTTGTTCCTGCTTTACGCGGTCCATGATTTTTGCCAGCAATTCCAAATATTTATCCAGGGCATGCCGGACATCCTCGCCCATTTCCCTGGCTGAAAATAATTCCTTGTCCCGGCTGGTAAAATCCAGGTTGGGCTGGATGACTTTGCCGTCAATGGGGAAGCCGACGTCATAGCCGGTAAGCAGCAACCGCCGTTCCTTGTGCCCGTTGTTTTCGCGCTGGTCCAGGTACCAGGTGGGAGAGGTGCCGAGCGTGTCAACCTTTAAGAGGCGCAGGACTATTTGCTCCTTGGTAAACAAATCGGCAATTTCAGCCAGCGGAACGCTGAAAGTCCGCAGGGTAACCATTGTTCGAATGAACCGCGCGTAGGACGGAGAATAACTGCTTTCCTTGGCCGGGCCGGGCAGGCCGAGGTTTGAGAGCAAATTCCGCACGTAGACCTGTGATTTACCGCAGGCCTGGCAGAGCTCGGAAAATTTTAATGATGTCGCCATATCGCCAGGAGTTCAGCCCGGTATTCCAACAATCCACATTCGACCTGCCTGGGATTGTAGATAAAATCTCCCCGGAATCAATCCTTTGCTTATATCCTCCTGTCAGGACGGGCATGATGTGAAAGGAGGATCGGGGCGGTGGTCCACTGCGCCAAGGCTACGTGGACTAAATTATTTCCCGCCATGGCGCCTCAACCTGCGGGGCCGAGAACCAGTTCAAAAAAATCGGGGCGGTGGGATTTGAACCCACGACTTCCAGCGCCCAAGTCTGAAAAATGACTTTTTTGCCACTCCCGCTGTTTACTAATTTCGGCCGCAAAACATCAATTCTATCCTTATTTAACGGCCACTTTGTGAATGTCGCATAATTTGTGCTGCCTGGGGCAATATCGGGCGTTCTAGGGCTATGGTTTCCCCTTTTTGTACCCTAAATCTTTTCCGCTCGCTCCAAAATCCCAGCTTAAAAGCTGATTATTTTTCATCGAAATCCGTTCGTGAAATTGTTTCCAGTCGTTGGCGCAACAAAGGGAGCCGTTTTTGGCCCACGGAGTCATATGCTATATGGCCGGGCAGACTGTCAATGAATGCGGGGGTTTTCAAATAGTTTTTAATTTTGTCGGCAACATATTGTCGAAGTTCGGTTGGGGAAACACGGATTTCATCTGCCAATGCTGCGCGGCCATCCACAACCGTAATTATGTCCTCCATATCGTGACTTCCCATGAAGTCTTCCTGGCCGCGATCAGTGAAGGCTTCCAGCTTGGTTGCAATTAAGCAAGGCGCTGTTACAACAAGGATGGAAAAGTCCTTGATTGTTCTGGGAATAGCCGTCTTGAGCGCAAGGTCAAACCATTTTACTCGCCATTCCCCAGTAGGATCGTCCACCGGCATTATATCTACTTTGACCCCCTCCACAATCCGTCGGCATTTTGGCGCATCTTCCGACATGTCATGCCGAAATCCCAAGCTTCTTAATTTATTTTCTAAATCTGTATAAGCGATCCGCGTCATAACTTCTATGATGATATCCACATCTTTTGTTATGCGCGGAGGTGTCAGTTTGGGATGATCCAACAATAAACCGATAATGGCCCCGCCGGTAAAAGCGCATTTCATCCCGAGCGGTTCAAGCCGTTTGGCCACAAGAACAATGCTATCTTCATCTATTGTTTTCATGCCGATGCCAGACGTTTGCGGACAATCTTTGCCGCCAGCTCCCTTTCCCTGGCTCTCCCGGACCTTAAAGCATCAGCTAAAGCTAGCCATTCATATAGTTTTGAATCATTTCGGGCGGCGGCAGGAACCGAACGATACAGGGGCTTCAATTCATTCCCCTGCTGTAACCCTTCAGGATCCGGCCAAACGGGGACGTCGTCATCTTTGAAGGGAGATGAATTGGAAGACATAAACTCGTCCCTGAGAGGTTTGGCCGCATAGCTGGTCGGCATGCCGCGGCAACGAGATCCAGGTTGAGCCGGAAAAATATACTTCAAACCGGATATGAGAAATTCGGCCAAGGCCGCTTTATTTGGCTGCTTACTGTCAGGGTGGATGAGCCCAGACTGCCTGGCTCGTTTGAATGCCTCATGGGCTTCAGACGCGCTCATACCTAATTGCTGCCCAAGTTCCGCAAATGATTTTGGCCATCCCGAAACTAGCAATTTAAGTGTAACTAATATATCTTGTGGCTTCATTGACATAGAGATACGCTATTCGCGAATAGCGAATAATGCAAGTAAAAAGTGAAAATAATTCAACCGGGGAAATGTGGTTAGTGCCGGGCCAACTGGCGATAAACGCCATGCTCAGCCAACCAAGAGACCGTGCTTGCAGTGCCCTTTGGCCACTGCTTCAATATTTGGTTTATTTTGGAGTCCATTATGACCACTCACAGTTTACATTTTCACTATCATTTCAAACTAAGACGACTATCTGGTTTGATTTGACCCCCTCTAATGTAAACCAGGGTTTGATTACAAAATCAACACTAATCCAAACCGAGTCCGCCGGCATTTTTTTTCCAGAGCCGTTGCCATGCTGATCTGGCCCCCGACCGAGTTTCACCGGCGCGCGTTTTTTTTGCAAATCCTGATACCTACAGATCAATCGCAGCCTTGAGCTTTGAAGATGCGGATGGGGAAGGTCCTGCACGTCTTCGCTCATACGGTTTTAGAGGTGCGGGACCGCGAACCTGAATCTGTAGCAATAGAAAAAGAATAGACTGGCGAGCCTATCACACGCCGGCGCTGGCGGCCGCGGGTCCCTGGCGACGCCGGTACTGGCAAGCGCAATGCTCATAAACGAATAGATACAGCGGGGAAGATTTACGGAGGCTTCGATCTGGATCCGAGTGCCGAATCGGTTTAGGGACGGGAAAAGAAAAGCAAAAGGCGGCGCTGGAGGTCGATTTTGATCCTGGTCAGATGCCGGAACAAGGGACGGTGCAAGATCAGGACTGAATGACGATCGAGGCGCCTGGGGCGAATGGCGCAGTAGGGAAAGCCTCCCACTGGGTTGATGAAACCATTGCAAACGTTGAGCGGAATGAAGGCGTACAAACTGGATTGGGAATGGCAAATGAGACGTATTTGACAAAGACATGAAACACAATGATTTACAGAATAGCATTACTGGACACCATAGCTGTTATGCGACGTGACAGGCAGTGTGATCATCGGATCGTGTGTGGGGATACAGGACAGACAGGCAAGGGCAAGGTAGAGGGTTTGGCGGTAGACAGATGCCGTCTACTCATAGGCGAAATGCACGGCGAGATCCAGGGCGCGAACGTCCTGAATCTGGTCATGTGCGCGCGCCGGCAGACGGGGCGGGGGGGCGTGCGCGCGGCGGCCCGGCCTTGGAGTAACAATGGATTTACTTCGTACAAAATTTTATACAAAGGGGGACCAATGAGGATAGGATTGTTTCAATTTGAGCGCGGCCGATGTGGCGAACATAAAGAAATTCCGTCGTGCTCTCAAAAAAACGCGCCGGATGGAGTTAAATTGGGCGATCTGCCCTCCTGAATGCCCCCCCCCCCCCAAAAAAAACAAGCGCCTGCCAGGGGGGTATCCAGCACCTGGGAAAAAAAGGGAAACACCCGGGAAAAATCGGGAAGCAACGGAGAAATACCCGGGATACAGAAACGCTTATAGGTATTAGCTATGACACACGTGCTATTCACGACAAGTCCGGAGAAAATCCGGAAAACATGTTCCGGAAAACCGCAGGTTACCCACCGGATACCTCTGGGGTAACCGAAATACTATTCCGGTTATCCGTGGGTTAACCGAAATGCGCATCCGGTTAAACATAGCTAACCTGCCGGAAAACTACGGAAAAACTGCCGGTTTGTCCATTCCCTCAAAAACGAGCTTCAGCTGGCGGGGTGTGGGGGAAACTCTGGCATTTCATCGCGAACTACTCTCCGTGGGTAGATATTGGTCGATTCGCTGACGGCAGAATACTTGGCGATTTCTTTCCGTTTTTCTTCTCTGCCTGCCTTGACGCTCTGTGCTCTGCCGGTCTGCCCCTGCTCTGGCATGACACCCTATAAGGGTGTGTCATGTCAAAGCAGGCTGGTTAGACTGTCATGATAGGTTTTTGTCAAACCAGTAAAACGAGTAGCAAATAAAGGGTGAAATTGAGTTTTTATGATTTTTTTCAATTTAATAGTTTTGTCTTGACGCCGCTCCAACAGACAAAACATCAATATTTTCCAGTCATGATACCAATCCGGCTAGTTGCGGATTATTGCGGTCTTGTAGCAATTTGTTGATGCCTTCCGGTGTGCCGACATAGACCTTTTGAGGAAAATCTCGGGTGCGCATTTCCGCCAATCGCCCCTTCTCAAGCAATCTCACCCTAATTTCCCGTGCGGCCCGCTCTGTGAATCCTCTCCGCCGCAATTCCTCCCGAAACATTACAGACGGCAACGGCTTTTCAGATACAACGGCCAATGCATCTTCATCGGTCAGGGCAGGGCCGACACGCCCGAACATATTCTGATTTTTACTTGTCTGTATGACCGGATCAACGCCGTCCATAACATTAAAACATCCACGCGCGTTGTCCCAGCCTATACAGAAAGCGTTCTTTGGCGGGTAGCTTCGTGCTATCTGTTCGCAGACGAATGTATCAACTTCATCTTTGTGATGAACGAAACCAATTTGACAATCGAAGTCACGCGCCAGGACACCGCTCCCGCTGGCACGGTCAATCGCCTGCTTATCGCCGGCCATGCCTTTCCCGCAATGGTGGGAATAGAGAACGGCGGCGCCGGATTCCGTGCACAGTCGATCCAATCCGTGCAAAAGTGTTTTGACTTCCTCCTGTTTGGATTCATCGCCGGGAATGAGCTTGTAAATTGGATCAATGACAGCGACATCCACGGCAAGGTTCTTGACGATTTCAGCCAGTTGTGGCAGGCCCAATTCTGTTAGGTCGATGCTGCGTGTATTGAGAATCCATAGACGATCGCCCAAGTCTGTCGGCGTCAAATTGAGCGCCCGTAGCATCTGCAAAAGCCGTTTGTGGAAGTGCTTTTGGGGAAGCTCTAAATTCCAAAAAAAGACGCGCCTGGGCTTTGGAATATCCCAAGCCAGGAATTGCGGCAATCCGGCGGCCAAGCTGACAGCAGCTTGGAGCAGGAAAAACGACTTGCGCGCTTTGCTTGGTGCAACGATAATGATTTTTGTTCCCATGTCAAAGGCGCCATTAAATACCTGATCCGGTTCGGGCAATACCTCCAAGGTCCAAATCGCCGCGTTCAGCGGCTCGGGCAATTTGATTTCAGTTCCGCTGTTTTGTGCGCCGGTTGTCCGCGCCGTCTCTTGAATGGTATCAATCGCGCTCATGGGTTCTCCTTCCCGGCGTCCGGGTTCAGATAAATTATTTTCTGCCAACGGGATTTTTCCGCACGATAGTGGCCCGGCATCCGAGACAACCGCGATTCATTTTTGCATGATGAATCCACGCCACACGGCACAAGAAAATGAGCAAAAATTTCGCCTTCAACTTTTGCTTCCCAATCTGCTGTATCAATGGCGTCCACCGTCAGCCAGGCGTGAATTGACTTTCCGCCACTATCCACAATCGCGGCAATCGGCCATTTGAACGCCAGCGCTCCAGCCCAGAATTGACATTGAGATTCACGCGGCCATGCGTCTGCTGACTGTCCCCGTTCGCGCAGCGGTTCCGGCACGGTATCAAATTCCAATACGGCGAAACGGAAACGGGCAACACAACTATCAGCTCGGAATGACGGATTGCCATCTTTAGTTTTGCCCAGCTCGCCCGTCAGCGGATTCGGGATAAAATGTTCCGGCACGGGTTCGCCATCTTCAAACCGTGTGCGCCAGTCTACAACCGTGCGGACATGCTCGTCTCCGGCGTCGTACCGCGTGCCTATGAATAGCCGATCATCCGGCGAATACAACAGGCGCAGCAGTTCCGGCGCGTCGCGCTCCGAATCCCAATCCAAGCGGACGGGTGAAAGTTCCCACAAATCGGCTTCCGTTGCGCCCTCACCGTGCGCCAATACACCGAGCAACAACTTTGCTGGATGAAGCACCGGACGCGTAATAGAGCGCGGACAGTGCCAGACCTTGCCCGTGCCGCAATCGCGGGTAGCCTTCTCAACGGCCTGTGAAATTTCCCGATCCGGCACGCGTCGGCCCCCTGGCAAGGTGTTTGCGCGGATCGCGGCGGCCACGTCCGGCGACGGAATGCCCGCGCGGATGCCGACGTTCGCCACTCCCAACAATCGCGGGTGGTAGCCGTTGCCCCCGGGGCACGGTAATGAAAATAAAGCGGCTTGAAAATCACGTTGTGACCTGTTCATAACACGCTCACTTTCGCCTTTTTCCGGCGTTTGCGCCGGAGTTCTTCGCGAATTACCGCGCCCTCTGGGCTCTGCAGGAAAGCTACCGCCTTAGAAACTTTGTAGCGTGGCCGTCCACCGAAGTCATCGGCCGCCGCTTTAATTCCCAATCTCCACAGCGATGTGTAATGCCGGTAGCCCAACTTAGGAGTCAGTTCCGTCAAGGTTAGGTATGGTTCAGATTCGTTATACTCGATGCCGGACTGCGCCCTTTTCATGCCGGCATCAAGCATTGCTTGCCGGGTGTCCATTGACGCACTCATGTAACGCGCCATGAATTCTTCAAGTGTCACCGTCTCTTTCATCTTCTCCCCCTCTCGCCGTTCGTTCTGCGCCCAAAAAAAACCCCGTGAGAATCTGGTTGTTCCCACGAGGTGAATATTCTACGTTGGCGTTATCTATGGACAGAGTGGTCTAATCAAAACATGACAAGACACCGCAAAATATATCAACTTTTCATTGCATGACGCTGTTTGTAGGCGGTCAATTCCGCTTCGGTGACAAAATATCCAGCATCTCCTTTGTGGTGTGGATCGGTGGACCTCCAGAACCGCCCGCCTGTTTTCGCTTTTATTTCTGTCATGGCTATGTGCGCCGAGCTCCGATAATTGCAGTTCAGGACGGTGGCAAGTTGCTTGCTCTTGAGTATGTTCGGATCTCCAATGGCGAAAGTTGTTTTCTGGTCATCAGAAACCCAGCAAGACGTTTTGCGCGTGAGTTCGGCAACACTAACGGCATGCCTTGCCTCCTCTGCATCAGGACCGTCCGCCAAACGCGCCGCTATCCCTTGAAAGCGTGCGGTCTTGCGCATTTCCGCTTGCATCGCATGAAAGTTATTTATGGACTCCCTCTCCGCTGCGTTCGGTGCGACAAGGCGGAAAAGTTCTGCGTCCTTTTCGTCATGGACACATCTAAAAACGGCTTGAATTGGGAAGAGGGTGCCGTCTTCAAACGCGGCCACAAAGCGGACGCGCTCCAAGACGAGCCGCCGGGCTTCGGCTTCCTCGATCTTCTCCGCCTGTGCCGTTTCCATCGTCCATTTATCGACGTATGCCTTCATGCCGGCTGAGTAGGCCAGAAAGACGCGATCCGTGATGCTTTCCCCGGTCAATTCCTTGACTTTTGTCAGAACGCGCCGGAGGTCTACGTCCCGGATAACGGGATTCATTCGGTTGCCCCGGCAAACATCTTTCCGGATAAAGTCAAAAAGTGCCTTCAGCTTCACCTTGCCGCCGTGGGCATACAATGCCCGGCCAAAATCGTCCACGGCTTTCGCTTCGATCTCCGCCGCCTGCTTCGCATTGCCGAAATTCTTGATGCCGTGTGCGTACAAGGCCCGGCCAAGCTCGGTCAGTGTTTCCGATTCGATCTCTGCCGCCCGCTTCGCTTTTTCCACCTCGATCCGCTTTCGGTGCTTCGTCTCTATCTGCGCCCGGCATTTGGCAATCCGTTTCTGTTCATTTTTATAGGATTCAGAATCATCAATGACCTTCAGGGAAGCAAATGCTTGATCGGAAATCTCCTGCCGCTTCGTGACTCTTGTTTGACGGTGTTCTTCTGCTCTCTGCTCTATCTGCTCCGGCTTGAGTCCTTCGATTTTCCACTGTTCAAATTGTTCCGGCGTTGGCGTGTCGCCCTCATACGACAGTGGGCCGGTTGCTTCTATGCGCTTCGCCAGTCCATTCTTGATCCATTCCTTGTCCCGCGCCTTATGCGTCTTCGTTCTCGCGTTTTTGTACTTGGCAGTCTCCGGCAACTTTTGCGTGGACTCCCATTTCCGAAGTTCAGCTTCTATCGCCTTGCCGATCTCGTTTTCCCAGTTGCGGACATCGTTGTTGACGTTCATCTTTGCCACGTAGTAAACGATCCATTCCAGGTCACAGAGAATGGACTCGATCCGTTCCGGGACACAATGTACCGACTTTGCCGGGGCGTGCTGGGACTGATACGGAATGGCCACAATGGTTTTGTTCCCGTCCATGATGAAGCGCCAG
Source organism: uncultured Verrucomicrobiota bacterium (assembly GCA_964475405.1). Taxonomy (GTDB): domain Bacteria; phylum Verrucomicrobiota; class Kiritimatiellia; order JAAZAB01; family JAAZAB01; genus JAQUQV01. Next base: position 18,408 of record CAYYWX010000058.1, read on the forward strand.
ACGGTCCCGGCAGTTGTGTCTGGTTGCGTCCGGTGAGTGAAGACGGCATCGAAGCTGCCGTCGTACTCCATAAATCGCGTGAGTGTGTCCATTTTCGTCATCCTTTCAGTCCGCATCCGGCAGGGAGAATCCCGCCGTCTCAAGCACTTGCCGTTTTCTCATCGGGCCCGCGTGCTTAGTTGAAGCGCCATTCATGGCCGCAGGCCTTGTAATGGAAGTTGGGATCATTGTCCGTCACACAACAGCCGCCCAACTCGATCTCTCCGCGTTTAGCCGCCTCGCACAAATCCGGACCGGGATAGCCAAAAATTATCCGAACCCCGGTTGTCTGCCCGCACTTTGGGCATTTGTATCGTTTGGAGTTCATGTCTTCAACTTAAATTACAAAATGATTGGAATCGTCGAACAGACAGAAAACTCACTGGCATACATGCCGTATTCTTTGAGCATCTCCAGGTCGTCATAATTAGCCATTAGGGCATTAAATACCAGATCATTTTTTCTTTTGACTTTTTCTGAATCTTCCGGCACATTCTTTACAGAATTTGGTTGAGCACCAGAAATTTCGCTGACTGGGGCGGCCCCGCGAGGGACTAGACGATGAAGGGGATAGCGGCCTTCCAGCCAAACTCTACTTTTCTCCCGCAATTTATTCAAATCACGATCCTGCGACTGGTCAGTTTGATGGACGACTTCTGGTCTTTGCATCGTAAGGCGAGGCTGGCGTGTAGGTCAGCTTCCGTAATTTTTACATTTACTTTGGGCGGTGCATTCGAAATCCTTGAACTGCCCGTCCAATCTCCTTCCGGCAGATGGCTTCTGTTTCCCGGAAGCGTGATTGCACTTTCTGAATGCCTTGACCCTCCACGTCATTGAGAATGCCTCGATCTGCTCTTCGAAAGATTCCGGCGGCGTGAAGGTGTGCGCGAAGGCCAAAAAATCATCCTCCTTGTCGAAGCACCGCGCCGCCAGACCGGCGGCGGAACGATCCAGCGTGTCCGTCAGGTTCTTGGGGCAATCGCCTTGCGGCCTCGACGGGATTGAGCTAGGGGACGACGAACAAGCCAATCTCCATCATCTAGTCTCGGATTGTCGAGTTGTAATGGTCCAAGGTGACGGTCAGTTCCTGCACGGCGTCCGATTGCGGCGGGGATATAAAAGGCATGAAGATCGACGGGGTCCCCGTGGAAGTTCATTCATCCAGAAAGGGTGATCGTGGGCTGCGGCCTTTAATTGAACCTTTCGTCCTGAAAAATTATGAAAATATTTTCTGGAAAATATTGACAGCGATTTTTGATTTATTAATATGTGCTAATTATGCATACGCATCTTGAACGAGAAACTGATTTGGAGAACCCGCAAATGAACAAATATATCAAGCTTTGGAAAACAGGCGCAGCGGCGTTTTTATTGATTACTTTCCTACACTCAACGCAGGCAACCGACTGGTATGTGGCGCTTGACGGGACCGGAGGCGGAACGAGCTGGGCGGACGCCACCAACAGCATCCAGGGCGCGATAATCAAGTCCGCGGCGGGCGACACGGTTTGGGTCAGCAACGGTGTTTATGAAGTTGGCGGTATCACGAATTATCCCTCCGGCTCGACTTTGACCAACCGGATCGCAATCTCCAAGGCCATAACTCTCAGGAGCAAGGACAATGATCCGGCCAATACGGTGATCAAGGGCGCCTGGGACTCTCCAACCACGACGAACGGCCCAGCGGCGGTCCGTTGCGTTTATATGGTCGCCAATTCTAAATTAATCGGATTCACAATCACCAACGGAGCCACGCTGGTGATCGCGAATCCCGTTTATGGGCAGGCGAGCGCCAGTGATGTCTGCGGCGGCGGCATAAAGTGCCCCGACAACACCACTCCGGTGATATCCAACTGCGTCATAACCGGCAACTCGGCTTACGGCGGAGCATCTGCTTACTATGGCGGCGGCGGCGCGTGGTATGGCACTTTCTATAATTGCTTGTTTATCGGCAACCTGACGTTTGGCGCGCCCGCTGCCGGAGCCACATCGGGCGGGGGAGCGCGTGGAAGCGTCCTGTATAATTGCACATTGACCGGCAACCTCGCAAAATATGGCGGCGCCGCTGGTTTTGGCACCGTTCTGTCTAATTGCATACTGACAGCCAATACCGGGCAAGCAGGCGGCGGGGCGGCAAATTCCACCCTGTATAACTGCTCAGTGATTAGCAATAAGTCGGTTTTAATCTATGGCGGCGGTGCATATTATTGCACGTTGTATAGCTGCACCGTGGCAGGCAACACGGCGCCCGACAACATGGCAGGCGGCGGGGCGTATAACAGCACTTTGTATAACTGCTTGCTGACCGGCAACTATGCTGGTTATGGTGGTGGAGCAGGCGCATCAGCTGCGAGCAAATTATATAATTGCACCGTGGTCGGCAACAAATCCGGCGCCTATGGCGGCGGCGGAGTCTACGGCGGCGTGTCGTCCAACTGCATCGTCTATTTCAATACTTCGCTGGATGTCAACTCGAATTGGTACTCATCAACATTTGTCAACAGTTGCACCGCGCCCGCCGCGTCCGGCACCGGGAACATCGCGGTGAATCCGATGCTTATTGACAGAGGCAGTAATTACGGAACGAACCATGTTGCGGGCAACTACCGCCTTGAGGCGGATTCCCCGTGCATTGACACGGGAACGAACCTGTCCTGGATGACGAACGGCAGCATTACCAGCTGGGATCTGGACGGCAAGCTGCGCATTCAATACGGGATCGTTGACATGGGCGCTTATGAAACCGTTCTTGGCGGCATTGTCGCTGCAATTCAATAAGGTCATAACCAGATGAAACAATGGCGAAAAAGCATGGTCAATAAAGTCCTGTTGTGGAGTCTTCCGGCGGCGGCACTTGTCCTTTTATATACCGCCGGTTCAATCCGATCAACCGAAACCGACAGCGATAATGACGGCATGAGCGATGCCTATGAGCTGTTTTACGGCCTTAACCCCACGAATTCCGCAGACGCCGACCTTAATTATGACGGCGATAGCCTGAATAACCTGCAGGAATCAGCTTTGTTGACCGATCCTTTCGCGAGCGACACGGACCGCGATGGCTTCAACGATGCGGCTGACAGCAATGCGGTCAGCCGGGCTTATATCCACTTTGGTGATCCGAAATTTACATCTGGCGACCAGTATAGTTACGCGTCGCCTGCCTGGCTTCTTGGCGTTTACCGGAATGGCGGGGATTGGACCACGAACGCCCCTCCGGTTGGCGAGCCGGCCTGGCATGTCTCTTCCTCGGAAAGCAACGGAGTCGGCAGTCTGAACGTTGATCTGGATCGTTCCATCCTCACCAATGATTTGGTCTTCAAGATGCGGTTTTTTGACCACACCAACGCCTCCCTATACATGGACCTGGTTGATACCAATGCGACCGTGGTGGCCGAGAACCTGTTCGGTAATCTCCAGAACGGAAGCAATGCTGAGGCCGTGGTTTATTTGAATATTCCCTTGGAAACCTATTCCGGGGCGGCGGTTATTCATTTGCGTCGCGGCTTGGGCGAAGTCACAATTTATGAGAGTTTGCTTTATGTGGACAAGGATAACGACGGCCTTGACCGCGAACAGGAAGCGCAACTGGGAACATCGGACTCTTCCGCGGACAGCGACGGGGACGGAATCTCGGATTACGCGGAAGTATTTGTGTATGGCACCAATCCATTAAACGCCGACTCTGATGGCGACGGGATACCTGATGCTTGGGAAATTTCACATGGATTGAATCCTCTGGTCAATGATGCGTCCCTGGACCCGGACAACGATGGCCTTACCAATCTGCAGGAATACGAATACGGCACTGATCCGAATAATGCCGATACGGACGGCGACGGCATGAGTGATGCGGATGAAATTCGGCATGGGAAGGATCCCCTTATATATAATGCGTATGCTGGTCTGCCGTTCGCGGAACATTTTGAATCCGATACGGTGCAACTTGGACTCATCCATGGCCAGAACGGGTGGGAAGCGTCTCCAACCAACGGCGGATATGTCCAGACGAATGTTTTCTATGAAAACGCCCAGGCGCTCTCCATCTCAAACAGCGCCGGCATGGATACCTGGGTGCGGCATTTATTTGCCGACTCCAACCGTGTTGTTTGGGTTGAGTTTTACCAGCGGACCGATCCGGTCGCCACGCCCACCGGGACAATTAATTCGGCGGCGACCTGGTTATTCAACGCCGCCGGCCGCTTGAAGGTCTATGACGGCCAAGTGGGGACGAATGGCGGATGGGTGACCCTGACCAATCATGTTCCGCTTGCGCCCCCGCAATGGGTTTGGGCTGTGGCAAGGCTTGATTATGATGCCCGCCAGTGGTCCATCTATTTGAACGGGGCGCTTCTCGCAAGCGATCTCGGTTTCGCGGTTCCCGCCGGTAAAAATTTTTCGGCCGTGACCTTGCAGGCCAAATCCGGGCTGGCGGATAGTATCGGTATTTCATTGACTCCGCCGGAGGCCATTGACTCTGATTCCGATGGCATGCCGGATTGGTGGGAAATTTACCGCGATTTGAATCCTTATGTGAACGACGCGGCCCTTGACCCGGATAGCGACGGCCTGACCAATCTCCAGGAATATCAGAACGGGACCGACCCGAACAACCCCGACACCGACGGCGACGGCTACACCGATGGGATTGAAGTGCAATGGAACACTGATCCGAACGATGAATTGTCTTTACCGCGCGCGGCGATATCCGGCTCGGTGATCTATTCCGGACAGCAAACGGGGGCCATTTATGTGGCGCTTTCCACGAATGCCGGCGGGAATGTGGTTGACACCCGGTCGTTAAGCCAGCCCGGCGCCTATGCCTTCACCAACCTCCCGGCCCTGAAAAATTATTGGCTCAGGGCATGGCGCGATTCCAACGGTAATTTAACCAATGAATTCTGGGAGGCGCAGGGCGATTGCGTGACCAACCCCATTTATCTGTCTGCCGATATGAGCACGGCTGACATTTCCCTTTCCAATTCCGACACTGACAGCGATGGATGTTCTGACTGGTGGGAAATGCAATGGTTTGGCACCCTGGCCTATGGCGCTAATGATGATCCTGACGGCGACGGTCTGACCAACCTCCAGGAATATCAGCTCGGCACAAATCCAACTCTTGCCGACACGGACAGCGACGGCATGCCGGACGGCTGGGAAGTTTCCCATGGGTTAAATCCGCTCGTGAATGACGCGGCCCTTGACCCGGATAACGATGGTTTGACGAACCTGCAGGAATACCAGCATGGCACCGATCCGCAGAACGACGACACGGACAGTGATGGGATGCAGGATGGCTGGGAGGTTTCCCATAGCCTAAATCCGTTGGTGAATGACGCTGCTTTGGATCCGGACAGTGACAGCCTGACTAATCTTCAGGAATACCAGAACAACACCGACCCGCACAATGCCGACACGGACAGCGACGGAATGCCGGACGGCTGGGAAGTTTCCCATGGATTGAATCCGTTGGTGAATGACGCGTCCCTTGACCCGGATAACGATGGCCTGACCAATCTTCAGGAATATCAATACGGCACCGATCCGCATAATCCCGACACGGACGGCGACGGAATGAGCGACGGGGAAGAAGTGCGGCATGGCAATGATCCTCTCGTGCCGGATTATT
>CAYYWX010000059.1:0-24051 GCA_964475405.1 uncultured Verrucomicrobiota bacterium
GGCACGAGCGCCGTGTACTCGGCCAGGAGCGGCAGGGCCTGGTCCTGCTTATGCAGAAGTTCCTGGTTGATGACGGCCAGGTTGTAAATGGCCGGGGCATAATGCGCGTCCTGCTCAAGGGCCGCCTGCAAAAGTTCCAGGGCCTGGGCGGAGTTGCCGGCCTGCAGTTCCAGCACCGCGAGCGCGGTGAGAATCCGCGGGGACTGGCGGGTATGCTTGAGGGCCTCGTTTAAAACACGCCGGGCGTCATCCCATTGCTGGCGCCGGCTGTGGATCACGGACAAAAATTCAAGCGCGCGCGTGTCCGCCTCATCCAGGAGCGCGGCTTTTTCAAAACAAAGCACCGCCCGGTCGGCGTTGCCGGCGTCTAACAGGACGATGCCCAGGTTGTAGACCGGATCCACCGCGGCGGGATCCGCCGCGACGGCGCCTTCAAACGAGCGCATGGCGTTATCGGTTTGCCCGAGCCTGTGATAGGCAATCCCGATGCAGTTCAAGGCAATGGCCCGCTCGTTATTGGAGGTGATGCCGGAGAGGCCGCGCTGGCACAAGGTTATGCTTTCCGCATACCGGCCTTTTTCCAGCGCCCGCATTCCTTTCTTGAGCGCCTGGCGGTCCGAATTGCCGGCGCACCCGCCCAGCAGCAGAATCAATGATGTATAAACCAGGATCCGGTTCAATTTCAAGGACATGGTCCTCTCGTTTTTATTGCAATTACTTTTTGCGCTTTATGTCAATTGTATACTTGATTTGGCGGATATTGACAATAAACATTTTCGGCAAAACCCCGACGGCCCCCGATCCGCACATAACACGTGATGATCGGGGCACCCAACAAGCGTCAATGCCCATTTGGAGCGGCTCGGCAGGGACGCCTCGCCCTACCTTGAGTGACAAGCGTCGCGTGATGTTTTAAAGGTGGGGCGAAGTCTCTGGCTGAGCCGTCGTTATTGGAGCGTGTTGACAAACTACCGGTCAGTTGGTTTGCTTACATGCGGATTTAGGACGACACGGCGGGCTTGCACGATACGCGATTAAGGTATATATTTCACGGCAATCGAATAGGCCGTAATAAAACGTTATGCGATTTTGGAATGTGGATTTTTTCTGAAATCGACAATCGAAAATTGGCAATCGAAAATCACATAATTTCACCATGAAAATTAAAAACGATAACATAAGGCGCGTCCTGGTCGTGAAACTGAGCTCCATGGGCGACCTGCTGCACGCCCTGCCGACCGTGCGCTGCCTGAAGGCCGGGCTGAAGGCCGAGATTGACTGGATTGTCCACCCGGCCTACGCCGAGCTGGCCGGCTGCTTTTCCGACGTCAGCCGCGTTTTGACTTTCCCGCGCCGGGGCGCGCCGGCGGAATTCACCAGGCAAACCCGCCTGCTCCGCGCGGAACAATATGACCTGATCGTTGACCTGCAGGGAATTTTGAAAAGCGCGGTTGTCAGCCGCCTCGCGCGCGCTCCGCTGCGCGTCGGGCCGTCATTCCATCGCGAAGGCTCGTTCCTTTTTTATAACGGGGTGGCCGGGACAAGGAACAAGAACCGCCACGCGGTTGACGAGAACATGGACCTGGCGCGCTATCTTGGCCTGCCGCCGCTTGCGCCGGCTTATCCGCTGACCGTCCCCCTGCAACTGGTCAGCGAGCCCTCGCCGCGGATAGCCTTCCTGCCCTTTTCGCGCTGGCCGAGCAAGAACTGGCCGTTAACGTCATTTGCCGCCACCGGGAACGAACTCCAGGAAATCCTGGGCGCTTCAATATTCATCATGGGCTCACAAGGCGAGCAGGCACCCGCCGCGCAACTGGAAAAGGCGCTGACCGGACGGGTGATCAACCTCGCGGGCAAAACCACCCTGTCGCAGATGGCCGGATTATTGCGCGAAATGGACCTGGTGATTGGCAACGATTCCGGCCCCCTGCACCTGGCCGCCGCGATGGGCGCGCAGGTCCTGGCCATGTATGGCCCGAGCGATCCGGTCCGGACCGGGCTGCCGCCCGGCACGCGCGGCCGCGTTCTCCGCGGAAAACTCAAATGCCAGCCTTGTTTTTCCCGCGTTTGCCGGTTCCACGACGGGTCATGCATGCTGACGATCACCCCGGAATCAGTGACGAACACGGCGGTTGCGATGCTTTCACGGCATTCCGAGAAACGCCCCGCCAAAAGGCGTCCGGCGGACGGCAAACCACCCATCCCCCAGCGGCAAGAATCTGGCGAGAAACAGTTTACGCTGAATGCGGTCTGATATAACCCGTCCATTATCGAGTTGCAACCGGCTTTTTCAGTCAACCCACAAAATGCTTGATCAGGTCCGAGCAAGTGCTAGAATCGTGGCAATTTTATAATCCATCATGCCGTCGCGACGGCTTTTGAATCCTGGAGGAATAATAAATGCGCAGTTTGCGTGAAATACTCGGCCTCGGGAAAGAATCGGACAACGATATCCTGCAATCGCCCCTGCAGAACACAGTTTTGCCGGAACAACAACGGGACAAGCTGGAGAAGGACATCCTCATCCTGGACGATGAATTCGGCCTGAAAGAAAAACGCCTCTATAAGGAGGCCGAGAAACAGGTCCAGTTCGCCGCCGAGGATTCCCTCAAGCAACTGCATGTGATCCGCATGGGCCTGTGCCCGCGCTGCGGCGAGCATTTGAACGAGAACCTGTTCGCGACGGTCTGCGAGGCCTGCGGATGGAACACCTACGAAGTCCCGGAAAACGGGCCGGTCCGCGTTCATCTTCGCGCGGACCAGTCGCCGATCGAGGGCGACCGCTGCTACGTCACGGCGACCGGCGACGTGTTCCTGCTGAAAAACGACGTGGTCATCGCCAAGATCAACAAGAACGCGATCAACTGGATTGAATACATCTGGACGGAGGAGGAGATCAACCAGCGTTACCGCCAGGTGCTTGACCGCCTGAAAATAAAATGCAACTGGTGCGAAAAGGAAGCCGATCCCAAGAAAGAGGGCTTCGCGCTCGTCCAGGCGGCGTTCGGCTCCTGCCAGGAGCGCTATATTTTCTGCTCGCAGGAATGCTACGAGGCTTTCCGCAAAATGTATCCTTCCCGCGTGCACCGCAACTGCTATGAGCGCAAATGCGCCGACTGCGACCTGTGCACCAAGCGCTACGACGACGAGTCGGAAGGCATCAAGATGATCGCCAAGGATTTTATTAAGGTAAAAAACCTTGAAATTTCACGGAAGGCGCACACATAGAGAAGGCACAGAGGCACAAAGGCAGAAGGCACAAAGTAAGAACAAAGAAGTTAGGATGTTCGACGTCTTTGTCCCTATGCGCTTATGCCCATTAATACCTTTGTTACCGCGAAATGCGGGATAAGGAAAAGACATGGGCGATTTCCACGTAACATCCGGCGGCAACCTTCCGGCGACTCAAAAAGAAAGACGCCTGCGGCGCAAGCGCATCCTCACCACTCTCGGCATCGCCTTTTTTTTCATCATCATCGCCGGTTTCCTCATCCCGGTCAACCAATATGTCCGCGCGATGGGATACGTGACGGCCGAACAATACGCGGAAATAAGGCCCGCGCGGGCCGGGCGCGTTGAAAAAATATGCGCGCAGTCCGGCGCGCGCGTCAAGCAGGGCGACCTGCTCCTGCAGCTTGACTGTTCCGAGGAACTGGCCGTCCTGGAAGAATCCAAAAGCCGGGTGCAGAAGGCGGAAGCCGAGCTCATGCGCCGCGAGGCCGAAATCGCGGAGGAAAAAAAACGGCTGGCCGAGGATATCGTCGTCGCCAACATGCGGCTTTCAAACCTGGTGAGCCGGCTGGAGCGTTCCCGGGAGCTTTTTACGAAAAAAATCGTCACGGAGGCGGTCCTGGAGGATGACCAGTTGAAGGAACAGCTGGCCCGCGCGGAACTGGGAGCGCTCACCAACCGCGATTTAAGCGTCTACGACAAGCAGGTTCATGTCCTGCGCCAGGAGCTGGAGGCGCGCCAGGGCGCGATGGAAGGCGCGGAGCTCGGCGTGCGCGCCAGGGAAATCAGGGCGCCGATTGCCGGACAGGCCTTGCGCTATGAATTCACGGTCGGCGAGACGGTAAGGCCGGAAACGGTCCTGTTTGAAATTTTCGGCGGTGACCGGCTGATCTTGAAATTGCGCATTCCGGAACAGGATTCGACCCGCGTCGCGTCCGGCAGCCGGTACTCGGCCGTGCTCGGCTCCTACCGCGGCCTGAAGGGCGTCCGCTTTGAAGGCGCCGTGGAGCGCCTGCGGAACGTGATCCAGTCGGAGGGCCAGCAGACCTACCGGGTCGCTTTCTGCAGTTTTGACCCGCGCGACTACAAGGTGCCCCCCGGGACCACGGCCGAAGCCAAGATTTACTGCGGCAAAACGTGTTTCTGGTATTTCCTGTTCGGCGTGCGGTGAATCAGTGACTTAATCTTCACATGACTGACAGACAACTAGAATCCCGCTCGCAAATCGTGGCTTTCCTCGCCCCGTACCGCCTGCAGATTGCCGGCCTGCTGGCGCTGACCGTCCTGCTTTCGCTCCTGAACATGTGCGCGCCGCTCGTCTCGCGGGCCTTCATTGACAAGGTCGTCAGCCTCGGCCGGCACGATCTCTTCGTCCGGCTGGGCGTTCTCCAGGTCCTGCTGGTGGTGATCATCCCGCTCGCCGGACTTTTGCAGAACACGATGATGACCTATGTCGCCCAGCGGTTTGTCTTTGACCTGCGGGATTTTCTCTATGGACACATCCTCGGGCTCTCGCTCCGCTTTTTCGGGAAAAACAGCACGGGCAAGCTGGTCAACCGGATCATGGGCGACACCGGCACCGTGGCGCGTATCCTTTCCGCGCAGACCTTCAGCGTGATTTCCGACGTGGTCTGCTGCGCCTTCGCGATCACGGCCACATTCGCCCTGAACTGGCGGATGGCGCTCCTGCTCTCCCTGATTGTCGTCGTGTTTCTCCTGAATTACCTGATCAACGTCAAAAAATTGAGAAGCCTGTCGGAAAATTACATGTGGTCCAATGACCGCCTCCTGGGCGGGGTGCAGAACCGCCTCGTGGCAAACGTGGCGGTAAAGTCGTTCGGCACCGAGATCCGGGAGCAGGGAATATTCCAGGACCAGGTCGGGCTCTGCAAAAATCTTTACGAGACCCTCAGCCTCGCCGGGCAGGAATTCTGGCTGAACACGGCCCTGATCCAGAACCTGGGGCGCGCCCTGCTGTTTTTCATGGGATGCGACATGGTCCTCTCGGGCGACATGACCTACGGCGACGTGACCGCGTTCGTGGCCTACGCCATGCAGCTGCTCTGGCCGGCGGTCCGCTTTTCGGAGCTCGCCCTGCAGTTGCAGGACGTGCGCATCGCGCTCGGGCGCATTTTTGAAATCAGCCGCGAGAAGCAGGAAGTCGCCAATACGCCGCGCGGCGCGGATGTTTCCGCCCTGCGCGGCCGGGTTGAATTTCAGCGGGTTGACTTCGCCTACGACGCAAGCCATCCGGTCATCCGCGAATTCGACCTGTGGATAGAACCGGGCGAGACCGTGGCGCTGGTCGGGCCGACCGGATGCGGCAAAAGCACCCTGCTGCTCCTGCTGATGCGTTTTTATGACGCGACCGGCGGCCGGGTGCTCATTGACGGGACGAACGTGCGCGATTTTGACCTTTACGCCTTGCGCCGCGAATTCGGCGTCGTGCTCCAGGACCCGATGCTCTTTAATATTTCGATTTCCGACAACATCCGTTACGCCAAGCCGCACGCCACGCAGGCCGAGATCGAGGAGGCCGCCCGGAACGCCGAAATCCATGAATTCATCATGACGCTCCCGGACCAGTACCGCACGGAACTCGGGCATGAAGGACTGCAAATATCAACCGGCCAGAAACAGCGCCTGACGATCGCGCGCGCGATAATCGGGAAACCTTCCATCATTATCATGGACGAGGCGACCAGCGCCCTGGACAGCGAATCCGAGCGGGCGATCCAGATCGCCATGGAAAGAGTCCTGCGCAACCGCACCTCGTTCGTCGTGGCCCACCGCCTGAGCACCATCCGCAACGCCAGCCGGATCATCCTGCTGAAGGACGGCAAAATCCTGGAAATGGGCTCGCACGCCGAGCTGATGACGCTTTCCGGCGGACGTTACCGCGCGCTTTATGACCAGCACATGGGCAAGGATTTTATCGAGGACGACAAACTGTGAAAATTCATCACCGCAACTACGCTTTCCGCCCGCCCTACCGGGAAAAAGACCGGAAAAGGGGGCACGTGGGTCTCTTCTTCCGGTTTATCCGGACCTACGTGGCGCCGTTCAAAAAACTGCTCATGCTGTGCATCTTGATGGCGGTCCTGGACTATTGCGGATCATTCTATTTGCTCGCGTATTACAGCAAGGTGGTGATTGATTCCATCCTCGTGGTCAGCCCGCCGCCGGCCAATAAAAATGCCGTCCTGGCGGGCAAGGCCGAAAGGAGCGTCGTCGGCCTGGAACTGGAACGGGAAAATTCAAGCTCGCTGAAAACAGCCGGGATAGTCAGCCCTAAAACCGAAACGACCGGATTCATTTCCAGGCGCCAGCCGGGGGCCAGGCAGAAATTATGGGGCATTTTCCTGCTTTATATCCTGACCCTCACCGGCGGCAACCTGCTCAACCGGTCGGCCATGGGACTGCGGATCATCATCGGCCAGAAACTGACCCTGAGATTGCGCTCGGACATGCACGCACGGATCATGCATCTCTCCCTGGCGTATCATGCCATCCACACGCCCGGCCGCCTTTTCGCGCGCATCATCTCCGACACCGGGGCGGTGCATGACCAATTGATGAACATATTCGTCAACGGCATTTCCTGGGTGGCGATTGTCGCGGTCGGCTCGGTGCTGTTGACCATCATCAACTGGCCGATGATGGTCATTGTCGCCCTCTCCCTGCCCCTTTATGTCCTGATTTACAAAATCGCCAACCCGATCCTGATGAGAACGCAGCGCGAAATGAGCCACACCAACGCCTGTCTCTGGGGGCTCGTTTCCCAGAAGCTGGATTCCATCCGCATGATCCAGGCCTGCAACCGGGAGAAGAAGGAACAACTGTATTTCCATCGCCTCGCGGCCTGCTACCTGCGGGATTCGCTGACGCAAAACCGGGTCGGCGCGGCCGCCAACACCCTCGGGGCGAGCGTGAGCGGATTGACCAGCGGCGTCGCCGTGTTTCTCTACGGGATTTACCAGGTGCTCAACAACCACCTGAGCCTGGGCGAGATGATGTATGCCTGGGGAACGGCCTGCGCCCTTTTCGGGCCGATCCTGCAACTCAGCAACCTGAACATCGTTTTTTCAAACATGCTCGTCTGCCTGCGCCGCATCTCGGATGTGCTGGATGAGCCGGTAAAAATCGCCGACTCCCCCGACGCGGTTGACCTGCCCGTTCCCCTGCGGCACGGGATCAGCTTGAACCACGTCAGCTTCAGTTACGACCCGGACACCGAGGGCAAGGAAGTCCTGCGGGATATTTCCCTGCATGTCCCGGCCGGCACATGGCTTTGCATCGTCGGCGCGAGCGGCTGCGGCAAAACCACCCTGCTCCACCTGATTGACCGGCTGTTCGAGCCGACTGCCGGGTCAATTGCATTTGACGACACCCCGCTCCAGAAAATCAAGCTGGTTTCACTGCGGCAGAAGATGGCCCTCGTGCCACAGGAAGCCCAGATTATCAGCGGGACGGTGCGGGACAACATTTGTTACGGCTTGCCCGGCTCCGAGCCGGCCAAAATCATTGCCGCCGCCAAGGCGGCTGAATTCCACGACTTTATCATGACCCTCCCGGCCAAATACGAGACGGTCATGGGCGAAAAGGGCACGACCCTTTCCGGCGGACAAAAACAGCGCCTGTCGTTGGCGCGCGCCCTGATGACCGACCCGGACGTGCTCCTGCTGGATGATTGCACCTCGGCCCTTGACGCCGAAACCGAAAAGAAAATCCAGGCGACGCTCTCCAGGATAATGGCCGGCAAGACGGCCGTGATCGTCTCCCAGCGCATTTCAATGGCCAGGCTCTGCCAGAAAATATGCGTCATCGAGGATGGACTGCTGGTAGATTCCGGCACCCACGCCGAACTCATCGCGCGCGAAGGCTTCTACGCAAAACTTTACGCCAGGCAGACGGAGTGAAAAAGAAAGGCACAAAGGGACAAAGTTCCAAAGGCGCAAAGTAAGCCGCTTATCATTTCCGCGAACCTTCTCCTCCGCCGTAGTAAAGCCCTTGGCTACGAAAGCTGGCAAGCGGTCCGCCAGTAACGGATGGATTCCCGTTTTCACGGGAATGACAGACCCCTACGACCAACGGGCAGAATAATTCTTCCCCCGCCCGACCGCAGCGGGTGGGCGGCAAGGTCCGCAGGGCGAATTTCGCTTCCGCCAGCTTGCCCGCCATAGTCCGTAGCAGCGAGACGGCGGCGGGTGGCGGATTTGAAAAAGCGAGGTCAGTCCGGCTCAGATGTGCCGACGCCGCGCGAAGCGCTATACTCGCGTATGCGCAAGCGCGGCAACGGAACAGATGGGCCGGAATCACCGAAAGCTTTTTCAAACGAAATTCGCACTGCTATTATAACAACAGGCGATAAGATAAATTTGGTTGCGGGCCAAACAGCGCCATTGATCGGAGCGATCAGCCCAGCAGGCCTTTGAGGTAAGCCGCGTCCTTGCGCATGACTTCCAGCTTCTGCTTGGCGTCAAGCTTGCCCAGGCACTCATCCTCAATCGTCAAGGGGCCCTTGTAACCGGCTTTTTTCAAAATCGCCACGACCTGCTTGTGATCAATGTCGCCCTCGTAAATCGGCGAGACATATTTTTCATATTCCCAGCCGCTGGAGCGCTTCTGCTGCCGGGTCTCTTCCGGGTAGCGGATGTTCTTGACGTGCGTGTGCTTGGCATGCGGGGCGACCATGCGCAGGATATCATAAACCGTCCCGAGCGGATTGCCGTTCCAGTAAAAGTTGCCGGTATCCATCGTGACGCCCAGGCGCTTGTTGCCGACGCGCGCGATGACTTCCTTGAGAAATGCCGGATCATTGCCCTGGACGCCGTGATTTTCAATGCCGAGCTCAACCTTGCTCTCGCTTGTGGCGGCGATCGCCTGGCGCATGCAATCGACGAAACGGGTCACGCGGACCTCAAACGGCTCTTCCTTCTCGCCCTTGGTGATGGCGTCGATCCGGATCGCGGGAATTTTCATGGCGTCTGCCGTCTTGATCACGTCCACGACCCACTGGACTTCCTTTTGCGGGTCGGGGCAGTTGAAATTGTTGTGCAGGAGGAAGGCGCAGATTTTAATCTGCTTTTTCCCGTATGACTTCTCAATTGTCCGGGCGGCGTCCTTGGGCGCGAAGGTGATTTTGTTCCATCCGGCCGTGTCCCAGACGCTGTAATCGTGGCAGAATTCCACCTCAACGCTGTCCAGTTTCAAATCGGCCAGCCCCTCGGCAATGCTCTTGTAACCGGCCAGCCTTAAAACATCGTCTCTTACGGCAACATGCATGATCATTCTCCTTTCGGTCAGTTCATTTTTTAACCATTAAATCTACGGGCCTTTATATTAAGCCCATTCTTCCAAGTCAACCACCGATTAAAAGGCATTTTCCTGATAGGCCGAACGATTCGGCGCCACCAGCGACTCGTCTAGCGGCGCATGGTGGCCGCCTTGGTTGGCGGTCATTCATCAGTCTTCCCACTTGCCTCGCTCCTCAAACGATGTGGCAAGCGTTTTTTCCACATGTTCAAGAAGACCCTTCACTCCTGTTCTGAAATTGACCGTGTCCAGATAATTCCAACCGTCAAGATATTCTTGCGCCGAGCGAAGGATACTTCGAAGATGACTCCTGACGCCGCGAAGAAACTCGTCTTCGGTCTTCTTGCCGGCTGCAGACGCACCGATCTCAGTTCGCAAAACATCCAACACATCCCCGGCAAGCGAAATTGTATCGTATGCCATCGGCGTTAGATCGTCTGTGTCCATTTTATCTCATTCTGTCACATCAGTGCTAAGGATCGGCGAGATTGCTCGCCGTATTCTCGGGCGTTTGGCTGGCAGGCTTTTCTTCAGGTTCAACTTCGTTATGCGGTCCTCGGATATTTCGGTTGAGCAACCACCGTGTCAACCAGACACGAGATTCCTTCGTCATTTCCGCGACGCCGCGAAACCCTTTCCATTTCAAACCAATGTGGGTATGAAATGCGGTCAGCGCTAGTCTGTTTGATCCTTGGTACCAGTCTATTCCCGGGTATCCGCAGTAGGCTGCGCCTAGATTATAGACTTGGTTTGTCACAAACGCGATGTGCCGAGAGAAGTCTTGCACCTCTTTCGTATCTCGGATCTCTGCAAGCCCCTTCTGCCGGTCAACCGGACCACAACAGTCAAGGCCGCCATCTCGAATCACAATGCGGTCTGCCTTTGAGATAATCTTGTGAAACGTACCATCGTACTTCCACGGATCGAACTCTCCGGCGAGGGTAGATGCCACCAAAACCCCCGCGATGACCATTGTGATGTAACGAGTCTTCTTCATCTCTTGTCTACCAACGATGCGGGTCAGACTGAGCGCGTAGCGCGATAGTCTGAACCCGCTGGTTCTGCAAGTTGTTTCCGCATTCGGTGCGCGAGCCACATGATCCTACAACCCACAAGAATCATCCACGCTCCCAAAAAAATGAAAATGCGCGAGGCTTCCACGCACGAGTCTGCCAGACCAATGCACTCTTTATTCGTATTGAAAAACGCTCCGAACAGCATCTTTTCTTTCTTTGTGGCAAGGTCATCCATCGACCGAATCGCTGTTTTCGCCATTACTGCCTGAACCGACCAGTTCCCGGATTGAAACATACGCTGGGTGTCCGTGCTTGCTGGATGTGCGATGAGTCCTCCCGTGATACAGCCGAGACCGAGAGCGACAATTAGCGCCGCAAGAAGCAGCACCGTAGTCTGATCTGCATTTTTTTTCTTCATTAGCAAAACCATTGATTAACAGATTCTTTTGATCTGATAATTAGACATTTAGGCTTTAATTGGTCAACTTGGCCGATGTCGTAATCAAATCATTCAATATACGATAGGCATTCGGCAGGCGGAGTAAAGGAAAATCAAAGATTCGCCAAACCCCCGAATTGACTCAAGATAAAAGACACCCAAAAAGGAGGGATGGCCACCGATGCCTTGTTTGATCCTCTCATTCCTCGCAAGCATAATGGTCAATCACCTGCCATGTTTCCATGTCAATTGTGACTCTGAAATATGAAGGGAAACCGCCCAGAATGAAACTAAAACTTCCATCCGGCGCATAACGATCTTCTGGAAAAACCGTTGGATCGTAGAATTGCAGGAGAATTGTGTCTTTGCTTTTCTTCTTCATCACCATACCCCGGTCGGACTTGAGTTTGCCAATGGAATCCTTGGTAAAGCCAAGATGGGTCAAGGCGAATTCCTTGCCAATGACTACGGCCTTGCTCCATTCCTTCCGAGTTGGGTCTCGAAATTTATCTGTAGCCGTCGGACTGCGGGTTGCACACGATACCATCATCAAACTCAGGAGCAGAGCCATCAATGTTGTAGTTTTCATCTTTTGATCAAACCATTGATTTACAGGTCAATTTGGCTTAATGCGCCGCAGCAGCAAAAAGGCATGGTTCTCCGTCTGTCCGCAGAACGACACGGCACAGGCTATTATGACGCCCATTTCATTCGTAATTTCCGCCGGGACAGGACACATTCCCGCAGATACAAGTTAATCAGATTCTGATAAGGAATGCCTGTTTGTGACGCCATCGCCTTGAAATAGACGATGATGTCCACGCCCATTCGGATCGTGAGTTGCTTTTTGAGTCGCTTGACATACGGATTAGGCCGACTTTTCATTTTGCCCAGATTGTACTCATCTTTCATCATTGTGCACCTTTGGGGTAAAGTCCCTGTTCATTCTTTGTTGCCTTGATCCAACGCCATATGAGCCACCCGGCCAAAGTCATGAATCCGGTCTGGATGACGAAGCCCAAGGCGTATGAATAGAACGAGGCCCCTACCGCACAACTGAACAGGAGCCCCGTGATGAATACGTTCAATTCATTCATTTGTTCTCAATGCCAACGCCAGTTTTCAGCAATGCGGGTTGTTGCTTACGCTGCAAAACTTTGTTCGCCGTAGTCATCTCCGCCGCATCTTCTTGATCATGACATCATATTCCGCGTGCGAACCTATCCAGAACCATATGGCTGTGTTGTTCTCAACATTGCACAAGGCGCGCCAATGAATCCCGATCCTGACAGAGTAGATTGGCTCGCGTGAATGGATGCGCTTGAACTGGAGGGAAGGATGCCTCGGATCGGCTTGCCAACGGAGAAAAGTCTGTCGGGCCGAAGCGCGGACCTCCGGCGGTAATTCACGCAATCGACACCAGAATTGTTCCGTGGTTTCAGAAAGCATGGGAAAGGTCCATCAAACGCGTCTTGCCGCTACGATGTTCAGCAAGTGCATCACTCGCCAACTTGGCTAGTTCAGGTTGAGAGGATTTGAAGGACTTGTCCCACTGGGCTTCAGCGTCCATTTCGGCCAAGAGCAGATGTGCGATCGCATTCTGTCTTTTGGCAGGCAACACAGAAACCCTATTAATTGCCTTTTCCAATAGTATTGTCATGAAAAGATTTAACTATAAAACGCTTTCTTTTTCAATCATTTTTTTTATTGTGTCGAACGTTGCAGAGTAAAAAAATCTCCTGGCGCTGGATTCCCTGGCCGAGCTCCCTGGCCGACCCGAGTCGTCTCGGGCAGGCGGGCAGGCCCGCTTTCCACCGTCGCCCTTTGGGCTATGGTGGACAAGCCGCGGGAATGACAGCGGAAAGCTTCACGGCGAGGAAAGGCGTTAGAGCAAATTAAGTCAGGAATGACAAACAAAAAAAACGGCAAACTAGGGATTTAGATGTTCGCCGCGGTTTTCCAATTCAACAACCTTTTCACACAGCATGGCGTTGGTCGGGGCGTCCATTCCCATTTCAGCGGCGGCATGGAGAACCACGCCGTTGATTTCCTTTATTTCCGTCTGCCGGCCGCGGCGGATATCCTGGAGCATGGATGAAATATTCATGGAAGTCTTCTCGCAGACTTCCAGGACGGCCTTGACCGGGTCGGCAAAGGAAAGCTTGATACCCTTCGCGGCGGCGACCTTCGCGCTTTCTTCCGCCGCCTTGCACAACAACGAACGCCATTTGTCGTCCTTCATCATCTCGCCGTTGGGAAGCCCGGAGAGGACCGACACAGGACAGATCGCGGCGTTGATCACCAGCTTGCTCCACAGCAGGCCGGTGGTGTCCTTTGCCGCCGTGGCTTCAATGCCGGCTTTGGAAAACATCTTCGCCAGGCGCTCCGCGCCTTCGTTGTTGCCGTTGATCGGGCCGATCGCCGTCATCCCCTGCCCGGCGTGGCGGACATGGTTCAAGCCGATAACCGTTGCGCCATGAGTTGTCACTCCCGCGAAAAGATTTTTACCGATGACAATCCGCTTGACCGCCTCCATGTTCCCCAGCCCGTTTTGCAGGGAAAGGACGCTTGTTTGCGGACCGGAAAGAGCAAGGATGCTCGGGATTGTGCCGGCCGTCTCATGGGCCTTGACGCAGAGGATAATCAGCTCAACCGGGCCGACATCGGCGGGGAAAGCGTGCGCCCACAGGGCAACAATTCGTGAACGACCGTTGGTCTCAATGATCAGGCCTTCCCGGGAAATGAAGGCCGCGCGGTCCGGGCGCCGGTCAATGAGGCAGACGTCGTGTCCCGCCTCGGAAAGCAGTCCCGAAAAAAGACACCCGATTCCCCCGGGACCTATTATTGCAATCCGCATGATTTGAATTTTTAAAGTTGAGAGAGGTTCACGGTTCAGAGTTCACAGTTCACAGTTACCCAGCTTAATCCCTGCGCAGTAAACCTTGAACTTTGAACGTTGAACTTTGAACTTCCAACAATCAATGCTTGAAGCAGCGCTGGCCGGTATAGACCATGGCGACGTTGGCTTCGTTGCAGGCTTCGATGCTTTCAAAATCCCGGTCCGAGCCGCCCGGCTGGATCACAGCCGTAATCCCCTCCCTGAGCCCGACTTCAACCCCGTCCCGGAACGGGAAAAATGCGTCGGAGACCATGCAGGTGCCGATCAGACCGCCTTTTTTCGCGGCGACTTCACTGTCGATTTCTTTTTTAACCGCCTCGTCCTTCAGGTTGTTGTAGGGAATGTGGTGCCGTTCCCAGGCAAACCGGTCGGCCAGCTTGCGGTAGGCCTTGTCGCGCGCGATTTCCGCCACGCCCACGCGGTCCTGCTCGCCCGTGCCGATCCCGACCGTGACGCCGTCCTTGACAAAAATAACCGAGTTGCTGGTCACGCCGCATTCCACCAGCCAGCCGAAAAGCAGGTCGTCGTATTCCTGTGCGGTGGGCAGACGGTTGATCTTGTATTCCTTGCCCTTGTAAATCGTCTGGGCCGGAAGCAGTTTTTCGCGCGTGCGGGTCTCGGGCAGGAATGACCATTGCGCGACCAGGCCGCCGTCAATCAACGACTTGAAATCAACGACCCGGGTGACGGAATACTCCTGCAACCGGCCGATGTTGGCGATGCGCATGACCCGCAGGTTTTTTTTGCCGGCGAACATCTCCAGGACGCCAGGGGCAAATTCCGGGGCGGCGACCACTTCGGCATACTGTTGCAAGATCAGCTCGGCCGTGGCGCGGTCAACGGGCCGGTTGAGGACAATCGCCCCGCCGAAAGCCGCCACCCGATCGGCGATGTTGGCACGTTCATACGCCTCGGCCAGGCTGGAAGCCTTGGCGACGCCGCAGGGGTTGTTGTGCTTGACGATGATCGCGCAGGGCGTGTCCATCAGGTGGCGCAGGATGTTGAGCGCGTTGTCAACGTCGGTGATGTTGGTTTTTCCCGGGTGCTTGCCGGACTGCAGCAATTCAACGTCGGAGGCCAGGTAACGGCCGGGCAGGATGCTTTTGACCTCGCCCAGCGCCAGGTTGCCGTTGGTCAACTTGTAAAGCGCGGCTTCCTGGCCGGGATTTTCGCCGTAGCGCAGGCCCTTGTTGACGCCGTCAATCAGCCAGCTTGCTTTTTCATAGAAGAGAGTCTGCCGATTTTTTCCGTCAACAAAGCTGATCTCCATCGCCGGCGGAAAGTGATCGTCCATGATGGTCTTATAAGCCGCCTTGAAATCCTTGGTCGCCATTTTTTACTCCTTTAGTAATAATCCGCCTCTGTCATTCCCGCGAGAAGCGGGAATCCAGTTTCAGATCTTCTAGATTCCCGATCTGGTCGGGAATGACAAACGATAGAATTTATTCCACAATTAAATCCGGTGATTCCGGGTCCAATGCTCTTAACTGTGAACCATGAACTGTGAACTTTGAACCCTGCCCCCCCCCGAACCTATTTCACTTTATAACACGATTTAACCGATTCAAAACTGGTCTTGCCCCAATAGCCGGCGATGGCGGTGTCATAGGCGGCGGTATGGGTGAAAGCTTTCTTGGCCAGCTCAAACCTGGCGCGCAACGACAACACGCCTTTCGTGCTCCGGAGTTCTTCCAGGATGGGCGAATAATCCGCGGGATCGGTGACGGAGGCCACCCGCAGGAAATTCTTTGCGGCGGCGCGCACCATGCAGGGGCCGCCGATGTCAATGTTGGCCCGGGCCGCTTCCGGCGACGACCCGGCCGAGACGGTCTTGACAAACGGATAGAGGTTGACCACGACCATGTCAAAGAGAATGCCCCTCGTCCGCTGCAAGTCGCTTTTATGCGCCGGGTTATAGGTTTCGCTCAGCAATCCCATGTAGATCTTGAAATCAAGCGTCTTTACCAGCCCGCCCTGCATCTCGGGCTGGCCGGTAAAGGCCGAAACCTGGAAAAGATTTCTTTCCGTCAGGTCGGGCCCGAGCACGTCCTTGATGGCCTGGTAGGTGCCGCCGGTGGAATAAATCTTGATGGTATTGTCAATCTTCAATAATTCCGGGATGAAATTGTTCAACCCGTTCTTGTCGGAAACGCTGACCAGCACGTTTTTGATCTTCACTCCGTCATCAATCATCTCAACAATATTTACCGCCATATATTCTCCTCTCTAATGCGGGCAATGCCCGCAACACAAATAACCAACCACTGATTACACTGATTTCACGGATATACTCAGACCGTTGACCCTTCTTCGCCCAAGGCTACGCAGGGCAGGCGGTTGACAGCTCGCCTCGGCGTAGTCGCGCCACGGGCGGCCGAAGCCTGGGTCGACTGTCAGCATCAGTGCTATCCGTGCCATCCGTGGTGATTTTCTTATTTTTCATAGCGGTTTCTCATGTGTCAGGTACTATTCGCCTTATAACTACAATATCTTGAATTTCGGCAAATCCTGGATGTCAACTATGCCGACCAGCCGCCCGGAACGGTCCACGACCAGCAAATCGTCAATCGCGCGCTCTTCGTAAATCTTGAGGGCCGCAACGGCCAGGGCATCCTCCCGGATGGTGACCGGCGAAGGGGTCATCACCTCCCGGATGGGGCATTCGGGTATGTTGCGTTTCTTTGAAATCATCCGGCGCAGATCGCCGTCGGTGAAAATGCCGGCCACTTTTCCGCGCTTGTCGACGATCGCCACCGAGCCGGAGCGCGCGCTGGTCATCGCCAGGATGGCGTCCTTGACCCGCGCGTTAACCGTGATCTTCGCCAGCCGGTCGCCCTTGCGCATGATATCCCCTACCTTCAGGAGCAGCGTCCGGCCGATCGTCCCGCCGGGATGGAGTTTGGCGTAATCTTCCTTTTTAAAGCCGCGCGCCTCAAGGAGCACGATCGCGAGCGCGTCGCCCGCGGCCAGGGCGGCGGTCGTGCTGGCGGTCGGCGCCAGGTTAAAAGGACAGGCCTCACGGGCGACGGGCGTGTAAATGATTTCATCGGCGGCCCGGGCAAGGGCGCTGTCGGCGACGCCGGTCAGGGCGACAATGTTCGCCCCCTGCCTGCGCACCGCCGGGATAATGTCAAGCAGCTCGGCCGACTCGCCGCTGTAACTCAAGGCGAGGAGGACATCCTCCTTGCCGATGATTCCCAGGTCGCCGTGAATGGCCTGCGAGGGGTGCAGGACAACGCTCGGCGAGCCGGTGCTGGAAAATGTGGCCGAAATTTTCTGGCCGATGTAATAATTTTTGCCCACGCCGGTCACGACGATCTTGCCGCCCTGTTCCAGGCTATCCAAAATTATCCGCGCCGACCGGCTGAAGCGCTTGTCAAGGCTGCGCCTGACCCGGGAAAGCTCGTTAATCTCAATGCCGATAATCTCGCGGGCCCGTTTGATTGTTTTCATGGTTTGTTTTCCTTAAAGCGTGATGGTGACATAAGAAATGGCGCGCGTCAAGAATTTGGGAAGGAATCAATCCAGGCACGGCTATCCCATCATCGGCGGCAGTTCCGGTTTCGGCAATCCATGCACGAGGCGGTCAAGCCGGACGGATTTGCCGGTCCGCATGCTTATATTGGCGGCGGCGCCGATCAGGACGCTCATCGCGCCGCCGGCATAACTTGCCGCGCGCATGAGTTTGTCCCGGCGCGGACGCGAGGAAAAGATATCCTCCAGGAGCGCAGAGTCTCCGCCGCCGTGCGAGCCCTCGCCCAGCTTGACGGGGATATTCACCGCCGGCTTGAAATGCGGATAAAGGCGGATAAAATCGCCCTCCGGGATGGATTCAACCGCCTTGTCGCCGCCGCCGATTGACCGGCCGATATGGTCAAACTCCAGCCGGCCCTTCGTGCCGTTAAAGGCGAAACGATAGCCTTCCCACGGTGTAAAGGCGTTGAGGGAATAGGAAAGAAATGCGCCCGAATCGTAACGGACAACAAGGTTCATCGTGTCCTCGATGTCAATCGCCTTGCCGAACACACAGCGGTCGCGGATATAACCGTCGTACTTTTCGCAGGCCAGATACATTTCGTTGCAGTCTTTGTTCTTTTTAAGGTCAAAGAAAAAGCGGCATTTTTTGCGCCGGCGGCATTCCAGGCAGCGCCGGGCATGCCCCTTCAATCCGAGTTTTCCGGCCATGCCGCTCTTGCTCCCGTAAAAACGGCGCGCGCCCATCGCAAAAACTTCCACCGGGTTGGCGGAGAGGAACCAGTTGACCAAATCAAAATGATGCGTGGCCTTGTGGACCAGCAGGCCGCCGGATGATTTTTTCTCCGCGTGCCAGCGGCGGAAATAGGAGGCGCCGTGATCAACATCCAGCATCCAATGCAGGTCAACCGAAAGGATTTTGCCGATGACCCCGCTCATCAGCAGTTGCTTGACCTGCATCATCGGCGGCATGTAGCGGCAGTTGAACGTCACCGCGATTTGCCGCCCGGTCCTGTTCGCCGCGTCCACGATCCGCTGGCATTTTTTCGCGTCAATCGTCATCGGCTTTTCGGTGATGACGTCGCAGCCGAGCCGCATGGCGCGGACAATGTATGCGTCGTGGGTTGAATCGCGGGAAGTGACCACAACCGCGTCCGGCTTTTGTTCCCTGATCATCCGATCAAACTGCGTGTCCGGATAAAGCGGGACCGGCCGGCCGTGCAATTCTTCAACTATGCGCCGGTTGCACAATTCCAGCCGGCCCCGGTTGTTATCGCAAAGCCCGACCAGCTCGCATTCGGCGCGCAGGGTCTTCGCCAGCGCCGCGGTATAGATCCAGCCCCGGCCGCCCGTTCCCACCTGGACATATCTTTTACGTTTTCGCATTTTTCCTGCCTTCCAAATTTTAAATTATGATTGCCAAAATAACGCGCTTTTATAATATATCAGTCATGCGGCAGGTCAAGGAGCAACCTGTCCGGCCGCCGGGGCACAGCATTTCACAAACGACAAGGAAAAAGGATGAAAGCCATGCGTACTGTCATTGCCGCCATCCTGATCGCCGCCATGACCGGAACTTCAATTTACGGGGAGGAAAAAATTATGACCGAAAACCTGAGCGGAAAAAACGTCCTGATGATCATCGCCGCCGGAAGGTTCCAGGACGAGGAATTCGGCCAGCCTTATGGCCTGTTGACCTTGCTCGGCGCGTCGGTCAAGGTGGCCTGCTCGCGCAAGGGAACGGCAAAGGGGATTTTCGGCCGGCAGGTGAATCCGGACCTGCTGGTCGGAGAGGCCAAGGCCGGTGATTATGACGCGATCGTCTTCATCGGCGGCCCGGGCGCGTCGGAATATTTCAACAATCCCGCCGCCCAGTCCCTCGCGCGCGACGCCGTGGCCAAGGGAAAGATCCTCGGCGCGATCTGCATCGCCCCGGTGACGCTTGCCAATGCCGGCGTATTAAAAGGAAAGAAGGCGACCGTTTTCCCGTCCGAACAGGACCAGCTGGCCGGCCAGGGCGCGCAGCTCACCAAGCTCAACGTGGTTGTGGACGGAAAGATTGTCACCGCCGTGGGACCGCAGGCGGCGCGGGAATTCGCGGAAACGCTGGCGAAGTTGATTGCGCAGTAATTTCACGGGCGGGTTGCCGCCCGTGAAATTACCTGTTGGCCGGTTTATTTTTTCTTGCCTTTGCCGGATTTTTTCTTCTTGGCTTTCTTAACTGGTCTGCAGCCGCATGTTTTACACATAAATTCACCCCCTTTTTTAAGGCAATTCTACGCGAGTCTTTACAAATAACCAGATAATAATTTCATTTTGTTTATCGGCTGCTATTATTCCCTCTTCAGGAAACAATCATGAAAATCGCGTGGATCGGAACGGGCGTGATGGGGCAGTCAATGGCCGGGCATCTCCTGTCGGCCGGCCATGATTTGTCCGTTTTCTCAAGGACAAAGGAAAAGGCCTCCGCCCTGATCGCGCGGGGCGCCAGATGGGCGGACAACCCGGGAGAAACCGCGCTTGGCGCGGAAATTGTCTGCTCAATGGTCGGGTATCCGGCCGATGTGGAGGAAGTGTTCCTTGGAAAAAAGGGCGTCCTGCCGGTCATGCGCCCCAAGACGCTTTGCATTGATTTCACGACGAGCAGCCCGAGCCTGGCGCGGAAAATATTCGAAGAAGCCGGAAAGAAGGATATTGCCAGCCTTGACGCGCCGGTTTCCGGCGGCGATATCGGCGCGCGCGAAGCCCGGCTCTCCATCATGGTCGGCGGCCTGAAGCCGGCCTTTGAACGGGCCATGCCCGTTTTCAAGCTCCTTGCCAAAACGATCGTTTACCAGGGCGCGCCCGGCTCCGGACAGCACGCCAAGATGGTCAACCAGATAATGATCGCCGGGACCATGATGGGCATGTGCGAAGGCCTGCTTTACGCGCGAAAAGCAAAACTGGACCCGGAAACCGTCCTGGCAAGCGTCGGCGGCGGCGCCGCGGCTTCCTGGAGCCTGGCCAACCTTTATCCGCGGATCATCAAGGACGATTTCGCTCCCGGCTTCTATGTTGAACATTTTGTCAAGGACCTGCGGATCGCGCTGGACGAGGCCAGGCGCATGAAGCTCGATTTGCCGGCCCTGGCACTGGCCGAAAAACTGTATGAAGAACTTAAACTGGGCGGCGGCGGACGCCTGGGCACCCAGGCCTTGATCAGGCACCTGGAAGCGATGAATTGTTAGCCAGCCTGGCCTGAGCAATGCCGAAGGATGGGGCCGTCCATTTCACCAGATTGCCATCTTTCGCCTGTTTCTCCTTACGACGCATTGCGTATCGGTCGCTTTGGAGATAGGGAAACGACTGGACGATCCATGTTCTGCTGCTTATTTTTGAGGTCAGCAACAATCGATTCCAAGTCGTGGTGGAAGCGTGCGGAGTGCCGTTGGCGCGCAGCACGCACCTCCTCTACAATTGGGTCTTTGAACATAATCATGCCTCCATTAATTCTTCCGGTGTGCAGATAACTGGGCAGGCAAAGCCTGCCTTCTCAAGAAAGCGCTCGACCTGTCTGCGGATGGTTGCGTTGGCCAGATGAGTGCAATTCCAAGTCACAAGATAGTCTATTCCGTTTAACGCGCAGACAGCAATGTGCAAGGCATCTTCCGGGTATTCCTTTGGCATTGGTCCACCGGTAACCATCTGACTCGCCAGAGTTTTGGCCTCGTCGCTGACGCTCAAGGCCGGAATCCCTTCGATGGCGACGAGTCTCCTCTGCACGGCCGTCGCGTCGCCGTCTTCCGCTTCCGTTACGATCAACGCAGAAACAAATATATCGAATCGCTTACGGCATGTGCCCCACCACTCGATTGTAATGGCTTGGCGACCGGCGACAATCACGTCCCTGGAGGGATGACCTGTCAGGTAGCTGATTACCGAAGTCTCAACATAAACGGATGGTTTCACAGGAGTAATCTACGCTGTAATTGAGAAAATGAAAAGTCATTTTTTCTGGTCGCACGACGACAGAAGCACGGGTTAAGAGAAAGGGGGCGGTCCGAGAATCTTGGTATTCTTTCCAATTTTTTTTGTAGACGATCCAGTTCCGGATCATTGCCACGCTCTACAAGCCCGGCCGCTTTTGAAACCGCCGGCGGAGGCTGGACGCCGGACACCAGGCCGGAGACAGGACGAAAAGATGACGGAGGACAGACGGCATCAATGCCAAACAATATATATGTTGTATGTTTTAGAGCCGGCACAATATATACGCTATCGTTCTTTGTGCCCCAGCCCCTCCCGCATCAAGACGAAAATACCAAGATTCTCGGATTTCTGACCCCTTTTCCGTGATCTGATTTCCTCCCCAAAGCGCCGTCAAGATTTTTTTCCAAAATAATCCGTTCTGCCATTGACATTCTCCCTTCCTGTGTTAATCTGCAGAAGTTTTTTTCATAGCAATTCAAACCCTGCAGATTAAGGAGATCGACATGGCATCCAAGAAAACGAACGCGAGCGGCAAGAACAAAAAATACGTCTATTTGTTCGGAACCAGGAAATGCACCGAAGGCGACGCCAAGATGAAAAACCTCCTAGGAGGAAAGGGCGCGAACCTGGCGGAAATGTGCCTTCTCGGCCTGCCGGTGCCGGCCGGGTTCACGATCACCACCGAGTGCTGCGTCGATTATTTCAAGAACAAAATGAAATTCCCGGCCTCGCTCAAGCCGACGGTTGAGGCGGCCCTCGCCAGGACCGAACAGCAAATGGGCATGAAATTCGGCGACGCGCAGAACCCGCTCCTGGTTTCCTGCCGCTCGGGCGCGCGCAAGTCGATGCCCGGAATGATGGAAACGGTCCTGAACGTCGGGCTTTGCACCCGCACCATTCCCGGCCTGGTCGCCAAGACCGGGAACGAACGGTTTGTTTATGACTCCTACCGCCGCCTGATCATGATGTATTCCGACGTCGTCATGGAAAAGGCCGAGGGAATCGAGCCGGCGGAAGGCAAGGGCATCCGGGTCCAGCTCGACGGCCTGCTCCAGGAAATGAAAAAATCAAAGGGCTACCAGAAGGACACCGACCTCTCCACCGGCGATTTGCAGAAACTTTGCGATGATTTCAAAACGCGCATCCGCGTCGTGCTCGGCAAGGAATTTCCCGACGAGCCCATGGCCCAGTTGTGGGGCGGGATCGGCGCCGTGTTCAAAAGCTGGAACGGCAAACGCGCCAATTCCTACCGGAGGATTGAAGGAATCCCGGATGACTGGGGCACCGCGGTCAACGTGCAATCAATGGTCTTCGGCAACATGGGCGACACTTCGGCCACCGGCGTGGCTTTCAGCCGCAACCCGGCCACCGGCGAGCACAAATTTTACGGCGAATGGCTGATCAACGCCCAGGGCGAGGACGTCGTCGCCGGCATCCGCACCCCCAGCCCGCTGAACGAATCGACCAAGTCGGAACACAACGCCGCCCTTGTCTCGCTTGAAAAAGCCATGCCGCGCGTCTATGCCGAGCTGGACGCGATCCAGAAAAAACTGGAAAAACATTACCGGGACATGCAGGACATTGAATTCACCATCCAGGAAGGCAAGCTTTACATGCTCCAGTGCCGCGTCGGCAAGCGCACCGGCACGGCCGCGCTCAACATGGCGATGGACATGGTGGCCGAGAAACTTATCAGCGACAAGGAAGCCGTCATGCGCCTCACGCCGGCCCAGCTGGACGAACTCCTGCACCCGATCGTCGACCCGAGCGCCGAAAAACAGGCCAAGATACTGGCGCGCGGATTGCCGGCCGGCCCGGGCGGCGCCTTCGGACAAATCGTGTTCACCGCCGCCGCGGCGGTGGAATGGGCAAAGAACGGCAAGAAGGTCATTCTGCTGCGCGAGGAAACCAACCCGGAAGACATCGAGGGCATGCGCGCCGCGGAAGGCATCCTGACCGCGCGCGGAGGCATGACCAGTCACGCCGCGCTCGTTGCGCGCGGCTGGGGCAAATGCTGCATCGTCGGCGCGAGCAGCATGCACGTTGACGCGGTCTGCAAGAAAATGACCATCGGCGACAAGGTCCTGAGCGAAGGCGATTTTGTCACCCTCAACGGGACCAAGGGCTATGTCTATGAAGGCAAACTGGCGATGATCAGCGCCACGGAAAATCCGCGCTTCAAGAAATTCATGGCCATGGCCGACAAATACCGCAAGATGGGCGTGCGGGCCAATGCCGACACGCCGGCCGACGCGAAAAACGCGCGCGAATTCGGCGCCGAAGGCATCGGATTGTTCCGCACCGAGCATATGTTCTACGGCAAGGGCAGCGACCAACCGCTCTTCATCCTGCGCAAGATGATCCTGAGCCGGACAACCGAGGAACGCCGGAAAGCCCTGGACGAACTGTTCCCGTTCGTGAAGGCCTCGATCAAGGCGACCCTGGAGGCGATGGAAGGCCTGCCGGTCACGATCCGCATGCTGGATCCGCCGCTGCACGAGTTCGTGCCGCAGGATCCCGCCAAGCAGGAGGACCTGGCCCGCAGTCTCGGGATCAGCGCCGCTGATATCCGCCAGCGCGGCGAGCAACTGCACGAATCCAACCCGATGATGGGTCATCGCGGCGTGCGTCTGGGCATCACCTATCCGGAAGTCACCGAAATGCAACTGCGCGCCATCCTTGGGGCGGCGGGCGAATTGATCAAGGCC